>CAYREO010000004.1:0-221336 GCA_964423315.1 uncultured Eubacteriales bacterium | reverse complement strand
TTGGAGACCATGCGCCGGGTGCTCGAGCTCAACCCCGAGCACTTCGACGCCCTGACCCTCAGCGCCATCATCCTCGACTCTCTCGACCGCGACGAGGAAGCCCGTCAGTTCATGGAGAGGGCCCTGGCCGTCGAACCCGAGAACAAGGCCCTCCGCCGGAGCCTGGCCCGCAGCCTGGCCTTGAGCGGCCGTCTCCCCGAGGCCATCCCCATCTATGAAGGCCTGATCCGCGACTACCCCGCCGAGGCCCCGTTCTTCCAGAACCTGGGCATCGCCCTGGGCATGGTCGGCGACTTTCCCCGGGCCATCGACAACCTCGAGCGGGCCCTGGAGCTCGGACCCACGCCTGTCGCCCTTTACAACATCGCCATCGCTTACCGGCAGACGGGCCAGATCGAGAAGGCCGTCCGGGCCCTGGAGCGCTTCATCGCCTTCCCCGGGAACGACGACCGGGACGGGATCCGGAGCGCCCGGGCCGAGATCGAACGATTGAGGGCCCTGCTCAAGTAGCCGCTTTGCCTTCCTGGACCGCCCCGGTCACAAGATCAGGTCGGGTAGTCGTCGAGGGTCGGGTATTCCTTGAAGAAGGAGCGCGTGACCCCGGCCACCGTCCCGCTCAGGACCATTAAGGCGATCAGGTTCGGGAAGGCCATAAAGGCGTTGGCGATGTCCCCGACGTAGAAGACGAGCTCGATGGAGATGAGCGACCCCGTGAAGACGAGCAGGACGAACACGAACCGGTAGGGCAGCGTGGCCTTCATCCCGAACAGGTACTTCAAGCACTGCTCGCCGTAGTAGTACCAGCCGATGAGCGTCGTGTAGCCGAAGAGGAACGAGGACAGGGCGACGACCAGCCCTCCGAGGATGGGCACGGTCTTGGAGAAGGAAGCCGCGGTCATGGCCGTGCCGTTGAGCCCGCTCGTCCACATGCCCGTGCTCAGGTTGATGAGGGCCGTGATCGTGCAGACGACGATCGTGTCGATGAACACCTCCCCGATGCCGATCACTCCCTGGTGCACCGGCGAGGGCGTCTGGGCCGCCGCATGAGCGATCGGGGCGCTGCCCAACCCGGCCTCGTTGCTCAGCAGCCCCCGGCGGAAACCGATCTGCATGGCCATCTTGACCGAGGCCCCGACGAACCCGCCGAAGGCCGCCGACGATGTGAACGCGTTGTCGAAGATGAGCATAAATGCCCTGGGGATCTCGCTGATGTGGGCGAAAATGACGATGAAGCCCAGGGTGAAGTAAAGAAGGAGCATGGCCGGGACGATCTTCGCGGCCACGGCCCCGATCCGCTTGATGCCCCCGATGATGACCAACCCGACCAGGACCGTGACGACGATCCCCGTGACCAGCTTGGGGACCCCGAACTCGCTCTGGAAGGCCAGGGCCATCTGGTTGGCCTGCATCATGTTCCCCGTGCCGAAGAGCGTCGCGAACGCGCCGCAGACGGCGAAGGCCGCCGCCAGGGGCCGGGCCACGGACGGATTCTTGATGCCGTTCTTGATGTAGTACATCGGCCCGCCGGCGATCGACCCGTCGGGGTGCTTTTGGCGGTATTTCACGCCGAGCATGGCCTCGGAGTACTTGGTGGCCATGCCGACGAAGCCGCAGACCCACATCCAGAAGATGGCCCCCGGACCGCCGACAAAGAGGGCCGTGGCCACGCCGCCGATGTTGCCGTTGCCGACCGTCGCCGCCAGGGCCGTCGAGAGCGCGGCGAAAGGCGAGACGTCGCCGTCCCGGGCGGTCGCGCTCTTCTTTCCGAGAAAGCCGGCGAAGATGAGCTTGAAGCTCGCCCCCAGGCGCCGGAACTGGACGAAGCGCGTCCGGATGGACAGCCAGAGCCCGGCGGCGAACAGGATGTACAGCATGTACGACCAAATGTGCTCCGCCGTGGCGGTGACCCAATGCGTCAGATCGATGTAGAACTGCTCCATATGCGGCTCCTTATGACCCGGCGTTCGAAGCCCTTATATAGCACAATCGCCGCGCGGCTGACAAACGGCCACACCTGCGGCAGATGACTTCGCCGCTCCTCACCTTTCGCGGGCGTCCCGGACGGCCTTGAGGGCCAGGGCGAACGAGGAAGGTTCTTCGAAGAACGGGAAGTGGGCCGACCGCCGGAAAAGGATGATCTGCTTGTGGGGGGCCTCGAGAGCTTTGACATACTCCTCGACGAGCGAAAGCGGCGTGACCTGGTCGTACCGGCCCATCAGGAAGTAGACGGGGACGCCGACCTCCCGGACGTTGTCCATGAGCGGCCCGTCGATGACGTCGTATCGCATGTGCTTCGAGGAGAAGGCCGAGCCCTTGGCCACCTTGGGGATGTCGAAAAGACCGTACTCGGGGGCCAGGAGCCCCGCCTTGATGAACGGCCGGCAGCTTCTCGAGGCATGGAGCTCGGCCCGGAACCGGAAGAGCCACTTCTCGTGGGCGGCCAGTCCGTCCCGGTCCAAGTCGGCCAAGGCTTCCGGCACGCCGAGCTCCCGGGCCTCCCGGCGGATGAACCGGCCCTGAAGGATCGCCGCTCGTTCGTCGTCGACGACCTGCCCGATGCCGAAATAGGCCTCGATGAGCTCCGGGTGCTCGCGGACGGCCAGCATCCCGAGATAGCTGCCGAAGGAATGCCCGGCCAGGTAGATCTTCTGACGGCCGTACCAGGTGTTGAGAACGCCGACGAGCTCGATGAGGTCGTCGAGGAGCCGGCGGACGCTCAGGCTGTCCGCCGGAACGCCCGCGTGGTAGGACTTCCCGGCGCCGCGCTGGTCCCACTGGACGCAGACGAAGTGCTCCTCGAGCGGCCTCTGAAAGGCGTGGGCGAGGAACATCATGGGCATGCCGGGCCCGCCGTGGACGAACAGGAGCACCGGGTTCCCCGTGTCGTGGCCGCGGATCGAGACCCACTGGTCGACGCCGCCGATCGTCAGCTTCATCAGCCGGGCGACGGCGTGCGGAGCACGACGGCCCTTCCCGTCTTTGATGGCCGGGGTATGAGGGCGCTTGACGTAGAGAAGGACGGCCGCGAGCGAGGTCAAGATGAGGAGGGCACAAAGCGATCCCCGGAGGAGTTTCTTCATGGATGCGGCCTCATCTCCCGGGAACGTTATCTCCGGCCGCGGCCGGAAGTCAAGGGCCTCCGTTCAGGCACTGAGACAGTCGGTCAAAGGGGACGCCGGTCATTCATGGCGGAGCGTTTCGGCGGGGTTCGTGCGGGCCGCGCGGACGGCCAGCCAGAGCCCGGTCAGCTGGGCGATGAGCAGGGTGGCCGCGGCCGCCCCGGCCCGATCAGGCGCTATTCAAGGTCCGGATAGAGCCTCTGGAAATCGGCGTCCCCCTTGCACTTATGGAGGAGCCGGACCTTGTTGACGATCTTTTTTCGGATCTCCCAATTCGGGAGATCGGCCACGGCCTCGCCCTGGAGCTCGAAGCAGCCGAACTCGATCCCCAGGTCGGCGACCCCGATCCGGTAAAGCACCGGGATCAGGCTGCCGACGAGTTCGGCGTCGTGCTTGATGAAACTGCGCGGCGGCCTCTTCTCGCCGGCGGGCGCGAACCCGGCGAACACGATCAGAACGATGAGCGCGATCCGCCGCCGCATTTTCGGGTCCCCCAAGGTCCATTGCCAATTTGGGTCCTCAGCCCGTGGTTGTCAATCTCCTGCTCCGGCCGGCCGCGAAAGCATGGCCCGCATGGGATCGTTCCATCCCTTGGCGGCCGCGCCCAAGACGGAATGTGCTGAGGTCGCCGAGGCCGAATTCTCCCGATTCAGTCCGCGGGTATCCGTTAGCGCGCCGAAGTGTCCGCATCCGGACGGCCGATAAATCCATCGAGCACGAGGACGCGGAGGCGCGAGCCCTGCGGGCCGCCCAAGAAGATCCTCTGGGTGGCCTTCTTGAAATCGGCCTCCTTGGCTTTCGGAATGTCCACGAACGTCTGGGGATTGCGGTCGATGAGCGGGAACCAGGAGCTCTGGATGTGAACCATGATCCGGTGGCCCTTCTTGAAGGTGTGGTAGACGTCGGGCATGCTGAAGTCGATCGTCTCGGCGCGGCCGGGCGTGAACGGCTCGGGCTTCTCCAGGCTTTTGCGGAACTTGCCCCGGAAGGGCTCGCCCCGGACGAGCTGCTGATAGCCGCCCATGCGGACCCGGCAGGGGTTCGGCGCCGGATCGGGGTGGTCGTTCGGATAGACGTCGATGAGCTTGACGACGAAATCCGAGTCCGTGCCCGACGTGGAAACGCGAAGGAGCGGCATGACAGGCCCGGCGAAAGTGACGTCGCTTTCGAGCGGCTCCGTCTCGTAGACCAGGACGTCCGGGCGGCGCGCGGCGAAGCGCTGGTCCTCGGCCATGTAGTCGCCGGGCATGCCGTCGCCGGTGTGCCCGATGACCGGGACGGGCCGGGCCGGGTCGCTGATGTATTCGTCGAAGACCTCCGGCTTGCCCACTCCTCCGCTCGCCGCCGGCTCGAACGCCAGCTTTCCGCCCGGCAGGAGATAGAGGCTCGCCTCGCGGGCCTCCGCCGGCGGCCAGACGTCATGCCGGCGCCATTCGTTGGCCCCCGTCGCGAAAAGCCAAGCCTTCGGCGCGGCGCTCCCGTCGGCTCCCTTGAGACCGCGTCCCTTGCCTTTCAGGTGCTCGAGGAAGAACGGGAACTCGATCGTCTCGCGGTAGAACTCGCTCGTCTTGGACCCGAACTTCAGGTTTCCGAGCGCGTCGCCGTCCCCCCGCGACCAACCGCCATGGCGCCAGGGCCCCATGACGAGAGTGTTCGGGGCGCGCGGCCCGTTCTTCTCGAGGGCGCAGAACAGCTTGAGGGGACCGGCCAGGTCCTCGGCGTCGAACCAGCCGCCGACGAAGAGCACGGCCGGCTTGATGTCCCTCATGTGCGGCACGAGCGAGCGGGCCCGCCAGAATTCGTCGTAGGTCGCGTGCTCCAGGTTGTAGGTCCAATAGGGGTTCTCGCCCTTGAAGTAAAGCGTCTCGCTGTTGGCGAGCGGGCCCATCCGGAGGAAGAAATCGTAGGCGTCGGGAATCCGTCCGATGCTGTCCATGGACCTCCCGCCGGGCGCCTCCGGCCCGCCCTCCCGGGGCCTGAAGAACCGGTAGAAGCCGAAGTTCGCGGCCAAATAAAAGGCCCCGTTGTGGAAGGCGTCGTCGCCGTCGGCGATGTCACCGATAGGCGCCTGGGGCGAGGCCGCGACGAGCGCCGGGTGGGCGTTGATCATGCCGAAGGCGGCGAAGAATCCTCCGTACGAGACGCCCCAGATCCCGGCCCGGCCGTTGTTCCCCGGCACGTTCTTGACCAGCCAGTCGATGGTGTCGTAAGTGTCGGTGGCCTCGTCGGTATCCTTGGGCCCGGACAGGCGGGTTTTGTGGTACGGGATGTCGTCGAAGTCCCCTTCGGACATGTAGCGGCCGCGCACGTCCTGGTAGGCGAAGATGAATCCTTCCTTTTCGAACAGCTCCGACGGGCCGAGCGGCGATCGGTAGTTGTCGAGTCCGTACGGCGAGACCGAGTAGGGCGTCCGCTGGATCATGATCGGGTATTCGCGGCTTGTGTCCTTCGGGACGTAGACAACGGTGAAGAGCTTGACCCCGTCCCGCATCGGGATGAGATGCTCGTTCTTGACGTAGTGGGCCTTGGTGTATTCGAGCCGCTGTTTGGCCAGGTCGACCGCGGCGCGATCCTGGACGGAGAAAGCGCCCGCGGCGAGCAGGCCCAAAGCGAGGGCTGAAAAGACAAGGGGAACGGCGGCGCGGGCGAAGAGCGGCCGTGTCCGTCGTGAACGCTCGATCAGGGGGAACGTCATGGCCACCTCCCGGCGCATATCTCGGGTCCGACGGGATGAGGATACGCCTCGGCCGGCTCAGCCGTCAACACCCTTGCGGACCTGGCTGCCGTTACGGATGATACCGAGGTCGCTGCACAGATGTTCCTGAGAGGCGAAAAGGGTCGTTGAAGCCTAAACGGGCGCCTAGACGATGTTGCGGGTGACGCTCGATTGGGTCTCCTTCATGTTCTTCATGACCGTCGACAGGATATTGAAAAGCTGCTGGGTCTTCTGGTCGAAGTTCTCGAACATCGTTTGGTAGTCCTGGCGTTTGTTCCTCGTCTCCTCCGCTCGGGCCTCGAGGCCTTTGATGTTCCTAGAGATCTCCGCGACGGCGGCCTCCACACTGAGACCCGGGGACACGCGGACGAAATCCGCGGCGGCCTTTTTGATCTCGGCGATGGACCGGCCGGTCTCGATCATCTTGGC
Source organism: uncultured Eubacteriales bacterium (assembly GCA_964423315.1). Taxonomy (GTDB): domain Bacteria; phylum Acidobacteriota; class Aminicenantia; order Aminicenantales; family Saccharicenantaceae; genus RBG-16-66-30. The sequence goes on along the minus strand of CAYREO010000004.1, from coordinate 215,072 downwards.
GATCGCCCGGAGCTGGGACCTTTCCGTGGCGGAAACGGCCGTCCGCAGGCGCGTCACGGAGAACGGACGCTCGAAGCTCTCCACCTTCACGGTCAACTCTTTGTCCTCGCCGCCGATCCGGCAGAACTCGGCGCCCGCCGTCCTCCAGGCCGCCTTTCGACCGGTGTCGATCTTCCAGAAGAAGCCTTTCCATGTTCTCAAGCGCACATGAAAAAGTTGGGCTTGAAGGGCGCATGTCTCCCAGTCGTCGCCGGGAGACAAGGTCATTCCGGCGGCGGCTAAGCGGAGTGCTCCTGTCCCTCGTTCCCCGGGTTCGAAATGGAGCACCGCCTCGGCGAAGCGGAGGAAGAATCTCTGCGGGGCCTGGTTCTGGTCCCCGCCGACGACATCGATGGTGATGTTCTCACGGTCTCCGTCGACCTCGAGCGCGGGCCCGGTACCGGGTTTGGCCCCGACACGGCCGAAGACGCCTCCCCAGACAAGATAGGCTTCTTTGCGGCTGGTGTTGACCTTCCAGAAGTGGTTGTTCCAAGCCGTATGCCGGAGGTGGAAAAGATACGGCCTGACTTGCGTACATTCCCAGCCCTCGCCGTACGAGAGGACCGAGCCCAGGGCCGCGATCTGGAGGATATTCCGCGCCGGTTCGTAGACGATATAGGCGTCGGGGAGATGAAGGACATAGCTGGTCACCTGAAGACCTTTGGCCTTCAAGGCGGTCTTGGCTCGTACGGCCGGCGTCTGGCCGAGAGCCTCCGCAGGCGACAAGGCCGACGAGACCAGGATCAAAGCCAAGCTCGCCAAGACAAGGACGAAACGAATTCTTCTGGGTGTCATTTTTCCTCTCCTTGCCTGAAGCGCCTTGATCGTCAGCGCACGACAGCAGCCCAGTCAGCTTAGTTAGAGGGCCGCTCCAATCCGTAGTTCTGTTTCACATCCGCCCGTTTGAGCTGGAAGGCCAGGAAGATGGAGATGACGCCCAACCCGACCAGCATGAGGATGGGGATGGTGTAGTTGTAGACGGGGATCTCTCCCACGGCCCGCATTTCCTCGATCCTCTGGGCGACGGCGACCTCGTCCAGCCCCTGGGCGAACAGGCTTTCCCGGACGGACTGGAGCTTCTCGAGGACCCGGGGATTGGTCAGGTCCAGGACCTTCCCGATGCCCCAGTAGAACGCCGAGAGACCGTAGTTCTGGATGGTGAACATCGTGGCGTAGGCGGTCCCCAGCCTTTTTTCGACGACGATCTTGGCCACCGACGGCCACATGGCCGCGGGCACGAGCGAGAAGGCGATGCCCAGCGCAAAGAGCCCCGTGTAGCCGAGGAACACGCTGTGCAGGAGCGACAGGGTGATGTGCGCGTAGATGAGCAGCAGCGAGCCCAGGACCATGAGCGAGGCCGCCTTGCCCTTCTTGTCGACCAGCCGGCCGAAGATCGGGGTGAAAAGGATGGTGCCCAGCGGGATCAGGCCGCTGACCTTGGGCCCGTTCTGCAGGTAGGCGGCGATCTTCTGCCACAGGGTCATCCCGCCGAGGTCCGGCATGCTGAACGTGAACCCGAACTTGTTGACCAGGAGGTCGGGCGCGTATTGCAGGAACGGGAAGACGGCCGAATAGAAGGCGACGCAGAGGAGGGAGATGTAGATGAAGGACCGGTCCGTCACCAGCTCGACGAGGTCCTTGAACTTGAAGCGGTCCTCCTCGCAGACGCCGGCGGGGGCGCCCATCTGCTTGTCCAACTTGATGTCGAAGATGAGGTAGGCCAGGAAGAGAAGCGTGCCCACGCCGATGATCGAGGCGGAGGTGATGAGGGCCGTGCTGATCTTCCCCCCGGCGATGTCGAGGCCGAAGGAGATGGCGAAGAAGCTGCCCAGCCGCCCGACGACGACGTTCAGGCCCATGGCCAGGGCCAGCTCCTTGCCTTTGAACCACTTGACGATGGTCCTTTGGATCAGCACGCAGGTCGTCTCGAGCCCCACGCCGAAGAGGATCCGGCCGCCGATCATGGACAGCAGCATGGAGTTCCGGCTCGTGCCGAAGACGCCCATGCTCCCGAGAGCGACCATGAAGGCGCCGACGGTGGCGATCAAGGCCAGGACGATCCCGGTCCTGCGGATGCCCCAGCGGTCGAGGGCGATGCCGCCGACGATGATCATGAGCGCCAGGTTGGCCCAGGTCGCGGAACTGATCAACAGCCCGAACTGGGAGCTCGTGAAGCCCAGCTGGCTCTCGAACAGCCCCTTCAAGGGGCCCAGGGCGTCCTGGAACCAATACGTGCCGAACATCAGCACGCTGATCATAGCCAGGACGCTGAAACGGACCGGGGCCGATTCCTTGATGAGCTTCTTGGCTCGATCGACGGCTTTGGCCATGTCCGAGGGATTATCCATGGATCGCCTCCATTCGGCCAGATTCGAGATATGCGGGGACCATTCTATATAAAATGCGCGGGCGGTTCATAGCTTTTTTTATGGCTTCAACCGCGGGAACTCGGTGACCCGGATATTCGTGCAGCCGTAGGGAAGAAGGGTCAGCTCCTCGGCCGGCTCGTGCGACTCCCAGGGCTCGGGGGGGAACTCGGCCGCCCAGCCGTGCTTGAGCCCCCAGCCGGGGAGCTTCCGCCCTTTGACCCGGGCGGCCATGCCCGCCCCTTCGGGCGAGAAGGGCCTCTCGCCGACCGGGCGCTCCTCGAAGCGCAGGCTGCTCTCGGGGCGGGCCTCGTCGATGAGCAGACCGTAGTTCCAGTCCGTCGTCGGATGGACCTCCCAGTCGGCGTGGGGAAGCTCGCGGTGGGACTTGTCCTCGTTGACCCTCACCCACTTCTCCCCTATCGCCAGCGAATAGACGAGCGGGCCGCGTTCGACGGTCAGGCCGCCGTTGTAGCGCCTCGCGACCGAGGCCTTCATCGGCAGGCGAAGCCGGATCTCGTCGCCGTCTTTCCAAACGCGGTCGATCTTGTGGAAGGTCCCGGGCCGAGGCGCCTTCTCCTTCGCGCCGGCGACCTCGAGGGAGGCGCTTTCCGCCCAGCCCGGGATCCTCAGGCGAAGCGGGAAGCGCGCGGGACCGGACGTCTTGATCCGGAAGAGGAGATCCTCGCGGAAAGGATAGTCGGTCTCGAGCTCGACCTCGACCCTTCCCGCCTCGGCCTCGAACGAGACCGCGCTCGGGGCGTAGGCCGCCGCGACCAGTCCCCCGTCCGGGCTTCTCATCCACAGGTGGACGGCGAACTTCGGCCAGCCCTGGTGCATGTTGGCCGTGCAGCAGCCGTAGTTCGGTTCGAGCCCGTAGATGTTGGATTCGGGGCCGTTGGTCGTCCATAAATGGTCGGGGTTGATCGTGCAACGGACCTGGTTCGCCTGCTGGTCGTACTGATGGGCCCACATATCGGGCGAGAACGTGGCCGGCAGGGCGTTGAAGGCGACTTTTTCCAAGCGGTCGGCGAAGGCCGGGTCCCCGAGGACCGCGACGAGGTGCTCCAGCGAGTACATGAACTCGACGACGGCACAGAGCTCGGTGCCCTGGAGAGGGTTCTTGCCGGCCAGACATTCGTCGCCGCTGAACATCCCGTTGGCCTGACCGTGAAAACGGTCGAGGAGGGCGATCATCTCGCCCGGGAAACGGCGGTCCTCGTCGGCGCCGCTCAGCCGCCACCACAAGGCCCCGGCCTTGGCCGCCATCCCGGTGTTGACGACATGCTTGGCCCACTTCCACAGGCCGCGCCGCGGCGTGGGAACGGTGACGTCCTCTCCCTTGTAGAATTCCCGGTAGTCGAACCCCTGCGTGTGGAGCTTTCGCGCCAGTTCGAGGATCCATGCCTCGCCGGTCCGCTCGTAGAGATGGAACGCCGGGATGAGGGCCTCGAACCAGCGGTAGCGGCCCCAGTTGAAGAGCGGCTGCTTATCGAGGTGGGCGTTCATGGCCCGCAGGCTGCGCTCGACGGCCCGCAGGGCCCTTTCGTCGCCGGTCACGGCGTGATACTCGGCCAGGACCTTGTCGACGAGATGGATGGCCCACAGGTCATAGGGCTTGACCCCGGGCGCGTCCCAGTTCTCGGGGAACGGGCTGAACCAGCCGTCCCCGCGCTGGCGGGCGAGGATCTCGTCGATGAACCGCCGGACCTTGCCCTTGAGCCGGTCGTCGTCGAGGAGCCAGGCCAGGGGCACGACGCCGTCGAGCCAGTACGGAGCCCGCTCCCAGCCCTCGGCGTCGCCGCCGATCCACTGGCTGCGGGCGACATCGGGCCAGAACTCGTCGAGGTGGCCGCTCAATCCGTCGGCCTGGATGCGGAGCTGGCGCAGGAGCCAGCCCCGGGGCTTGATCGAGGTCGGCGGGAGAGGCCGGAAGGCCGGTTCCCGGAGCCCGGAGCCGGCCGCGGAACGGGAAGCGGACGGCACGCCGGCCTTATCCCATCCCCCGCGGCACGCCCCGTTCATCACGGGAGCGGCCACCGCCGCGGCCCCCATCGTCGCGTAAGCCAGGAAATCCCGTCTATTGATCGTTTCCATGGAAAGTCCTCCTCCGCTCTCTCTCCGGTTTTCGTTGATACCGCGATCTCGATATCGTAGGCATTGCCGTTAATATCGTCAAGCGTTCATTTCGGCCGGGGCTGGGTCCGGGCGGAGTTCCGCAGCAATCTCGACTTCCGGGAGGCCCCGTCCGAAAGACCCCGCACGCAGGTCCGGACAGCGGAATTCTCGGGCTTTCCGTCGGACGTCCTTTCTCTCCTCGTCTGGTTCGATCCCAAAGCGCTGAGCTATTTGCCCGGGCCGGAAAGGCCAGAGACCTCTCGGCCCGAGAGCGAAGCACGTTCTCCCCGTGCCCCTACTCCCGGACCTTCCTTCTCTACGAGACGATGATGATGGCCTCGCCGGCGACGGCGTCGAACTTGCACACCTCGTAGCACGAGCGGCACTTGACGCACTTGCTCTGGTCGAGGTTGTGGGGTTTGGACCGCGGCCCGGTGATGGCCCCCGTCGGGCAGACTTTGACGCACATCATGCAGCCCGTGCAGCGGTCGGGGATGATGCGGAAGGTGATGAGGTCGCGGCAGACGGCCGCCGGGCACCTCTTGTCCACGACGTGGGCGATGAGCTCCGACCGGAAGTACCTGAGGGCCGTGAGGACGGGGATGGGCGCCGTCTTCCCGAGCCCGCAGAGCGAGCTCGCTTGGACGATCGTCGCCAGCTTCTCCAACCGGACGAGGTCCGCTTCGTCAGCCTTCCCCGAGGCGATCTTGTCGAGCAGGCCGACCATGTGCCGGGTGCCGACCCGGCAGGCCACGCACTTGCCGCACGACTCGCTCTGGACGAAGGACAGGAAGACGCGGGCCGCATCGACGAGACAGGTGTCGTCGTCCATGACCATGATGCCGCTCGAGCCCATGATCGACCCGGCCTCCCGGAGGGAGTCGAAATCGAGCGGGATCTCGATCTTGTGGCCGGGCAGGAAGCCCCCCGAAGGCCCGCCCGTCTGGACAGCCTTGATGCCCTTCTTCCCGGGGATCCCGCCGCCGATCTCGTAGATCAGCGTCGACAGGGGCGTTCCCAGGGGGACCTCGGCGATCCCGGAGTTGGCGACCTTGCCCGTCAGGGCAAAGACCGTGGTCCCCGTGCCCCCCCCGTTGCCGCTGCCGATGGCCGCGAACCACTCGGCCCCTTCGGTGATGATCGGCGGGACGCTGGCCAGGGTCTTGACGTTGTCGATGATGGTCGGCTTGCCCCACAGCCCTCTCACCGCCGGATAGGGCGGCCTCGGACGGGGCATGTTCCGCGACCCTTCGAGCGAGCTCAGGAGGGCCGTCTCCTCCCCGGAGACGAACGTCCCGCCGCCCTCGAAGATCTCGACGTCGAAGTCGAAGCCCGAGCCGAGAACCCCCTTGCCGAGATATTTCTTCCCGTACGCCTGTTCGAGAGCGACGCGGGCGCGCCGGGCCGCGAGGCTGTACTCCGCGCGGCAGTAGATATATCCCTGACGGGCGCCCACGGCATAGCCGAGCAGGGCCAGCCCCTCGATGACCGTGTGCGGGTCGGCCTCGAGAAGGCTGCGGTCCATGAAGGCCCCGGGCGCGCTTTCGTTGGCGTTGGCGATGACGTATTTCTCGTCGCCCGGCTGCCGCCGGCAGACGTCCCACTTATGCCAGGTCGGGAAGCCGGCCCCGCCGCGCCCCCGGAGGCCCGCGCGCTTGACCTCGTCGACGACCTCCTCCGGGGTCATGGCCGTGACGGCCTTCCGCAGGGCCCGGTAGCCTCCGTGTTCCACGTAGTCCTCGATCCTCTCGGGGTCGATCAGGCCGCAGTTGCGGAGGATGACCCGGCGCTGCTTCTTGTAGAAGACGATGTCCTCGTAGCGCGGGACGACCTCCTTGGTGACGGGGTGGCGGTAGAATAGGCGGTCGACGGGCCGGCCGCCGGGAGCCTGGCTTGCGGCGATGTCCGCGGCGTCGGAGGGCTTGACGCGGCAATAGAGGATGCCTTCCGGCTCGATGGCGACGATCGGCCCGATCTGACAGAAGCCGTGGCAGCCGGTGAACCCGACCTCGACCTTTCCCGACAGGCCGAGCCCGGCGAGGGATCGAACCACGGCTTCGCGGATCTCATGCGACTTGGAGGCCAGGCAAGCGGTGCTTTCGCAGACGAGTATCCGGGTTTTCGGCCTTGCGCCCGCCTTCTTCTTCCGCGCGGCCTTTTCTGTCTCGGGCTTGGCGGGTTTTCTCCGGGGGGAGCTCATGACCCCTCCTCCCTCGGGGCCAGGGAATCCACGAGCTTCATGAACGTCACCCGGTTCATTCTCCCGTGGATACCGCCGTTGACGACGACGACCGGGGCCATCGCGCAGCAGCCCAGGCAGCCGACCCCTTCGAGGCTGAGCTCCCCGTCCGCCGATGTCTGTCCGTCGCCGAGGCTCCGTTCGATCTTCATCCCCTCCATGAAGTTCGGCGCCCCCGCGATGTGGCAGGCGTTGCCCAGACAAACCTGGATATGGTGCCTGCCCGGAGGCGTGAAGCGGAACTGCGGATAAAAGGTGGCCACCCCGTAGATCTCGTTCTCGGACATCCTGAGCTCCCGGGCCAGGCGCCCGATGGATTCGCGGGACAGGTGGCCCTCGGCCTCGTGGGTCTTCTTCAACAAAGGCAGGAGGCTCCTCCGCCTGTCGCGGATGTCCATGCGGCTGAAATGGGACGTTTCGCCCGCCATGTCAGTCTCCTCTCACGGTTTTCTTGTAAATGCCCCGCAGGACGTCGATCCGGTCCTTCGAAAGGAACACGCATTCGCGGATATCGGCCCGGCCCTGAGCCGCGTCCTCGGCGTGGCTCTTGCAGGAAGGGGCCCCGCACAATCCGCAGTTCAACCCGGGCAGGGCTTTGAGCAGCTCGGCCGACCGCTTCTTGCGGGCCACCCGTTCGCGAAGATCGACGTCCCGGCCCTCGATGTCGCGGGGCATGAGGGGGGCTCTCAGCGAGAAATCCTCCTCCGCAAACCGCCTGGCGATCTCTTCCCCGAGGGCGGGGGACGGCCGCGATAGCTTTGAGATCAGGCGGAGGTTCCGGGTCCTGGCGACATAGAGGTTCTCGACCGTCAGGTTCCCTCCGATGCAGGCCCCCTGACAGGCATGGCACTCCAGGAAGTCGATATTGCGGATCTTGCCCTTCTCGATATCGTTGAAGACCTTGATGATGTCGGACAGCCCTTGGAGAGGGAGGTAATGCTCCTTGGACAGGCTGGGGAACTCTCCCTCGGGCGCCCCCCAATGGAACCATTCGCCGGAGTCGGCCTTCTCGCCAAGGGGTTCATCCCCGGCGGCGTTCCTCCGCAAGATGGATAGCAGCTCATTGTAGATCTGGGAGATGCCGACGGCGCCGTCCAGGTGACTCCCGGCCCCCTCCGCCGGCTGGAGGATGGAAATCGTCTTGGCCTGGCAGGGGGCGATATAGACGGCGGCGATCTCCGACGGTTTGAGCCCCAGCTTTTTCGAATAGCGGCGCTTCAGCTCCCGTCCGGCGATCTCGCGCGGAGCGTCGACCCGGATGAGCTGGTCGACGAGGGTCGGATAGGCGACCTGGACGAGCCGGACGACGACCGGGCAGGAGTTGGAGATCAACGGAAAGGGGCCCGTCCAGCTGGTCACATAATCGCGGATGGCCAGGTCGATGAGCTCGATATCGACGGCGTATTCCCAAACGGCGTCAAACCCCAGGTCGCGCAGGGCGCGGTTGACCTGGGCCGGAGTATCCTTCAGCGCGAATTGGGTGAACAGGGCCGGGGAGGCAACGGCGACCTTGAACTTGAACTTGTCCAGCTCGGCGAAGGTCAGTGTCGTCGGCCCGATAGCCCCCGCCGCGCACGCCCCGAGGCAGGATCCGCAGTCGATGCACAGAGGAGGGATGACCTCGGCCCGGCCTTTTTTCACCCGGATGGCCTGGGTCGGACAGGCCCGCATGCACGCCATGCAGCCCGTGCACTTGTCCGCGTTGATCCGGAATCCGTGCGTCAGCTCATTCATGGGCGTTCAAGCGGATCCGGGCGAAGACGGAGGTGCCCTTGCCGACCTCCGTCTCGATCCGCAGCTCGTCGGAGTTCTTCTTCATGTTCGGCAGGCCCATGCCGAAGCCGAAGCCGAGCTCCCTCATTTCGTCGGAGGCCGTCGTGTATCCCTCCTGGAAGGCCAGATCCAGGTCCGGAATGCCCGGTCCCTCGTCGCGGATGTCCAGGTCCACCTCGTCGTCCTTGAGAATGAAGGTCAGCGTCCCCTTCCGGGCGTACATGACGACGTTCATCTCGGCCTCGAAGGCCACGACCACGGCCCGCCGGATGCTCGAGGCGCTGATGCCGAGGTCCCTGAGGATGTCCTTGATCTCGGACGAGATCTCGCCGGCCTGGTCGAAATTCCCGCCCTGGATCTCGTACTCCTCGCGCATCAGCTCGGCGGCCGTCATGAGACACCTTTGAGCCCTTTGCCGGCCAGGACGGCGCAGATATCGAACATGACCATCCGGGTCACGAGGACAGGGATCCGTTTGTTCCTGGCGTACTCGATGACCCGGCTGTCGGGTCGCTTCCCCCGGCAATAAACGACCGCGCTGCAGCCGGCGATATCGGCCGTTCGGATGGACTGGATGTTGGTCAGCCCGGTGATCATCAGCTCCCTGGACTTGGCGAAGGCCAGGATCTCGCTCATGCCGTCCGAGGCCACGACATGCTGGACGTCGATCGACAGGTCGTCCTCCCCCGTCAGGACCTCGCACTGGAGGACGTCCCGGACCTCGCGGAGCTTCATGTCAATTCACTCCCGCCCCATCAGGAACTTATGGATGGAGGCCGCGGCGACCCGGGCGTCGCCCATGGCGCTGATGACCGTCGCCGCGCCCCGGACGATGTCCCCGCCCGCCCAGACCCGGGCTTTGGACGTCATGGCCGTGGCCGGGTCGGTGACGATCCCGCCCTTGCGGCTGATCTCGAGCCCCGGCGTCGTCATCGGGATGAGGGGGTTCGGGCTGTTGCCGATGGCGATGACCACGGCGTCGGCGGGCATGAGGAAGTTCGAGCCCTCGACGGGCACGGGCCGGCGCCGCCCCGACTCGTCGGGCTCGCCTAGGGCCATCTCCAGGCATTCCATCTCCTTGAGCCAGCCGCGCTCGTCGCCGATCAGCCGAATGGGTAGGGTCAGGAGGTTGAAGATGACGCCCTCTTCCTCGGCGTTCTCGACCTCCTCCTCGCGGGCCGGAAGCTCGTGCCGGCCCCGCCGGTAAACGAGGTGGACCTCGTCGGCGCCGAGCCGCACGGCCGTCCGGGCGGCGTCCATGGCCACGTTCCCGCCCCCGACGACGGCCACCCGTGACGGGTGCTTGATCGGCGTGTCGTACTCCGGGAACTTAAAGCCCTTCATGAGGTTCACGCGGGTCAAGTACTCGTTGGCCGAGAAGACGCCGTTGAGGTTCTCGCCGGGGATCTCCATGAACCAGGGCAAGCCGGCCCCTGAGCCGACGAACAGAGCGTCGTATTCCTCGAGCAGCTCGTCGACCGTCCGGGTCGTGCCGACGATGAAATCCATCTCGATCCGGGCCCCGAGCCGTCTGACGTACTCGACCTCGCGCTGGACGATGGCATTGGGGAGACGGAACTCGGGGATCCCGTAAACAAGGACCCCGCCGCACTCATGGAGGGCCTCGAAGATGGTCACGTCATGGCCGAGGACGAGCAGGTCGTTGGCCACGGTCACGCCGGCCGGCCCCGCCCCCACGACGGCCACCTTCTTGCCCGTCTTGGGGGCCATCGCGGGCATCTCGAGCTTGCCCGAGGCCGCTTCCCAGTCGGCCAAGAACCGCTCCAGCCGCCCGATGGACACCGGTTCGCCTTTCTTGCCGATGACGCACATCTTCTCGCACTGCTCCTCCTGGGGGCAGACGCGGCCGCAAATGGCCGGCAGGGCGTTGGTCTCCTTGATCTTGCGGATGCCCGCGGCGAAATCCCGTCGGACGATCGAGCGGATGAAGCCGGGGATGTCGATGCCGACGGGGCACCCGTCCCGGCAGAACGGCTTCTTGCAGTCCAGGCACCGAGAAGCCTCCTCGACGGCCGTCTCGACGGGGTATCCGAAGGCCACTTCCTCGAAGTTCTTCCGCCTCTCCAGGCGGTCCTGCTTCGGCATGGGGCGCCGCTTCAGATCCAGCGTTCTCTTGGCCGGTTTCTCATCGCTCACGCTCGGCCTCCTAGAAATGCGTTGTACAACCGCTCCGCCGGAGGGGGTCGACCTCCTCCGGATTGTAGCTCTTGCGCCTGGCCAGGAATTCCGGCCAGTCGATCGCGTGCCCGTCGAAGTCGGGGCCGTCAACGCAGGCGAACTTCATCTTGCCGCCGACCGAGAGCCGGCAGACGCCGCACATCCCCGTGCCGTCGATCATGATCGGGTTCATGTTGACGATCGTCCTCCAACCGAGGGGCCTCGTCAGCTCGGAGGTCCGCATCAGGAGGAACGTGCAGCCGTTGACCACGACCAGGTCGGGCTTCACGCCGGCTTCGTCCATCATCGCCGGCATCCTGTCGATGTGACCCTTGCGGCCCCTGGTCCCGTCGCGGGTCACGATGAACAGCCCGTCGGAAACCGCTGCCAGCTTCTCCTCCCAGTAGAGAAGATAGGAGGACCGGGCCTCGAGGAACGCATAGACCTTATTGCCCGCCTCCTTGAAGGCCCGGGCGACGGGGTGGATCGAGCCGATCCCGTAGCAGCCTCCAACGCATAGGACCGTTCCGACGGTCTCGATGGGCGTCTTCTTGCCCAGGGGTCCGGCGTAGGTCGGTATGGTCCGCCCCGGTCGGAGACGGGCCAGCTTGGCCGTCGACGCCCCGACTTGCATGAAGATCGATGTCACCGTGCCGGCGGCCGGGTCCCAGTCGGCGACGGACAGCGGGATGCGTTCGCCCTCCTCATCGGGTCTGACGATGACGAACTGGCCGGGCCGGACGGACGCGGCCACGGCCGGGGCCCGGACGACGAACTCGTGCAGGTTCGGAACGATCATCCGACGCTCGATCACTTCGTACATGCCTCTCCTCCCTCCCGCGACGGGAGCATCCGCATCAGTCCGCTGTCCGCGACACGCTGGCCCTTACCGCGTTCCCCCCATGACGGTAAAGCGGGGCAAGGGGCCGCCGATGGCCCAGCCCTCCGAAGACGGCCGGCCGGGTGAAGTAAATGACGCCCTCCGGGCACTCGCCATCCTTGACGACGCACGCCGAGGCGCTGACGGCGGTCCCGCCGACTTCCACGCGGACCCGATGGCCGTCCTCGAGACCCCGCCGCGACATGTCCTCGGGATTCATTCGAAAGCCTTCTTCGAGGGCCAGCTCCGTCAGGCCTTCGACCTTGGAGGCGAGATCGACGCCCCGATGCCGGTAGCCGCCAGGCCGGGCGACCAACAGAAAATCTCCTTCCTGCGAGCCGGACGCAGCCGGCTCCTTTGCCCTTTCGGGCCCCCAACCTTCCGGCGCCTTCATCCGGCGCGGCCGTCGACTGGCCCCCGGCGGGAAATCGGGGTAAGTCCTTCGGATATCGCGGAACACATCCTGGGGGGTTCTGTAGGCCATCGTGTGGCAGCCGAGGGCCCCGGCCAGTTCAGCGAAGATCCGCCAATCCGGCCTCATGAAGCCCGTCATGGCCCCTTCCGGGGGATCCTCGACCTGGACGACCTCCTGGACCCGGCCCTCTATGTTGATCAGCGTCCCGCCCGCTTCCGCGAAGGAAGAAGCGGGCAGGAAAAGGTCGAACGCAAAAGCCGGCGGATAGATGTCCTGGACGATCAAGAAGCCGCAATCCGGCCTTTCTTGGAAGGGGATGTCGCCGGCGAGGTAAAGGACCTTCGGCCGACGGACCCCTCTGATCAGATCGGTATAGCGAAAGCCCCCCCCTTCGCGAGGGATCCCTCCCGGCCCCGCTTCCGGCAGGACGCCCAACTCGAGGGCCCCCCGACTGTTGGCCCCGAAATAGAGGGGGATGACGTTCACCTCCTTCCCGGCGGCCAAGGACTGCAGGGCGTCGGCGAGGTCCCCGTTCTCCCCGTAGTGAAAGACCTGCGGGCCGAGGATGACGGTCAGACGGCGGCCGGAGGAGACGATGTTCAAGGCTTCCTCGAGAGCCGTGGCCTCGACCCCCGATACCTCGGCCGCGGCGTGGACGCCGGTCTTTTTCCCCGTCAGGCCGTCGGCGATCGCCTTGATGACCGTCCCTTCCGTGCCGGGAATCGGCCGGAGCCAGTCGTCCGTGTAGCGGGCCAAATTGCTGTCCCGCGGATCGATGGTCACGAGCCTCGCGCCTGCGTCGATGGCTTGGCGGATCTTGGTCCCGACGACCGAGAAGTCGAACCGGCTGTCCAAGCAGACGGCCAGGAGGACGTCGGAGCCGGCGATGTCCTTGATCGAGACGGGTCGCGAGAAGAGCCATGACCAGAATCCCGCTCCTCCGGGAAGCTCGGCCCTGGCCGTCGAGTCGACATGGACGCTGTGCAGACACTCGCGGGCGAACTTCTGCGCGGCATGGAGGCTCTCGTTGGTCAAGTCAGGCGAGATGAGCATGGCGAATTCATCAGGATCGATTCCGCGCAACTCGCCCGCGGCCTTGGCCAGGGCCTCCTCCCACGACACCTCGCGGAAGAACTCGCCCTTCTTGAGGAGGGGTTTCCTAGCCCGGGTGAAATGATGGGTCGCTTCCGGCAGACAGAACCGGCCCTTGAGACACAGTTGGCCGTCGTTGACCTCCGGGTCCGCATGGGCTCTGGCCCTTGTCAGGCGTCCCCCCTTGTGATGGAGCTCGATCTGGCAGCCGATGGCGCAGATGGGGCATGTCGAGACCCGGACGCCGTCGGGCTTTCCCTCCCACTTCGAGGCCTTGTCCGTGAGGGCGCCCGTCGGGCAGACGTCGACGCACGCGCCGCAGAACTCGCATCCGGCCTCGCGGTGGCTTTGGCCGAAGGCCGGACCGATCTTGGTCTTGGAGCCGCGATAGGTGAAGGCCAGGATGGAGCTGCCGCGGACCTCCGAGCACATCCGGACGCACCGGCCGCAGAGGATGCAGATGTTGTAATCCCGGTCGTAGAAGGGATCGTCGTGCTCGGGCTCGAATCCGTGATAGAGGATGGGATAGTCGATCTCCGGCATGCCGATCCGGTCGATGACGTCCTGGAGCTCGCATTGGTCGTCGTTGGGGCAGAAGCGGCAGCCCGTCGTCACCCCGGCCTTGCGGATGGTCCCCTGGTAGCTCCGGCAGGAGGCGCTCTCCTCGCAGATGAGGCAGCTCGAGGGGTGCTCGCTGAGGATGAGCTTGAGCATCTCCCGCCGGTTCTCCCGGAGGGCCTCCGACTCCGTTCGGACCTTCATCCCCTCGGCGGCCGGCGTGCTGCAGGACAGGGGGTAGTCGGGCAGGCCCTCGATCTCCACCATGCACAGCCGGCAGCCGCCGAACGGCGAGAGGTCCTTGTGGGAGCAGAGGGACGGGATGGAGATGCCGTTGAGCTCGGCCGCCCGCAGAACGGTGACGCCCTCGGGGAAGGCGACCGGCTTCCCGTCGATCTCCATGGTCAAGGTGCGGGGCTCGGTGCGGGCCATGGGTCGACGGGCGGTCAGCGGATCCCGAGCTCGTAGAGCTTCTTGGCCAGGGTCCAGGTGTCGTCGGCCGAGCCGAACAGGGCGATCTTGGCCCGGTCGGCGAGGGCCACGACGTCCTCGGGCGGCGTCTTGCCGCGCGAATAGACGACGGCGGCGACGTCGACGAGATTCGCGGCCGCGATGAGGTTCTTGTGCGTCTGGAGGGTGACGAGAAGGTTGCCCTCCTTGATGCCGATGATGTCGCTGACCATGTCGGAGATATAGACGCCCCGGATGTCCTTGTCGGGATGCTGGTTGAACGCCTTGAGACCGAGTTTGGCGGAAACTTCGGAAATTTTCATGTGGATCTCTTCCCCTCTCAATAAAGTTCGGTCAAGCCGATGTCCGCAAGGACGATCCCCTGGCACGAATCCACGGATCTCCGCAGCTTGCAGGGGACGACGAGGATCCGTTTCTCCGGGTCCTCGAGCCCGGCGTTGAAGTATTCGTTCAAGGCCCGGAGGCTCTCTTCGGGAACGCATGGCCCGGAGGCGTGGGAGGAATCGGCGCAGAGGGCGACATAGACCCATGTCTTGGGACCCCTGTCCCGTTCGCCGGCCTTGAACACCCCGCATTCCGGGTCGCACTTCCAGCACAGCATCAGGGCCATGAGCTCCTTGAGGGGGGCCTCTTTCCCGCAGAGCTCGCATTTGAGGTCGAATTTCGCGGCCTGCGAGCTGCCCAGGTAGCTCCAGAAATGCTGCCCCTCGTGGTAGTCGTCGATGGGCGCGACGGGCTCCTCGGAAAAGAAGGAGGCCCGGTTCCGGCAATGGAAGCAGCCCTCCGTGACGAGGTAGCCGTCGCGGACGTTGGTCATCGCCCACTTGTGGCGGCACGGGGTCATGGTCATGGCGCCTCCGCTCCAAACATGGGGTCTCTCAGGGGAAGGCCGGAACGGAGGGCGGGCGGACGGACGACGACGCCAAGAAATATTTCCCCCGTTTCTTCATGGCACCTTTCCCTGAAGTGCGCTTTCCCGCTGTGCGGGCGGACTATACCATCCCGTTTTTTCCTTTGTCAAGAGAAAATGCCTCCGTCCACGCTCACGAGCCGCGGCACGAGCCGCCGCCGCATTGACAGACCCGTGCCCCGCTGGTAACATCGGGGACTTCGCCGCGCGCGGCGGGGATATTCTCGAGGATCGACGACATGGACAGGATCTATCAAAACATGCTCGAGGGCATCGGCAACACGCCCCTCATCCGCCTCCGCTCCTACTCGGAGGAGAGCGGCTGCGAGATCCACGCCAAGCTCGAGTTCGCCAACCCCATGGGCAGCATCAAGGACCGGATCGCCAAGCACATGGTCGAGACCGCTGAGCGGGACGGCCGGATCAAGCCCGGCGACACCATCGTCGACAGCTCCTCGGGGAACACGGCCCTCGGGTTGGCCATGGTCTGCGCCCTCAAGGGCTATAAGCTCAAGATCGTCATCCGGGACACCCTTGGCCCGGAGAAGGTCAAGTTCCTCAAGGCCCTCAATGTCGACCTCGTCTACGCCGACACCCGCCTGCCCCCCGAGTCGCCGCGGAGCTACAACAACCTGGCCCCGCTCGTGGCCGCCGAGACCCCGGGCGGCTATTATCTCGACCAGCACAACAACCGGGAGAACAACGCCGCCCACGCGCTGACAACGGGCCCCGAGATCTGGCGCCAGATGGACGGCCGGATCGACGTCTTCGTCGCCGGGATCGGGACCGGTGGGACGATCTCGGGCGTCTCCCGCTACCTCAAGGCCAAGGATCCCCGGATCCAAGTCGTCGGCCTCGACCCCGCCGGTTCGATCTTCTACGACTTCTTCCACTCGAAGACGCTCGTCCGCCCCTCCCCCTACCTCATGGAGGGCCTCGGCGACGAGTTCCTGATCGGCTGCGTCGAGTTCGACCTCATCGACGACATCCTGCGGATCGACGACCGGACGGCCTTCCGGATGACCAAGGAGCTGGCCCGCCGCGAGGCCGTCTTCGCCGGCGGGTCGAGCGGAGCGGCCCTTTGGGGCGCCCTCGAGGTCGCCAAACGGACCGGGCCCGGGGCCCGGATCGCGACCATCTTCGCCGACTCCGCCAACCGCTACCTCAGCACGATCTACAGCGATGACTGGCTGAGGCAGAAAGGGATGGTCTAGGCGCTCGCCTCCCTCTCACGGCCTTTCGATCCGGGATCTCCGGTTTTACGCGGGGATCCAAGCGCGGCGAGCAGCAGCAGGAACAGGGCGAGGACCAGGCCGAAGTGGTACCAGAGCCAGCGCGGCAGGGCCAGCCAGCCGAGCCGCGCGTCGCCCCAGTTCCAGAAATCGCAGGCCAGCGCGAAGAGAGCGGCGAATCCGGCCGCCCAGAGCGGCCGGCGGCGCGGCGGCTTCATCACCGGTTCCCGGTCGCCGGGCCGGCCGGGATGGCGCGAGCCTGACATAGCCGGCGGCCGGATTCTATTTCGGCGCGGGGACCGTTGTCAACTGCCCCCCACCGTCTGTCCCACCCACCGTCTCCGCTGAAGTTTGTTATTGATCCCTATTTTTAATAGCATATACGCCTTGTCACACCAGGGGAGCTCCGATAGATCCGGGGCTGAGAACCGCGGGAGAGCCGCTTGGTTCGCTTTCCATGTCATCTTCTGCGATGTCGCCGTATCCGGTCTCATACCTCGGTATCTGACCATCGACCTCAACCTTCCGCCCGAAACGAGCGAATCGGAACTCGAAGAGATGTGGGACGCCATACACGCCGAGGCCCGCAAGTACGGCATCAGCGTCATCACCGGGCACTCCGCGCGCTATATTGGATGCGGCTATCCCATGGTCGGAGGGGCGGCCATCGCGGTCGGCCCCTATTGGGGCCTGGCCGCGCGGTTCGCCAAGTCGTCGCTCAACGACCGGGGGTCCGGACGCGTCTGACCGTCCATTGGTACGACTCGGTGGTCAGAACGCAGCCGTCGTTCCTCTCGCAGGTATCGCCCCCGCTTGCCGTGACGACGCCGTCGCCGCCCGTGACCTTGAACAATCTCTCCTGCTTCAGTCCGCCCGTCTGGTAGATGGTGGCCGGGATCCCGTCGTCCCAAAAGAAATCCAGCCAGAAGTGCGGCACGGGCACGCGGACGACCCTCCGTGTCTTGGGATCGGTGACGAGCATGAAATCCAGCGCGGCGCTCGCGGGCGGCTTCTGCGGGTCGGGGATGCGGAACGCCCGGCCGGTCCTTTTTCCCCCGGTCTTGCTGATCGAGACGGCTTCGGCCTTGACGATTTTCGTATAGAGAATGGGATGGTAGTCGGCCATCTCGGCGAACCCTCCGAAGGGCAGGGAATAGCTCAGCCGGTCGAAGGCCGTCTCCACGGTGGCCGTCTTATTGACGATCGTCCAATCGCAGTCCGGATCGACCACGACGCTGTTCAGGACATAGGTCCTGGTCAGCACGCCTTCGGCGCAAACGAGCTTGATCTTTCGCGAAGCGATCTTGCGATCGAGCCCGGTCGACTCCAGCGGCTTCTTGCCGGGGTCTAGGATGTCGCAGGAGGAATGGACCGTGATCTCGTCCTCGGCCGGAACGCATTCAGCGGGCGCCAGGTACTGGAAGCGTACGGTCCCATCGCCGACGCGGAAGGCCTGCCGGGAAGCCCCTTCCCCGACGGGCGCCCCGCCGCTGATGCGTCCTCGCCGGGCCTCCACGACGACCCGGTTGAACTCCCGGGAGGGGCGTCCTTTCTCGTCCCTGATGTCCCTGATGATCATGTCGACGATCGCCCCCGGCACGGTCTCGTCTCCGCCGTCGGGGTCGATCTCGCAGGTCACGGGCCGCCGCTCGAAGTCCCGGAGGACCTCGTCGATCGGCTTGACCCGGTTGATGGCTGCGTCCGGGTTCCGGTACATCCGGTTCACCTGACTCGAGTAGTCCTCGATCGGGCTGTCCGTGGACAGCCGGAAAACGGTCTCGCGGGGCTCGCCGTTGTAGAGGAGCTCGATCGTCAGGCGTGTGGCGCCGGGCTTCGCGGCGGGCCCGGCGTACGAGAAATCGGCCAGAAAGACATATTCGGATCCCTCATACCCGGAGAGAGCGCGTCCGCTCTCCGGCCGATCTTCGTGGGCGACGCCCTCCACCGCCTCCCTGCTGACGAGGTGAAAGCATGGGGTCGTCAAGGACTCGGCCAAGCGGCTGAGCGTGCTGCTGCGCAGGGTCTCCCGGTTCTCGATATAGAAGGGGATGTCCGAGGCCGCTCCCTCGACGGCCGCGGTCCTCGCGCAACCCTGGCAGCCGCTCTGTCCGGACGGAACTCCGGCCACATCGGGTCCCGCCGCGGATGCCAGCCCCAGGATCAGGGCCAGCCCTATGGCGTACTTCACTTTTCCGCTCATCGCGATCCCTCCCCCGGAGAGAGCCCCGGGCCCTCTCCGGTCGGCGCGGCCGAGCGGCCGGCCCGGCTATTGTTCCACCAGCTCGACGCGGCGGTTCTTGGCCCTGCCCTCGTCCGTCCTGTTCGAGGCCACGGGCGCCAGCGACCCGACACCGAAGGCCGCCAGCCTGGCCGGCGGGATCTTGTGCTCGGCGACGAGCCTGGCCGTCACGGCGTCCGCCCGGGCCTTCGACAGCTTCATGTTGTAATCGAGCGATCCGACGTTGTCGGTGTGCCCGACGACATAGAGCTTCAGTTCCTCGTTCTCACGGAGGAGCTTGGCGATCTCCCTGATGGCCGGTTCGGACTCCGGCTTGATGTCCGCGCTGTCGAAATCGAAGTAGATGCCGTAGATCGAGGCGTGGCCTTTGGCCTGGAGGTCGCTCATCAGGCTCTTGGCTTCGGCCACCACCTCCTGGGCCATCGTCTGTTGCTCGACGATCGTCAGGCCGTAGGTCTCCCCCTTGCCGCCCCCGTGCCAGGAATCGACATAGGCCCAGAACGTCTTGCCGTCACGCTCCAGCTTCAGCCAGATCTCGTATTGATCTTCCTGGAAGAGCTTGACGCCGCCGATCTTGATGATGGCGTTCTCATAGTTCCTGATCACCTGGAGCCCGCTCGGCGCCGTGAAGCCTTCCTTGATGTTGTAGTCGATCCTGAGGACCCGCCCCTCGACCACGAGCTTCTTTCCCCGCGCGTCCCGGAACTCGAATTGACCGAACTTCTCTTCCCGGCAGCGGGCGATGAAGAAATTGTCCATCCGGGTGAACATCGGATGGTCCCGGCAGCCCGGCGAATCGCTCTGCCCGAAAGCCGCGCCGGCGGCAGCGAAGATCAGCGGCGCCGCGATCCCGATGATTGTCCGGTGCCGTTTCAGCATGGCCGACCCCCTTGACGCGGAATCTCCAGGCCCGGGGCCGTTACGGATATTGGGATGAAAGAAGCGGAAAAGCCCCGGGACCGGATCATGACTTCCCCTTCGATGATACATATATAGGCCGGGAACGGCCGCGTGTCAATCCCCCCCGGGGCTCCCTCCATGGTCGACGTCCGGGCCATCCGATATTCGGTATGCCTCCCAGGCGCCTGATTCGACAGCCTCTGCGCCGCACGGCAATCGGCGGGCTTCGGCGGCGACCGTGAGCGACGGGTGGGAGCTTGGTCGAATCGGCCAGGTCAATCCATGCCGGCCAGGCTTTTTTCGAGCAGGGCGATCTCGCGGCGGGCGGCCTCGAGCCGGCGGCGCTCCTCGACGACGACCTCGGCCGGGGCCCTCTCGACGAAGCCCGGGTTGGCGAGCTTCTTTTCGATCCGCTCGAGGTCCTGGCGCCATTTCTTGAGGCCCGCCTCGAGCCGCTTCCGCTCGGCGTCGATGTCGATGACATCGAGAAGAAAGATCTCCAGCCCTCGATGGACGACCTTGGCCGCGGTCTTCGGCCGGTCGAACTCGCTCCGGACCTCGAAGCCTGAAAGCGCCGCGAGGTGCGAGATCCCGGGCGACGTCCGGACGAGCGCGGCGGCCTCCGCCCCTGAAGCGGTGACGACCGCGGCGATCTTCCGGGACGGCGGGCATGCGGCCGTCGAGCGCCAGTTCCTGACGGCCCGGACGACGCCCTGGAGAAGGTCCATGTCGGACTCGGCCCTTTCGTCCCTCCAAGCCGGGCGGGCGACGGGCCACGGCGCCGCGATGAGATGCCCGCGGCAGTCCAGCTCCTCGTCCACCCCGCGGCGCGGCCGGAGACCGCCCAGGCTCTCCCAGAGAGCCTCACTGATGAACGGCACGAAGGGATGAATGAGCCGCAGGACCTGATCGAGGACCAGGGCCAGGACGGCGCCCGCTCGGGGATCGACGGCCCCCCGCTTGAGCCGAGGCTTGATGAGCTCGAGATACCAGTCGCAGAACTCGCTCCAGAAGAACTCCCGGGCCGCGCCCAGAGCCTGGGACGGGTTGTAATCCGCGAGCCCGGACGTCACGGCCTCGACAGCCCCGCTGAGCCGGGCGAGGGCCCAACGGTCCTCGGGCTCCAGGTCTTCGAACCGGAACAGCCGGAAGTCGCCCGCGGTTTCCTCCTCGAGGCTCATCAGGGCGAACCGGGCCGCGTTCCACAGCTTGGTGCAGAAGGCCCGGCCGACCTCGAAGCGCTCGCTGATGATCTTGGCCACGGGCAGGTCGGGGATGGTCCCCAGGACGTCGAACTCCTTGCCCGAATCCGGGTCGACGTAAGTGAAGATCGTCCGGCCGTGGCGGGCCGCGGCCAGGTCGACGAGCTTGCCGGTGTAGGGGCTGACGGCCTGGACCGGCAGGCGGATGTCCTGGGTCCCGGTCTGCATGTCGCAGAGGACGTAGCGCATGGCGTCGGCGCCATACTTCTCGATGATGTCCGCGGGGTCGATGCCGTTGCCCTTGCTCTTCGACATCCGCTCGCCTTTGCCGTCCTGGATGTTGGCGTGGATGAAGCAGTCGGTGAACGGGACATCGCCCAAGAGATAAAGGCCCATGAGCTGCATGCGGGCGACCCAGAGGGTGATGATGTCCCGGCCGGTCACCAGGCACGAGCCGGGGTAGTAGTAATCCAGGCAGTCCGGGGCGCCGCCTTTCGCGCCCAGTCCCGGCTTGCCGGCCTCGACCTCGGCCGTCGCGGGATCCGGCCAGCCGAGGGTCGAGAACGGCCAGAGCGCGGAGCTGAACCAGGTGTCGAGGACGTCGGGGTCCTGGACGAGCCCCAGCTCGGAGAGGGCCCCCGCCCAGGTTTTCTCGGCGGCGGGGTCGCGCAGGCAGACGAGGAGATCGAACCGCCCCTCCGGCGGCAGGTCCTCCGCGCGCGGAGGAAGGAGATCGCCTTCCTGGTCGGCGACCCAGACGTGCAGCTCGCCGCCCGAAGCCGGGGGCATCTTCTTCAGGATCCCGGCGAGCGCGCTCCGGTCGAAGCTCGCGTGCCAGATGGGGATGCGGTGCCCCCACCAGAGCTGGCGGCTGATGCACCAGTCGCGCTTCTCGGCCAGCCAGCTGACGTACGTTCCGCGATAGCGCTCGGGGTCCGGGTGGAACGCGAGCCGGCGCCCCGATGGGGACCTGTATGCGGGATCGGTCGCGTCGATGGCCGCCTGGGCCAGCCCGGGGGCCCGGAACTCCTTCTTCGTCCCCCGCCCGCACAGGATGCCGCCCGTGACGTCCCCCATGCGGACGAACCACTGCTTGGACAAGTAGGGCTCGATGGGGGTCTTCGACCGGTCGGAGTGGCCGATCTCGATCTCCCGGTCCTCGACGGCTTCGATCCGGCCCCCGGCTTCGAGGTCGGCGACGACCTTGCGCCGGGCTTCGAAGCGGTCCATCCCGGCGTAGGGGCCGGCATTGGCGTTGAGCGTCCCGTCGGGATTGAGGATGTTGACGATGCCGATCCTGGCGCGATGGCGCTTCCAGACGTCGTAATCGTTCGGGTCGTGGCCGGGAGTGATCTTGACGCACCCGGAGCCGAGCTCGGGCCGGGCCCACTCGTCGAGGATGAGCGGGATGGGCCGGTCGAGGAGCGGCAGGAGGACGCGGCGGCCGTCGGCGGCCATGGCCCTCAACAGGAGAAGATGGGGCAACAGCGCGTCCTTGCGGCGACGGGCCTCCTCGAGCCCGGCTTCGAGCCCGGCCCTGTCCCTGGCGGGCGCGGAGGCGATGCGCGCCGGGAGCTCGGCGATGAGCCGCTCCAGCTCCCCGCCCGGGTCGGGGTGGACGGCCACGGCCGTGTCGCCCAGCATGGTCTCCGGCCTCGTCGTGGCCACGGTGACGAATGCCGGCTCGCCGGGCTTGGGATCGATGACCGGGTAGCGGATGTGCCAGAAATGGCCCTGGACGGTCTCGTGGACGATCTCGTCGTCGCTGACCGCGGTCTGCAGCTGACAGTCCCAGTTGACGAGGCGGTCGCCCCGGTAGATGAGCCCGTCCCGGAACAGCCGGAAGAAAGCCTCGCGCACGGCCCGGGTGCAGACCGGGTCCATGGTGAAGCGCTGGCGGTCCCAGTCGCACGAGCAGCCCATCTCCTGCTGCTGGCCGATGATCCTCTGCTGGTACTCCTCCTTCCACTCCCAGATGCGGCGGACGAGGCCCTCGCGGCCGATGTCGTGCCGGGTCTTGCCCTCGAGCTCGAAGAGGCGCTTCTCGACGACGGCCTGGGTGGCGATCCCGGCGTGGTCGGTGCCGGGCATCCAGAGCGTATTGTCCTGGAGCATCCGGTGCCAGCGGATGAGGAGGTCCTGCATGACGTTGTCCATCGCATGGCCCATGTGAAGGGCGCCTGTGACGTTCGGCAGGGGCATCATAATGACATAGCGGCGGTCCTCGCCGCGGTCGTCGGGAAAGGCGGCGAAGGCTCCGGATTCGAGCCAGCGGCGGTAGACGGCGCCTTCCGTGGCCGCCGGGTCGTAATGCTTGGCGATCTCTTTTTTCACTCTGGTATCACTTCCGCCCCGGATCTTAAGGCAAAGGGCCGAATTGTCCAGGAACTTTAGCACATTTCAAGGAGCCGTTCAAACAGGCCGGCGGCGGCGCCGGGTTTGCCTGGGGCCACCCGTTTGATTTCCGGCCCGGGCCGTGCTAATCTGGCCCGCAGCCGGGGAAGACGGCCATGGACGAGCCGGAACGCCTGCAACGCATCCACGCCCACATCGACGAGAGCTTCGACGCCCATCTCGAGAGGTGCCGGGACTTCCTGAGGCAGAAGAGCATCTCGGCGACGGGCGAGGGCATTCGGGAGACGGCGGCCATCGTCAAGGGCTTCATCGAGGAGATCGGCGGGACCGTCCGCTACGGCGGGTCCGAGGACTTCCCCATCGTCTACGGCCGGGTGGACGCGGGACGGCCGAAGACCCTGATCGTCTACGGGATGTACGACGTCCAGCCCGCCGAGGAGGCCAAGTGGGCCTCGCCGCCGTTCGGGGCGGAGATCCGGGAGCTGCCGCGGCTCGGTCCCTGCATCATCGCCCGCGGGGCCGTCAACTCCAAGGGGGCCTTGGCCGGCGTCTTTAACGCCCTGCGGAGCATCAAGGCGGCCGGCGAGCTTCCGGTCAACCTCATCTTCGTCGTCGAGGGCGAAGAGGAGATCGGCAGCCTCCACATGGAGCCGTTCATACGCGAGCGCAAGGACGATCTCCAGGGGATCGGGGTCGTCGATTTCGACTTCTCGCAGGATTCCAACAAGAAAGTCTCCCTACACCTGGGGCTCAAGGGCATCGTCTATCTCGACCTCAAGTGCCGCGGGCAGAAGGCGTTCGGCCCCTCGGAGTCCGTCCACAGCTCGGTCAGCGCCTGGATCGCCTCTCCGGTCTGGAGGCTCGTCCACGCTCTGGGCTCGCTCGTCGACGAGAACGAGGACATTACCATCGAGGGCTTCTATGACAACGTCGCCCCGGTCGGCGACAAGGACCTGCGGATCCTCGAGGACCTGGCCCGGACCTTCAATGAGCGGGAGTTCCTGCGGGAGATGAAGGGTCTGGGGTTCAAGCACAAGGCGAGCGGGGTCGAGCTCCTCAAGAAGGGCCTGTATTCGCCGATCATCAACATCGACGGCCTGACGGCCGGCTATTCCGGCGCCGGGACGAAGACCGTCCTGCCGCGGGTGGCCTCGGCCAAGGTCGACATCCGCTTCGGGCCGAACATGGAGCCCGCCGAGGTCATCGACAAGGTCAAGCGGCACCTCGTCCGGCGGGGCTTCGAGGACATCGAGGTCACCGTCCGCGACAATTACACCTGGTCCAAGACGGGTCCCGACGAGGACATCGTCGAGCGAATGATCGGCGCCTATCGCCGGCACGGGGTCGAGCCCGAGATCTGGCCCATGGCCACCTGGGCCGCCCCCTATTTCGTCTTCTCGCGCATCCTCCGCTTGCCCCTGGTCTCGGGCGGGATGGGCCACGGCGGCCGGCAGCACAGCCCCGACGAGTACATGACCGTTGAGGGCCTCCGCGACTTCGAGAAGTTCGTGGCCACCTTCCTCGACCTCCTCGGCCGCTGATCACGGGATCAGACGATCCACCTCCTCCGGACGTTCCGCAGGCTGAGGGCGAACAGGACGACGCAAAAGGCCGCCAGCAACCCGAAATCGAGCGCCGGCGAAAGCCGGCCCGCCCCCCGGACCCCGGCCTGCAGCAGATCGACGCCGTAGGTCAGGGGCAGGGCATGCGACACCGGCCGCAGCCAGGATGGCAAGCTCTCGATGGGAATGAACAGCCCACAGAGAAAGATCATCGGGAAGCGGATGAAATTGGAGAACGTCTGGGCCTCGAAGACCTCGCTGACCGAGACGGCGACGAATAGCCCCAGGAAGGTCGAGCTCACGGCGATCAAAACGACGGCCGGGATGACCGTCCCCCAGGCGATCCCGCCGAGGTCGGCGACGAAGGCCGCCATCGCGACGGGCACGAACGCGTTGATCACGCCGAAAAGGATGGCCCCGGTCGTCTTGGCCAGCATCAAGAGCTCGAGGGAGATCGGGGCCAAGAGCAGGCGCTCGAAGGAACGGCCCTTCTTCTCGAAGGTCACCGTGACGGCCAGCAGGCTCGTCGTCCCGAAGAGCACCGACAGGGCCATGACCCCGGGGAGGAGCGCCCGGACTCCCTCGACCCCCGACCCGGAGCGGATGAAGAACATCGCCGTCCAGGCCAGGGGGAAGACCAGGCCCCAGCTGATGTTGGGCGGCTTCAGGTAATACGCGCGCATGTCCTTGAGCAGGATGTTCCAGAAGGCGATCCAGCGCTTCATGCCGGGGCTCCCGACCTGTCCTTCTCTTTCCGCATGGCATCCGCCTCGATGCCCGTGATGCGGACGAAGACGTCCTCCAAGGAGGGCTGGGCTCTTTTGGCCTCCAGGACCTCGACCCCTCGCTCTTCCAGGAACCGCACGAGAGGACCGACCCGGACGGGCTCGCCCGACTCGATCCGCAGCGAGTCCGGCAAGGGCGCCCGGAACTCGAGTCCCGGGAAGGCTGCGGCGATCTTCTCGACGATGACCGGCGCCGGGTTCGAGAACGTGACCTGGACCACATAACGCTCGCGTTCCGGCCGGACGAGGTTCTCGACCGTGTCGACGCGGACGATCCGGCCGGCGACGATGAAGGCGATCCGGTCGCAGAGCCGCTCGGCTTCCTCGATATAATGGGTCGTCAGCAGGATGGTCGTGCCGTCTCGGCGTAGACCGGCGATGAGCTGGCGGATCTGCCGGGCGCTGGCCACGTCGATCCCGGTCGTCGGCTCGTCGAGGAAGAGGATCGGCGGCCGGTGGATGATCCCGGCGGCGATCGTCAGTTTCCGCTTCATGCCCTTGGAATAGCCGCCGAACTTCCGGCCCGCGTCCTCCTGGAGGCCGAACGCGCCGAGGAGCTCGGAGGCCCGATCCTCCCGGGATCTTTTCCTCATCCCGTGGAGAGCGGCGCAGAAGCAGAGATTGTCGAACCCCGTCAGCTCGGGGTAGAGGTTGCTCTCGTCCGGGACGACGCCGACCAGGTGCTGGGCCGCTTTGGGGTTGCGCGAACAGTCGACGCCGGCGATCTTGACCGCCCCCGAGTCGGGCCGGGCCAGCCCGGTCAGGACGTTGATGGTCGTCGTCTTGCCAGCCCCGTTCGGCCCGAGATAGCCGAAGATCTCCCCTGCTCTGACCGAGAAGGTCGCCGCGTCGACGGCCGTCACCTCCCCGAAGCGCTTGGTCAAGCCCTCGACGGTGATGGCCGCTTCGTGAGCTCGCTGTGAATCTACTTCACGCAAGATCATTTTCTTCCTGCCGTTTCACCCGGCCAGGCCCTTGAGGCGGCACGAGACTCCCGCCTGATAGTAGAGGGTCAAGCAGAGCGAGTCAAGACCTTGAAATTCGCCGGGCCCTGCTCGATACCTGTCAGAATGACAATGTCATCTCCAAGAAGAACCAGGAACCGGTCGGGCTTTCACCTGTGGCTTTGATGTAGTCGCCCGGGATGAGGAAGCAAGCCCCGCCGAGCGCCTCCAGCCGGTCCGAGAATCTCTTCCTGACCGTGAGGTCGATCTCACGCCCCAGGAAGCGGCCGGACAAGCCCGCGAGGTCCCGCCGCAGGGGACGGCCCGGGAAGTACCAGGCGTCCGCGGCCTCGTCGAGCTCGAAGCGGTGGTATTCTCCCCGCAAGGTCAGCGTCCGAGCGGGCGTCAGGACCACGTCCACTCGATACTCCCGCAGGTTCTGCCAGAAAAACAGGTTCATCCAGCCGTAGAGCACGGTGTCGGCGCCGCTGAAGAGGCCGTCGAACGTCCCATGGACCCCGTCCCCCGGATCGCGATCGCCCGACCCGAGGACGTATTGCGCGGTCACCCGGGGCTTCCACCCGCCGTCGAACGCGCGCCCCAGAGATAGCACGAACCCGTGGGCCCGGATGTCGTCCTCGCCCCAGCGGCCGAGCTGACCGGCCAGCAGAACGCCGTAATCCCAGCCCGCGCCTCGGCCTCCGATCCTGAATCCGACGCTGTGGGAGGAGAGGCCCCCGGTCCCGGCTTCCCCCTCGATCAGGCCCCGCCCGTCGTACTTATGGACGTAGAAAAGGTCCAGGTCGAACGGAAGCCTCTTGAAGCAATGATAGGACGCCCAAGCGGTCGGACCTCCCGCCGGCGCGTTCGGCCAGCGGCCGGGATCGTGGAGCACGAACCGTCCGACGAGCGCGTGACTGCTGATGGTCCTTCCCTCGTACTCGATCCGGACGGCATCCCAGGCATAGCGGCCCGTGTTGCCCCAGTCGCCTGGGCCGAAGACCCGCCGGTCTCCGTAGGAGAGCGCCTGCCGGCCGGCCTTGATGGCGATTCGGCGCGCCGGCCGGACCTCGAGATAGAGCTGGTTGATGTCGAAAGCGTCGTGAAAGGGATTGTTCCCGCCGGCGAAATCCTCGTCCGTGAACGACAGGCCGACGGCCCTCGCGTCCTGAATCTGGGCGTGGACTTGGAGCAGGGGTTTCCATCGGAGATCGAGGTCCAGCCTCAGCCTTGAGAGAACAAATTCTTGATGGGTTCCGGTCCCGTAGGTTTTGATGTTGAACTCGCCCAACAGCTCTCCCCTGAGGCGATAGGCCCCCGCGAGGCTGAGCGCGACGGCCCGGCCCTGCCGGTCACGCGCCTCGCCTTCGGGCGCCTGGGCCCCGAGGGCGAGGACCAGCCCCGCCAAGAACGGCAAGATGGGAAGAAGTCTCATCCCCGCCCGCATGGCTCACAAGAGCTTCACGATAAGCTGGGCCGCAAGAGCCCACATCAGCAGGCCCAGCCCGGCCCGGATCATTTGCGACTTGATCTTCATGCTGACCCTGGCCCCGAGGTTCCCGCCGATGAGGACGGCGACGCCGGTCACCAGGATCAGGGAGACGTCGAGGCGGTGAGTGGCGGCGTGGCCGATGATCCCGGACAGGGCCGAGAAGGAGATGATGAGATGAGAGGCCCCCGCCGCGAATTTCGTCGGATACTTGCAGGCGTAAACCATGAAGGGCACGATGAGGATCCCCCCGCCGACACCCAGCAGACCGGAGATGACGCCCACGGCGAAGCCGAAGACGGCGATGAGCGCGTACATGGCGGGCGTGATCCTGACGGGGACGCTTTCCTTCACTTTCCCCTTTTCCCAATAGGTCGCGACCATCCGGGCGCCCACGGCGACCAGGAAGAACACGAACAGCCAAAGAAGAACGGTCGTGTTGACGGACTTGCTCTTGGCCCCGCCGAGAAAGGCCCCGACGCAGATCCCCGGGACGAAGATCATCGAGGTCTTGAAGTCGATCATCTTGTTCCGGTAGAAGATGTAGCCCGCCGAGAGCGACGTGATCAAGTTGAGCACCAGGGAGGTGGACGTGGAGAGGAGGACCGGGAACCCGAGGAGGATCATCAGGGGCGAGTATACCGACCCGCCCCCCTGGCCGAACATGGAGAACACGAAGGCGATGGCAAAGACGAAGACGACCGTCAACACCAGTGTCAGATTGAGATCCATGGGAAGTCCCTCAAATCGGATCTAACAGGTCCCGGCCGTCATCTCTTGTAGCCGGAGCAAGGGATGCAGACAGGGCTTCCGTCCTTTATCCGGACATAGCGCTCGAAGACGTATTCCCCGCAAACGCCGCACTTGGCCTTGTTGAACGAACCTTTGACCGGCGAAAAGTTGAACTCGGGCTTGGGTTCGACCTTGAACATGGCGTCGTCGGACTGTTCGTAGACCCAGTTGATGACCTCTTCGGCGACCGGCAGGGGGATCCGGGACGGTTCCACGCCCTTCTTGCGGAAGGCGAAGAACTCGAATTTGCCCATGGCGTCCATGAAATCGGGCTTCAGGGAGAAGCGCACGGCCCCCTTCTGGGGGTGATAGAAGGTCGCCGCGAGCTTTCCGAAGAACGTCTTTTCCATCAAGACCTTGCCGTAAGTCGCTCCGGTAGCCGCCTGGATGCCGTCCACCATGCAGGCCTGGGGGTGGCCCTCGCCGATCTCGGGAAAGACGAAGAAACCGTGATCCTTCTCTCGTCCGGCCTTGAGGAACTCCATCGCCAGTTGGCCCATTCGATAGCCGATGGGCATGAACGGGCAGCGGTGGCCGTGGAATTCAAACGCCCAATCCGGGGGGACATGTTGTGCTTTCATAAGGTTATCTCCTTTCATCAATCACATTAAGATCTTCGACGACGAACGGGCGAGCCCTCGGAGCGGGCTCAGGCCCCCTTCCATCGGCAGTGACAGAATCGACCGCGTCTCATCTTCGGTCTTTTCGATAGAGCGCAAGGAACTTCGCCAAGGCCCTCTTTCGCTCCTCGATCCGCTCGGCCCACCGGGCCAGGAAACGGAGCCCCTCCAGCGTGATGACGTAATCCCTCTTTTTCTTCTTGCCTGCGGCCTTTTCCCAGGAAGAGCGGACGAATCCCTCTTTCTCGAGCTTTCTCAAGGTCCGGTACACGGACCCGATGTCGATGGATTCCCTGTGGAACCCCAGCTCCGCGAGCCTTTCGATCAGCTCGTACCCGTGGGAGGCCTTCTTCGAAAGCAGTAGGAGGAGACTCGGCTCGACGAATTTCGAGACCCTGTGGAGCGAATAGACGCATCCCTTTTCCAGCCGCTGAAAATCCTCCATTTTATGCGTCATGGGATATCCCGGCGGCTCGCTTTTTCAAGATTCCCTCTCGGAGGCTTTTCCCAAGAAAAGCTTGATATGGTCTTTGGTCCATATGTGCCCCTCGCACAGGATGTGGCCGTTGACGATCAGGGCCGGAGTGATCAGGAGGTTACGCTTCTCCATCTCCAGGATCTCCTTGAGCTCCCGGACGACTTCAAGCTCGCATCCGCACTGCAGCTCTTTCAGGACATCCAGGACGTTCTTGACCAGCTCTTTCTGAAAGGCATCTTCCTGTCCGACGATCAGGATTTTCATGGCCGTCGCCCTCCTCGACGCGATCTAGATTCTCAGGCCGAAATAGATCAGGATGAACTTCAAGGAGACGTAGAGGAAGAGCAGGCCGAACAACGCCTTCAAGACATGGGGTTTGAACCTGGCCATGAGCTTTGCGCCGACAATGGCCCCGGCCAACGCTCCGATTCCCAGCGCGATCGCCGTGGGAAGTTCGACCACGCCCTGGAAAATCTTGATAATGGCGCCGACCAAGGCCATCCAGATGAAGGCCGCCAGAGACGTGCCGATGGCGAGCTTGACCGGGGACCTCAGGATATAAATGTACGAAGGGACAAGGGC
Organism: uncultured Eubacteriales bacterium; assembly: GCA_964423315.1. Taxonomy (GTDB): domain Bacteria; phylum Acidobacteriota; class Aminicenantia; order Aminicenantales; family Saccharicenantaceae; genus RBG-16-66-30. The sequence goes on along the minus strand of CAYREO010000004.1, from coordinate 184,853 downwards.
GTAGCCGCCGCCCAGGCCGATGACGCCCGTCAGGGTCCCCACGATGGAGCCCAGGGCGCCCTTGGCGAGCGGCGTGCCGGGAATGACCGCGGTCGGTTCGTTGGCCTTTGAGCCCCAAAGCCCTTCATAGAGCATGCGGAGCGAGACGACGATAAAGGCGATGCCGATAATCAGGTCGATGATCGCCCCGTGCGACTTGATGAGGCCGAAAATGATCGACCCGAGAATGACGCCCAAAATGCCGCTCAGCCCCGTTATGAGGGCCGTTTGCCGATCGACGTTCTTCATCCGGAAATGCTGGATGGCCCCCGAGGCGGCCGTGAACACCACGGCCGTGAGGGTCGTTCCCACGGCCACGGTCGGATCGAAACGGAAGCCGAATCGCAGGACGGGCATCATCAGGGCACAACCGCCCGTTCCCAAAAGGCCTCCGACGATGCCGGCGATAAAGCCTGTCAGGAGATAAATGATATGAGACATGAGTGCATCCCTTTGAAAGCGCCACTTATATGATTAAATCATATATTCGGTCCCACAGGATGTCAAGGAGTTATTCGGCTGGGAACCCCAAGGGCGGAGACGGGAAAGTCCCTCGTATCAGATTGATCCATTCACGTATCGAGGCGGCTGCAGAAGCGACCCTTTCGCAACGCTGCAGATGCGGCCGGACCCGACCGGCCGGAGCCTTAGGCCTGCCCTGCGGGCCCGGGAAGATCTGCCTTGGCGCGCCCCGGACGGCCCGGCAGGAGCAGATACGCGCAGGGCAGGAAGGCCAGGGTCATGAACAGGCTGAACACCAATCCTCCGATGACGGCCACGGCCATGGGCACGAGCATGTCCCCGCCCGAGCCGATGTTCAAAGCCAAGGGCATCAGGCCGAAGACGCTGGTCGTCAGGGTCATGAGGATAGGACGCAGACGGATGGAGGCCGCCTCGACGATGGCCTCCCGCAGGGGCCGCCCTTGGGCCCTGAGCTCGTTGATGAACTGGAGCAGGACGACGCCGAAATTGACCTGGTTGCCGGCCAAGACGACGACGCCGATGAACACCGTGGCGCCGATCGGGAGCTTCGCGACGAGAAGCGCCAGGACCATGCCGATGAGCGTCGAGGGGACGAGGGCCATGATCAGGAAGGGCTGGACGAACGACTCGAATTGGACGGCCAGGACAACGTAGGCGAAAAAGAGGGCGAAAAAGATCACCAGGCCCATGCTGCGCCGGTTCTCGGCCATCATCTGGGCCTGGCCCCCGAACCCGATCTCGACCCCCGAAGGCCGGTCCATCGCGCCCACGGCGGCCCGGGCCCGGGCCGTGGCCTCGCCGACGCTCACGCCGGCCGAGTCGGCCCGGATGATGATCTCCTTGACCTGGTCCTCGCGGACGATCTCGACGGGCCCGGTGGCCCGTTCGACGGCGGCCACGTCCCTGACCATGACCGGCGCGTCCTTCCGCTGGAAGACGACCAGGCCCTCCAGGTCCTCCTTGCCGGCGATCCGGGTCTCCGGGACCATGACCCGGATGGGATAGTATTCGCTGCCCTCCCGGTATTGGGTCGACACCTCTCCGCGGACGAGATGGCGCAGGGTGAGCGCCACGTCCTGGACCTCCACCCCCAGAGCCGAGGCCCGCGCCCGATCCACGTATATCCGGTACTCGGGCTTCGTCAGGTCCATGGACAGATTGACGTTGCCCAGCCCCGGCGTTCCCCGCATGACCTCGGCGGCATCGCGGGCAAAGGCGAACAGGACCTGGATATCGTCGCCCTTGACCTTGACCTCGATCTCCTGGGTCCCGATCTGGCGGATGCCTTTGGTCTTCATCTGGGCGACGTTGATCCGTCCGCCCGGTGCCGGCACTTGACGGACCAAGGGCCCGATCCTCTTGACGAAGGCGGCCGTGGAGACCTTTCTTCGGGCCTTCGGAACGAGCTGGATGTCCACCTCGCCCTCGTAGGGGATCTCCAGAGTTGCCAGGCCCCACACGCGGCCGCCGGCCAGGCTGAAGACGCTCTGGATCTCGGGGAGGCCTTGGACCTTGTCCTCGACGTCGGCCAGGATGCGGTCCATCTCGCCGACCGACGTCCCGGCCGGCATCATGACCTTGACCATGATCCGACCGTCGTCGACCTTGGGCAGCAGCTCCGACCCGACCCGGCCGAGAAGGACCACGCTGACCACGAAAAGAAGAAGGGTCGCGCCGATCACGGCGGCGGGGGCCTTGAGCAGTTGTCCGAGCCATCGCCGGTATGTCCCGGCCAGCCTGGCCATCGTCCGCTCCATGGCCGTCTCTCTGCCGCGCCTCGATTCGTGGACCTTGAAAAAGAGGGCGACCGACGGCGTTACGGTCAGGGCCGTCGCCAGGGAGATGAGGAGGATGCCGGCCACGACGAAAACGAGCTCGCGGAACAAAAGGGCCGTCAGGCCCGGCACGAGGAGAAAGGGCAGGAAAAGCGACAGAAAGGTCAGGGTCGCGGCCAGGACGGCCCCCGCGACTTGGCTGGCCCCTTCCAAGGGCGCGTCCGACGCCCGGCCCCCTTGGGCCCGGCGGGTGATGTTCTCCACGACGACGATCGAGTTGTCGATGACCACGCCCATGGCCACGACCAACCCTCCGAGCGAGAAGATGTTGAGCGAAAAGCCGGCGACCTTCATCAGGAAAAAGTTGGTCAGGACGGTCAGGGGCAGGGCGACGAGCATGACGGCCACCTGCCGGAGACGGCCGAGGAAGGCGTAGACGACCAGGATGACGAGGACGGCGGCCAGCAGGACCGCGTTCTGGACGCTCTTGATGGCCGCCATGATGTAGTCGGCCTGGTTCTCGACGACCCCGAACCGGATGTCCGCCGGAGCGATCTCGCTCAGCTCCTCGAGGCGCCGTCCGACGGCCCGGGCGACCTCGACGGTGTTGGCCTCGGCCTGCTTGAGAACGGCCAGCTTGACGCACGGCTGCGCGTTGAACCGGGTGATGACCCGGGCCTCCTCGTGGCTGTCCTCGACGGTCGCCACGTCGCGGATGTAGACGATCCGGCCGCCTTCGCCGCGGGCCACGGCGACGTTCCGGATCTCGTCGAGGTTCTCGAACTCGCCCATCGTCCGGGCGATGATCTCGCGGGTCTCGACGGTGACCCGCCGGGCGAAGGCCTCGATGTTCGAGAGCTGCAGCGCCCGGCCGACCTGGGCCGGCGTCAGGTTCATCCCGCGCAGGCGGTCCGGATCGAGATGGACGCGGATCTCCCGCTTCAGCCCGCCGATGATCTCCACTCCGGCCGTCCCATCGACCGTCGTCAAGCGGTCTTGAAGCCAGTTGTCGGCCCAGTCGCGGAGCCAGACGAGGCTCCGCTCGGGGGACGACAGCGTGATCTCCAGGACAGGCAGCTGAGAGGGATCGGCCTTCATGATGACCGGAGGGTCCATGTCCCGGGGCAGGGCCCGCGTGACCCGCCCGTAGGCGGCCGTGACGTCCTGGTAGGCGATGTCCACGTTCGTGCCGTAGCGGAAGTTCACGAGCAGCGTATACATCCCCTCGGTGATCGTGGATTCCAGATAGTCCAGGCGGTCCACGGTGGCCATGATCCGCTCCAGAGGGTCGGCGATGTTGGTGTCGATCTCCTCCGGCGTGGCCCCCCGCCAGTAGATGTGGATCTTGACCATCGGATAGGTGATGTCGGGGAGATAATCGACGGGCATTGTCAGGAGCCCGAAGACCCCCAGCATAAGGGCCGCGGCCATCAGGACGGCCACGGCCACCGGACGGGACAGGGCGGTTCGCGTGATGCGCATCAGCTCCGCCCTCCCGGCGCTTTCGTCTCTCTCGCGGTTCTGTCCGGCTGAGGACCTTTCCCCGCAACGGATACCGTGACCCCGTCCTTGAGCCTCTCGAAGCCCTGGACGACCACGAGGTCTCCTTCGCCCACGCCCTCCGCGAGCTCCATCCAGCCTCCCCCTTCGAGCCCCGTCGTGACCTTTCGCTGCTTCACGATGTCCCCCTCGACGACGAACACCGTCCGGCCGCCGTCGGGACGGGCGGCGACCGCTTCGGCCGGGACGGCCAGGACGCCGGACCGTTCCGCCAGGGTGAATGTCGCCCGCACGAGCATCCCCGGCAGCCAGCGGATGCCGCAGGCCCCCGGGTCGGGAACGACCTCGATGTCCGCCGTCCGGGTGGAGGGATCGATGCGCGGCCGGATCCGGCGGATATGCCCCCGGCAGCCATCGGCGGTCGGCCCGGCGTCGGACCTCAGCCGGACCTCGTGCCCCTCGGCCAGTCTCCCCAGCGCGATCTCCGAAACGGGGATCAGGGCGTGAAGGGTCCGCGAGGCCACGGCGAGCAGAGCGGCCCCGCTCCTGACGACATCCCCCAGCTCGACGTGGCGCTCGAGAATGTAGCCGTCGAACGGGGCCTTGATCTCGGTGTCCGCGAGCTGGGCCTCCAAACCCAAGATCCGGGCCCGGGTCCGGGCCTCGGCGGCCTCGAGCCGCAAAACGTCGGTCTCGGATCTTTCCAGGCTCTCCTGGCTGATCCCCTGCCTGTCGAAAAGGGCCCGGTCCCTTTCGAGCACCCGGCGCGCGTCCGTCAGCTGGGCCTGGGCCGCCATATGGTCCGCCCGGGCCTCTTCCAAGGCCGCGGCGAGCCGGGACGGGTCGATCTTGACCAGGACCTGGCCGACGTTGACCCGGTCGCCCTCGCGGACCTCGAGGGCCACGACCTCGCCGTCGACCTGGGCGGCCAGCCGGGCCGAGCGGTCCGGCTCGATCGTCCCGGTGAGAGCGAGCTCGGAGCGCACCGTGCGCTTGGCCGCTTCCATGGTCACGACGGCGGCCGCCGGTCTCGGCGGCGGTTCGGCTTTACGGGCGCAACCGCTCATCGCCAGGGCCGCCGCCACGGCTCCGGTCAAAATGGATCGAGCCTTGATTTTCATCGTCCCTCTCCCTTCTCTCCCGTCAGCAGCTTCTCCAGGTCGCGGCCCGCCGCCCAAGCCAGAGCGACCGTCGAGTAGGCGACATCATGGCGGGCCTGGGCGAGAGCCAGTTCGGCATCCAGGAGCGCGGCCTGGGCATCCAGAAAATCGTTGATCGTGGCTCTCCCCAGCTCGTAGTTGGCCCGCTCGATCTCGAAAGCCTCCCGGGCCTGCCCGACGGCCTGGCCGGCGACGCCGGAGCGGTCGGAAGCCTCGGCCAGGCCGGACGCCTCGCGCTGGACCCGCTCCTTGATCTGAAGCTCGAAAGCCCGCTCGCGTTCGACGGCTTCGTTCCAAAGGGCTTGGGCCTGGCGCCGGCGGGCGGCCAGCTCGCCCCCCGTCCAAAGCGGCAGCTTCAAGGTCACGCCGGTCGTGAAGAAGTCCAGGGTGCCAGGGAGCGGCGAAGCGGCCGAGGAGACGACGCTGCGAGTGGTCCAGCGGCCGAAGGCGTCGAGGCTCGGCCATCTCTCCGCTCCGACCTGGGTCAGCTCGGCCCTGCGGCGGGCCGCTTCCCGCTTCAGGGCGTTGAGGCCGGGGCTCTGAGCCAATGTCTCGCCCAGGAGAGTTTCCAAGTCCGGGACATCCATCGGCGGCAAGGTCGGCAGCCCCGTGACCCGAGGAAGGGGCCCCCGGGGATCCCTCCCCAGAAGAGCGGCCAGGTGAACGGCGATGAGATCGCCGTCGCGGGAGGCTTTGGACCTCCGCTGTTCGACGGCGGCGACCCGGACTTGGACCTTGAGAAGATCCAGAGGGGCGATGCGCCCGACAGCTTTCATGGCTTCCGCGACCTTCAACTGCTCTTGGAGCGCGCTCAGGGAGGCATCGATAGCTCGGACGACGCTCTCCTGTTCTACGGCCGCGAGGTAAGCGGCCGTCACGTTGAGAATCAGGTCCTGGCGCGAGCCCTCGAGATCGAAGCGGCCGGCGGCGGCGGCCAGTTCCGCCGCTCTCTGCCTGGCCACGAGGCGCCCCCCCGAGAAAAGGGGGACGCGGACCTCGGCGATCGTCTGGGCGATGTCGTTGTCGAAGCGGATGAGCTCTCCGGGGGAGCTCGGCTGGACATGCCTCTGCGGCCGGTCCGAGTAGCTGTAGTCGGAGGCCAGATCGATCCGCGGGAAGCGGGCGGCCCGAGCCGCGTCGGCCGCGTAGCCGGAGGCCGAAGTTCGGGCGGCCGCGGCCTTCAGCGCCGGATTATTGGTCAGGGCCTCCTTGACGCACTCGGCGAGCGTCATCGGCCCGGCGGTGAGGCCGTCCAAGGCCGCCGAATGCGCCGGAGAGGAGAACACGAGCGCCGCGGCCAGCATCCAGGCGACGGCCGCGTCAGATCGCCAGCTCATAGACGCGCTCCACGAGGGCCGCCAGTTTGTCGAAGGCCGGGCGGACGTCGAGCCCGCCGCGCGCCGCGGCCGCCAGGGCATCGGCGGCCGACGACATCTCCGGCAGCGCTTCGAGATAGGCCGCGCGGCTCGACGTGTCCGGGACGGGGGCCAGGAGGACGGCGTCCCGCGCGGACAGGACCTCTTTGATCAAGGCCCGGGCGTTCTCCGGCTTTCCCGCCGCCAGAAGCCCTCTGGCGAACCCGACCTTCTTGCGCAACGCCGCCATGGCATCGATGGCCAGCGTCACTCCGTTGGCCTCGTGCATGGTCGCCAATAAGCTACAGGCGTGCGCGCAGGACAGGAAGGCGGGCCGCCATTGACTTTCGGAGATCTCCTTCCCCATGCGCTCGATGTTCAGCCGGATGTCCTCCAGCCGCTGGGCCCAGGCCGGGTCGCCGGCGTAGCCCTCGGGGACCGCCGTCGCATATTCGGAAGCCAGGCTCGTCCAAAGTCTCCTGGCCTCGAGGGCCTCGGACGCGGCGCTCTGCCGGAGGGCGGCCTGCTCGCCGGCCGGCGCCTTGACGATCTTCTGGACGGCCTGGCACGACGCGCGCATGTGCCGCCGCGCCTCCGAAACCTTTTGATCGAAGGTCTGGCCCGAAACGCTCGCCGCGCCAAGAACACTCCAGGCCGCCACTATGCCGATAAGCTTCTTCATATCAACCTCCCTGCCCCGCTAGGGACGCTTCTCTCCGGCTTTGAGCCAGGCGAGGGCCTCGGCCGCCGTATCATTGACCGTCGCCATTTTCATCAAGCGGGAGACAAGAACGGCCTCGACGATCTCCTCTTCGCTGACCCCTTCTTCCCTGGCCAGCTTGGTCCACATCAGGGTGCAGGTGCTGGATTGGAGCGCGGCCGCCACCCCGATGCCGACAAGCAGCTTGACCTTGAGCGGCAGCGCCTGCAGCCGAGGGTCGTTCATGATGGCCGCCCGATGGTCCATGTACGTCTTGGCGCCGATCGGGGAAACGGCCTTCAACAATTCCATGGGGGTCGGTTTTACGTTGTTATCCATGATCGATCTCCTTGTTATTGAGATTCTTGAATACGGCCTTCGCTCTCGAGCGCCCGACCGCCTTGTTCGCCAGGGCCTCGAGCGCGGCGAGAATCGGACCGAGCCGCGATCCCGGGAAGCCGAGAACGGATTCATTCGGCGCCAGGTCGGTCGCTTCCCGACAGCCATAGCAGCCCAGAGAAAAATTGAGCCGTTGTTCAAGGTACGGGATGACGGTCGCGTCCACGCAGGTCGCTTGGAGGACGGCGGTATCGCCGCGGCGCCTTTGGCCGCCCGCCGCGTTGAGGTCGGCGAGCGCCATCCACATGAGCGCCTCCGGCGGGCCCTCGACCACGATCACGTCGGGAAGGGAACGGACCGCTCTGAGAGGCACGGCAGCGATCCCCGTCACTTGCCCGGGCGCGAGGCGCGGCATGCCTTCGAACATCCTTCGGCCCGTGGCCGGATCATCGACGATGCCGAACCCGACGAGCCCTTTTCCGCTGGCCAGGCCTTCCGGAAGCGGCCTGAAGCCGAAGGCCGCCGCGGCAGCCGGACAGGCGAGCTCGTCGGGCTCCATATAGACCGATTCGCCATGACGAGCGCGCATGATGAGCTGGCAGTAGCGATGACCGGCGACTTTCCGTAAGGGAACTTCCGGAGGCGGGCTCTCCGGCCTCAGCAAGAAGACGCCGACAGGCTCGGTGTCGATCCCCAGGATCTCGGCCAAGCGCCTCGATGCCGTCGCATTATCCAGGGGAGCCCCCTCGAAGAGCAGCCCTGCCGCGGGCGAGGGAGTCATCGGCCCGCCCTCTCTTTCAACACTTGGGAGGCGCAAGCGAAAAAGTTCACTATACAAGGCGTGAGCATCTCGTAAAAAACGACATTCCCCTCTCTGCGGTCGCGGACGATGCCGTGAGCCTTGAGCAGGGACAGATGTTTGGAAACCGTCGTCTGATCCAGCCGGACGACCTCCGTAAGCTCGCCGGCGGAGCATTCGCCGTCGGCGAGGCGGGCAATGATCTTCAGCCTCGCTTCATTGGCGACGGCCTTCAGCAGCTGCGCTTGGATGTGAAACGTGTCCTTCTTGTTCAAACATATCTCCCATTTCGAAAGGGTCAATATATGGCAATTTGGCCATAAAATCAATCTCCCGACTAAGCGTCGCCCCCGATAGGCCGTTCTCAAGCGTTAGGTAGACCGCCGGGCCCGTTCCCTCCGGCTTGTCTCATCACGATGGCGCGGGCTACTCGAAGCGCATTTCAAGCCGCAGATTTCTTGGGATTGTATTTCTCTCTTAATCCCCGAAGCGTTTCGATGAGTTCCCCATCCGTCGGGAAACTGATGGCGCCGGCCGTACAGGCCCGTGTGCAGGAACGGCAGCCGACCACGCAATTCAGGGGTTGGGCCACCTCTGTGACAGCTTCGCCGACGGCGAAAACATCGTTCGCACAAAAATCCCTGCAGGCGCCGCAATTCGTGCAGAGCGCGGGGTCGATCGTCGGGAACCAGGGGATCTCTTCCCTCGGGATCCCCATATAGCGCCCAGAGCTCATTGGCCTGCCTCCTCAAGGGCTTTCTTGATATCCTCGAAGCATTGGTCCGTATTCTTGAACTGGATGGAAACGGGAATCCACTTGTCCTTGTCCATCGGCACCCCTGCCCTCTGATAGCCGTCCCTGAGGAGCTTGGCCTGTTTTTCGATCTTGCAGGCCGGGGTGATATAGACAACACCCTCCTTTCTGAGAAGATCCTCCATGAGCGCCTCCCCGTTCGCCTCGCAAAGCCTCGGATGCATGAGCATATAATCATGAGGCAGCTCCAGCCGAATTCGTTCAGCCAGTTGGTGGATGTCCAGATCCTTCATGCTCGGGCAGGCAAAACTGCAGGTGCACATCAGAATGGCTTTTTTCATAGATTGAACTCCCTTTGGTTATTTGTTTCGCCAAATAACGAATTGGCGGACAAGAAAAATCCATCTATCTCCGGCATATCTCGAACCTGTCGGCCGCCAAGCACTTTTCCCTGTCTGACCGTACGATCGGGTCTTCGTCCACCCACTGAGAAAGGGCTCGATACAGGGATTCCAAGCTGGCCGCTTTCTCGCGATTGAGTGTGTATTCCATCCACCGGCCGTCCTTCTCATCAAGGATGAACCCCGCTTCTCTCAGAACTCTCAGGTGCTTCGAGACCGTCGACATGGAGAGCCCCAAGACCTCTCGGACCTCACAGACAGCCATGGGCCTCAACTCAAGCATCTTGAGGATCCGGATCCGGCTCCGATCGGAGAGGGCTTTCAGGACCCTTTGGCTATCTCTTAAAATATTCGTCATTTCGCCACGCAACGAATTATAAACCCGAACACTCTTCTTGTCAAGTCGAATCTCATTCCCCCCATCTGATCAGTGAACCTGATCGAGAGACCCGGACATTGAATATTCGTCTGCCCGTCCATCTTGGGTGTATAATGCCGCCGATGACCATCTCATCTCTGTCCCCGGGAGAATCTTATGGCTCTGCTGGACGTCTCTCATGTCTCACTTGAGGTCGGTTCAAACCGTATCCTTGACGATCTTTCGATCCAGTTCTGGGAGCCTTACGTTCACGCGGTTGTCGGCCCGAACGGAGCAGGCAAGTCGACGCTAGCGAACGTCATCATGGGCCTGCCGGACTACCGGCGGGCGACCGGAGAGATCTCTTTCGAGGGCCGATCGATCACGTCCCTTCCTGTCGACGGGCGCGCCCGCCTCGGCATCACCCTGGCTTGGCAGGAGCCCGCCAGGTTCGAGGGCCTGACGGTAAGCCAGTTCATCCTGGCTTCTTCCAGAGAAAAGCGCGAGGACGCCGTCGATCACGCCCTCGAGCGGGTCGGTCTCGAACCGGCTCGCTACAGGGGCCGCGCCCTCGACAAGACGCTGAGCGGGGGGGAGAGGAAAAGGATCGAACTGGCGTCCATCCTGGCCATGAGGCCGCGCCTCGTCATGCTCGACGAACCCGATTCCGGCGTGGATATGGAGGCCATCGAGCGGATCTTCGTCGCCATCGACGAGCTCAAGAAAGAAGGCGCCACGGTCCTGCTCATCACTCACAGCGTCAAAGTCCTCGAGCGGGCGGACCATGCGTTCCTGATCTGTCGGGGCCGTCTGGTGGACAAGGGAGAGACGCCCAAGATCATGGAATACTTCAGCGGCAAGTGCCTGCCTTGCGCCCATCAAAACGAGCCTGATCTTCCGGCGGGAAAGAACTGATGTCAGAAGAACTGGTCAAAGAGCTTTTGGAATCCATCGGGCTACACCGTTCTTTCGACAAGGGAACGCCTCACATCGTTATCGATGCGAACAAGGTCCTGCGGTCCCAGACGGTCGACGGTCTGATCATCGAAGCCCGCGAGCTCGACGACGGCATTTCGGCCGCTCTTCGCGTGGTAAAGGGCAGGAAGCTCCCCCACCCGGTCCATCTCTGTTTCGGGATGCTTCCGGAGCGCGGCCTGCAGCGGATCGTCCTGGACGTCGAGGTCGAGGACGGGGCCGACGTGAGCTTCATGGCCCATTGCACGTTCCCGAATGCCGTTGACGTTCAACACCTCATGGAAGCGGAGATCCGAGTCGGCCGGAATGCCCGCTATTCTTATTTCGAGCGCCACTGGCATAGCGACGAGGGCTTCGTCAGGGTCGTGCCGAAGGCGAGGGTCGAGCTCCGGGAGGGGGCCCGGTTCTCCACCGAGTTCGAGCTCCTCAAGGGGCGCGTCGGGGAGATCGCCATCGACTATGCTACGGTCTGCGGGCCCAACAGCTCGGCCGAGATGAAAGCCCGGATCAGCGGCCGCAAGGACGATCGGATCATTGTCAAAGAGGCCGCTCATCTCAAGGGCGAATACAGCCGGGCTGCGCTGATAACGCACATCGCCGTCCGCGACCGGGCCGAGGCCGAGATCCACAATGAGATCCTGGCCGAGGCCGCCTATTCGCGCGGCCATGTCGACTGCAAGGAGATCATTCAGGGGAGCGGCGTCGCCCGCGCGGTCCCCGTCGTCGAGGTCCGCCATCCCCAGGCCCACGTGACCCATGAAGCGGCCATTGGCAGCGTCGATTCGAAACAGCTTCAAACTCTCATGGCTCGCGGCCTCAGCGAGGAAGAAGCCGTGGATCTCATCATTCAAGGTCTCTTGCGTTAAGCGAAGAGGTCCAAAGAATCAGGCCTTTTCTCTTGACAAAGGCATCGGAGACCACTATAATCGCTTATGCGTATAGGCAAATATGATGATCTATCAGGTTGAAAAACCGACCATCTGGAGGGGCGCGATCTCTTGGAACAATGCGCCTGCCCGTCTTCAAGGATCGTTCGGCCAACGTGGATGCTGGAATGGCTGATCATCTCAAGATCCTCAAAGCCCTGGCCGACGAGACTCGCCTTCGGATCATCAATCTTCTCTATGAGCGAGAGCTCTGCGTATGCGACCTATGGGCGATTCTGGGCGCCAGCCAGGCCAAGATATCCCGCCACCTCGCCTATTTGAAGAACGCGGGCCTTGTCAACGACCAGAAGATGGCGCAGTGGTCGTTCTATACTCTGACGAAATCGAGCGCCACAGCGATCGTCGACGATCTCATCCAAGGCACATTAAGGAACATCGACACCTACAAAGAGGACCTCGAGGACTTGAGGAAAAGGGAAGCCGCCGGAGCCTGCCAACTCAGCCCGGCCCTCAAAGGAGCATTCAATGAAACCGATCGAAATATTCGAGCCGCCTCTGTGCTGCCCAACCGGAGCATGCGGGCCCGCACCCGATCCTGACCTCGCAGCGCTTGCCGAGACGGTCATCAGGCTCAAAAAGGAGGGGCATTCGATAGAGCGGATCGCCATAAACCAGCAGCCCATGAGGGTCATGAACAATCCCGTCGTAAGGGCCGCCCTCCTGTCGGAGGGGAAAAACTCGCTGCCCATGACTCTTATCGACGGTAAGATCGTCGTCAAGGGAAGATATCCGGTGTATGAAGAGCTCCGGCAAGGGGCTTCCCAAGCGCAGGAAGAGGTCCTTTCCCCGGGGATCGATGGCTTCAAGCGCTTGTGACAGGGGATGTGTCGACGGCTGGAAACCTGTCCCTTTTGGACCAGGGAATGAGCCGACGAATTCCTGACTGAAGAGCCAAGGAGACAAGGATGACTGAGTTTCTGTTTTTTTCGGGAAAAGGCGGCGTGGGCAAGACCACGATGGCCGCCACGACCGCCGTTTACAACGCCATGCAGGGAAAGAAAACCCTGATCATTTCGACGGACCCGGCCAGCAATCTGGGTGACATCTTCGAAAAACAGATCGGCCCCGCCATGACCCCGATCATCCCGAACCTCGTGGCGATCGACATCGATCCCGACGCCGCCGCGGAGGCGTACCGGGAAAAGGTCATCGGGCCGATGCGCGGCGTCATGCCGGACGACATTATGAAAGTCCTCGAGGAACAGTTCAGGAGCGCCTGCACCGTCGAAATAGCGGCTTTCGACCGATTCACCGACTTCCTGGTCGACGACGAGTATGATCTCGTCGTCTTCGATACGGCGCCCACCGGGCATACCATCCGCCTTTTGGAGCTCCCGGTGGATTGGGCGAAACATATCGAGGAAAGCGCCAAGGGCTCGGGGCAAACCTGCATCGGCCCCGTGTCGTCCATCCAGGGCGCTAAAGAAAAATACGAGCGCGCCATCGCCGCGCTCCGTGAAGGCTCCAGAACCACGTTTCATCTCGTCCTGAGGCCCGAAAAGACCTCCGTGGAAGAAACGATCCGGGCCCGAGACGAGCTGACCGGATTGGGCGTAAAGAATTTCCGAGTGATCGTGAACGGCATCTATCCGCCTGAGGAGATCGCCGGCAGCCGCTACGCGAACCTGTCCTCGGTCCAGTCGCGCTATCTCACGAAGATCGAGGAGTCTCTCCCCTATCCGACCCTAAGAGTGGCTCTCCAAGCCGGAGAGATCAAGGGGCTCGGGGCCATCCGGGGCTTTGCCTCTGTCGTGTTCGAGGAGAGGGAAACGGCCGTCACGGAACATTTCCCTCAGCCGGTGTCGTTCGAGCAATTCGCGGGTGGTGACGTTCTGGCTGAGATGATCGGGAAAGGGGACGAAACGAGGATCATTGTCGTCACGGGGAAGGGCGGCGTGGGCAAGACGGTCACGGCCTGCGCCGTGGCGGCTCAACTGGCGGGAAATCGGCAGAGGACGCTCCTGGTCACGACGGACCCGGCGGCCCATATCGGCTATGTGCTCGACGAGCCTGTCGGAGACACGATCGCGCCGACCAGGTCCCTTCCCTACCTGAGCGCCGCCCGGATCGATCAGAAACAAAGTGTCGGGAGATACAAAAAGAAGATCATCGAGGAGGCGGTCCGGTCGGGCACCTCCGACGATATGCTCATGGCGCTCAAAGAAGAGCTCGAATCGCCATGCACGGAAGAAATGGCCATTTTCGAAGAATTCGCCGGCATTATCGAGAACCGGGATTTCGACTACATCGTATTCGACACCGCACCGACGGGGCACACGCTCCGGCTTCTGGAACTCCCTTATGACTATGCCCGGCAGGTGGAAATGATGGTCCAGATCAGGAAGGACGGAGGAGTTGCCGAAAAGGCGCAGAGAAAGCTCTCCTCCCTTCTGAAGAAGCTCAAGGACCCGGCGGCAAGCACGTTCATGCTGGTCTTCTATCCCGAATACACTCCGATCCACGAGGCCAAACGGACATTGGATGATCTGAGTCTGGCGGGGATCGGGGTCCAAGCCGTGATCGCTAATAACGTGATCGAGGACGGGAACAAGGACCTGGACTTCATGCACCGGCGTGCCGAGATGCAACAGCATTACCTAAAGATCGCCAAGGAACTGTTTCAACGGCCCGTTTTCAAGATCCCCATGTTCGACGACGAGATCATCGGGTTGCCGAAGCTGAAGCAAGTTGCCGAGTCGTTGTTCCAAAGGGAATGCTGCCCGGACAGTCCGGGGATCAGCTGAGGGATCACACAATGGAGGCAAGGATGAAGATCCGATATCCGCTATTTTCCAAAAACAACATCCCCGCTTATGCCGCGGTTTTCGGCCTATGGGCCGTTCTCTCTCTCCTCATTGCAGCGGGGATCCGGTCCCGGTTCGGCCCGGTCGTCGATTGGTGGCCGGCCTTGATCTGGTCGTTGATATCGGTGATGGCCGGCATGGGCATCATGTTCGTCGCCAGCGCCATCAACTTGCGCAAAATGCGCGCCGGTTTTGAACGCCTGGCCGACGGTGAGGCCGATCCCGGCATTCCCAGGGTTTGGTGCCCGGTTTTGACGATGGCGACTCGAGCGTCTTTGGAACTCAAGAGGAATCTGGACGAACAGAAATGATCGTTGGGCAGAAGGAAGGATCTCGAGAGATGCCGGACATGAGAGGAAAGATGAATCCACGGCCAATCCTGCGGAGGGACGGATCCAAGGAGTGACATGAAAAAAAACAATCGAAGTGTGGCCCGGATTTTTACAATGCCTATTCAATATCCCTGCGGCCCCGGAGCCTCGTGTTGCGGCCCCATGGGCCAGTCAGAAGAGGAGGTCGGAAATCTCAAAACGGCCGTCGAACGCGAATTGAGCGCGCCGGTGGAAGTCCGGAACGTGACCAGCGGCGCCGACATGCGCGATTTTCGCCGGATCGCCGGACTCGTCCGGACGTTCGGCCCGTCCGCTCTTCCCTTCATCGTCCTCGGCAACGACGTGGTGTCGATGGGGAGCCCGTCCCCCGAAGAGGCCGTGGCGGCTATCCGGGAGAAAATGCGGGGGGGCCGGATCGGATAAGGAGGGACCATCATGCCCATTTATGTCTATGCGTGCCTGAAGTGCAAGCGTAAAACCGAGCTCTTCGCTTCGATCGCGGAGAAGGCCAAAGGATTGGATCCCAAATGTCCCGTCTGCGGGAACGGGAAGATGGTCCAGGTCTTCGGGGGCTTCGCCATAGGGTCGTCTCGAGGCTCAGGCGGCGGCGGCCCGGTGTGCCCGCCTTCGGGCGGCCCCGGATGCTGTTAGAAGGAAGAGCGTTGACGCCTCCAAACGGCGTTTAACGGGCAACGAGCGATAGCGCGAAGGATCCGGATCATGTCCATGGACGACTTGACAGGCAGGAAGCAACTGCTGAAGCTCTCGGGGCTTCGGCGGGGAAGGATCCTCGACGTGGGCATGGGAGAATGCGGGTGCATGGCCCTTTATCTGGCCCGTCGTGGATTCCATGTCGTCGGGATCGATTCTTCGTCGCGGGCCGTCCACAAGAGCCGGGAAGCCGCCAAGGGCAAGAAGCTGAAGGGCTCATTTGCGGCCAGGCGCCTCGATGCCGCTCGCACTCCCTTTGAAGAAGGAAGCTTCGATGCGGTTTTTTCTTATCATTCCCTGCACCACATGAAGAAAATGCCGCGAGTCGTCGACGAGATGTTCCGCGTATGCAAGCAAGGCGGCTTGGTCGTCATCTCGGACCTCCATGCTGAGGGCCGGCAAAAATATGAGCATCGACGCGACGACGGCTTTCTCCTTAGACTCGAAAAGCAATTGAAAAAGCATACCGGATCCATCAAGAAAGGCTTGACCAGAATCAATATGATGTACGTCTGCGTAAAGAAACGATAGAGAATCTCCTTCGTTATCTAAGTCGTCTTTATCTTCGAACAAGGCCTTCGGGGCATGATCATTCTCCCCGTTCGGTCCGCCGGCCATCACCGGTCTTCTGGGGATCGCGGACATACCAGTCCGAGCGGGTCAAGGGCAGTCCGCTCTGCCCGGCCTGTCCCTGGCGGACAAGAAGCGTCTGGTATACGTTGAGCCGTCCGGATTTGAAAGAAAAGGCCGAGCCGGACATGAACAAGCGCCAAACCCGGAACGTCGGCTCATCCACATATCGCAGAGCCTGATCGTGATTCGCTTCCAGCCTTCGGACCCAGTGACGCAGCGTCATCGCATAGTGCTCACGCAAGCTTTCGACATCGCGGACCTCGAAACCCGCTCGCTCGGCCGCCTGGAGGCTTGCGCTGATGGGCATCAGTTCCCCATCGGGAAAAACGTACGTCTCGGAGAACGAACGGCCTTTGCGGACTTTATCGCCGGCCCGCCTGGTGATCCCGTGATTCAGGAAGACGCCTCCGGGCTTGAGCAGCTTCCAGGCCCTAAAAAAATATTCCGGAAGCCGCTTGATCCCCACATGCTCGAACATGCCCACGCTGACCAAGGCGTCATACGCACCCGGCTCGTCAATGCCCCGGTAATCAGACGCCATCACGCGGCAACGGCCGGCCAAACCGGCTTCGGCGATCCGGGCGTTGGCCAGATCGACTTGCGGCTGGCTGAGGGTGATCCCGGTCGCCTCCACACCGAAGTTCTTGGCGGCATGAATGACCAGCCCTCCCCACCCGCAGCCGATATCCAGCAGCCGCTGCCCGGGTCGCAAGCGCAGCTTGCGGCAGATATAATCCAGCTTATTCTCCTGGGCGCGGCCCAGATCGTCGCCGGGGTCCTTGAAGTAGGCACTTGAATACACCATGCGCGGATCGAGCCAAAGGGAGTAAAAATCGTTGGAGACATCATAATGATAGGTCACCGCCCGGCGATCGCGTTCGAGCGAATGGCGTTTCCCTCGAAGCCGTGCCCGGCCACGGCCGACGGGTTTGCGGGCCGGCCCAGGAGGCAATTTCAACAATACTTTCGCAATGCGCAGCTTGGCAAGAACACCCAAGGGCTCTTGAGCCAGTTCTGGGGCCAGGCCGAAAACAGCTTCCAGGTCTCCTTCGACATCAAAGTCATCATACAAGTAGGCCTCGCCCAGGCCCACTTCCGTTCCCCGCAGGAACATGCGGCGCAGAGCGCCGGGATGGTTGAGCACGAGTGTTGACGGGCGAAGGTCGTCATCCGGCCATCGTGTCCCGTCCCAAAAGCGGACGCCCACGTTCGGGCCGGGTCTCCCTTCAAACATCCTTATGAGAAGAGATAACGTCCGTTCTTTACTCCGTCCGGAGAGATCGACCAATCTTTCCATCTTAGAACCTCCTCCCCCCGGGCCGGAGATTTCTCGTCCGCGGGATCACCGGTAACAGCCGGTCACCCGATGGCCGCGGGCCCCTATCTCTGCCTTAAAGCGGGAATGAGCAATATCGACACCGGGGCATTCCTTGCGATATTGTGACTGACGCTGCCGAGAAAGACTTCTTGAATGAATCCGCGGCCCTGGCTGCCCATGACGGCCAAGGTGTAATCTTCCTCTTTCAGCTCCCGGAGGATCTCGCCGGTCGGGCTTCCGTAAGGGATCTTCACGGAGACCCTCTTCCCGCCGGCTTCCAGGAGGTCCTTTTTCAACATTTCGAGCCGTTCCGCGTCGATCCTGTTGAACTCTTCGATCTTGTCCCCGAGATGCTTCTCGATCCGGGCTTTGTCCTGCACGTGAATAAGCGTGACATCCCGGCATCCCTTCTTGACGATCTCCTTCAGATAGACGAAGGCCCTGTGGGCGGTGTCGGAAAAATCCGTCGCGTAGAGGACTTTTCTCCGGAAATCCGAGCAGGAGACCTTGACGCACGATTCTCCGTTGTCGTCTTCATCCACTTCTGTCCGGACAAGAAGGAGCGGTTTCCTATGGCTGTGCAGGATCTCGGACGCGACTCCTCCGAACTTGAATAGAAGATGCCGGGCCAGGCTTTCACCATGTGTTCCGACGATCATCAGCGAGACGTCCTTTTTTTCGGCGATCTGATCGATCTCGACGGACGGGATTCCGGGAGCGATGATCAGCTCTGTCTTGAGTCCCGATTTCTCGAGGACGGCCTTTTGTTTTTTAAGCCGGGGTTCCACCATCGGCGTCAACTGGTACTTCAGTTCATCCAGGTGTTTCAGCCCCAAGGCATGACAGAGCAGGGCTTGTTTCGCGCCGATTTGCTTGAAGGCCGCCCCGCACGCGACAATGCTGTTGGAGGCTTCCGACAAATCCGTGGCGATGAGGACTTTTTCAAACATCACGATCTCCTTTCCGAATGATCCCTTACGGCGTTGAGGCTGAAATCGCGGCCCGGTCCGGAAAATACTTTCTCTTGAACCTCAGTGAGACATTGACCAGGGTGATAAGAACGGGGACTTCGACCAGGGGCCCGATGACCGTGGCGAAGGCGATCGGCGAGGCGATGCCGAAAACGGCAATGGCCACGGCGATGGCCAGCTCGAAGTTGTTGCCCGAGGCCGTAAAGGCCAGCGTGGCGCTCCGGCTGTAATCGGCGCCGAAACGCCGGGCCATGAAGAAACTCGCCAAAAACATCAGTGCGAAATAGCTTGTCAGGGGGACGGCGATCCACAAAACGTCCAGGGGGCGGAGAATGATCTGCCGTCCCTGGGTGCTGAACATGACGACAATCGTGAAAAGCAGGGCGATGAGCGTGATCGGGGAGATCTTGGGCACGAACACCTTGTCGTACCATTCGTGCCCCCGCATGGGAATGAGGATGACGCGGCTCAGGATTCCGGCCGCGAAGGGAATGCCGAGGTAGATGATGACGCTGACGAAGATGTCGCCGATCGTCACGTCCACCACGGTGCCCTGGAGCCCGAAGAGCGGCGGCAGGATCGTGATGAACACATAGGCATAGACGCTGAAGGTCAGGATCTGGAAGATGCTGTTGAGGGCGACGAGTCCCGCCCCGTACTCGCTGCTGCCCTTGGCCAATTGATTCCAGACCAGGACCATGGCGATGCAGCGGGCGATGCCGACAAGGGTCAGCCCCACCATGTAGAGCCCCCAGCGCGGATCGGGGCCGAAAAGGGCGGGCGCCGCGAACCCGAAAAAGCCCAGGGCCAGCGTGAACATGAGGATCGGTCCGACGATCCAGTTCTGAAAAAGCGAAAGGCCCAGGATTTTCGTATCGGCGAAAACTTTCGGCAACAACTCGTATTTGACCTTGGCCAGAGGCGGGTACATCATCAGGATCAGTCCCGCGGCGATGAGAAGATTGGTGTGTTCGCCGACCGTGAGAGCTTTGTTGAACGTCTCGATCGGCTTCTGGAAAAGAAAGCCGATCGCCACGCCCAGGGCCATGGCCGAGAAGATCCACAAAGTCAGGTAACGATCCAGGAAGCTCAGCCGTGCTTTATCCGATGTCATGTCGTGTCTCCTTGCGGTCGATAGGAATGCCGTTCAGGGTTTGATCTTCTCGTAAAGCGGGACGAGCCGCTGCCGGAAGCGGGAACGGATGTCCTCTTCGTCCTCTTTCAGGGGCTTGACGGGGATGAGGTCCATGACCTCAGGGCCGGTGAGCCCGGAATGGAAATAAGCTTGCCCGGCCCCCTCGACCATGGCCGAAAGGGCATTGCGAAGCGCCTCCCGGTCAAGGCCGAACCCGGCTCCCAGGGCCTCGAGCTCCTCCCATTGGAACCAGAAATACGTCGGGCCCATAGCCGCCAGAACGGCGTAGGCTTCGAGATCTTTCTCGGGCACGGCCGGGCATTCGCCGAGCGCGGAGAAAAGGGCCCGGAGGTCTTCTTGTTCTTCTCGGGCCAGCGCGGGGGCGAAGGCGATCGGATTATAACCCGCGCCGACGATGGACGGCGCGTTGGGGATCATCCGGGCGACGCGGGCGAAACCGCCCAGCCGTTCCGAGATGAGGGCCATCGTGATCTTCGGGGCCAGAGAGATAAGAACGGCTCCGGATTTCAGGCTCCCCTTGATCTCGTCCAGGGCGCCGGGGCAGGCCGGGGGGTGCAGGGCCAGGAAGACGGTGTCGCAAGCGGCCGACGCCTTGTTGTCCCCGGGCATCGTCCGTATACCGGGGAACTTTTCCCGAAGGCGGTCCAGGGCCGCCGGGTCGATGTCGCTGACAACGACTTCCGGCAGCTCGACCCCCTTTCTCTGGAATCCCTCGAGGATGATCCGGGCGACCCGGCCCCCTCCGATGAAACCGAAGCTCCTGTTCTTCATGTCACATCCCTCCTTACGCGGACTCTATTCATTGGCATCTTCTCCCGGGCCGCGACCTTGCCCGTCACGGAACCAGCCTCCCGAACAGGAAATAAAGGCCGATGCCGATGATCAGGACGCCGGCGACTTTCTGGACGGCGCCATGGGCCGAGCGCAGGCCCTTGGATTCGAGCAGGGCCTTGGCCGCCCCGACCGACGTCCCGGCCACGAGGACGAGCGCCGAATGGCCCAGGGCGTAGATGAAAAGAAGGAACCCTCCGTAGGCCACATTCCCCTTCTCGGCCACGAAGGCCAGGAGGACGGCCAGGATGGGCACGGCGCAGGGCGTCGAGACGACGCCGAACAGGAGGCCGAGAAGGAAGGCCCCGATATGCCCCTGCTTCCTGACGCGCAGGCCTCCGGGGACAGGGATGTTCCACTTGAGGATCCCCAGAAGATGAAGGCCCATGACCAGGCAGACGCCGGCCACGGCGTATCTCCAGAAGCTCCCGACGTCTCCGAACATCCGGCCCATGAGGGCCGAGACGAGCCCGAGGACGGTGAACATCAGGGCCAGCCCGAGGACGAAGAAGAGCGAAAAGACGAGCGAGCGCCTGATGGACGTCGTCTCTTTGTTCCCCGCGACCATGCTCATCAGCAGCGGGACCATGGCCAGGACGCAGGGGTTGAGGGCCGTGGTGACGCCGCCGGCGAATACGGCGACGACGGCCAGCCACGGATTGTGCTGGAGGAGGGCCGCGACGTCGCCGAAAAGTCCTCCCATGGCCGCTTCCCTTTAAAGGGCCCCTCTCTCCTTCAGCATCTTCAGCATATCCGCCTTTGGGTAGAAACCGACGTGCCGGAAGATCTCCCGGCCGTTCTGATCGACGAACACCTGGGTCGGGATGAGCTGGATGCCGTATTTCCGGGCCGGGGCCGGATCCTTCCAGACGTCGTAGAAGACGACCTGAACCGTCCCGGCGTATTCCTGGGCGATGTCTTTCATGATCGGCTGCATCTGGACGCAGGGGATGCAGCGGTCCGCGCCGATCTCGATGAAGGTGACCTTGTGCTTGGAGAAATCGATATCGAGGCGGTTGGTGACCAGGACCTTGCCGTATTCAGCGGATACGGGGGCCCCTTTCGCCGGGGCCGCCGTCCTGGCGCCGGCGGGAGGCGCCGGCGCCTGTTCGCGCTCGGCGCGGGATTCCTCCCCGCACCCGGCCGCTCCGAAGGCGATCAGGATCGCCAGGGCGAAGGCGAGGCTATTTCGCTTCATGGGGGACTCTCCTCGTTCTGACGGCTCCGGTCAGGATTGGGCTTCCCTGATCCAGGCCTTGATCTCTTCGGGGCGGGGGATCTTGCCCGACGAGACGACCTTGCCGTCGATGACCAGGCCCGGCGTCCCGAGGATCTTGTAGTCCATGATCTTCTTGATGTCGGTGACTTTTTCTACGTTCGCGGCGATGCCGAGCTCGGCGAGGACGTTGATCACCCGTCTTTCGACCTCTCCGCAACGGGGGCATCCCGGCCCGAGGATCTTGATGTCCATCTCACACTCTCCTTTGTCGTGATTTTCGGCCGGAGGCCTCCCGGGCCTAGCCGGCGAACGTTCCGTAGATCATCCCGGTGATCGTGGCCATGACCACGACCAGCAGGATGTAGACGGCGGTCTTCTTCGTGCCGATGACGCTCCGGATGACCAGCATGCTCGGCAGCGATAGGGCCGGCCCGGCCAGAAGCAGAGCCAGGGCGGGTCCCTTGCCCATCCCCGAACCGAGCAGGCCCTGGAGGATGGGCACCTCGGTCAGGGTGGCGAAATACATGAACGCCCCGGAAACGGATGCGAACAGGTTGGCCCCCAGACCGTTGCCGCCGACCAGCCGAGCCACCCACTCGCCGGGAATGACGCCCTCGTGCCCGGGCCGGCCGAGAAGGAAGCCGGCGGCCAGGACACCCCCGAAAAGAAGGGGCGTGATCTGCTTGGTGAAGATCCAGGTCGACAGCGTCCACTCCTTGATCTCGTCCTTCTTGAACCAGCGGACGATCATCCACGACAGGACGACGGCCAGGGCGCCGCCGATGACCCACTTGGCCCGATAGATCGCGTACCACACGGTCAGGGAGGGGTCGGACTTCCCCCAGTTGATGACGACAAGAATGCCGATCATGACCGCGAAATGGAGAGCCGTCTTCCAGAGCGGCCTGTCCTCCTTGGAGCCCTCGCCGGGCGCGAAGCCGGACTCGTCCTGCTCTTCCCGGCATTCCCGGCCGAAAAAGGCCTGCATGAGGAGGCCGATGACGACCGCGAAGACGACGGCGCCCACGGCCCGGGCCAGGCCCATCTGCCAGCCGAGGACCTTGCCGGTCATGATGATGGCCAGGACGTTGATGGCCGGCCCGGAATAGAGGAAGGCCGTGGCCGGCCCGATGCCCGCCCCGCGGGTGTAGATGCCGGCGAAAAGCGGGAGGACCGTGCAAGAACATACGGCCAGGACGGTGCCGGAGCATGAGGCGACTCCGTACGAGAGGATCTTGTTGGCCTTCGGGCCCAGGTACTTGATGACCGAGTCCTTGGACACGAAGACGCCGATGGCCCCGGCGATGAAGAAGGCCGGGATGAGGCAGAGGAGGACGTGCTCCCGGGCGTAGTCCTGGAGCATGAGGAAGGCTTCTTGAATGGCGCTGCCGACCGTGGCGCTCGAAAACGGGATGAAATAGGCCGCCAGGAACACGGCCAAGAGCACGAGCGCGATCTTCTTATCGTTCATCATCCCTTTCCTCCCGCGTTCGTCCCGCAGGCGCGGCCGCGGATGTTCTTCCGAACGCACTCCTCGAGCCTGCGGGCGTCGGCGGCCGTTCGGGGAGCCGCCTCTATCCGGTCGCGGAGCGATCCGGCGAAAAGACCGTCGAGCAAAGGCCGGGCCGCCTCGGTGATCCGGTAATTGATCCACCGGCCTTCCCGGATGTCTTCCACAAGGCCGGCCCGTCGCAGGACTCTCATCTGGTGGGATATCCGCGACTGCTCCATTTCGAGGACGTACATGATCTCGCAAACGCAGAGGCCGCGTTCCGCGAGCAGGAGAAGGATGCGGACCCGGGTCGGGTCCGCGAGGGCCTTGAAGACGTCGACGATGTCGTTCATGGGCATTGGATGATCCCCTGGGCCCACAGGCAGCCGCCGCAGGCCGGGAACGTGTTGCCGTAGCAGTCCTCCTCGTTCGATTCGACGAGGGAGCACCCGCCGCAGACGTGGCAGGGCGAGTAATCGAAGGCCTTGACCCGGTCCCGGAAATCGGCGTAGGCCCGGGAGTTCCAGATGTCGTGGAGGTCCTCCGTGCGGACGTCGCCGAAGTCGAGCGGCCGGACACGCCTCTCGAGGCCGTAGAGATAGGTCTTGTGGGCGTGAAGGAGGCCCATGCAGGGACTGACCTTCCCATCCCAGCGGACGAAGGCCGTGCGGTCGTGGACGAAGCGGCACCGCCGGGAGTCGACGGCCACCCGGTTGCCCATGAACGTCAGGTTCTCGAATCCTTGGAGGAGACTGAACAGCGTGTCCTTGGTCGTATTGTTGATGTCGATCCGCGGCAGGTTGAGCTCGGTCTTGCCCGGGGCGAAGGTGAAGGTTTCGAGTGTCAGGGTCTGAAGGCAGAGCATCTCCTTCTCCATGGACTCGCTGTAGGGGAGGACGTGGCTGACCAGGATCCGGCGGGCGCCTACCGACCGGGCCAGGCGGTCCAGATGCTTGACGTCGGCGAGGTTCGTCTTCATGACGACGAAGGCGATGCCGACCTCGATCCCCCGACCGCTCCCCGCGCGCTGATTGGCCCGGCCGAGCCGCTCGACGTTCTCGAGGACGCGGGCGAAGCTGGCCCCCTCGCGGATCCTCTCGAAGCTCCCCTCGCCCGTCCCGTCGATGGAGATCCAGAGCATGTCGAGGCGCTCGCGGAGGAGGCCCTCGACGAGGGCCTCGTCGAGGAGCGTCGCGTTGGTCGTCATCTCGGCCCGCAGGCCGAGGGCTTTGACGGCGCGGATCATCTCGGGGATGCGGGGATGGGCGGTCGGCTCGCCGAATCCGCCGAACATGACGGACTCGAGGTGGAGGAACCGGGGCAGGGCGGCGGCCACCCGGGCGAACGTTCCCCAATCCATGTCGCCCATGGGCTCGTCCCAAGTGTTTCGGATGCAGGTCCGGCACGAGAGGTTGCAGCGCGACGTAGGCTCGATGTACAGGCGGTTCAGGCTGTGGATGTCGGGCAGGATCTCGACGCGTCCGCCCTCGGCGGCGAGCTCGACGCGGGCGCCGTCGGAAAGGCCGAGCTTCTTCGCGATCTCGGGGGGGACGACGAGCCGGCCCTTCTCGAAGCGGGCCTCGTGGAACGTCCGGGAGGGGCGCGGGCGGGAGCCGGCATGGCCCGTCTCGCCTTTCTCGAGGTAGTTCAACAGACCGGCGCCTTCCGGCATGGTCCTGGCGAACTTCTTTTTCAGCATCGGCGTAACATATGAACAGCTATTCATATATTAAAGAGGGGCGCGTGTCAAGCGCCGTCTCCGAAGGCCTCGAGCGCCGTTATTACCTGGATTTCCCCCAGGTCCTGACCCTCGCGGAATTCGCCGGAAAACTGCGGGAGATGCGGCCCTTTCGATGACCCGGCGCTTCCGGCCGGATCGGCTCGCCCGGAGAGGAAGTCAGGCTACAGAGGCCAGCGCCGGAGGATCAGGCGCTGAACCGCCTTGTTGTGAAAAGTTTTAATCGAGCCGGCGTGCCGCCTCAGAGAACGGCTGGCAAGTTCAATTGGCCTCTTCCGCCGTACGCACTTTTTTCTGGATGTCTAGCGCGGAAGGGCACACTTTCCGACATATAAAACACTTCATTAGGATATATCCCTTCTCGTTCTTAGAATTGGAGAGTGGCCAACATCAATCTTGGCGAACCGTCGATCCATCGAGCGCTTGCCTCTGTCTAGCAGATTTCCGCCCCTAAGGTCATACGAAGAGTACCGAGCAGGCCCAGCTTCGTTGCTTATCCGGTTGAAGGTACATTCCTGACTTGAGCACGATAATCTGAAGCCCTAGTCGCACTCTTCTTCGAGCCGCCTGATTTGGCGTGAAATGCAGAATTGCACGATTGCCACTCGACGCCAGATCTGGACGAGCCTGAACTGTTTGCTCTGTTAATGCGCCCCTCCATTTGCCTGAGGCATGGAGGCTTACCTTGAACTCACGGAAGTTGTCACGGTACGCGACGTACGCATCGCCGCCTTTTGTCCGAATGCGCCAAGAGTTGCTACCGAATCCGGCAGACGTTCCAACAGCCACTCTGAGCGGCGATGCCGTGATTGGAATCCGCCTTCCGATCCTTCCCCTCGCTTAACAGATATGTAAAAGGATAATGAAACTGTTTCGAACAATTGTCGAAAAAAGGGCTTGACAAATCGATTTGTCTTGGATACATATATGACAAGCACCAAGGAGAGGGGGATTGAAGGCTTTTCCCGCATTTTTTCTGACAGTCGGGCTTCTTTCTTTAGCCTGCATTCAAAAGAGCGGTCCAATGGAGATTCAGACGCTCGAAAAAGTGTTTGAGATCCATGGCGTCGATTCATGGGATGAGCCTCGCCTTTTTTGGGACATCTCATCCCTGTGTTGTGACGATGACAACAACATATACGTAGCCGATTCGGGATGGAACCAGATTTTCAAGTTTGATTCTTCGGGCAGGCACGTTGGCTCTTACGGGCGTCCAGGCCAGGGACCCGGAGAGTTCATGGCCAATGCAAAATCAGATAAGCTCATGATATCCTACGGAAACAATAATAAATTCTATGTCTATGATCAAGGCAACAACCGGATTTCTGTGTTTTCCGAATCGTTCGAATACGAAAGAAGTTTTTCCGTCTCGGCTCAAGGCGTGAGGATTATCGATACGCCACTCGTGAATTCGCGGGGAGAGATTCTTCTGCTCAGGCCTTATGATGGTTTTCTTATCCAGCGTTTCGACGGGGAGTTGAACCATATGGGGGGGATTTTTCCCGCAGCCCGGCATTTTCATTCGGATTTATTCGATATCAGTGCGACAGCTTCGAGGCATTTGGCAAGTCAATTCGACTTGAGAAAGGCTTTAACCAAGGAGGACGGCCTGGTGGTTCTTTCCAATCATGCCCTGCGGGCTTTTATTTATAGCCGGGACCTCGTATTAATCGGAGAATTCTCGCTTGCCGAGAACCGGGATTTTTTCCAAGACTTTAAGAAACGAGCAAAGGAGGCAAAACGCCGCAAGATGGGGATTCTGCCGTTTACTCTCCATCTTGACGACCAGGGCTATCTTTGTCTAGGTTATTATAAAAGCACGTTGACCAACTTTGTTTTCTACAGATACAACCAGAAGGGGCGATTGATAGATATGCTCGAGGTCTCTGAAAATATCCTATCGCCATTTGTCTCCGATAGGGCGGGTTGCTTTTATGCACGCACTAAGGATCAGCTAAGCATAGGGAAATTTAGAATAAAAACAAGGAGGTCTCCATGAGCCTGTTTTTTCGAGGGGGTTTTAGGCTTTCTGCTGTAGTCCTTTTTTCCGGGATTCTCGGCCTTGTGATTTTTTCTCAGCATCGACCCTGTGATCCCACTTATTTCAATTGTGACGAAGAATCGTGGGCAACTTGTTATTTTGTATGTGGCGGTCAGGAAAATTGCCAGGATGCATTCAAGTGGGGATGTTGGTGTCAACACGACGGTTGGAGTTTCAAATGTATTTGTTCCTATATCATTATCTGCCATGATCTGACGTCGTACAACTGGGAATGCGGGGATTGGGATTGGTATTGTGGATGGCCGTATATCTGATTATTTTGAAAATATGGCTTTGAATGTTCGAATGATCCGGTTGGTTGTTTTTTTTATTTGTAGTCAATTTGCTTTTGGAACGGAACTCTCTGAATACAACTTTCAAGAAATACTTGAAACCGAGGTCGTCCGAAACCCGGGAAAGCCTGCGAATGGAACAAGAACTTGGATCATTAAGGAAGACAAGGACTTCAATCCCAGGCCGGATGATCATCCTGGATTTTTCTACATATCGAGTATTGATGTCGATTCTTCCGGAATTGTGCTTGTTCTTGACGGCTTCGCCCGACGTGTTTACAAATTCGATTCTCAAGGGAGCTTGATTCAAACAATAACCCTGAAAGCCTCGAAAAAAGGAGAATTCGACAATCTCCTCAAGTCCCTTCATGGAAAAGAGGGCCGATTCTATATACTTGAACGGAATGCTATTCATGTTTTCAATCCCTTTGGAAAGGTAGAAAAGACAATCGTTTTCAAAGAATCCCTTTTTGATTTCGGACTCATGAAGGGAGGCCAGATCATTGCGGGAGTCAATATCGGGCATGGCGGTCGGGAGATAGCTCTATTCAGCCCATTGGGCGAAAAGCTTCGAATTCTGTTTAAATCTCCTCCCATCAAAGAAATGCCGAAACTTGAGACGACGGCCCAGGGAATCATGTCACATATCTATCTCCCATCACTTCTTATGAACGTCGTCGATGACAAGACCATAATCTGGGGTCATTCATCGCAATACCGGCTTCACGTCACCGGTCATAACGGAGAGATCTTGAGAATCGTGGAAAGGGATGCGCCGCCGGAGCATCTATCCGAGCCGGATATCAAGGCATTGGTGGAGTCCGTTCAAGAGAACATGAAGCGAAAGGGGATAAGGATGACTGAGGAGGAAATACTTCGGATAGTCCCAATAGGTCAAAATATACCACATTTCCATTTTATTCTGTCCGACGATAACGGCTTTATCTACGCGATCAGGTTGGACCGGCAGAACCAGACGATAGATGTTTTCGATAATAAGGGGATATATCTTGAACGCGTCCAATCACCAATTTTCCCGATATACAAAATCGCCGACGGATTCGCCTACGGTCTCAAACGGTTGGGAAGACCGGAAGGAGGAGTTGAGACTGTGGCGATTTCAAGATATCCGTTTCAACCCCGTATAAATGCCGGGAATTCCGCTCAAGACCCCGCACGGAAAAAACATCGTGAAGAGCTCTCAATATCCTGATAGCTAAAAGGAGGCAGGGCTTGACCCGCTCGAGTGTTTTCAGGTGCATAGGGATGTGGTTGATTATTTCGGCAATCTTGTTTGTCGGCATCACTTTATTAGTAAGAATGAATACGAAGAACAAAGACCTTGCGAGCACCATGGAGAATCTTCAGATAAGCTTCCTTGACATTGAGCAGTCACCTTTTTTCGATAGGGATTGTCCCGATGCCCAAATCCTCTTATCACCAGCCCGGACGGCCAGCTTACGGGACTATTTGGGGAACGTGATTGTTCTACGTTTTTCAAGGTTCAATCCGCATGATATGGACAATCTCTATTTTCTTGATACTTTGTCCATTCGTTTCCGGCCACACGGACTTCAGCTTTTCTTCGTTTATCCATTGATAAGAGATAATTCCATCAAACCCTACGAACAAGACCGTTTTTCTTCCCGAATCGTAGATGATGACGGATATCTGGCCTCTTTGTTTCAAGCAAGCCTTAATGATCTCATTATTATAGACAAATCCTTTCGTATAAAAATAAAGCATAACAATCTTAACAATCCAACCATTTATTCCCTTATCGTGAGATATCTGTTTGATGGGCAGGAATCGCTTTTTGTGATTCCCGAATCGTTGCGCGAAGAACTCTTGAAAAAAGCTTCATATCTGAATATTCGATCACAACAGGTTGAACATCTCGGAGAAAAAATTTCTAAGAAACCAGCGATTGTCAATATGTTCCTATCAGCCTGCATGTCCTGTTTGACCGAAAAGCGAATCTCTCTCATTAAGGAACTTGCCATGCTCAAAGAATCTCGCCGAAAACACCATGTCTTTATCCTGTTCGGGAGCGAAAACTCGTTTGACGATGTCATAAAGTTTGCGGACATGCATAATTTCCCTTTTAATGTGACGCTCGGTGTTCTTTCGGAGTCAAAAGAATTCAGAAGAGAAGAAAAGGCGCAATTGTTTAAATATTACATTGATCCTTTTATCGTCATTATCAATGAACATGGGCAAGTTGTCTTTTCTGAAGAACTCGGTGATTCCAACAAACTCGATGCTTCGCTGATAGAGAGGATGCTTCAGCGGCAACACTGAAAAATGCAAGGTCGCTTGCCGGGGCAGGATTTTCCTGGGGAAGCCGATAACCCAAGTTCGTCAACCCTCCCGTCCCTTTGGCCTTTTTTAAGCACTTGATGTCGTCGAACTGACAGGGTTTCCTGGGATTTTTAAGCGCCGCCGACCGATCGCGCTTCGCAGGGGGCGATGTAGTCCAGAACTGCCGCTTGCCATGGAGCTGCGGATGGCCGAGACTGCAGGCGTGTTTTTAAAGCGTCATAGGAGACGAGCCGGGGGCGAGGACTATGAGTACTGGACGCTGACACGGACGGTGTGGACGGCCCGCGGGGCAAGGAGGCCTTCGACTTCGGCCGGTTCCGGGAGCTCTATGACCCGTCGAGCGAGCTCACCGCGTCAACGGATTTCCGCGATCCTCAGGCCGTCGCCGAAGGCCTCGAGCGCCGTTATTGCCTGGATTTCCCCCAAGTCCTGACCCTTTCGGAATTCGCCGAGAGATTACAAGAGATGCGGCCTTTTCGATGACCCGGCGTTTCCGGCCGGCTTAGCGCCGAACCTCACGCTCCTACTCGCCTCATCAATATCAGCCAACCTCCGCCGTTCCCTGAGCCGCTCAAGTCGGATCCCACGCCTGATCTATGCACTATTCAACCCATTCACAACACGGCAGATACAGCCGGATCGGCTCGCCTGGAGGGGAAGTCAGGCTAGAGCGGCCAGCACCGGAGGATGAGCGGGACGGCCGTCAGGACGACGATGATGTCGAGCGGCAGGCCCATGCGCCAATAATCGCCGAAGCGGTATCCCCCGGGGCCCATGACCAGCGTGTTCGACTGGTGCCCGATCGGGGTCAGGAAGGCGCACGACGCCCCGACGGCGACGGCCATGAGGAACGGGTCGGCGGAGACGCCGAGCGAGGACGCCATGGTGATCGCGACGGGGGCCATGAGGACCGCCGTCGCGGCATTATTGATGACGTCCGAGATCCACATCGTCCCGAGCAGGAGGACGCCGAGGGTCACGGCCACCGACATGTCGCCGGTCAAACGGAGGATGAGCTGCCCGACGGTCTCGGCGCCGCCGGTCGTCTCGAGGGCCCGGCCCACGGGGATCATGGCCCCCAGCAGGACGATGACCGACCAGTCGACGCTGTCGTAGAGCTCCCGGACGGGGATGAGATTGGCGAACACCATGGCCACGGCCGCCGCGATGAGGGCCACCTGGATGGGCAGAACGCCCAGGGCCGCCGCCGCGATGCCGGCCGCGAAGATCCCGCCGGCCAGGACGACGCGCCGGGGCTGGCCGAAGCCTGTGTTCTTGCGGACGAGCGGGATGCAGCCGAGACGCTGGAAGCTCTCCTGAAGGGTCTCCCGGGGACCGCTCGTGAGGAGGACGTCCCCCGGCTGGAACCGGATGAGGGCCAGGCGCCCCTTCAAACGGGCCCCCCGGCGGGCCATGGCCAGAAGGTTGATGCCGCGCCGGCGCCGGAGGTCCAGCCCGAGGGCGGTGTTGCCGACGAGGGGCGAGTTGGCCGTGACCACGGCCTCCTGGAGGCCCGCTCCCTCGGCGCCCAGGACGTCCTTG
The DNA here is from genome assembly GCA_964423315.1 of uncultured Eubacteriales bacterium. Classification (GTDB taxonomy): domain Bacteria; phylum Acidobacteriota; class Aminicenantia; order Aminicenantales; family Saccharicenantaceae; genus RBG-16-66-30. The sequence continues at coordinate 153,865 of CAYREO010000004.1, read as the reverse complement.
CCCAGCTTCTTGTCTTCGGCGAGCTCGAGCCGGGCCGCCTTGAGGAAGGAGGCCAGGTCGTCGGAGTCGGCCTCGACGACGAGGATGTCCCCTTCCTCCAGTGCCTCCCCGGCCGGCGGCGAGACGATCTGCTTTTTGCCGCGACCAATGCCCAGGATGTTGATGCTGAGATCCTTGAACTTCCGCAGGTCGCTCAGCCTCCCTCCGGCGAGGGGCGAGCCCTTCGTGATCCGGACCTCGGTCACGTAATCCTCGATGTGGAAGAGCTCCTCGGCCGAGGCCCGGCCCTTGCGCTCCGGGATGAGACGCCAGCCGACGAGGGCCACGAAGGCCACGCCCGCGGCGGCGACGCCTAGCCCGACCGGGGAGAAATCGAACATACCGAACGGCTCCCCGCCGTTCCCGGCCCGGGCCATAGCGATGATGATGTTCGGCGGCGTGCCGATCATCGTCACCAGCCCCCCCAGGAGCGAACCGAAGGCCACGGGCATCAGGAGATAGAACGGCGGCCGGCCGCTCTTGCGCGAGATCTGGACGGCCACGGGGAGCATGACGGCGATGGCCCCGACGTTGTTCATGAACATCGAGAAGCAGGCCGTGATCCCGGTCAGGAAGGCGACCTGGACGGAGGGGCGGCGCCCGATCCTGCCGAGCAGGCCCGTGATGCCGTCGATGAGCCCCGAGTTCATCAGCCCCCGGCTGAGGATGAGGACGGCGGCCACGGTGATGACCGCGGGGTGCCCGAACCCGGCGAACGCCTCGCCGGGAGGCACAAGCCCGGTGATGGTCACGACGAGGAGGGCGATGACGGCCACGACGTCATAGCGCCATCGGCCCCAGAGGAACAGGGCGAAGGCCAGGGCGAGCGTCGCGAAGATGACGGCTTGCGGCGGGATCATGAGCCGGCTCCTCCCTACAAGCCCCGCAGGAGCGGCAGGAAGATCATGACGGCGGCGAAGACGATGACGCTGAGCCCCAGGCCGGCCCTGACGTAATCCCTGGCCACGTAATTGCCGGGCCCCATGACGAGCATGTTGGCCTGCTGGGCGACCGGGCTCATGAAACCGTTGGTGGCCCCGAGGACGACGGCGACGAGGAGCGTCCCGGGATCGAGGCCGAGGGAGGCGGCCGCCTGGACGGCCACCGGGCAGAGCAGGACGGCGGCCGTGATGTTGGAGGTCACCAGGGCCGTCGCCGTCGACAGCAGGAAGATCGCGGCCAGCACGAACAGGCTCCCGGCCTGGAGGAGCGGGGCCAGGGCTCCCCGGACGAAAACCTCGACGAGCCCCGTCTTGACCATCGCCGTCCCGAGGGCCAGGAACCCGCCGATCATGATGATCATCCGCCACTCGACCGACCGGTAGGCGTCCGCGGGCCCGAGACAGCCGGTGACGACCATGAGGGCCGCGGCCCCGAGCGCCGCCAAGGCCAGCGGAAGCGCCCCGGCGACGACGGCCACGATCATGGCCGCCAGCACGGCCCCGGAGACGATCATCTTCGTCGCGGGCTTCCGGAACTCGACCGCTGTCTCGGTCCCCGAGACCAGCAGGAACTCCTCGGATCCGGAGAGCAGGTTGATCCGTGACCACGGGCCGCGCACGAGCAGGGCGTCGCCGAACTGGAGGGTCTCCTCGCCGAGGCGGGCCCGGATGGGCCGTCCGCCCCGCCAGATGGCCAGGACAGTCAGGCCGAGCCGCTCCCTCATCTGGATGTCGCCCAGCTTCTTGCCCACGTAGGGCGAGCGCGGCGGCAGGACGACCTCGGCGACGCCGATCTCGCGCGACAGGAGCTCCTCCGGACTGAGGTTCTCCCGCCGGAACACTTCGAGCCCGAACTCCCGGGCCGCCGCGTCGACATCGCCCTCGCGCCCTTGAACGATGAGCCGGTCGCCGGGCAGAATGAGGTCGCCGCTCGACGGCGAGAACCGCGTCTCCGCCGGCCGGACGATGGCGATGACGTTGATGCCGAATTTGTGCCCGAGCTCGCTCTGGCCGAGCGTTCTCCCGGCGATCGCGCACTCGGGGCAGGCCGTCAGCTCGAATAGCCTCTCGTCCAGCCGGTAAATGGACGGCAGCTTGTCCGGCGATTCCGCGCTCCGGATCTTCTCGTCGCGCAGCTTGACGGGCAGGGCGTGCCTTCCGGCGACGGCCATGTAGGCGATGCCCAGCGCGGTCAGGACCAAGCCGATGGGCGTCAGGGCGAAGAAGCCCAGGTCGCGGCCGGCCAGCGTCTTGAGGGCCGAGCTGGCGATGATGTTCGGCTGCGACCCGACGAGGGTCAGCGTCCCCCCGAGGATCGTCCCGTAGGCGAGCGGGATGAAGAGGCGCGACGGGGGGGTGTTGGATCTGAGCGAGAGGGTCATGACGGCCGGCAGGAGGATGGCCGCGGCGGCGACGTTGGTGATGACCGAGGAGAGGAGCGCCCCGACGGCCATGACCGTGACGACCATCCGGGCCTCGCCGTCGCCGCCGACCCGGGCCAGGAGCCGGCCGATGAGGCCGGAGAGGCCGGTCCGGTGCAGGCCGCCGCTGACGACGAAGAGCGCGGCGATGGCCACGACGACCGGGCTGCCGAACCCGCCGAAGGCCTCCTCGGCGGTCAGGATGCCCGAGAAGAGCAGGGCCAGGACGATGAAGACGGCGACGAGGTCGGCCCCGGCCCGGGCCGCGAGCAGGAGGAAGAGGACCGCGGCCAGGACGACGGTCAGGAAGATCATGGCCGGGGTCATGGCTCGCTCTCTTTCGTTCGCGCTCGCGCGGTGCTCGGGATCTCGTAATCCGGCGCGTTATGGCCGGGGCTTCGGGTTGCGGAGCTTGGCCAATGAGAAGCCGATGAAGACGCCGGCCGCGAAGGTCAGGGGTAGGAGGATCATCTGGGAGATGCTGATCTTCCAGAAATACACCTTGTACGTGACCTCGCCCGGATTCTGGATGAATACGACGGCCAGCAGGACGAACAGGACGGCGGCCAGGATGATGTTCTTTTTCATGAGGACCTCCCTCCAGCAATCAATTCTCAGATTCCGCGGTGGTTGTCAAGGTGTTGAACGCCCCGCCCCCCGCTGCCTCGTTATGAGGCCCCGGTCATGATATCAGGAAAGGGTCCGTCGCCGAGAGGAGGGCGTCGCTTCCAACATTCGCTTCTGGGCCTTCTTCTCTGCGTAGGGGCGGGGGACATAGACGGCCTCGCCCGTGACCGGATCTTTGCCGGTGTGATACATGCAGGCCGAGCGGGTCATGGGCGTCGGGGTGAAGATCTGGACGCCCTCGACGGGCCTCTCCCCGCTCCGCTCGAGCTCTTTCAGGTAGGCGGCCAGCTCGCGGGCCTCTTTGTCCGAGGTCCCGGGGTGGGCGACCATGAAGTAATGCTTGAGGTGCTGGGCCCGGCCGGTGTCGACCTTGGCGAAGAGGCGCCGGAACTTCTCGAGGGCGTCACGGCCGCCGGGCTTGTTCATGAGCCGCAGGACGCGTTCGGAGACGTGTTCGGGAGCGATCTTCAGGAGGCCGGAGGTGTGGTGCTTGGCCAGCTCCTCGATGTACCTCGTGCTTTCCAGGGCCAGGTCGTAGCGGATGCCGCTGCGGACGAAGACCTTCTTGACGCCGGGGAGACGGCGGGCCTTGCGGAGGAGAGCGACGAGCCGGCTGTGGCTGCGGTCGGAGCGGGAGCACGACAGGCAGTCGCCATCCGGGCAGGGGGCGTCGCACTCCATGCCGTACATGTTGGCCGTCGGCCCGCCGAGGTCGTCGACGAAGCCCCGCCATTCGGGATGCGCGGTCATCCGCCGGATCTCCTCGAGGATGGACTCTTCGCTCCGGGAGACGACCCGATCGCCCTGGTGAAGGGAGAGGGCGCAGAACGAGCAGCGGCCCGCGCAGCCGCGATGGGTCTGGACCGAGAAGCGGGCCATCCCGAGCTCGGGGAAGCCCTCCGGGATGCGGCGCGAGAAGGGCAGGCCGAAGACCCAGTCGAGGTCGGCGGGCCTGTACGCCGGGGCCGGATACTGGACGACGAACCGGTTGGCGTGCTTCTGGGCGAGCGTTCGGCGGTTGGAGAAGAGGCGCTGGGCCTCGCAGAACCTGTCCTCGTCGGCCGCGACCTCCTCGAAGGGCGGGATGACGATGGCGTCGTCGGGAGGGGACGGGCGCACGACGCAGGTCCCGGGAATGCCGTCCAGGTCCCGGCCGCGGGCGAGCCGCTTGGCGATCTTCAGGACCTGGATCTCGCCGGGGCCGTAGACGAGGATGTCGGCCCGGGTGTCGAGGAGGATCGAGCGGCGGACGTCGTCGCCCCAGTAATCGTAGTGGGCCAAGCGGCGGAGGGAAACCTCGATGCCGCCGAGGACGAGGGGGACGCCTTTGTGGAGCTCGCGGAGCTTGTTGGCGTAGACGATGACGGCCCGGTCGGGCATGCCGGAGGCGAAGGGCGCGTGGGGATCCTCGGCCCGGGGCCGCTTGAGGGGCGTGTAGTTGACCAGCATGCTGTCGATCGACCCGGAGGTGATGCCGAAAAAGAGGCGGGGCCGGCCGAGCTTGAGGAAATCGTCTTTGCGCTTCCAGTCCGGGCGCTCGATGACCCCGACGCTGTGGCCCCCGGCATCGAGGACCCGGGCGATGACCCCGACGGGCGAGAGCGGGTGGTCGGCATAGGGCTCTCCGGTGACGAGAATGACGTCGAACCCGGACCCGTGCGTCGCGATCATCCCCTCCATTGTATAAAATTCGGGGACACAATACTCATTCCCTTTTTTCCCGATGCCGGCGCGAGAAATTAGGCTCTTCTCCCGTCCCCGGGGGTCCAGAAACGAGTGACGGCGAACCACCGGAGATGGGAGAAGAACCGCGATACGGGCCGAGAAATTGGGGAATGGGTATTGTGTCCCTTATTTATGTATAATGTCGCGGATGCGCCGGGTCCATTTCATCAACTTCGTGCGGACGATGGCGGTGACGACCGTCTTCTTCCTGTCGCCCCTCCATTTCCTGGCGCTCGGATTCGACGGCCTGGCCATCGGGCTCGTCATGTCGCTTTTCGCGGCGGCGCCTGTCGTCTTCTCCTTCCCCACGGGCTGGATCAACGACCGGCTGTCCATGAAGAACGTCATCATCGGCGGGCTCGGCGCGATGGCGGCGATGTTCGTCCTGACGGGCTTCGTCCGCGGCGTTCCCGGCATGGCCGCGATCTTTCTCGTCCTGGGGATCGCCAACAACGTCCTCAACGTCTCCATCAACAGCTTGTACTACAAGGACGAGACGGAGGTCGACCCAAACCGGAAATACGGCGTCTTCATTTTCTGGCTGTCCCTGGGGCCCCCGGCCGGGCTGCTCGTCGGCGGGATCCTGGCCCGATTCTCGGGTTTCCGGACGCTCCTGCTCATCTTCGCGGCGCTGACGGCCCTGACCGCCCTGGCCGTGCGGGGATTCAACCACGAGAAATTCGCGGCCGTCTCCATCCGCGACTATCGGTTCAGCGTCTTCAACCGCAAGACCCTGGTCTTCTCGGTCCTGCTCTTCGTTCTGGCCCTCCACTGGGGGACCGAAGGGACGGTCTACGCGCCGTTCCTCCGCGACCGCTTCGGGCTCGGCGACTCCGGGGTGGCCCTGTATATCGCCGGAGCCTACCTGGCGCTGGCCCTGTCGGCCCTGGCTGTCAGCCGCCTGCGGTACGATCCGCAACTCAACCGGAAACTCTTCCTGCTCGGCATGGCCCTGTCGGGCTTCGGCCTGATCATGATGGTCCAGAAGGACATCGGCCTGTCGTTCGTCTTCCGCTTCATCCACGAGGGCGGCGACGGGCTGATGGGCGCGCTCGTCGTCCTCTACATCTCGCGACTCTTCGAGAAACGGACGATCGGCGGCAGCGCCGGCATCCTCACGGCCCTTCAGACATCCGGGCACATCGCCGGGACGATGGCCTTTTCCTGGCTGGGCTTCCGGCTGGGCCTCGAGGTCCCGATGCTCGTGGCCGGCGGCCTGCTTCTCCTCAACGCCGCCTTCAGCCTCGTCGCCCTCCCCCGCGATTAATTTCCGCGCCTCTTGAGCTCGATGTCGCCGCTGAAGGTCTTGAGCCGGACCGTGGCCCCGCCCTTGCCGATCGTCCCGCGGACCTCGCGCGGCGAGATCCTGCCGGAGACCTGGATCTCGAACTCGCTGTCGATGACGCCGCTGAAAGTGTCGGCCTCGAGGTCGAACGAGGACGAAGCCGGCAGGATCATCCGGACGGTCCCGCTGTGGGCCGTGAGCTCGTAGCGCCCGCCCGGCTTGATCAGACCTTCGTAGGTCATGCTGCCGCTGACGCTCTTGCCCGTCACGGACGCGGCCTCGGACACGGCCTTCATCTCGATGTCGCCGCTGACCGATTCGGCGCCGACCGAACCCTTGATCCCATTCAGCCGAATATCGCCCGAAACGGCCTTGACGTAGGCGTCGCCGGCGACATTCTCGACCCTCAGGTCGCCGCTGACGAGCTCCACGTCGGCCCCGGCCGCGCCGAGGATCTCGACGTCGCCGCTGACGCTGTTGATCCGGGCCCGGCCGCCGATGGGGGCCACGGTGACATTGCCGCTGATGGACCGGACCTCGATGGAGGCGCCCTCGGGGACCCACAGCTCATAATCGACCGAGACGTTGAGAGAGTCGCGCCCGCCCCAGGGCGTCCGCCGCTTGGGGTACTTGGTCTCGATGCGCAGCGTGTCGCCTTCCCGGGTGACTTCGATGGCCACTTCCGCGGCGTTCTCTTTGGCCCTGGCCTCGTTCGCGGCCTGGGAGACCTTGCGGGCCAGGATCCTGACCTGGTTCTCTTTCCAGGTCTTGATGACATTGTCGCCCGAGATGTTGCTCAGATAGACCCGGCCGTCCCGGGCCAGCCCCTCGGTCTTCTCGAACTTCTCCTCGTACCTCTCCCGGGCCATGGCCAGGCCCGCGACGAGGGCCAGTCCCACGACGAGAGCCAGACCCGGCCCGAGAGCCGTTCTCATCGCCTGTGAAAGCTTCCTTATCATGATCGTCCTCCTCGTTCCGTGATCTAAAGGGTTCGGCCCGGGCCCGCGGCCTCGGCGCTCCTCTTCTGGAGATCCAAGGCCGAATCGAGCAGGGTCACTTTATTCATGTATGCGGCCAGGAGAAAGCTCCGGGCTTGAAGGTCCTCCGGTTCCTCGAGAACGGCCTGCCGGCAGGCCTGGATGGTGGCGTCGACGACGGTGAGGTTGCGCTCGAACATCTCGAGGACCTGCGGCGGGAGCGCCCCTTTTTGGGCCGCGAACGCCTCACCGAGCGCCTGGATGGCCTTCTGGTAATGGCCTTCGGCCTCGTCCAGCTTGGCCAACGTGTATTCCTGCCTGTCCCGCTGACCGGCGGCCGAGATCCCCGGGCCTTCCGTCAGCCGACCGATGATCACCCCGGCCACGACCAAGATCATGGCCAGGGCGGCGACGCCGGCATATCTCAGGGCCGGGGAGGCCCACAGGGAGACGGTCGCCGGCCGCCTTTCGGGCGCCGTCAATCCGGCCCGGATCCTCGTCCAAACGGCCTCGGACGGCTCCGGGCCGCGGAGGGACTGGGCCGCGGAAACCATCGCCTTGAGATCAGCGGCAACCTCCCGGCACTCCTCGCACCCACGCAGGTGGCGCTCGAGCCGCGCGCTCCGGCGGGCGTCGAGCTCGCCGTCCACGGCCAAGCTGATGAGCTCATGAGCTTTGCGGCATCTCATCGTCGTTCTCCCTCACACGGCCTTCCGGGCCCGCAGGTATTCGCGGACCTTCATCCGGGCCTTGAAGAGCTGGGACTTCGACGTCCCGACCGAACACCCCAGGAGCCGGGACACCTCGCGGTGCTTGTATCCCTGGACGTCGTGGAGGACGAAGACGCTCTTCAAGCGGGGCGGCAGGCTCCGGACGGCCTCGTCCAGGGGCCCCTGAATATCCTTCTCGACCGGCTCCGCCCCTGGCTCCTCGACCCGCCCTTCGAGATCGGACAGGGACACGGCCCTGTCGCCTTGGGCCTTTTTCTGGCGCAGGTGGCTGTAACAGGTGTTCAGGGCGATCCGGTAGACCCAGCCCGGGAAGGTCTCGGCGTCGCGGACCCGGCCGAGATTGGTGAAGACCTTGAGGAAGATGTCCTGGAGCAGGTCCTCGGCCGTGGCCCGGTTCGTCGTGTGGCGGTAGGCCAGGTTGAAAATAGGCCGTTTGAACATCTCGTAGAGCGATTCGACGGCCGCGAGGTCGCCATCGCGACCGCGCGCTACGAGCTCGCCCAGGCGGGCTTTATCGTCCGTCCCCCAGACGGGAAGGCCTTTCGGTTCGCCGTCGGCGGTCATGTCCGGCCCCGGGAGCCTATCGTATCCGGCATAGGCCCCATTATCGCCCATCCGGGCGGGATACGCCAGAAGGAGCTCAGGTGCGGCCATATCGTCCTCACCCCGTAAGATGTCGGGCCGGACGAAAAGGTTGCCCGCAAGCCCCTATTTTTTGTTGTCCTCCTCGACCGCCTCCCGGAGCCGGTCCAGGAAGTCCTCGGAGGCCGAGATGACCCGGTTCCAGCTGGGGATGAGCGGCGAATAGAGGGGGTTGTCCATGAAGTCCTGGCCGGCCATCTGGATGGCCCGGGTGAAGGCCTCGACGACGACCGTCTCGTGGTGATAGTCGAACGCCAGGCCGTTGATCTCCGAATCGTCGCCGTAGCGCTTGATGGCGTCCATGGCCGTCCTCTGGTAGTTGATGACCAGCGTCCGGAGGGCGCTGTCGCTGAGGATGACGCTCTCGATGGCCAGGTTGCGGAAGATGGACTTGGCGATATCGATGGCCATCTTCATCAGCCCGGTCTTGGGGTTGTCCTGGGACAGGGGCTGGTGCTTGTGCTCATAGGTCTCGCAAAGTTCCGCCTGGCAGATCCGCCGCAGGGAATAGTTGCGATAGACCTCGGCCAGCGTCTCCACCTCGAGACCCCAATCGCTCGGGATGCGGTTGATGAGGGCCAGCTCCGAGACCATCGAGAACTCGCCGGCCAGCGGGTAGCGGAAGCTGTCGAGGTAGACGAGGAAGGGCAGGTAACCGAAAAGCTTGATGAGGCTGCGGACCAGGGGCGTCACGAACAGCCTCGTCGCCCGGCCGTGCATCCGGTCCGTGACCCGGGCGTAATAGCCCTTGCAGAAGGCGTAGTCGATGTGGGGCGAGGCGATGGGATAGAAGATGCGGCCCAGGATCTCGGGCGTGTAGTTGACGATGTCACAGTCGTGCAGGCCGATAACCCGGCTCTCGTTCCGCGACAGGATATAGCCGTAGGCGATCCAGGCGGACCGGCCCTTCCCGTCGCCGCCGGGAGGAAGCTCGAGGTCCTCGAGGGACTTGTAGAGCTTATGGAACTTGGGGCCGGACGCCCAGATGATGCGGTGCCGCTGCGGCAGGACCCCGAACATTTTTTTGGCCTTCTCGAACTGGGCGGGGTCGTCCGTCCGCCCGAGGGTGACGACGATCTCGTTGAGGAAGGGCACGCTCTTGAGGCTTTCGATGATCAGCGTCTGGGCCGGGGAGTCGAGCTCCTGGGGCGTCGTGGGCAGGACCAGGGCCATGGGCCGGCTCTTGTTGAACTCGATGAGCTCGGCCGTCATGCGCTCCATGCCGGACGGCCCGAGGCGATGAAAGGTGGCGACCACGCCGCTCTGATGGAAGTCCGCCATGATGTCCTCCTTCTTTTCGTTAGGCCTCTAGCCGCGGGGCGCATCCCCTTCCGAAAGGATCCCGAGCACGGCCTCCCGCCAGCCGTCGGGACCGGCGCCGGGGGCCCTGACGAGGCCCGGGAGATCGATCCCGGGATCGTAGCCGCCGCCCGGCTGGCCGACGACGACGGGGACGTCCACGGCCCTCAGCATGGGCTCGTCGTTGAGGCTGTCGCCGAGCCCGATGGTCCGGAAAGGGCCGTGGGCCTTCTCGTAGAGGCCGCGCAGGGCCGACACGGCCCGGCCCTTGTCGTTGGCCCCGATGAGGTGGAAGAACCGTCCTCCCCTGACGATCCGGAGCCCCGCCGCGGCCGCCGCGGCCTCCAGAGCCTCGAGCGGGGCGCCTTCGCCGGCGACGAACGGCTCGTCGAATTCGCGCTCTTTGGCCGCCCGGGCTTCCTCGACGGAAAAGCCGCACAGCCCGGCCACTTCCTCGTCCGTCATGTCGCCGAAGCCCCGGATGGAGGGATGGACGGACGTCCTCATCTCGGTCAGGACCCGGCGGAGCTCGGGATAGGGAGTGCCGAACTCCAGCTCCTCGTAAGGGGACCCGGCCGGCACGGCCGCGGCCTCGAACGGGAAATAGCCTCTGGGGATCAGGATTCCTCCCCCGTTCTCGACGACGAAGGGGTGGGCGTTGCCGAGGGCCCGGCGCCAACGTTCGGTTTCGGCGCGGGTCTTGCTCGTGCACAGGATCAGAGGGCTCCCCCGCTCCTCGAGGGCCCGGAGGGCGGGACGGGCCGGCTCGAAAGAATAGGTGTCGTGGTCGAGAAGGGTCCCGTCAAGGTCCGTGAAAACGAGCAAAGGATACCTCTCCATGCGGATCTATCTCTGATTTGGCACGATGCGGAAGAAGAGCGGTTTCATGATAAAGGACGCGCGCCCGGCTGTCAAAAGGAAATTTTGATCCCGCCGCCTCCGGAAGGCCGGCCCTGCGCTGATTGACCGTCCCCACCTCCCGTGTTATTAAGGATATGTCTACCGCCGAACCGCCCCATGGAGGGCCGGACAAAGGAGGCCCGGTTGAACTATTTGACGGCCCTACGGCAATACACGGCCAAACGGCTCGAGGAGATCGACTCGGCCGATATCCTGATCGGGATCCCCTGCTATAACAACGAGAAGACGATCGCCCACGTCATCCAGATGGTGACCAAGGGCCTCGACCGCCACTACCGGAGCTCGCGCAACGTCATCCTCATCGCCGACGGCGGCTCGACGGACGACACCCGGGAGGCGGCCAAGGAGTACGAGATCAAGCCCTGGCAGGAGAAGATCGTCTCCATCTACCGGGGGCCGGGCGGCAAAGGCACGGCCCTGCGGTCGGTTTTCGAGGCCGCCGAGAAGCTCTCGGTCAAGGCCTGCGCCGTCGTCGACGCCGACCTGCGCAGCATCACGACGGACTGGGTCCGGCATCTCCTCGATCCCGTCCTCGAAAAGGGGTTCGATTTCGTGGCCCCCGTCTATCTCCGCCACAAGTACGACGCGACGATCACCAACAATATCGTCTACTACCTGACCCGGGCCCTCTACGGGAAGCGAGTCCGGCAGCCCATCGGCGGCGACTTCGCCTTCTCCCGGGGCGTCGCGAAGTTCTACACCGAGCAGGACGTCTGGGACACCGACGTCGCCCGCTACGGGATCGATATCTGGATGACGACGTCGGCCATCAATCAGGGCTTCAAGATCTGCCAATCGAATCTGGGGGTCAAGATCCACGACGCCAAGGACCCTGTCGAGCACCTCGGACCGATGTTCCGCCAAGTCCTCTACATCCTGTTCGCCCTGATGAAAACGTTCGAGAGCTCGTGGCGGAACGTCCGCGGCAGCGTGACAATCGAGACCTTCGGGCGGATGGACGCCGTCTCCCCCGAGCCCGTCGCGGCCGACCTCGAAAGCCTCGTCGAGCGCTTCCAGACCGGGTTCCAGCAGTTCTCGCCTCTCTGGAAAGAGATCTTCTGCCCCGACTGCTTCGAGGCCATCGAAACGGCCGCGGCCCTGCCGGCCCGATCCTTCGAGTTCCCCCTCGCGGCCTGGGTCCAGATCCTCTACGAGCTCGCGGCGACCTTCCACGCCTGGACGCGCAACCGGTTCAAGATCATCGAGCTCGTCACCCCGCTCTATTACGCCCGGGTGGCCGACTTCGTGCGGCGGACATGGGACATGACCTCCGAGGAGGCCGAGAACCTCGTCGAGGAGCAGGCCCTCGAGTTCGAGGCCCAGAAAGATTATCTCATCAAAGTCTGGGACGAGAAGAAGGCCGCCGCCGGGACCTGAGGCCCGGGGCCCCGCTTACTTGACGGAGTAGACGCTCTTGCGCCGGGGGGCCATGGTGTAGGCGGTGACCAGGCTCTCGTTCCCGTGCTTGTCCACGGCGCTGACCCCGAAGACGTGTTCGTCGATGGTCACCTTGTCCAGGAGGAACTCCGTCTTCCCCTCGACAAAGGCCTCGTTCTCCCAGAACGGCGCGGATGTCCTCCGCCAGTAAACCTTATAACCGGCGAGGTCGCCGCTCGGAACGGGGTTCCAGCGCAGATGGGCGTCGTAGCCGCTCGGGCCCCGGCCGAGGAGGGGCTGGCCCTTCTCGCCGTGAACATCGGGGGCGGGCGGCGCGGCGGCCAGGGAAGCGAGGACCGCGGCCGTGATCCGGATGTTCCGCACGCAATAGTCGAGGTCCATGTTCTCCAGGGTGTCGTCGGCCGTGTGCTGGCGGGAGTAGCTCTCGCGGGCCTCCATCATCCGGATGCCCGGCCAGCCCTCGAGGACGAAGGGCGTGTGGTCGCCGCCGCGGCCGAACCGGTCGGCCCGGAAGACACAATCGACCTCGGCCGACGGGAAGTGCCGCTCGCCGACCCGCTTGGCGTAGCGCGCCAGTTGGCGGGACGGGGAATCCTCGGGACCGTCCGAGAAGACCCGAAGCCGGCGGTTGTCGATGAATCCGTCGCCGCCCTCGATGTTCCCGATCATGTCCAGGGTGATGACGCCGTCGACCCGCCGGTTCTCCTTTCTCATCCGGGCGGCCATGAGCGTGCTGCCGACCAGGCCGATCTCCTCGCCCGAGAAGGCCACGAAGTGGACCGTCGCGTCGAACTCATAGCGGCTGAAGACGCGGGCCATCTCGAGGAGGGCGGCGACGCCCGAGCCGTCGTCGTTGACGCCGGGAGCGGGGTGGTCGAACCCGTCGCGGGGGGCGCCCTCGGGCGGGCGGGCGAAGGTATCGTAGTGGGCGTTGACGAGGAAGATCCGCTCTCCGCTCCCCGTGCGGCGCCCCGGCAGGACGGCCACGACGTTGCGCAGGATGACGTCCCGCCCGAGGCGGCCGCCCTGGGCGGGGAGGTCGTAGGCATCGAACGAGACCTGGAGGCGGGGGCTGAGCCGGGCGAACTCCGCGTGGAGCCAGTCGGCGGCGGCCCGGTTGCCGAAGCCCTCGCGGTCGGAGGACAGGACGTGGCGGGTCGTGAAGGAGGCCAGCTTGCGGAGAATGGTCTCGACGTTATCGCGCGAGATGTCACGGACGATCGCGTCGATGTCCGGCGGCGGGGTGGGCGAAGCGCCGCTCGAGGCGACGCCCGCCGAGATCAGCATCAGGACGAGCCCGGCCACCGCCAGGCGGTATGCGATAGGTTTCATCGTGCCTCCTTTCGTGATCGGGGGATCAGTGCGGGCCCCATCTCGAGAGCACGGGCGGGACCAGGGCGAGCATGGAGAACAAGACCCAGAGGACGAGCAGCGGGACGAGCCAGCGGGCCCATTTCTCCCATTTCAGGCCGGCCAGCCCGAGAATGCCCATGGTGACGCCGGAGGTCGGCAGGACGGGGTTGATGTATTCGCACAGCTGGAAGGCGAGGACGGCCGTCTGCCGGGTGATGCCGACGAGGTCGCCGAGGGGGGCCATGATGGGGATGGTCAGGGCCGCCTGGGCCGTCCCCGAATGCAGGAAGAAATTGATGACGCACTGGCCGAAGAACATCAGCTGGGCCGAGACGAGCGGATGGAACCGGGAGACGGCGCCGGCCAGGCCCGCGAGCAGCGTGTCGAGGATCTTGCCGTCGCTGGCCACGATGAGGATGGCCCGGGCGGTGCCGATGATCAAGGCCGCGTTCATCATGTCGCGGGCCCCTTCGACGAAAGCTCGGCCGATCTCGTCGCCCTTGAGCCGGCCGAACATGCCGGACAGGACTCCCATGGCCAGGAACAGGCCGGCGATCTCGAGGATGAACCACTTGTATTTCAGGATGCCGAAGACCATGACCCCGAAGCCTCCGGCGAAGACGACGAGGACCCTCTTGTGGGCCGCGGTCATGGCCAGGCTCTCGACGGCGGGACCGTCGCCGAGCAGCTTGCGCCTCTTCTCGAGGTCGTCCTCGTAGACGGGGCTGAGAGCCGGATCCTGCTGGATGCGGGCGGCGTAGCGCATGACGACGGCGATGACGATGGCCGTCCCCAGGGCCCAGACGACGAGGCGATAGCCGAGGCCCGAGTAGAGGGGCAGGCCTGCGATGCCCTGGGCGATGCCGACCGTGAACGGGTTGAAGAAGGCCCCGGCGAACCCGGCCGCGGCCCCGAGGAAGGGGATGGACACGCCGACGATGGTGTCGTAGCCGAGGGACAGGGCCAGGGGGACGAAGATGAGGATGAAGGGCATGGTCTCTTCGCACATGCCCCAGATGGCGCCGCCCAGGGAGAAGAGCGTCATGGTCACCGGGATGAGCAGGGCGCGGAGGGCCCGGCTGCGGCCGAACTTGACGGCCACGTTCTGGATGACGACGGTGATGGTCCCCGTCTTCTGGATCACCGAGAAGGCCCCGCCGACGACGAACAGGATGGCGATGATGGCCGCGGCCTCGATGAAGCCGCGGACCGGGGAGACGAACAGGGCGCCCAAGCCCTGGGGGCTGCTCTCGGTGCGCTGGTAGGTTTCGGCGACGGGGACGGTCCGGCCGTCTTTCTCGATGCGCTGGTATTCGCCGCCCGGGATGATCCAGGTGGCGACGACGGTCAGGACGACCATGGCATAGATGAGGACCAGGGTGTGGGGGAGACGGAGCTTTTTCAGGCTGAACTTGGGCTTCGGGCTCATCGGGCGGCTCCCTTGGGCGGAGAGGCTGAAGCGGCGGGTGTGACGACCCCGCTCGCGGGATCGTAGATGTCGCCGGGAACGAGGATGTGCAGGCTCATGCCGCGGGCCCCCAGCCGACTGGAAGCGATCCGGGTCGTCTCGGCCCGGCGGGCGTCGAAGACGACGACCTGATTCTCGCCGAGAACCTCGAAGCGGCCGTCGGGCCGGACGAGGACGGCCGTGGACTCCTCGATGCCCAGGCCGATGAGGGCCGGGTTCTCAAGGACCAGGCTGAGGAGACGGTTGTGGCGCCGGCGGGCGATGAAGTGCTGGTCGACGATGACGCCGGGGAGGAATCCGAAGCCGCGGGTGGTGACGACGTTGTCCGCTTCGATGGTCGACCACTCGCGTCCCTCCGGCGGCTGGCGCGTCTCGTCGCCGGTGATCATGACGCCGCTCATGACGGCGGCCCCGGCGCTCGTCCCGCCGATGACGGCGCCCGAACGGTAGAGCTCGTCGAGGCGGGCATGGAGGGGAGTGTCGAGGAGGGCCCCGGTCAGGCGCGACTGGTCGCCGCCCGTGAACCAGACGCCGCCGGCCCCGTCAAGCAAGGCGGTGTTCGCGGGATCCTGGGCCTCCTCGCGGGTCAGCTGGTGGAAGACGACGTCGGCGGCGCCGAGGGCCTTGAGCTCGGCGACGGTTTCCGGGCCGACCTCGAGGGGAACGCCGCTGGCCATGGGGAAAACGACGATCCGGCCGGAGCCGGACTCGCGGGCCAGCTCGACGAAGCGGCGCATCAGGGACTCGTCGCGATCCCCGCCGCCGACGATGAAGAGATGGCCGAGGGGCCGGTCCGCTGTCTCGCTCGGCGGCCGCCCGCAGGAGCAGATGAGGACGGACGGCAAAACGAAGAGGGCCAGGACCGCCGGAACGAAGGCCGGGCATTTCTTCATGGGAAGCCTTTTATTATCGGATTGACGTGCGAAAGTCAATTCGAAGAAGGACGGAGAATCTTTATCAATTATTAACAGAATGAGGTTATAATGCGGTATGGAGAAGGTGAAACATGGACAAGAAGCGCGTTCTTTTCGTGTGCGTCCACAACAGCGCCCGGAGCCAGATGTCGGAGGCCTTCCTCAACGCGCTGGCCGGGGACCGGTTCGAAGCCCACAGCGCCGGCCTCGAGCCGGGAACCCTCAATCCGCTGGCCGTCGAGGTCATGAAGGAGGCCGGCCTGGACATCTCGGGAAACAAGACCAAGAGCGTGTTCGACATCTTCAAGCGGGGCGAGCTGTTCTCCTATGTGATCACGGTCTGTGACGCCGAGGCCGCCCAGCGCTGCCCGATCTTCCCCGGCATCACGACGACCATCAACTGGAGCTTCCCGGACCCGGCCTCGTTCCAGGGCTCGTGGGAGGAGCGGGTGGCCAGGACCCGGGCCGTGCGCGATGCCATCAAGGTCCGCATCGAGGAGTTCATCCGCGAGGCCGACAGCGGAAAGAAGCCGGCTCTCGACATCGCCCTTAAGAAAGAAGAATGAGCATAACACGGGGTCAAATCTCCACTTGTTAAATATTCAGCCGAGGCGCGAATCGCTCCCACTGATCATTTAATAAGTGGAGATTTGACCCCTTCTTGATCTGCGGCGGAGGGAGGCGATTTTGGCCTCCATGTCGCCCGCGTGCGTGCCCGGCCAGAAGACCCGGCCGCAGCCGGGGCACATGGCGAACGAAGGGGCCGTTTCCAGGATGTGCGGCGGGACAAGGTTCCGGGCCCGCGCCTTGGGCACCGGCTTGAGCGGTTTGTTGCAGTCGAGGCACCGGCTGTTCGGCCGCACCGAATCCCATAGGCCGTACTCGTCGAGGACCTGGACGACCTGGTCCCGCCAGTCGTCGCTCTCGATGAACAGCCGCCCAGCCCGCCTCTTCGTCTTTTCGATGAGCCCCGTGTCCCGGGTCAGGAGGACGCGCTTTTCCCCCCGCGAGATCTCGACGAGGTCCTTGTCCTCGGCCTTGGGGAAGTAGAGGACGTCGAACCCGAGGATCTTGAGCCACTTGGCCAGGCGGCCGAGCATGCAGTCGGCGATGAACTCCACGCTTCGCCTCGAGCCCCGGGCCGCGCCGGCGGACCGGGTCTTGAGAGGAAAATGGTGGACGGTAGGAGATTCGAACTCCCGACCTCAGCGTTGCGAACGCCGCGCTCTCCCAGCTGAGCTAACCGCCCACGGTCCGCGCTTGTAAGCTAAAAAGCCCCCTCATGATAGCAGAACGGCCGGTGACCTTCAACCGAAGGACTTCTCCGAGAAGAAGTCTGCTATCAACCACTTGACAATTACACGTATATGTGTATATTGGACCAAGCCATGAGGTTCGTGGGCAAGATCTTCAAAGCCGGCAAGTACTGGGCGATCGAAATCCCCATCCTCGACATCGCCACGCAGGGCAGGACCAAGAGGGAAGCGTACGAGATGATCGCCGATGCCGTCGAATCTCTCGTCAACAAGAAGGGTTTCGAGGTTCGCGTGTTCGGGACGAAGGGGAAGGTATTCGAGATCGGGGCCTCCGATCAAGGCGCCCTCACGGCCCTGTTGCTCCGGCGGATGAGACAAAAAGCCGGGCTGAGCCTGGAAGAAGTCGCGGCCCGACTGGGCTCGAGGTCCCCGAACAGCTATGCCCGGTACGAGCAAGGCCGGTCGGTCCCGAGCGTCGAGAAGTTCGCGAAGCTCTTCTCGGCCGTCGCCCCCAATAAGGAGTTCGTGATCATGGAGAGCCGCGTCCCCTATAGACGGCTTCCCGCGAGATCTTGAGGGCGAGCCGCGGCGGATTGAAAACCGCCGTCGACTTGTCTACAATCCAAGGGGGGAGGGAGCGAAATGGCCAAAGCCCTGATCATCCTGCTCGTGGCCGTCGCGGCCGGCTATGTCCTTTATAACTACATGAACCGGGAGACCTCAGAGGAGGAGGACCTGGTCGCCGGGGTCCGGGCCCGCTACGTCGAGGCCGTCAACAAGTTCTTCAAGGCCGTCCGGTATGGGGCGGGCCTCGGCATGGACACCTCCGCGGACGTCGAACAGGCGTCCGGCGAGGTCCTCAAGGTCCGGGCCGAGCTGTCCGCCCTGAAGCCGCGCCTGACCGACCCCAGGGCCGTCGCGAAAGCCGACAAGCTGGCCGGGGAGATCGAAGAGTTCTGCCGCAAGAACGACATCATCTGAACCGGCCCCGAGGAGGGCCGCTGAGGGGGGCCTATCTCAGCAGAAAAGACCGCTTGGGGCGGCCCGGCAGGCTCGCCAGTCCGAAAATGAGGGCCCCTATGGCCAGGGCGGCCACTCTGCCGATAAAAAAAAGCCCCCTTTTGCCCATTGACCCACCTAAAAGGTTCCCTCGCGCCTCACCTTTTCGTTCCCGCGCTCTCAACAATAAGCCCTGGGAATCCGGTGTCAATACCCTCGGCCCGGATGTCCGATAATGTCCGATAATGTCTTATGGAAGCCGGGCGTAACCTTTTCCTCGAAAGGGGGTATTTATCCATGAGCGCCGAGAGACCAAAGCGAAAGAGACCGGACGCATGTCACCGACCGACAACGATCTGATGACCGAAGTCCGGGACGGCCGGGTCGAGCGCCTGGCCGTCCTGTTCGAGAGATACCAGACCATGCTCTACAATTTCTTCCTCCGCCTGACCGGCAACCGGGCCGCGAGCGAGGACCTCGTCCAGGAGGTCTTTGTCCGCGTCCTGAAATACCGGGCCGGCTACCAGGGCGACAGCCGGTTCAACGTCTGGCTCTTCCAGATCGCCCGCAACGCCCACATCGACCACTTGAGGAAGCGGAAGGTCGAGCTCCCCCTCGACGAGCAGTTCGTCGAAGCCCCGGACCGGGCCCCCCTCCCCGCCGCCGCCTACGAGGCCGACCGGGAGGCCGAGCTCGTCCGCCGGGCCCTCGACCGCCTGCCCGCCGGGAAGCGGGAGATCCTCGTCCTTTTCCGCTACCAGGACCTCAAGCTCCGGGAGATCGCCGAGCTCCTCGGCTGCCAGGTGGGCACGGTCAAAGCCCAGGTCCACCGGGCCCTCAAGGACCTCGGACGGATCTACCTCGATCTCGCGGGAGGGAGCGTGTCATGAACTGCGAAAAGACCCAGGGAATGTTCGCCGATTACATGACCGGAGACCTCGACGCCGGGGGCCGCCGCCGCGTCCAAGCCCACATCGCCGGGTGCGCCGCCTGCCGGGCGGACCTCGAGAACCTGACCATGATCTGGGCCAAGCTCGGCGTCCTGCCCGAGGAGCAGCCCGGGCCCGGCCTCCGCCATCGATTCTACGGGATGCTCGAGGACTATAAGAACAGCCTCCCGGCGGACGAGAGACGAAGCCTCCGCTCCGAGCGACCCCGTGCGCGAGGCGGGTGGCGGGAGTGGTTCAACTTCCGCCGCCCGGCTTTTGCCGCATCGTTCTCGATCTTCCTGGCCCTCGCCGGGCTGGCCGCCGGCTGGTTCATCGCCGGAGGCGCGCGAGGCGGCTCCGCGCGCCTGGCCCTTCTCTCGCGCGAGGTCCAGGACATGCGCCAGGAGGTCGCCCTGTCGCTCCTCGATCGCTCCTCGGCCGCCGACCGGATCATGGGCATCGGCTACAGCGCCGCGGTCGACGAGCCGAAGGACCGGACGCTCGAGGCCCTGTTCGAGGCCCTCGATCGCGACCCGAACCCCAACGTCCGGCTGGCCGCCGTGGAGGCCCTCTATCTTTTCCGGAACAGGCCGGGCGTGCGCGAGAACCTGGTCCGGTCGCTGGCCGTCCAGACCTATCCCCTCGTCCAGATCGCCCTCATCGATTTCCTTGTCGACATCCGCGAGGAGCGGGCGGCCGAGGCCCTCAAGGGGCTCATCGAGGCCGGCGAGCTGACCCCGGAGGTCAAGAAGCGGGCCGAACAAGGTTTACAACAGATCGTCAAGTCATAAAGGAGAGAACCCATGAGAACAAGGTTCCGGAACTTCGCGGTCCTGGGAGCCCTGCTCCTCGGGACGTGCGGCTGGGCGCTGGCCCAGGCCGCGGACACCGCTCCCGAACGGGCCGTCGTCCCCCTCAGCAACCCCAACCTCGCGGCCAAGATCAAGGTCTCGGTCATGAGGGGCAGCATCACGGTCAAGGCTTACGAAGGCAAGGACATCATCGTCGAGGCCCGGACCCGGGAAAAGGCCCTGGCCGATTACTACGGCCAAGGCCGATATGTCGAAGGCCGACTGGCCCACGCTTTGGCCGCCGAAAAAGGGTTGGCGGCGCCGCCGGCGCCGCCCCCGCCGGCCGCCAAGGATGCCACGCTCAAGGAGTTGCAGGCCCAGCACGAAGCCCAGGAAAAGAAGCTCGCCGAGCAGGAGGCCTTGGCCAGGCGTCTCTCCCGCGATCTCGGCCGCGACCGGCTCGCGGACGAAGGTCCACGGCGCGAGGAGCAGGAAAAGAAGGCCGCCGGGCTGAAGCGCCTGTCGGCATCGGCCTCGGGCCTCGAGATCGAGGAGGACCACAACCTCGTCCGCATCGGGACCACGGGCCTGATGGTGGCCACCGATCTCGTCATCCAGGTCCCGGCCACGGCTTCGATCGAGGCCCGCTCGATGATGGACGGGATGGTCGTCGTCGAAGGCATCGGCGGCGAGATCGACATCAACAACGTCAACGGGCCGGTGACCCTGAAGAATGTCTCGGGGACGACCCTTGTCCACACCGTCAACGGCGACATCGAGGCCTCCCTGGCCAGGATCGCGGCCGACAAGCCCCTCTCGTTCAGCACGATGCGGGGCGACATCGACGTCACGCTGCCCGCGGGGATCAAGGCCAACTTCAAGATGAAGTCCGACCAGGGCGAGATCTTCACGGACTTCGATGTCAACATGACCCGACGGCCGGCCCGATCCGAGACAACCGAGCGGACCGAACGCGGAACGTACCGCATCGCCTTCGACCGGTCCCTCCAGGGCACGGTCAACGGCGGCGGGACGGAGATCTCCTTCCAGACGTTCGCCGGAAACATCTACATCCGCAAGGGCAAGTAAGCCCCGCATCGCCGAGGGCGGGCGGCTCCCATCGGGGGGCCGCCCTTTTTTTGAGAGAAGAAGGGGTCAAACCTCAAATCATTAAATTTTCGCGTCACTCGCCATCCGATCGCCGGTTCTCCAACGGAAAAATTAAATGATTTGAGGTTTGACCCCTTCTTGGTTGACAGGCGGGGAAAGGCGGTATATTTTAGGACGCGCGGCGGCGGCGCCGGCGGCTGTCGCCCGACCAAGGAGGGTAAAACATGGCCAAACACCGCCGTATCGTCCTCATCGCCGCCGTCATCACCATGGCGATCGTCTTCTTCGTCGCCCGGCGCTTCGTTCCGACGGCCGTCCCCGCCGACCTCGTCCTCATGAACGCCAAGATCGTGACCGTCGACGACAAGATCCCCGCGGCCTCCTGGCTGGCCGCCCGCGACGGCCGCATCGCCGCGCTCGGCAGCGGCAAGAACGGATTCAAGCGCTTCGTAGGCGAAGGGACGCAGGTCCTTGACCTCGGCGGCGCCCTGACCATTCCCGGGCTCATCGAAAGCCACGGCCACTTCACGAGCCTCGGCTCCTCGAAGATGATCCTCGACCTGACCAAGGCCCGGTCGTGGGACGAGATCGTGGCCATGGTCTCGGAGGCCGCCAAGGAGGCCAAGCCCGGCGACTGGATCCTCGGCCGCGGCTGGCACCAGGACAAGTGGGACGCCGTCCCCGAGCCCAACGTCAACGGCCTGCCCGTCCACGACGCCTTGAGCAAGGCCACCCCCGACAATCCCGTCCTTCTGACCCACGCGAGCGGCCACTCCTCCCTGGCCAACGCCAAGGCCATGGAGCTCTCCAAGATCACCCGGACGACGACCAACCCGGCCGGCGGCGAGATCATCCGCGACGCCAAGGGCAACGCCATCGGCGCCTTCCTCGAAACGGCCCAGAGCCTCGTTCGCTACCAGGCCGGCCACCACACTCCCGAGGAGGCCCGGGCCCGGACGCGCAAGCAGATCGAGCTGGCCGCCCGGGAGTGCCTCGTCCACGGCGTCACAACTTTCCATGACGCGGGCAATTCCTTCACCGTTATCGACCTCTATAAAGAAATGGCCGAAGAAGGGGCCCTGCCGGTCCGTCTCTACGTCATGCTCAGCGCCGGGAACAAGGCTCTGGCCGAACGCGCCGCGGCCTACCGGATGATCGGGGCCGCCGACAATCATCTGACGGTCCGGACCATCAAGCGTCTCATCGACGGCGCCCTGGGGGCCCATGGGGCCTGGCTCCTCGAGCCCTATGCCGACCTGCCGACTTCGACCGGCCTGAACACGGAGCCCATCGACGAGCTGAGGGCCACAGCGAAGTTCGCCATCGAGAACGGCTTCCAGCTCGCGACCCACGCCATCGGCGACCGGGCCAACCGCGAGATCCTCGACATCTACGAAGAAGCCTTCATGGCCCGCCCGGACAAGGCTGACCTCCGCTGGCGCGTCGAGCACGCTCAGCATCTCAGCCTCGACGACATCCCCCGGTTCGGCAGGCTGGGCGTCGTCGCCGCTATGCAGGGCATCCACTGCACGTCGGACGCGCCCTGGGTCTACAGGCGGCTCGGCGAGAAGCGGGCCGAGGAGGGCGCCTATGTCTGGCGGAAGCTGATGGACACGGGCGCTGTCATCTCGAACGGGACGGACGTGCCGGTCGAGCCCATCGACCCCATGGCCAGCTTCCACGCCACGGTCACCCGCAGGCTCAAGGACGGCTCGGTCTTCTTCGGGGACCAGAAGATGACCCGCGAGGAGGCCCTCCGCTCCTACACCATCAACGGCGCCTACGCCGGCTTCGAGGAGGCGATCAAGGGCTCCCTCACGGTCGGCAAGCTCGCCGACATCACCGTCCTCTCGCGCGACATCCTGACCTGCCCCGAGGACGACATCCCGGGGACCGAGGTCCTCTATACGATCATCGGCGGGAAGGTGGTCTACGAAGGCCGCCAGTAAAGCATTCGGCACCCTGGGCCGGGGCCGACGAGGACCGGGCTTCGCAACGGCGCCTCTGGCCGCGGCCGCCCGGAAAGGCCGGGCCCGCGTCGGGCCTCGGCCCGCAGCCAAGAACGCCAGGGATACGAAAGGACCGTCACGGAGGGATCATGAAGAGAAGTGAATCCGGGACAAGCGAAAGCGAGCGCCTGAAGGAGCTCGTCCGGGAGAAGTACGGCCGGATCGCCCAGGAAGCTCCGGGGACCGGAGCGGAAGGGGGCGCGGCCGGGCCCGAGGCTTTTTGTTGCGGGCCCTCGGCCTGCTCCTGTTGCGCCCCCGCGGACGGGGCGTCGACGACAGGCTCTTACAGCAGGGACATAGCCGACCTCAAGGACGCCTACGAGAAGCTCGACGGCCATGTCGGAGAGGCCGACCTCGGCCTCGGGTGCGGCCTGCCGACCCAGCACGCCGGGCTCGCGCCGGGGCAGACGGTCGTCGACCTCGGCTCGGGGGCCGGCAACGACGTCTTCATCGCCCGGGCCGCCGTCGGCCCGTCGGGGCGCGTCATCGGCGTCGACATGACCGTCGAGATGGTCGAACAAGCCCGGGCGAACGCCGCTCGCCTCGGCTTCTCGAACGTCGAGTTCCGGCTCGGCGACATCGAGGCCCTGCCCCTCGAGGACGCTTCGGCCGACGTCGTCGTCAGCAACTGCGTCCTCAATCTCGTGCCCGACAAGCGCCGGGCCTTCGCCGAGATCTTCCGCGTCCTCGCGCCGGGAGGGCGATTCTGCGTCTCGGATATCGTCGTCCGGGGGGAGCTCCCCGGGAAGCTCCGCCAGGCGGCCGAGCTCTATGTCGGCTGCGTCGCCGGGGCGGCCCCCCTTGAGGAATACCTGGAGATCATCCGCGAGTCGGGCTTCGAGAGGGTCGAGGTCAAGGCCGAGAAGCGGCTGGACCTTCCCGACGAAGCTCTCCTCCGGCACGTCGGCGCCGACGGCCTTGCGGCTTACCGGTCCTCCGGGCCGGCCGTGCTGAGCGTCACGGTCGTGGGGACGCGGCCTCGATGAGCTGAAGGCCCGGGACGCGCCCCGGCCCCGAAGAAGAGCGATCCTTCCCCTGATGCGGTATAATGGCCGCGACGGACGGAGATCGGAGACATGAACAGAAATCGGGATCTTGTCGTTCTGACCGCGATGGCCGCCCTCCTGCTGGGCGCGGCGCGGCCGGCGGAAGCCCAGTACCGGCGGACCGAGGGTCCCCTCGGCCTCTATCTCAATATCGGCTACATGAACGTCAACAGCCAGCCGCGGTGGGTGGCGCTCGGCCCGGAGCTCGAGCTGCGCCTCGGCCGCGTGCTGAGCCTCGATCCCGAGATCTCGATCTGGTTCCGGGACTCCTTCGGCGGCTCCGTGGACATCGTCCCGGGGGCCACGGCCAACCTCCGATTCAGGAATGCCTTCGTCGGCGGGGGCGCGGTCCGACGCATCCCCTACTGGCAGGACCAAGCCGGCGGGACGCTCGTCCCCAAAGCTCACGCCGGGATGGCCCTGGGCCCCGCCAGGCTGTCGGCCGTACTTCTGTTGCTCACCAGGACCGATACGTTCGTCCTCGGCCTGAACTTCGGCTTCCGGCTCTGAGGACCGGACGTCATTCGGCGGGAACGCCGGCCAGCTTCTCCTGGACGCGGCGCAGCTCGTCCTGGGCCTCCCTGAAGAGCTTGGACTTGAAGGCCAAGGTGTCAATGGCCTTGGTCTCGTTCATCGTCTTCTTCAGCCTCTCGAGGCGCTGGAGAATTTCCGCCTCGCGCCGACGGAGGCGGGCGACATCCTCACGGCTCATGATCTCTTTTTCCATGGTCCGGTCCTCGGTCTCCTTTCCATTCTAGGGATGCCGGCGGGCTTTGGCAAGATGCCGGCGCGGCGGACGGCTTTTGACATCCGTCGGGTCCAGTCGCTAGAATGACATGGCGATCGAGGATGATGACCTCCATGAGCCCGGAAAGCGAGGCCGAGATGGAAAGGACGGCGACACGGAAGAGGCCGGCCCGGTGGGCGGGCCGAGGCGGAGCGGCGGCAGCGGCGGCCGTGCTAGCGCTGGCCGCGGTCCTGGCGGCGGGCGGGTGCGCTTCGACGGGGAGGAAAAGCGGGCCGAAAGACCAGGCCCGCAGCGAGAGCGACCCGCAATACCAATGCGAGAAGGGGATGATCGCCCTGAAATACGGCCTGACCGACGAGGCGATCCGATACGGGAACCTGGCCCTCGACCTCGATCCCAACCATTTCAACTCCTACAACCTGCTCGGTTCGGCTTATTACACCAAGGGCGAGTTCGAGCGGTCGGTGGAGGCTTACGAGAAGGCGGCGTCCCTCAAGCCGGATGTCGCGGAAGTCCATCGCAATCTCGGTTTGGCTTACGTCGAGATCGAGGAGCTGGACAAGGCCGAGGCCGCCTTCCGGAAAGCGTTCGAGATGAGCGGCGACGCGGAGGCCGTGTTCTATCTGGCCCGGACCGCCTATCATCGGCAGAATTACGAGGCCGCCCTCGAGTGGGTCCTCCAAGCCATCCAGAAAGACGGCAAGAAGGCCGGTTTCTACAACCTCAAGGGCACCGTCCTCAACCAGCTGGGTCGATATCTCGAGGCCGCCGGCAGCTTCCAGGCCGGGCTCGTCCTGGATCCGAAGGACGTCAATCTCCGGATCAACCTGGGCGTGGCCTACATCAACAACCACGAGCCGGAGAAAGCTTTGGCCGTCCTTCAAAATGTCCTTCCGGACATTCAGGACGCCGTCCTGAAAGCCCGGGTCGAAAAGATCATCCAGTCGATCAAAGAAGAACGGGTCAAACCTCTTTGAAGAAGGGGTCAAATCTCCACTTATTAAATCTATTTATCACTGGATCAGGCGGAATACCTGATCATTCAATAAGTGGAGATCTGACCACCTCATGGCGGAGAGAGGCGCGGGCGATGCGCGCCTCGACCGGATTGACGCCGATGCCCGGGCCGTCGGGCACCCGGATCGTGCCGGGCCCGCTGAGCTCGATGAACGGCTCGATGATGTCCTCTTGGTAGTATCTCCGGCTGGCGCTCAGGTCGTTCGGGTACTTGAAGTTCGCGAGCGTCGCGACGTGGAGGTTGTGGGCCCGTCCGATGCCGCTCTCGAGCATCCCGCCGCACCAGACCGGCACGCCGCGCGCTTCGCAGTAGTCATGGATCTTCCGCGTCTCGACCACTCCCCCGACCCGGCCGACCTTGATGTTGACGATCCGGCAGCTGCCCATCTCGACCGCCGCCCGGACCGTGTCGAGCGACAGGACGCTCTCGTCGAGGCAGAGCGGCGTCGCCATCTCCTTCTGCAGCTTGGCGTGGTCCCACAGGTCGTACGGCGGGAACGGTTGCTCGACCATGAGCAGGCCGAAGGCGTCCAACGCCTTGATCCTCTCCATGTTCGCCAGGCTGTAGGCCCCGTTGGCGTCGGCCTGGAGCATGATGTCCGGATACCTGTCGCGAACGGCCGCGCAGGCCTCCGCGTCCCATCCCGGCTTGATCTTGATCTTGATGCGCTTGTACCCCTCGTCCAGATACCGGCCGACCCTCTCGACGAGGTCCCCCAGGGAATCCTCGATGCCGCAGCTGACCCCGGCCTCGATCTCCGTCCGCACCCCTCCGTAGAGCTCGTGAAGCGGCAGGCCGGCCTTCTTCGCCTTGAGGTCCCAGAGGGCGAGCTCGACCCCCGCCTTGGCCATCCGGTTGCCGCGGAACATCCCGGCCTCGCGGGCGAAGTCCTCCGGCTCGACCAGCCCCTTGCGCAGAACGAGCGGCGCGAGGAAGTCCTTTATCACGTGCCAGGCCGTCTCGGTCGTCTCCCCGCTGTAAAGGGGGGCTTCCTCGGCCACGCACTCGCCCCACCCGCAGACGCCGCCCTCGTAGACCCGGACCAGGCTGAACGTCCGGTCGTAGGCCCGACCGAAGCTCGTCTCGAAGAAATGGACATAGGGAAGCTTGAGAAGATCGAGCTCGATCCGTTCGACGGCCATGGTCTCCTCCACGGGCCCGGCGCCCTCTTTCCTGATCCTCAGCCCTTCTTGAGAACGTAGAAGGCCCGTTCCCCGCACAAGAAATCGGTCGCGCGGAACCCCCGGCTGAAATACCGCGTCAACACCCGACGCAGCCCGCCCTGCCACTCGCCGATGAGGTCGGGCCGTCCGGCAAGCGCCTTGACATCCCGGGGCGTCTCCACCAGCACGGCACCGTCCCCAAGATCGAGCTTCGGCCGCCCCGGCCGCGCGAAAAGCCCCGTCTCGCCCGCTTTCCTCTCCAGGGCCTTCGGCAGGCGGTCGGCATCGTAGGCCGGCCTCGCCCTCCCACGCCCCGCGAGCCGCGCCGCGACCCGCCGCTCCCGGATGGGCCACTCGATGAGCATCCGATCAGTCGGGATGCCCGGCCCGAGGCACAAGGACGGCGTCAGCCCGTAGAAGTTCCGGACATACGTCCGCGCGACAGCCCCCAGAGCCCCGAGATTGAGATTGGCATTCCTCGCCTGCAGCGGATCGAATGTCCACGTGATCAGGCGGTAGCCGCGTTCGACGGCCTCGTCCCGCTGGGCCCGCTTGAGGGCCTTGCCCATCCCACGCCCCTGGAATCCCGGCAGGACGGCCAGCAGGTGCGAGTGCTGGCAGAACTCTCCCTCGAAGACCGCCGGGAACGAGTAGACGAACCCGGCCAGCTCACGGCCGACGAACGCCCCGAGCAGGATGGCCCCCATCCGGCGGGAGACGGTGAATTGATGGACCGGGGTCACATCGAGGTCCCCGTGGTTCCACACCGCCTTTTGGATATCGACGAGCTTCTCCAGGTCCTCGAACTTTTCGAGCGGTTTGATCCAAACCGACCTAGGCAAGCTTGATCCCCTTCCGATGGGCCTTGAGCTCGTAGACGCCGACGATCCTGCGGGCCATCGAGTCGACCGAGTATGTCTCGAGGACCGCCTCCCTCCCCTTCTCGGCGAGACGGGCCGCCAAAACCCGGTCGAGGTGGAGCTTGAGCAAAGCGTCGGCCAGGGCCTTCGGCTTGCGCGGCGGGACGAGAAGCCCCGTTTCCCGATGGACGACGATCTCCCGGATGGACCCGACCTCGGGCGCCGCGACGGGGAGTCCCCTGGCCATGGCATAAAGGAGAGGGCCGCTCAGCCCTTCGAGATGAGAGAAGACCCCGAACATGTCCAGCGACTTGAGGATCTCCACGAGATCTTTCCGCCGGCCCAGGAGATAGCGGACATTGTCCGACGGAGGGACCGAATCCGGCTGGTCGAACTCGAGCCGCAGAGAGCCCTCTCCCAGGACGACGATCCTGACCTTCGGGGCCCTCTCGCGGACGATGCCCGCCGCTTCGAGCAGCGCCCGGTGCCCGAGCTCATCCTCGAGCGGCAGGAGGAGCCCGACCACAAAGTCATCGGCGGCCAGCCCGAGCGCCCGGCGGACGAAGTCCCCGGCCTCCCCCTCCGTGTATTCGGTGAAGTCGGTCCCCAGCGGTACCACTTCGATAAGCTTTTCCGGGATCCCGCTCCGGATAAGGACCTTCTTGAGGCCGTCCGACGGGGCGATGACGGCGTCGATGTCCCGTAAATACGTCCGGCCCTGGGCCGGCTCGGATTCCACGGTCCAGGACAGGACCCGGACCGCGACCCCCGCCGAAGCGGCCGCGGCCATCCCGATCCCGGCCCCGACCGGGTCGTGGAAATGGGCCAGCCGGCACCCCGAGCGGCGCATCATCCGCGCCAGGCGCTTCCGCGACAGCCATTTCAGGCCGCCCCGCATTCGGAGGGGCGTCGCCGGCAGGCCTTCCGCCGCCGCCTTTTCATGCAGAGGGCTGTCCGGCTCGACGACGAGATGGCACGGATATCCCTTCCGCCGGAGCTCCCGGGCCAGGACGAGGACCCGCCGCTGCTCGTCCCGCCACTCCCGGCCGGCGTCGATCTGGAACAGGCTCACGGCGCTTCTCGCTGCATGTCGTCTCTCCCGCCACAGGACGATAGGCGGTCGTCAATGTAGCACAGCGAAAAGGAATTTAAAAGGTGATGTTGCGCGTCTCCAGGTTCGTCCCGGTGACCCGTTCGATCCGGGCCAGCGATAGATTGTAATCGACAAGGGCCTTGAGCTCCATGGACCGGGCGTTGGCCAGGGCCTCCTGATACTGAAGGACGAAATAGTTCGTCGTCAGGCCGACGCCGAGCTTCTTCATCTCGGCCTCGAGCCTCCTCTCGGCCAGCTCCCGGGCCACCCGGTAGGCCTCGACGCGCTTGGCATCCGTCTCGACACTGCGGACCGCGTCGGAGACCTCCAGGGCGATCTGCTGTTCCTGGAGCTTGAGCCGGGCCTGGGCCTGCTGGAGGTCGATCCGGGCCAGGGCGTAGTTGGACTTGCTGACGATGTCGCCGATGGGGACGGACAGGGTCAGCCCGACGGACCAGTTCTTGTAGAGGAACTTCGTGGCGTCCCTGAGGGCCTGCCACGAGCTCCCTTCCTCCTTGCCGACGACGACCCCGGTGAAGGGATCGTCGTTGAGGTACAGGATGCGGTCTCCGGAGACCCCCGGGCTGATGTAGGACAGGCTGAGGTCGAGTCGCGGCAGGAGCTGGTTGCGGGCGAACGAGAAGTTGACCTGCTTGGTGTCGATCGTCGCCTTGGACGCTTCGATGTCGGGCCTCTTCTGCAGGGCCTTCGCCAGGGCCTCGTCGTACGTGACGGAGAAGGGCCGGAAGGCCGGCGTGTCGGCGGGGACGACGCTCGCGGCCTCGCCCGGCATGTCGGCGGGCAGGTTGACGATCATCCGCAGGACCTCCTCGCTGCGCCTGACGAGGGCCTCGGCCTGGAGGATGTCGGCCTCCCGCTGGGCCACGGTCGCCTCGGCGTTGAGGACCTCGATGGGCGCCGTGTGGCCGACCTCGACCTCCCGCCGGGTCTTGGCCAGCAGGTCGCGGCCGAGCTTGAGGGACTGCTCCCGGACCTTGAGGTTCTCGCGGGCGTAAACGAGGTTCCAGTAGGCCTCTTCGACGGCGTAGACCGTCTCGATCAGCGTCGAGCGGAGCTGGCTCTCAGAGGCCCGGAAGCTGTTCTGGGCGACCCGGATCTCCCTCCGGGTGATCTTCGGGCCGAAGTTCCGGAGCAGGGGCTGGGTGAACCCGAAGGTCAGGGCGCTCCGGTAGTAGGGGTTGATGAGGGAGAACAGCTGGTTGGTCTCCGAGCGCATGGAGAGATAGGAGAAGCGAAGGCTCCCTCCCGTCGGGACCTGCTGGGTCAGGACGGCCGAGTAATCGAGGGTCTTGCTGATGCTCGTCCCCGAGCCCTGCAGCCACCAGGTCGAGGGCGACTCGGAGCGGTCGTTGCCGAAATCGAAGTCGACGCGTGGCAGGAAGATCTCCCGGGCCCGGGAAAGGCCCGCCTCGGCCATGTCGGGCCCGAGGACCTCGACGGCCACGTTGAGATTGTTCTTGAGGGCCTTGACGATGGCCTCCTCGAGGGTCAGGGGGACCTCTTTCGGCC
Organism: uncultured Eubacteriales bacterium; assembly: GCA_964423315.1. GTDB lineage: Bacteria > Acidobacteriota > Aminicenantia > Aminicenantales > Saccharicenantaceae > RBG-16-66-30. The sequence goes on along the minus strand of CAYREO010000004.1, from coordinate 123,572 downwards.
CCTGGGCGAGGGCGGGACCGCCGGCCAAAGCCAGGGTCAGCAGCGCCGCAAGGATCCGGTGCATGTTCATGTCAATCCTCCGTGGACACTAGGGTCTTGCTTGTCCCCATTATACAAATTCCTGGTCCAAATTCTTTATACGGGATCGCGGGACTTCCGTTCAGGCGGCCGGTGGGGCCGAAAATCGTGCTTTCCCGATAACTTCTTTCCCGAAAAGGACGTATAATGAACCAGGTCTTCTCCTGCCCACCCCAAGGGGCCCGCGCCGGGATCCCGGCTCCGGCCCGGTACCATGAGGGCCATCGACGGACCGAAACCGACGGAGGCTGACGATGAGAGGTCTCAAGGTCACGGCCGCCCTGGCGGCGATCTTCATCCTGGTCGCGACACCGTTCGCCCAGCTCCAGGAGTCCCAATCCATGAAGCTGCTGCGGCTGAAGAGCTCCCAGCTCCAGCTCGAGCAGAAGAAGGCCGATTTCGATCGGGCCCTCAACCTCAAGGAGGACGGCCTGATCTCGGAGGCCGAGTTCTCGCTGACCCGCACCCTGTACCTCCAGGCCCAGGTCGATTACCAGCAGGCCCTCATCAGCTTCATGGGCAGCGAGGCCCGCATCTCGGTGGCCAGCGCCGTCAAGTTCCAGGACCGGGCCGGCAAGAAGTTCGTCCGCGTCGGCCTGCGCTACTCGTCCAAGGAGCTCAAGGAGCTGGCCAAGCTGAACATCAGCGCCGAGGACCTCTTCCCGCTCGACTTCATGCAGGAGCTCAAGGACGTCCACATCTCGCTGCTCTCGGAAGGCAAGATCATATCCGACCCGTACGAGAGGACGGTCGCCTCTCTGCCGCTCGAGACCGAGCGGGAGGTGACCTTCCAGCTCCTGCGCGACGTCGAGAACCTGGACGTCAGCGTCTCGTATTCAGGCAAGACCGAGATCACCGCGGTCTATCTCCAGAAGGGCGTCAGCGCCAACCTGGTGACCATCAACTCCCCTCAGTTCTCCCAGGAGGCGGACCTCGAGAGCACGGCGACCTACGACCTGTCGCTCGAGAAGTTCAGCGGCGAGGCCAACGTCTTCAAGCTCGAGGCCGTCAACCTGCCGCCCCAGATCACCTACGAGTTCTCCGACCCCCAGTCAGGCGCCAGGCTCTCACAGATCATGTTCAGCGAGGGGGTGACCAGCCTGAGACTGTCCCTCAAGCTCTTCCTGCCCAAGAACCCCGATGACCGGGTCGTGCTCGACAAGCCCCTCGAGTTCCACGTCCTGGCCCTCGACAACGAGCAGACCATGAAGCTGCGCGAGCTCCAGGGACGCGACGGCGTCGTGACCGCCGAGGAGATCGAGGGCCTGAAATCGGGCGGGGCCAAGCTCGAGATCATCCCCCGCGGCGTGCCACGGGTCGAGGTCCAGGCCCTGAACCTTTACCACGAGATCCGGGTCGGCGAGACGGTCGACATGGACGTGACCATCAAGAACACCGGGACCCGCAAGCTCAACAACGTCCGGGTCTTCTGCGACCTGCCCCTCAACTGGCGCGTGGAGATCCGCCCCGATCTCATCCCGGTCCTCGACCAGAACAAGGACGAGGTCGTCCGCATCCGGTTCATCCCGCCGACGGACGTCTCGGTGGGCGACTACGAGCCCAAGATCCGGACCGATTCCATCGCCGACAACCGGAGAGTGGAATCCCTCGACAAGATCGTCCGCATCCACGTCGCCTCGAAGACCAACGTCCTGGGCATCGGGGCCCTGGTCCTGCTGCTCGTAGGCCTGCTCGTGGGCATCGTCGTCTTCGGGATCAAGCTGACCCGCCGATAAGGAGGGCGCCGTGGCCGACCGCCAACCCATCCTGAAGGCCGAGGACCTGTCCAAGCGCTACGAGGACGGGGCCCTGGCCGTGGATCACCTGAACCTGGATATCTACCCGGGCGAGGTCCACTGCCTGCTCGGGGCCAACGGCGCCGGCAAGACGACGACCATCAACCTGTTCCTGAACTTCATTCCGCCGACGACCGGGACCTGCTTCATCAAGGGCATCGACGTCAACAAGGACCCGCTCGAGGCCAAGAAGCGCGGGGCCTTCGTCTCCGAGAGCGTCATGCTCTACGGCAACTTCACGGCCCGCCAGAACCTCGACTTCTTCGCCCTGACCTACGTTTCTTTCATTCGCTACGATGTCCGCTAGGCAGTGACACGCGGACGGTCTCGCCGATCGATCTTCCCCCCACGATCACCCTCCCTATGCGGGCATGCCCCGACGGCCCTCAACGGCAATCCCTCGGCTTTGGCTGTGGGTCACCGATAATATTTCTCGTAAAGACGCGCGATCTGGCCCTGGAGCTGTTTCAAGCGCGGGGCGGCCGAGGCGTCGCCCGACAGGTACTGGATCATGAGGCGCCCTTCCTCGAAGCAGAGCTCGTCGTGCTGGGGGAAGACCTCCCGGAGCAGGAACTGGGCGTACTTCACGAAACGGAAGGGCCCGTAGGCGCGCGGCAGCCTTCCGGCGGGGGCCTCCACGGCCACCGACCGGAGGTCCTTGATCGCGGCGACGAGGTCCGGCAGGTCCGATGAGGGAGCGAAGCAGACGGTGTAATAGCGGCCGAAGGCGTCGCTGCGCTCGACGCCGTGGGCGTCGCTGATGCCGCAGACGGCGACGCGCCGGCCCTTGGCCCGTTCCTCGTGGTAGCGGGCGAGCTGGAGGGCGTTGACATCCATGACGTTCAGCTCCTCCCAGCCGAACCCGCTGATGAGCTCCAGGGCGTCGAACACGCCCCGGTCGAAAAAGACGTCCAGGATCGGCTCCTCGACGTTGTGGCGAAGGCCCGTCACCCAGTAGGGATGACAGAGCATGCTCAGCCCGCCGCGCTCGCGGATCCGTTCCGAAGCCCAGACGGAGGCGGCGTAATGGAAGCGGTCGACGCCGGGAGGGGTCGGGGGGAGCGAGGCCATCAGCGCGGCCACGTCGCGGCGATAGGCCGTCTCGTCGTCCCGGTAGAGGTCCGAGATGCCCGACCGGGCCCCGAAGCTCAGGATGTGGACGGGGTTGTCCGGCGTGTGGACCTCCTCGGCCGGGTGGATGCGAAGGTCGACGGGGACCCCGGCGAAGGCCTCGGCCGCCTCGAGCGAAGGCGCATAGCGGTGATGGTCGGAGAGAGCGGCGAAATCGAGCCCGGCCCGGCGGCCGGCCGCCACGACGTAGCCGGGCGATTCGACGCCGTCGCTCCTGTGGCTGTGGAAATGGAAATCCCCCTTGTAGGGGCGAAGACCGTACAGGTCCGCGGCCACGGAGTACACCCGGAAATCGCCCACCGCTTTTTTCTTGTCCCCGCAGACGGCGTCGATGACCAGCCGGTGCTCCTGCTCCCCTTCGAAGAGCATCGTGATCCGGAAGCGCCCGTTCTCCGGGACGATGGCCTTCTTCGTCCGCGGGGCTTCGCCGCCGCGGAGGGGCGGATATTCCATGGGCGCGTAGGTCAGCTCATACGTGCAGCCCGCGTCGGGGCGCGCGTGGTCGAAGAGCGGGACGATCTCGACGGTCGATGTCTTGTCGGCCGGCACGATGCGGGGCAGGACGTCGAAATACCGGTTCTCGGCGCGGATCCGGGACCCGCTCGGGAGTTCCGGGGTGAAAAGCTGGCCGGATGCCACGGACACACCCGCGGCGACAACGCAACCGGCGAGAATCGCGGTCGCGACGATGGATTTTCCGATCCCTCTCATGGGGCTCCTTTCGTGCCGCCACGGCGGCTTGCCGAGGATGCGCCTCTGGGCGCCGTGCTCGGCGGATTCTCAGGCTAATGCACGGGGCTCAGGGTGTCAACCGCCGTTGACATCTCCTGGCTCCTAGACATTCTCAGGATCAAACGGCACCGTGAATAAATAGGGAAATAGGTATCATGTCCCCCATTTGATGCGGAAGAATTTGGCCTCGTAAGGCATGAGGTCGAGGCTGCCATTCACGACGGGGCGGCCGGTGACATCGACCTGCACGCATGCGAGGGCCGCGCCGGTCGTTCCGTTCCGCGGGCGGATGGCGGCCTTCTTGCCGCCGATCTCGCGGACATGGAGGACGGCCGAGGCGCCGTCCGGGGCCGGAATGGCGCTGACCAGGAGGACATTCTCCGGCCAGCCCGTGACGAGCGACCGCTGCCGGACGCCGCCGCCGGTCCCGCCGCCGGGCAGGACCCGGGCCAAGAAGGGTGTCCGTTGGCCCGACCCGAAGCGGGCCGCCTCGTCCAGGCCATCGCCGGCGCGGCTTGTAATCGTATAGGTCCAAACGTGCCCGCCGTGCTGATCGGCGTTGAAGTTGGTCGTCCAGTAGTTGTTCATCGGCCAGCCGTAGATGTGCGTGGTCTCGGGCCCGGCCCCGGCCCGGTAGCGGCCGGTGTTGATGCCGCCGAATTGCATCAGCGGGACCTCGGGCGAGCAGAGCAGGACCTGGGCCTTCCCGTTGGACAGCCGGGCGTAGGTCTGGACGGTGTTCCAGTCGTTGGACGAGCCGGGGATCTGGTCGAGGCCGGCCCGGACCTCGCCGCCCTGGACGTCGAAGGCCAACTGCCCGCCCTCGAGGATGAACGGGAAGGCGATGTAGATCGCCTCGGGTTCCGTCTCGAGCTTCTTCTCGATGGCATAGGCCAGGTCGACGCGCTTGGCCGTGTGGAACAGCCGGATCTCGAATTCGTACGCTCCCTCGCGCGTCGCGGCCGCGGTGTCGCCTTTGAAGCGGACCGTGTCCCAGACCTCGCCCGGCTCGGCGGCGTCGAACCGGGCTTTTTCGAGGGGCCGCCGGGTGTAGTTGTCGAGCTTGAAGGCCTCCATCTGGGCCCGGTTGTCGAGCCGCTCGTGGATGAACTCCCCGAGCTCCCACTCGGCGTTCGGGTCCACGAGCTCCCGCCCGAGCTCCTTGTCGAAGAGACTGGCGACGGCCGCTTTGTCGCGGTCGAAGACGATCCTGTACCAGCGGTTCTCGAGGGAGTCGACCGCGGCGGCCGCTCCCGTCGGCTTTTGGGTCGCAGATCCTTCCCCTCCGACCTCGATGAGGTATTTCTTGAACCCGAAGGCCGGGACGTCGTCCACCCAGATCGCCCAATAGGCGCCGTCGGAGTGGCGCTCGACAGCTTGAGCCTTGGCGGCGTGCCCCTTCTCGTCCTTGATGGCGAACGGCGCGTCCCGGGGGATGATCTGATGGTCGATATAGACCTTGACGAGCCCTCCGCGCTTCCAGTTCAGGGTGTTGAAGACGACGAGCGAGGGGAGCTTTTCGCGCGCCATATGACTCTGGAGGAGCCCCATGGCCTCCTCGCCGAGCATCTTCGCCCGGCGGCCGGCCTCCCAGGCATAGGACTCCTTGAGGGCCCGCTGTTCCATGGTGTATTTGTGGAAGGGCTCCCGGACGCTGGCGTGGTATCCGACCGTGTGCTCGGTATAGAAAAGGAGGGCCGAGTTGGCCGCCTTGATGCGGTCGGCGATCTTTTCGGGCAGCGCCGAGCGCTGGAGAGCGGCCATGGTCAGTCCGGCCGTGTTGGCGACGAGGTCGCTCTGGGCCGTCCGGGTCGCGGCGACCTCGCGGGCCGAGCCCCCGAACCCGTCCGTCCACCAGTCGGGCCAGGCCCCCCGGATGACCGGGAAGGACGCCCCGTGGTTGGCCTCCATCTCCTCGAAGAACTCCGTGGCCGAGGCCGTCCGGAGCCGGGGCCAGATGTATTTCTCGTTCCACCGCCGGATCATGTCCCCGGCGAGCATCGACGGCGGCGAGTTGTCGGTGATGAACCCCGAGTGCTGGATGGAGACGAGGTCGTACTCGTAGCCCTTGGCCTCGAGGGCGGTCAGGTACGTGAGCAGCTCGTCCTCGAAGACGTCGAAGTCGCCGGCGTGGATCTTGAAGTCCGTGTTGCCGGTCATGTAGTGCTCGGCGCGGTAGGCCAGCATTCTCTTGCCGGACGGCGACTCCCACCAGAAGAGGGTCGGCTTGTCAAAGCAGATCAGGGCCCGGTGGCCGTGGGTGCCCATGTTCAGGTACTTGATGCCGAGATCGTTGTAGAACTCGTTGAGGCACCAGCCGATGCCGTTGACGTCGTTCTGCATGGCCGTCCGGACCTCGAGGCCACGCTCGCGGAACCGGCGGAGCGGCTGGAGCGAAGCGGCCAGGGTCTGCTCGTCGGGCAGCTCGTCGAAATTGAAGTACATGCCGGTGATCTCGATGCGGCCCTGGGCGACCCGCTTCCGCAGCCGCTCGATCTGGGACGCGGGGCGGCTCCGGAGGTACTCGTCCACGGCCCACGCGGCCTCGCAGGTCCAGCGGAACTTGGCCTCGTCGGGATAATCGTCGGTCAAGTCGCAGTAGTCCAGGGCGTAGTCGATGAACCGCAGGTGCTCGGCCAGGATCTCGGTCTGGGGCCGGGTGTAGCCGATGTCGGTGTGGGTGTGCTGGACGAAGTTCACGCGCCACGGCCGGACCGGGCTCAATTCGACGTCACCCGTCCAGGTCCGCCCGGCGACCTCGAGGCGGTAGCCGAGCTTGGTCCTCTCCGCGACGCGGGGCAGCGGGATCCGCACGTGGTTGTACCCGAAGGCGACCTCGGTCTCGGCGAGAAGCTCCCCCCCGATGAATACCCGGGCCGCGGCCGGCTCCCCGAAATGGAGGATGCCGGCAATCCCGAGCTGAACGGGGTCGCCCTTGGCGACGGGCACGGCCGGAAGGGCCTTGAAGCTCAGGCCCGCCTCCAGGGGGAGCTTGAAGGTCATATACCAAGAGGTCTTCCCGAACTGGCCGCCGGTCACTTTGAGAGCCAGCGGCCGGCCGGGCTTGACGAGCTTGGCGGGGAGGGTCAAGACCATAAACCCGAAGCGGTCGCCGTGCTGGTCGGTCATGTCCTTGCGGAAGCGCAGGGTCGAGCCGTCGGCGGCGGCGAGCGACCACTCGTCGGCGCCGTCGGCCCAGAAGGTGAACTTGCGGACGCCGTCGACGGCCAGGTCGAAGCTCGCTTTGCCCGGAGACGAGCCGAGGCCGGCCAGCCAGACGAAGGAGAGGGGCACGCCGGAAGGGGCGGCGGGCGCCGGAGCGGTCATCCATTCCATGGACGAGCGGCCGTCGGTGGCCCGGACGAGCAGGCTCTCCCGGGCGACGGGCACGGAGGAATGATAGGAGAAGTCCGTCCCGGAGATCTTGGCGGCGTAGCCGTTGACAATGGGCGTGCTTTCGCTGAGGAGCGGCGGGGCGGCGCAGCCGGCGCTCAGGAGAAGCCCGGCGGCCGTGAAGGCGATGACGGCGAGGCGTTTTTGGCTCATAGTCCTTTCCTTTCTCCGGTCGTCACGGTCTCAACACCAGTCCCTCGATCTCCTCGAGGGTGCGTCCCTTGGTCTCGACGAGGAACGCGCGGAAGAAGAAAAAGCCGGCCAGGGTCGCGGCGGCGTAAAAGCTGAAGACATAGCCTGTCCCGATCCGGCCGGCCAGCACGGGGAAGAGGAAGGCGGTCAGGGCGTTGGCGACCCACAGGGTGAAGCTCGCGACAGCGCTCGCCCGGGCCCGGATGCGGTTGGGGAACATCTCGGACAGGATAACCCAGATGACGATGCCCTGCGAGATGCAGAAGATGGTCACGAAGCCGAGCAGGCCGGCCAGCAGGAACGGCCCCTGGAGGCCGCGGATCAACCCGACGGCGACGACGGCCAGGCAGGCGGGCATGCCGAGAGCGCCGATCATCAGCAGTGTTTTCCGGCCCAGCCGGTCGATGAGGGCCATGCCGACGAACGTGAAGATCATGTTGGTCGTCCCGACGGCGACCGTCTGGAGAAGCGCCGACCCTTCCGCGAATCCGGCGGCCCGGAAGATAGCCGGGGCGTAGTACATGACGACGTTGATGCCCGTGAGCTGGTTGAAGACGCCGACGGCCATGCCGATGAGCACGAGTCTCCGGTACGGCGGGCGGAAGAGGCGGATGCGCCGCGAGGCCGCCTCGTCGGCGAGCGAGGCGCGGATGTCTTCGAGGACGCGGTCCGTGTCTTCCTCGGGATCGGCGACACGGACGACCTCGCGGGCCTCGTCGACGCGGCCGACACGGACGAGCCACCGGGGGCTTTCCACGACGAAGAAGAGCAGACCGAAGAAGACGGCCGCCGGGACGGCCTCGGCCCAGAACATCCAGCGCCAGCTCGACTCGCCGATGCGGGCCAGGAGGAAGTTCGAGAAGAAGGCGGCGACGATGCCGACGACGATGGCCAGCTGGGCCGTCGAGACGAGGCGCCCGCGCTTGCGCGGCGGGGAGATCTCGGCGATGTACATCGGGGCCATGACCGAGGCGGCCCCCACGCCGAGGCCGCCGAGAAAGCGGGCCAGGACGAAGCCCGTGTAGGTCGCGGCGGCGCCGGTCCAGAGCGCCGAGGCGAAGAGCAGGAGGGCGGCCGCGAACAGCATCCTGCGGCGGCCGAACCGGTCGCCGGGGCGGCCGACGCCGATGGCCCCGAAGACGCAGCCGACGAGTGCGGCGCTGACGGCCCAGCCGAGTTGGGCGTCGGTCATGTCGAAGAACGCTTTGATCATCCCCGTGGTCCCGGAGATGACGGCCGTGTCGAAGCCGAAGAGGAGGCCGCCGAGGGCCGCGGTGAAGGCGTAGCGGAAGAGCCGGCCTTCACGGCCGGGGGCCGCGGGCGGCGCTTCCGTTCGCGGATCTCGGCGGCGTTCCCCTCCATCCATGGGGGAGGAGTATATCACTTGGTGACGCACAACTGAATACGCTTGATCGCGGCGTGTTTAAGTGTGTGTCAACGGATCGCGAATTCGTCCCAGAGGCGGAGGCCTGGGACGGCGGCGAAGTGCGCATCGTAGGTCATAAGAACGGAGGCCGTCTCGAGGGCCTGGGCGGCGATCCAGACATCGTTGAGAGGGGTCGGCCGGTTCCGCTTATGCTTCTCGGAGAGCTTTTTCAAGGAGGCCATGGATCCCGAGGCTCCTGGACCACCGTTCGAGATACACGGAATCCAGTTGCCCGCCCTGAACCTTGATCACTCCGAGCACGTCGTTCCATTGCCGTTCCGAGACGCCGCCGCCCGATCGATACCAGAGGAGCTTCCTCAGGATGATGTCCTCGGGCGAAGCTAGATCAGCCTGGCGGGCCCCGTCGGCAGTGATGTCCCGGCGAAGGCGCCGAGCCATGGCCTCCTTGTCATAGGGATCATCTGACACGACGAAAACATCGATCTTGAACATCGTCTCGAGATGGACGAGGTTGAAGGAGGACCTTCTCTGAACGGCCCGTTCGATCGCGTCCCGATCCACGTAGAATTCAGGTTGAAACCTTTTTTCGAGGACATCGGCCTTATCCAACCCGATGTCGGCGGCGATATCGACGTCCATGGTGGACCGGGCGATGCCGAAGGCCGAGCTCGCCAGAGACCCCCCGATATAGTACTCGATGCCGAGATCCTCGAAGACCCGGACGACCTGCAGAGCGACCTCGATGATGTCCGGCTCTTTCATGGCAAGCCCGATCTCCGGCCCGCGGCGCGGATGGCTTTTCGGGCCAAGGCGAGGTCGCCGTACAGCAGCGTGAAGAACCGTTCGACCCGGACCTCCTCGGGCTCATCAGGATAGCGTATGCACAACCCTTGCCAGCTCAAGCGGTGCGTGGCCTTGACCAAGGAGGACACCGCCTGCAAGCGTTTGAAAACGGGGGCTTCCCGGATCAGGGCGATCTGAAGCTCCTCGATATTCGGGTCCGTATCGCGATGCTTTTCTTTTGCCATCCCGGGGAATGATAAGCCGGGCCGCCGAGAGATGTCAAACGCCGGCGAAGAAAACGGTCATGTCAAGTTTTGTTCGCGATTTTCTTGGTCATTTTATACTCTCTTCAGCGTGCGGCCTGTGCTGCCAAGAAGGCCCGGCCGCCGTTTGACATCGGCTGGCCCTTCGTGTAGATTCGAGGCGGGTTGCCGGACCAAGACAGCGGAAACAGGGCACTTGCCGAGAGAAGGGACATCCCTAGACTCGCTCCGCTCACTCCCTGACTCCTTCCCGCGGTGCCCGTCCGCCCTCTGATCCGGCCCGACGAATAAGGATGAGGAGGAGCGCGACCATGGATATCACACCCCACCAGACCCTGGACGCCAGCGGGCTGGCCTGCCCCATGCCGATCATCAAGACCAAGAAGGCCATCGACGCCCTGGCCGCCGGGGAGATCCTGAAGATGATCGCCACCGACGCCGGCTCGGTCAGCGACGTCAAGGCCTGGACGGCCAAGACGGGGCACGAGCTGCTGGGTCACGAGGAAGCGGACGGCAAGTTCGTCTTCTACATCAAGAAGAAAGCCTGAGAGGAGGACCGATGGCAGAGACCAAAGCCAAGAGGCTGGCCATCATCGCCGGGCACGGCACCCTCGACGCCGCCTACGGCCCCTTCGTCCTGGCCACGGCCGCGGCGGCCATGGAGATGGAAGTCGCCATCTTCTTCACCTTCTTCGGCCTGCGCATCCTGAAGAAGGGCGCGGCCCGCAAGCTCAAGGTGGCCCCGATCGCCAACCCGGCCATGCCCATCCCCGTGCCGAACATCGTCGGCATGCTGCCGGGCATGACCTGGATGGCCACGAAGATGATGCAGAGCTGGTTCAAGAAGGCCAACGTGACCAAGCTCGAGGAGCTCATCGCCATGGCCAAGGAGCTTGGGGTGCGGCTCATCGCCTGCCAGATGACCATGGACGTCATGAAGATCAAGAAGGAAGACCTCATCGACGGGGTCGAGGTCGGCGGGGCGGCGACCTTCCTCGAGTTCGCCGGCGACAACGCCATCGCCCTGACCTTCTGAAAAGGGAGGAGATCGTGGACACGGACAAGATCCTGATCATGATGACCAGCGGGCCCGAAACGCCCCGCCGCTGCGCCACGCCCTTCTTCATGGCCACCCTGGCCGCGGCCATGGAGTACGAGGTGACCATGTTCTTCACCATCGACGGCACCCTGCTCCTCAAGAAGGGCCTGGCCGCCACGGTCTTCCCCAAGGAGGGGGGCAAGTCGGTCGAGGAGTTCCTCAACGAGGCCCTGGAGGCCGGCGTCACGATGACAGCCTGCACGGCCTCCACGGAGCTCCACGGCCTGAAGCCGGAGGACCTGATCGAGGGGGTCAAGATGGTCGGCGGGGCGACGTTCTGGCAGCTCACGGAGAGCGCCAAGACCGTGGTCTCGTTCTAGAGGACGGAGGAAGGAGTGAGGGTCATGGGAAACATCCGAGGATGCGAGCTGCCGGAAGACCTGTTCTACTTCGCCGAGAAGCACGTCTGGGCCAAGCCGATGGGCGGCGGCATCGTCCGGGTCGGCATGAACACCGTCGCCGGGAAGCTCTCCGGGGGCAAGCTCAACGCCGTCACCGTCCGAGCCAAGAACATCGGCGCCGAGATCCCGGCCGGCAAGAGCGTGGCCACCGTCGAGAGCAGCAAGTACGTCGGGCCCGTGCCGGCCCCGGTCGCCGGGGTCCTCAAGCGGGCCAACGAGAAACTGGCCGAGGACCCGAACCTGGCCATCACCGACCCGTACGGGGACGGCTGGATCGTCGAGCTCGAGGTCGCCGACTGGGAGACGGCCAAGTCCGCCCTCCTCAGCGGGCCGGACGGCCTGGCCGCCTACAAGGCCAAGCTCGAGGCCGAGAACATCTCCTGCGCGTGAGGGACCCGGTCCCGGGAAAGGGGGAGCCATGAGCGAAAAGACCGTCTACGAGCATCTTCGGGAGAACGGCCTGTCGAGACGGGACTTCATGAAATTCTGCGGACTCCTGTCGGGCATGATCGGCCTGGAGTTCGTCACGCCGGTCAAGGCCGTCGGCGGCCTGGGCGGCCGGAGCCCCGCGGACATCGTCGCCGAGGCCCTGATGTCCAAGCCGCGGCTGCCCCTGATCTGGCTCGAGCTTCAGGACTGCGCCGGATGCACCGAGGCCATCTCCAGGTCCCAGTCGCCGAGCCTGGTCAATTTGGTCCTCAACAAGATCGCCGTCGATTACCACGAGACCCTGATGGCCGCGGCCGGCCACCAGGCCGAGGCGGCCCGCAAGGAGGCCATAGAGAAGCATCGCGGCCGGTACGTCCTGGTCGTCGAGGGCAGCCCGGCCCTGGGCCTCGACGGCGCCTGCTGCACCATCGGCGGCCGGGACAATCTGGACGTCCTCCGCGAGTCGGCCGACGGGGCGGCGGCCGTCATCGCCACGGGCAACTGCGCGGCGTTCGGGGGGCTGCCGCGGGCCGAGCCCAATCCGACCGGGGCCCGCGCGGTCAGCGACGTCATCACCGGCAAGCCGATCGTCAACATCCCCGGCTGCCCGGCCATCCCCGAGGTGACCACGGGCGTCATCGCCCATTTCCTGATCATGGGGGCCCTGCCCGCCGTCGACGGCCTGAAGCGGCCCCTGACCTTCTACGGTCACACCATCCACGACCACTGCCTGCGGCGCCCGTTCTATGACGCGGGCAAGTTCGCCGGCGGCTTCGACGACGAGGGGGCCAGGGCCGGACACTGCCTCTACAAGCTGGGCTGCAAGGGGCCGACGACCTACAACGCCTGCTCCTCCCTCAAGTGGGAAAAGGGCCTATCCTTCCCCGTCCAGTCCGGGCACCCGTGCCTGGGGTGCTCCGAGCCGCGCTTCTGGGACGGGGGCGGGTTCTATCAGGGCCAGTCGGCGCCGATCGATAGGCCGGCAATCGCGGCCGCCGGCATCGCGGCCGGGGCCGGCCTGGCCATCGGGGCCGCCGTCGCCTCGGCCAACGCCGGCAAGAAGCGCAAAGCGGCCGCGGCGAACGCCGCCGGGCCGAAGGAAAGCGGGGAATAGGAGGGCGCCATGGACTGGACGGAAATCCTCAGGTTCTCGCGGGGGCCGTTCTTCACCGCCGCCCTCCTCGTCTTCATCGGCGGGATGACCTACCGGTTGGTCCGCGTCCTGCTCCTGGGCTGGCCGCGCGACCGGGTGGAGAGCCGGGGCAGCAAGGCCGTCGGCGTCGTCAAGACCTATCTCAAGGGCTTCCTCGTCCTGCCCTTCGTCCCCTGGGTCCGGCGGACCTTCGCCCCGAACGCCCTGACCTACATCGCCGGGGGGCTCTTCCATATCTCCCTATTCGCCGTGATCTTCTTCGGGACCCCCCACATGCTGGTCTGGAAGAGCCTGCTGGGCTTCGGCTGGCCGACCCTGCCGCTCCCGGTCACCGATTGGCTTTCCGCGGCCGGCATCGTCGCCCTGATCGTCCTGCTCGTCAACCGGCTGACCCATCCGGTCCTCAAGATCCTGACCAAGGCCCCTTACTGGGTGATCTGGGCCCTCGTCTTCCTGCCGTTCGCCACCGGCTACATGATGACCCATCATCTCTGGTTCCGCTACGAGGTCCTGTTCAGCCTGCACATGATCAGCGTCAACCTCCTGCTCATCGGCATCCCCTTCAGCCGGATCTCGCACTTCCTGTTCTATTTCTTCTCTCGGACCATCCACGGCGCCCAGGCGGGCAAGCGGGCCGTCAATCCTTGAGCGGAGGCGCACCATGAACGCGACATCGGCCATCAACACCTACGTCAGGAAGACCGGCGGCTGGGTGGCCGGTCAGCTCGAGGCCTGCACCCGCTGCGGGCTGTGCGCCTCGGCCTGCCATTTCTACCAGGCGACGGACAACGTCGAATACGCCCCGGTCTGGAAGGTCGAACCTCTCCGCCGGGCCTATGAACAGCGCTTCACGCCGGCCGGCAGGCTCAAGGTCGCTCTGGGCCTCGACAAACCGGTCACCGACGAGGATCTGAGGCGCTGGAGCACGCTCGTCTATCAAGCCTGTACGATCTGCAACAAGTGCGCCATGGTCTGCCCGATGGGCATCCAGCTCGGCCCCCTGATCCACGACGTCCGGGCCGGCATGGCGGCCGCGGGCCTGGTCCCCGCGGACCTGAGGGCGGCGACGGCCAAGCAGGAGACGATCGGCAGCCCGCTCGGGGTCACCGACGCCGTGTGGGCCGAACGGATGGACTGGATCGCCGAGGAGTGGGAGGTCGACGTCCCCCGGGACCGGGCGGGCGCCGAGACCCTGGTCGTCTTCACCTCCATCGAGCTGATGAAGTTCCCCGACAACATCGCCGCCGTCGCCGCGATCCTTAACAAGGCCGGCGAGAGCTGGACGACGAGCTCCAAGGGCCGCGAGGTCGTCAACTTCGGGTTCTTCGAGGCCGACGAGGCCCTGACCAAGATGTTCCTCGGTCGGGTCTTCGACGCGGCCCGCGACCTCGGGGTCCAGCGGATCATGATCAGCGAATGCGGGCACGCCTACGACGCCTTCCGCTGGACGGCGGCCGACATCATGGACGTGCCCAAGGGCGTCGAGGTCACCCACATCGTCCGGAGGATCTACGATCTCTGGAAGGCCGGGCGCCTCAAGCTCAAGAAGGGCGCCTACGACGAGGGCACGCTGACCTTCCACGACTCCTGCAAGATCCAGCGGCGGGGCGGCCACATCAAGGAACCCCGCGAGATCCTCGAGTGGCTGGCGCCCCGGGCCTTCAAGGACATGACGCCGTCCCGCGAGCAGTCCCTGTGCTGCGGCGGCGGGGGCGGGGTCATCTCCATCCCGGAGGCCGACGACCTGCGCTTCGCGGTCTTCGGGATGAAGGTCGAGCAGATGAAGGACATCGGGGCGGACTCGGTCTGCATGGTCTGCAGCAACTGCCGCCTCCAGTTCACCGAAGGCGTCGCCCGCTACAAGGCCGACGTCAAGGTCCGCGGCCTGACCGAGATGGTCGCCAAGGCCCTGGAATGAAAGGGAGGGATGACATGGCCTCTTTCACCCTGACGCCCGTCGAAAAAGGCATCCTGCGCTGCCGGCACACCGGCCGGTTCACCCCCGGGGACATCCAGGCGCTGGCCGTGTTCCTGAGGGACTATTCCGGGAAGCTGTTGATCGACCTCACCGGGGCCGACGCCGAGGAGTGCGGACGCCACATCCGGCAGTTCCGGCCGATGATGCCGGTCGCCGCCGTCTTCGGCGCTCCGCTCGACCCGGCCATCCTGGACATCGACCGGAGCTACTACGCCAACGAGGTCCGGCTGTTCGACTCGGAAGAGGAAGCCCTGGCCTGGCTCCGGAACCAATAGGAGGACCCGCATGAGCTCGCGCATCGTCATCGACCCCGTCACCCGCATCGAGGGCCATCTGCGGATCGAGGCCGGACTGGACGCCGCGAACACGGTCACCGACGCCTACTCGTCGGGGACCATGGTCCGCGGCATCGAGACCATCCTCAAGGGGCGCGATCCCCGCGAGGCCTGGGCCTTCGCCCAGCGGGCCTGCGGGGTCTGTACGACGGTCCACGCCTTCGCCTCCATCCGGGCCGTCGAGGACGCCCTGGGCATCAAGATCCCCAAGGCGGCCAACCTCATCCGCAACATGATGATCGCCCAGCAGTACGTCCACGACCACGTCATGCACTTCTACCTCCTCCACGCCCTGGACTTCGTCGACGTCGTCAGCGCCCTGCGGGCCGATCCGGCCAAGACCTCCGACATCCAGCAGTCGATCTCCGCCTGGCCGAACTCGTCGCCCGGCTACTTCGCCGAGGTCCGCAAGAAGGTCCAGGCCATCGTCGCGAGCGGGCAGCTGTCGCTTTTCAGCCACGGCTACTGGGGCCACCCGGCCTACAAGCTGCCGCCGGAGATCAACCTGCTGGCCGTGGCCCATTACCTCGAGTGCATCGACTGGCAGTCCCAGGTCACCAAGATCCACACCATCTTCGGCGGCAAGAACCCCCACCCCAATTTCGTCGTCGGCGGCGTGCCGCTGCCCATCGCCATGGACAGCGACCAGGCCCTCAACGCCGAGAAGCTGTCCGTCATCGCCGACTCCATCAAGAGGATCAACGACTTCGTCGACATGGTCTACATCCCCGACCTGCTGGCCGTGGCCCCCTATTACCTCGAGTACGCGGGGCTGGGGGAAGGGCTGGGCAATTTCCTGACCTGGGGCGAGTTCCCCGAGGGCGACATCGACGACCTGTCGAAGCTCGTCGTGCCCCGGGCGGCCATCCTCGGGCGGGACCTCACCAACCTCATCGTCCCCGACCCGCGCGATGTCGAGAAATTGAGGGAGTACGTCGCCCGTTCCTGGTATTCGTACAGGGACGGAGACGGGGCCGGGCTCCCGCCGTGGAAGGGTGAGACGGTCTTCAACTACACCGGGCCCACGCCGCCCTACGAGCACCTCAATGTCGAGGGCAAGTATTCCTGGCTCAAGGCCCCCCGCTGGAACGACACGCCCATGGAGGTTGGCCCGCTGGCCCGCGTCCTGGTCATGTACGCCTCCGGACACAAGGAGACCGTCGGCCTGGTCAACGCCGTCCTGGAGACCCTGAAGGCCCCGGTTTCGGCCCTGTTCTCGACCCTCGGCCGGACGGCGGCCCGGGGCATCGAGACCAAGGTCTTCGGCGGGCTTCTGCCCGGGTTCTACGACGCCCTGGTCGAGGAGATCAAGGCCGGGCGCACGCAGACCTTCGAGGCCTCGAAATGGGAGCCCCGGACCTGGCCGAAGCGGGCCGAGGGTTTCGGGTTCACCGAGGCGCCCCGGGGCGCCCTGGGCCACTGGGTGGTCATCGACGGCGGCAAGATCGAGAACTATCAGATGGTCGTCCCGACGACCTGGAACGGCTCGCCGCGGGACCACAGGGGCCGGCCCGGGGCCTATGAGGCCTCGCTCGTCGGGACGACGCTGGCCGTCCCCGACCAGCCCCTGGAGATCCTGAGGACCATCCATTCGTTCGACCCGTGCCTGGCCTGCGCCATTCACATGGTCGACGCGGACGGCCGCTCGCTGGCGGAAGTCGGCACAGGATTCAAGGTCATCGTCCGGGACTGAGGCGCGGAATGGAGGCGGGGGACGGGCACGCGGCCTCGAGCGGAGGACCATGACGGGGGCGGACCGGCGGATGGTGCTCGGCCTCGGCAACATCCTGAACATGGACGAGGGGTTGGGCGTGCACGCCCTCGAGCCCCTGCGAAAGCGCCTGGGGGAAGGCGCCGCGGTCGAGATCCTGGACGGCGGGGTGCTGGGAATGAGCCTCCTGCCGATCGTCGAATCGTGCGGCCACCTTCTGCTGATCGACGCCGTCGATACCGGGGCCCCCCCGGGCACCGTGACGGAGCTTTCGCGCGATGAGATCCCGCTTTTCGCCCGCCTCAAGCTCTCCTGGCACCAGCTGGGCATCCAGGAAGTCCTGCAGCTGGCGGGCGTCCGGGGCCGTCTGCCGGGCCGGCTCCATCTCATCGGAGCCCAACCCGCCGACCTCTCGGTAGGCGTCGGGTTGAGCCCGGATGTCAGGCAGGCGATTCCCGAGCTCGTCGACCGGGCCGTCCGCGTTCTCGAGGAGTGGGAGCTGATCTGATATGAGGTCCGTCAAACTCGTCGATCTGGGGACGGTCCCGGCCGTCCGTTCGCAAACATGCTACCACGCCGCGGCCTACGCCATGACGGAAACGACGCCGGACACGATCATCGTGGTCAGCCCGGCCGAGCCCTATGTCTGCGTCGGCTTCCATCAGGACGTCGACAAGGAAGTGGACCGCGAATATTGCCGGGCCAGGGGATGGCCGGTGCTCCGGCGCGAGGTCGGCGGGGGGGCCGTGTACCTGGACCGCGACCAGATCTTCGTCCAGTGGGTCTTCCGGCCGTCCTCCCTCCCGGGCGACGTGGCCGAGCGCTTCCGAGCCTATGTCGAGCCCCTCGTGAGGACCTATCGAAAGCTCGGTATCGAAGCCGAATACAGGCCGGTCAACGACGTCCATGTCCGGGGCCGGAAGATCGGCGGGACGGGCGCGGCCCGCATCGGCCCGGCCGAGGTCATCGTCGGCAGCTTCATGCTCGACTTCGACCGGGCGGCCATGTCCCGGGTGCTGCGGGTCTCCTCCGAGAAGATGAGAGACAAGGTCTTTCAGGGGCTGCGGGATTACATGACGACCGCGCGGGACGAGCTCGGCGGGTTGGTCGACCGGGAGAGGCTGAAGGCCCTCTACGCGGAGACGTGCGCCGAATGCCTCGGGGCGGACATCGTCCCCGGCCGATGGACGGAGGAAGAGGAGGTCAAGGCGCGGGAGCTCGACCTGCTGTTCCTGTCTCCCGACTGGCTCGAGCAAGCCGGGGCCCGGCGGCGGCCGGGGGTCAAGATCCACGAGGACGTCCACGTGCGGGAGTCGGAGTTCAAGGCGCCCGGGGGCTTGATCCGGATCGCGGTCCGGGTCAACCGGTCGAGGATCGACGATGTCTCGATCTCCGGGGACTTCACCATCCTGCCGCGGCGGGCGGTCGCCGGCATCGAGGACGACCTCCGGGGGGCGGCGGCGGAGGCCCGATCCGTCCTCGAGATCGTCCGGAGGAGATACGAAGGGGACCGGGTCCAATCCCCCGGCCTGACCCCGGAGCATTGGGCCGAGGCCTTCGCCCGGGCCTTCGAGGGCTGAGCGGGCGGGGGCCCGGCGGCGGACAGAGGCCGGAGCATGGAACCGGCTCGGAGTGAGAATTTCGAGGGGGGCCGGTTCGTCTGGGTCGAATACAACGTCGCGAAGGAGCGCTGCGAGCTCCACATCGACTGAATATTGGGGAGTGGGTATTGTGTCCCCGAATCAGCGGGGGTAGGCGTCGAGGTCGAGGTCGAGATCGGTGGCGGGATCGGGATGGCGGGCGAATTTCTTGAGGGCCAGGGCCCCGACCATGGCCGCGTTGTCCGTACAGAGCTTGGGCGACGGCATGTAGGCGGGAAGGCCGGATTCGCCGGCCAGCTCCTGGAACCGGGCCCGCAGCCTCGCGTTGCGAGCCACTCCCCCGCAGAGGATGAGCGACCGGGGCCCAACCGTTTCCAGGGCCGACGCGAGGTTGTCAACGAGGGCCCGGACAACGATGCTCTCGAAGCTGGCCAGGAAGTCGGCCAGGCGCGGGTCGTCCTTGTTCACACCGCTCTCCCGGATGTGCTTGAGGGCCGCCGTCTTGAGCCCGCTGAAGCTGAAATCGAGGCTGCGGTCCTTGGTCCTCGGCACGGCGAAGGGAAAGGCCCCGGGATCGCCGTTCCGGCCGAGCTTCTCGATGACCGGTCCGCCCGGGTAGCCCAGGCCGAGGAACTTGGCGATCTTGTCGAGGGCCTCGCCGGCGGCGTCGTCGCGGGTGCGGCCGAGGAGCTCGAACGACAGCGGTTCGTCCATCCGATAAAGAGCCGTATGACCGCCCGAGACGAGCAGGCCCAGGACGGGATAGGCGATATCGGGGTTCTCGAGAAAACAGGCTTCGAGATGGGCCTCGAGGTGGTCGACCCCGACGAGGGGCTTGCGGTGATAGTAGGCCAGGCCTTTGGCGAAGGACAATCCTACAAGGAGCGAGCCGATGAGGCCCGGGCCCTGCGTCACGGCATAGAGACCGACGTCTTCCAGCGCGGCCCCGGCCCGCGACAGACTTTCGCCGACGACGGCCGTGATGGTCTTGATGTGCTGGCGCGAGGCCAGCTCGGGGACGACCCCGCCGTAGGGCGCGTGGATCTCGTCCTGGGACAGGACGATGTTGCTGAGAACGGACGGGGGACATGTTGCGGAGGTACGTGTCCCCGGTTCGGGTTCGGGCGAACGGAGCACCGCCGCCGACGTCTCGTCGCACGACGTTTCGATGGCCAGGACAAGCATTTCGCGAGGACCTTTCCCGCTCATCTTAGCAGAATTCCCGGCACCCATCCATCCGGCCGCTTATCAAGAGGGGCGTAACGGAAACGGGGGCCGCGGCGTATAGAATAAAGAGAATTCGTGAGAATATTTCCGGCGTTCGGCGGTCTTTAGTAGTAATGGGTCCACTTTCAGAAACGGCATTGTCCCGAGCCGGGGCGCGACGCCCGGCCTCTCGCCCTTCCGTCATTCCGCATATAAGATCGGATCGCCCCCGATTTTCGTTGACAGGTTGGCCCGAAAATTGCTATTGCTTATGGCAACGGGATAAATTTGGTTGAACCGGGAATAGACACCATGAGCACATCCCCGGCCCGGCATTGAGACTGCGTCCTTCGTTGACCATACAAGGAGGTGGACGATGCGCGTCCCCAAAGCCGTCCTCGGCGGGTTCCTGATCGTTGCCTTGCTGGGCGCCGGAGCCTATCTTCTCTTTCTGAACAAAGGGCCTTCCGCCCCTGAAGATCAGGCGGGGATCGCCGCGCCCGGGGCTCCCGGCGCAAGCGCCGCCCCGGCCCCCGATCAGAAGGCCGAGGCCGCGCCCCTGCCCGTCAAGGTCGCTAAAGCGGTCAAGGGCGACCTGGTCATGACCCTCAAGTCGCCCGGCGAGGCCTACACCGAGAAGCGCATCTCCCTGCGGGCTGAGGTCGGAGGCGTTGTCAAGAACCTTTACGCCGCCGAGGGCCGCCATGTCAAGGAAGGCGACATCCTCGTCGAACTCGACGACCGCGAATATCGCCTGCGCCTCGAAAAGCTCGAGGCCCAGCGCATCCGCATTCTCTCCGAGCTCGTCCTGGAGAAGGAATTCGACACGCCGGGGACGGCGACCTCTCCCGTGGCCGGCGAGCGCTTCAAAAAGGCCCAGGCCGAATTCGACCGGGCCTGCGAGGCGTTCCAAAAAGGCCTCCTTTCCCAAACCGCTTACGAGCAGGCCCAGAAGGACTACGAGCTGGCCCTGATCGAGGGCGGGCTCAAGAAAGAGGAGATCATGGCCTCGACCAAGGGCCTGACCCAGATCGAGATCGACGTCAAGATCGCTCGCATGGACCTCGAAAAGACCCGCATCCGGGCCCCCTTCGCCGGCATTATCACCGACATCAAGCTCTCGCCCAAGGAGCGCGTCGAAGCCGGCCGCGAGCTGTTCACCCTGGTCGACATCAGCCGCATCAAGGTCCGGGCCAAGGTCCTCGAGAGCGAGGTCGGCAAGATGCGGCCCGGCCGCGAGGTCGATCTCCTGTTCAGCGCCTTCCCCGGCCGGCCTTTCAAGGGCCGCATCGAGGCCGTCAGCCCGGTCATCAACGCCGAGGACAGGACCTGCGCCGTCCACGTCACCATGGACAACCCCTCCGAGGAGGTCAAGCCGGGCATGCACGCCGAGGTCGAGATCCCGACCGAGATCTTCGCCGGCCGGCTCCTCGTGCCCCAGAAGGCCATCCTCGTCCGCGGCGGCAGGAAGCTCGTCTTCGCCGTCGAGAACGGCGTCGCCAAGTGGCGCTACATCGAGGTCGGCCTCGAGAACGAGCGCTTCGCCGAGGTCCTCCCGGGCCGCGAGCCGGGCTGGGGCGTCAACGAGGGCGACGACGTCATCGTCGAGGGCCACGTCACCCTGGCCCACGACACCAAAGTGACGATCATCGAATAGGCAAGGCCATGAGCCAGGCCCGCATCGCCCTCAAACGCCCGGCCGCTCTCCTTATGATCGCGGCCGTGTTTGGCCTGATCGGCCTGCTCGCCGCTCAGGAGATCATCGAGAACCCGGCCAAGCCGTTGGCCAAGGACGCCGGCCGTATCCTGAAGCTCACGGAGGTCTGGCGGATCACGGACGAGGGCGGCGAGTTCTATTTCAAGAATCCCCGCGATCTTCGGGTCGCGGACGACGGTATGATCTTCCTGGCCGACGAAGAACAGCTCCTCAAGCTCTCGCCCGACGGCCGATTCCACAAAAACCTCTACAAGAAGGGCCAAGGCCCGGGCGAGATCGAAGGCGGTTTTCAGTATGACCTCTATAGGAAAGATCTGTTCATCTGGAACTTCATGTCCCGGCGCCTCTGGCGGGCCGATCTGGATGGGGCTTTTCAAGAGCAGATCAAGCTCGAAAAAATACACTACGGCGATCTCGTCGGGGCCCTCCCTGAGGGTTTCCTGCTATCGAGAACCTCCATGCCGCCCTCCAGCGAGCGGACGGGGAAACTCATGGAAACCCCTCAGGCCGTCATCCTCGTCACCAGGGAGGGGCTGGAAGAGAGGGACGTCTGCACCTTCCGGCCGAGAGCGTTCCTTGGGCTGAACATGGGAATGTTCTGGGACTCTTCGATCAAGATCCTGAGCCCGGACCGAAAGACGATTTTCGCCTATCATGGGCGGGATTACCTCCTCGAAGCCGTCGACGTGGCTACGGGAAAAACCATCAAAAGATTCCGGCGGCCGTATCCCAAGTTCCCATATGTTGAAAGGGAATGGGAGCCGGAGTTCCGTAAAAAGCACGGTACGCCGAAAATCGAGTTCGAGAGCGACATTTCGAACCTCTTCGCGAATAGGGATCGCCTTTGGGTCGAAACGTCGACCAACGATAAGACCAAAGGGAGGCTATTCGACGTCTTCGATGAAGAGGGCCGGTTCGTCGACAGCTTTCATCTCGGCCCCGGGCGGAGGCTGCTGGCCGTCACGGACGATCATATCTTCTGCCAGGAAAAGAAAGAGGACGAGAGCATCGCCCTCGTGAAATACAGGATCGATAAATAGACGGTGGGCCGCCACAGCCAATAAGGAGGAAGCGATGATCGAAAACCGCGAGAGGCCGTCATGAAGCTGGCCCGCATCGCCGTCGACCGGCCGGTCTCGGTCACCATGTTCTACCTGGCCGTCGTCCTCTTAGGCTTCGTCTCGCTCCGGGAGCTGGCCGTCGACCTCCTGCCCGACATCAGCTACCCGCGTCTTTCGGTCATCACCCGCTACCCGGGCGTGGCGCCCGAAGAGATGGAGACCCTCATCACCGCCCCCCTCGAATCGGCCGTCAGCCGCATCCCCCGCCTGCGCCGCGTCGAGTCCATCTCCAAGGAGGGCATCTCGTACCTGGCCCTCGAGTTCGACTGGGGCACGAACATGGACTTCACCATGCTCCACACCCGCGAGCAGCTCGACAGCGCCCGCGACCGCTTCCCCGAGGACGCCGAGAGCCCGACGATCATCCCCCTCGATCCCCAGAGCCGGCCGATCATCACTCTGGCCGTCTCGGGCGACCGCGGCCTGCTCGAGCTCAAGGAGTTCGCCGAGGAGCTCGTCAAGCCCCGCCTCGAGCAGATCGAGGGCGTCGGCTCGGCCGAGATCACCGGCGGCGTCGAGCGGGAGATCCAGATCGAGGCCGATCCCCGGAAGCTCGCCCTCTACGGGCTGACCATCGACGACATCGCCCGCCGCGTCGATTCCTTCAACCGCAACCTCCAGGGCGGGACCATCCGCAAGGGGACCTTCAAGTACGCCCTGCGGGTCGTCGGCGAGTTCGAGACGCTCGAGGAGATCGGCGAGATCAGCCTCAAGGTCACCGGCGAGGGCGGCGTCGTCCGCCTCCGCGACGTGGCCGTCGTCCGCGATGACATCAAGGAGCGCCAGGGGATGACCCGCCTCGATGGGGCCGAGAGCATCGGCCTGCTCGTCCGCAAGGAGTCGGGCGCCAACACGGTCAAGGTCACCCGGCTCGTCCGCACGGTCATCGACCAGATCCGCAGGGAGAACCCGGGCATCACCCTGAGCGTCGTCAGCGAGCAGTCGCGCTACATCGAGCAGGCCGTCGGCGCGGTCCGCAACGAGATCATCCAAGGCGCCTTTCTGGCCTTTCTGACCCTGCTCATCTTCCTCCAGGAATGGAAGACCCCGCTCATCATCGGCACGGTCATCCCCGTGTCCATCATCGGCACGTTCAGCCTGATGTTCTTCGGCGACATCACCATCAACGTCATGTCGCTCGGCGGCCTGGCCCTGGGGGTGGGCATGCTCGACGACTGCGCCGTCGTCGTCTCGGAGAACATCTTCCGCCACCGGACCCTGGGCAAGAGCTTGAAGGAGGCGGCCTACATCGGGACCAAGGAGGTCGGCCCGGCGGTCATCTCCGCAGGTCTGACGACCGTCGTCGTCTTCCTGCCGGTCGTCTACGTCCGCGGCGTCGCCGGGCAGCTGTTCAAGGACACGGCCCTGACGGTGACCTTCTCCCTGATGGCCGCGCTGCTCGTCTCGCTGACCCTCATCGGCACGCTCCAATCGAGGCCGTTCGATTTCGGCATGGGAGACGAGGGCGGCTGGCGTTGGCGCTGGGGCCTCAAGAGAATCGGGCTTCCCCGCCGGCCCCTCTACGCCGTATTCAAAGGCTTCGGCTTCGTCCTGAACCTTCTCGTGAGCTTCGTCGTCCAGCTCCTGACCTTCATCTTCCACTATCTCGGCCTGCCCTTCCGGCCCCTGCTCAAGGCCGTGTTCGGGGCCTTCAACGCCGTCTACGGCCGGTTCGTCGCCTGGTACGAGAAAGCCCTGACCTGGAGCCTCGACCACAAGGGCCGGATCATAGGAGGGGCCCTCCTCTTCTTCGTCGTCGTCTTCGGCCTGGGGACGCTCATACGCCGCGAGCTCATGCCCAAGATGGAGACGAGCTCGTTCGAGCTCGACCTCAAGATGCCCGTCGAGTACTCGCTCGAGCAAACGGCCGAGATGGCCGTCATGCTCGAAAGCCACATCCGCGGCCTGGAGCCTGTCCGGTCCGTGCTTTCCCAGATCGGCATCGTCAGCGGCCTGGAGAGCGCCGACCCCGACATCTCCGTCAATTCCGCCCGCGTCTTCGTCGACGTCGACAAGCCGGGGCACCTCGAAGGCGTTCTCGACGCCGTCCGGGCCCGCCTGGCCCGCTTCCCGGAGGTCGCCTACACCCTCGTCCGCGAGCAGGCCGAGATCGGCCAGTTCCTGAGCCTGTCGGCGGCCGAGATCGGGCTCAAGGTCAAGGGCCGGGACCTCGACCGGCTCAAAGAAATCGCCGAAGACCTCGTGACCCGGCTGGCGGCCATCCCGGGCATCGCCGACGCGGCCGCCAACATCGGCGAGGGCAAGCCCGAGTTCAAGGTCACGGTCGACAAGGACGTCCTCCGCCGCTACCCGAACCTGACCCCGGCGGTGATCGGCGACTTCCTGGTCAGCGCCGTGCGCGGCCGGGTGGCCACCCAGTTCAAGGAGCTGGAGAAGAAATACGACATCATCGTCCGCATGGAGGACGCCTCGCGGCAGAACATCGAGACCCTGCTCAACGAAACGCTCCCCTTCCAGGGCCGGCTCATCCCCCTTCGGGACCTCGTGACCTACGAGATCGTCCGCGGGCCGCGCGAGATCCGACGGGAGAACCAGCAGCGCGAGGTCCTGGTGACGGCCAACCTCCGCGGGGCCAAGATCAGCCAGGTCGCCCCGCGCATCGAGCTGGCGATCGGCGAGCTGAGGCTGCCGCCCGACACCCGGGTCGTCTGGAGCGGCGAGCGCGAGGAGATGAGCCGCTCGTTCCGCAGCCTCCTTCTGGCCCTCGTCCTGGCCTCCCTCCTGACCTACATGATCATGGCCGCCCAGTTCGAGTCGCTCCTGCACCCGTTCCTGGTCATGCTCACCCTGCCCATGGGCGCGGCGGGGTCGATCGCCGCCCTGCTCCTCACGGGCCTGACCATCAACGTCATCTCGATCATCGGCGTCGTCGTCCTCATCGGCACGGTCGTCGACAACGCCATCGTCAAGATCGACTACACGAACCAGCTCCGCCGGAGCGGGATGCCCCTCCGGCAGGCCGTCGAGGAAGGCAGCCACGTCCGTCTCCGTCCCATCCTGATGTCCACGGGGAGCACGATCTTCGGCCTGCTGCCCATGGCCCTGGCCCTCGAGCGCGGGGGCGAGCTCCTCCAGCCCCTGGCCGTGGTCGTCATCGGCGGCCTGACCTTCTCGACCTTCCTGACCCTCATCCTGATCCCCGTGATCTACGAGTGGGTCGAGCAGAGAAGAGGATGAAGCTCTTCATCGAGCGACCGGTGGCCACGGCCATGATCTTCCTCGCCTTGCTGGCCACCGGCGTCTACTCGTTCCTCCACACGCCGATCGAGCTGGCGCCCAAGGAGGACTACCCCAAGGCCGACATCATCACGGCCTGGTACGGGGTGACGCCCGAGATCATCCAGACCCAGGTCACCGCGCCTCTCGAGGAGGCCTGCGCCGCGGTCAAAGGCATCATCAAGATGAGCTCGACCTCCCAGATCGGCCAGTCGCGCATCACCCTGGAGTTCAGCCCCAAGACCAACATGGAATTCGCCATGCTGGCCCTCCGCGAGGCCCTGTCCAAGACGCGGGCCGTCCTGCCGGACCGGGTCCGGCCCGTCATCCAGCCCTACATCCCCGAGGACTTCCGCATCCGCCCCTTCCTCCAGTACACGGTCTCCGGCGACTATTCGCTCCAGGAGCTCCGAGAGATCGTCAAGGAGAAGCTCGAGATCGGCATCGGCTCGGTGCGCGGGGTCTCGGCCGTCGAGGTCATGGGCGGCTCGGAGCCCGAGGTCCGGGTCGTCCTCGACCAGGCCCGGATCAAGTCCTTTAACCTCCACCCCTACCAGATCAATCAGGCCATCGGGGCCCGGCTGGGGACCTTCCCGACGGGACGGGTCGTCCGCGGCAACCAGGAGTTCCTGTTCAAGTTCGCCGACCGGATCGACAGCCTGGCCGAGATCGAGCAGACCGTCGTCGCCCATACAGGCCAGGTCCCCATCCTCGTCAAGGACGTGGCCAAGGTCGAGATCGCCTACCAGGACATCCGGGCCATCCACCGCATCAACGGCCAGCCGACGGTCAGCATGTCGGTGACCAAGGAGCGCGGGGCGAACACCCTGCGGGTCGCCCGGGACGTCAAGCGCAAGCTCGAGGAGGTCCGCGGGGACCTGCCCGCCGACCTCGTCTTCAAGAGCGTCGACGACGAGAGCGAGGAGATCCGCAAGAACCTCAACGACCTGGCCCTCCTGGCCGGCCTGATCACGGTCATCGTCTTCGTCATGATCTTCGTCGTCCTGCGCCGCTTCCAGCCTTCGCTCCTCATCCTGTCGTCGATCGCCTTCTCGGTCGTCATCACCTTCAACCTCATCTATGCCTTCCGGATCTCCCTCAACATGCTGACCCTCGGGGCCCTGGCCCTGGGCTTCGGGATGTTCGTCGACAACTCCATCGTCGTCTTCGAGAACATCCTCCGGATGCGCGAGCGGGGCCTCGAGCCGCGCGAGGCGGCCGTCCGGGGGCCCCGGGAGGTGTTCGTCGCCGTCATCGCCTCGACCCTGACGACGAGCGCCGTGTTCTTCAGCTTCCCCTTCTTCCAGGGCAAGCTCAAGATCTACTACCTGCCCCTGGCCATCGTCATCACCTCGGCCCTGGTCGCCTCGGTGGCCGTGTCGTTCTCGCTCATCCCAGCCCTCAGCCCCCGGCTCATCGCCAGACGGAAAAGCGCCGCGGGAGAGGAGACAAGGAGCCCGCGGTTCGAGCGGGCCCTGGCCGTCGTCATCCGCCACCCCGTCGAGGTCCTGCTCATCGTCGCCGCGCTCCTTTTCGGCGCCTATCGCTGGTTCCGGTCCGAGGTCACGATCGGCCGCTGGTACCCCTGGTATTCCAAGGAATACCTCTACGTCCGGGTCGGCATGCCGCCGGGGACCGACATCGGCCGGACCGACGAGACCATCCGGGCCTTCGAGGACAAGGTCATGGAGCAGGACTACCCCAAAGAGATGAACGTCCGCGTCATGACCGAGAACGCCCAAGCCATCATCGGCTTCCCCCCGGAGATCGAGCGCTCCTACCGGCCCTACGCGCTCAAGGAGGAGCTCATCCAGCTGGCCACCCAGTTCGCCGGCATCGACATCAGCGTCTCGGGGTTCGATCCCCAGTGGTATTCGTCGAGCATGGGCACGGGCACCTACTACAGCTCGCGCATCAAGTTCCTCGGCTACAATCTCAAGAAGCTGCGCGAGATCGCCGCCGACCTCGAGCGGACGCTGCGCCGCAACCCGCGCATCAAGGAGGTCCGGACGGTCTCCAGCCGCTTCGGCTGGTGGAGGGGAGATACGCAAGAGGACATCCTGCGGATCGACAAATCGCTCCTCCGCCGCTACAATGTCGACCCGGGCTACCTCTACTTCCACCTCCAGGCGACCATCCAAGGGAATTTCGGCGTCCCGGCCCGCATCCGGGCGGGCGGCAAGGAGATCGCCGTGTCCGTCAAGTTCCCCGAGGCGGCGACGCTCGACATGCGCGAGCTCAAGGAAACCCCGCTCCGGACCCGGGCCGGCGAGTACCTCCGGCTGGGGGAGATCGCCACCTTCGAGGAGGTCCCCATCGCCGGGTCCATCGACCGCGAGGACCAGCAGTTCCAGCAGACCGTCATGTGGGAGTTCCGCGGGCCGTCCCGGGCCGAGGAGCGCTACCGGAAGGCCGTCTTCGACAGCCTCCACCTCCCGCCCGGGTTCTCGGCGACCCTCGACGAGACCTGGTTCATGACCCAGGAGGAGCAGAAGCAGATCAACTTCGCCATCGCCGTGGCCCTGGTCATCATCTTCATGATCCTGGCCGCGCTCTACGAGTCCTTCATCCAGCCGTTCCTGGTCCTGCTGGCCGTGCCCCTGGCTCTCATCGGCGTCTTCGTCGCCTTCGTCGTGGCCAAGGCGCCGTTCGACCCGACGGCCTACATCGGGGTCATCCTTCTTTCGGGCATCGTCGTCAACAACGCCATCCTGCTCGTCGACCACATCAATCTCAGGCGGAGACAGGGAATGGGGCTCCTGGAGGCCGTCGTCCGCGGGACCCGGGCCCGGGTCCGGCCGATCTTCATGACCACGGCGACGACGGTCTGCGGCATGCTGCCGCTCCTGCTCATCAGCGCCGAGACCAACAAGCGCCAGATCTGGTCGTCCCTGGCCCTCTGCACCGTGGGGGGATTGATCACGTCGACCCTGTTCATCCTCGTCGTCATCCCCGTGCTCTATTATCACGCCGACGGGTTGAAGGCCTGGGCGGCCGAGAAGGCCCGGCAGGCGCGGGGGGTTCTCGGCCCGAAGCCGGGCCGGGATCATTAGGCCCGGGCGGGGCGCGGCGCCCGCGGCCCGGGCGCCAGATGGCACTTGGTGCAGTCGAGCGGCAGGTCCTCGTGATAGGTGTACTTGAAGTAGTCGTAATCGAGGATCATGTCCTCGGCCAGCCGCCAACGGGCGAACTGGATGGTCTCGGCGAGCTCCTCTTCGACCGGCCGGCCCGGCTTCCCAGAGATCCGGCCGCCCTCGAGCCCCTGGAGGAAGATGACGATCTCCGGGGCGCTCTTGACGCCGTTCTCGCGGAGCAGGGAGGCCGGACGGGCCAGATCCTTCGAGACCCCGACATACTCGGCGGTCAGGGCGGTGTTGCCGGCGGATTCGAGCACCCGGCTGACGGCGGCCGCCAGCTTGAGGTCCTCCGGCCGCCAGGGCGCGAAGAAGACCCTGATATGGACGGGATCGACGAGCGACTGGAGCGTCGCCAGCGGCTCGGGCTTGGGAGCATAAGAGGTCGCGGACTTGTCGGCGGCGACGGCCAGGGACCTGACCCGGTCCGAGGACAGGAAGCCGATCAGGGCGTCGTCCTGCCCGCGGGGCGCCCCTCGGACCGCGGCGAAGGCGGCCGCGCAGAGGAGCGCCGCGGCGATCGTCCGTCCCGGCCGGTCCATGGTCGTTCCTGCCTCCTTGTTTCAAGCCTTCGAAGCCGGCTCAACAAGGTTAGCGGAAGCGCCGCGGGGAGTCAAACGGCGTGCGGGTGGGGATTTCGATGCCGGCCGCGTTTCTGATAAAATAGTTATTTATATCGATCATTCGAACGGCGCTACCCTAATAAGGACGGTTTTCCATGAACGAACCGAACGGTATCCGTGAACACAGGCGGCGGGCCGCTCCGCTCGCCGCGGGCCTGGCCGCCATCTTGTTCTTTTTCGGGGCCGGCCCCCCGGCGTCCGCCCAGGCCCCGCCGAAGGAGCCCCTGCGCCTCAGCCTCCAAGCGGCCCGGGACTACGCGCTCAAGCACAGCTTCGAGGTCCGCCGGGCCGGTCTCGAGACCGAGGCCGCACGCCAAAAGCTCAGAGAGACGGTGGCCTCGGGCCTGCCGCAGATCAGCTCGGGCCTCGGCTACAACAATAACATGATCCTGGCCACCAGTCTCATCCCCAACTTCTTCGAGGGCAAGCCCGAGGAGAAGATCCCCGTCCAGTTCGGCACCCAGCACAACGCGAGCGCCAATATCCAGGTCCAGCAGCTCATCTTCAACGGCAGCTACCTCGTCGGCCTCCAAACATCCAAGGTCTACACGGGCCTGGCCGATACGGCCAAGGAGCTTGCGGAGCTCAACGTCCAGGAAGCGGTGACGGGGACGTACAGCCTCATCCTCGTGGCCGGCGAGAACGAGAAGATCCTCCGGGCCACCCTGGCCAACGTCGAGAAGACCCGGCGCGAGATCGCCGAGCTCCACAAGGAGGGCTTCGTGGCCGAGACCGACGTCGACCTCATCCAGATCGCGGTCAACCAGCTGCGGGCCGGTCTGCAGACGGTCGAGCAGCAGAAGGACATCGCGGTCAAGCTCCTGAAGTTCCAGATGGGCCTGGAGCTCGACGCCGAGGTCGTCCTGACCGACACGCTCGAGGTCCTCATGGCTTCGGTCGACGTCGAGCGGGCCCTCGATTCCCGGTTCGATCCGGCCCGCAGCGTCGAGCTCGAGCTGGCCGGCTTCCAGGAGAGGCTGGCCGAGAAGGCCATGAAGAACCAGCGCGCCGGCTCCTGGCCGTCCGTCTCGGCGTTCTTCACCTTCCAGCAGAGCGCCTACCGCGACCGGTTCAATTTCCTCAGCCCCGGCCAGCGCTGGTTCCCGCTGTCAATCCTCGGCGTCAACGTCAACGTCCCCCTGTTCCGCAGCGGGCTCCAGAAGGCCCGGACGGCCCAGGCCGAGCTGGCCCTGGAACAGGCCCGCGAAGCCCGCAACCAGGCCGCCCGCGGCCTCGAGCTCGAGGTCGAGCAGGCCAAAACCCGGCTGTCCACGGCCTGGGAGAACCACCGCAACGCCAAGGACAACATGGATCTGGCCGCCCGGGTGTACGATGTGACCCTCGAGAAGTACCGGGAGGGTGTCGCTTCGAGCCTGGAGCTGACCCAGGCCAACGACAAGTTCCTACAGGCCGAATCCGCCTACATCCAGGCCCTGTCGGAGCTCCTGAACGCCAAGAACCGGTTCGACCGGGTGACCAACAGCTATCCATCAACGATCGAATAAGGACAACCGTCATGATGCCACATCGCCTTTCTCTCTCCGCTCTCATCATCCTGGCCGGCCTGGCCGCGTTGCCCGCGGCCTCCTGCCGGCCGGGCGACGACGGCGCCGGCCGCCTGGCCCGCCTCGAACACAAGCGCGACGCCCTGAACGAGGAGATCGGGCGCCTGAGGGCCGAAATGGCCCGCCGGCGGGGCGCCGACGCCCCGGCCGCCGAAGCTCCCGTGGCCGTCCGCGCCGAGCGGATCGGCCCGGCTCCCTTCCGTCACTTCATCGCCGTCCAGGGGACGGTCGAGTCGGACAGCAACATCCTCGTCCCGCCGCTCTCGCCCGGCCTCGTGAAAAAGATCCACGTCAAGGTCGGCGAACGGGTGACCGCCGGCCGGCTTCTGGCCGAGATGGACGCCGCCGTCCTCGAGAGCAGCATCGCCGAGGTCGAGACCGGCCTGGCCCTGGCGACGACCGTCTTCGAGAGGCGCCAGCGCCTGTGGGACAAAAAGATCGGCAGCGAGATCGAATACCTGCAGGCGAAAAACGCCAAGGAGTCCCTGGAGAAACGGCTGGCGACCCTGCGGGAGCAGCTCAACCTGACCCGCATCACCTCGCCCATCGACGGCACGGTCGACGGCATCATGATCAAGGAGGGCGAGATGGCGGCAGGGGGATACGGGGCCTTCCGCATCGTCCAGCTCAGCCGGCTCAAGGTCACGGCCGCCCTGGCCGAGAACTATATTTCTCGGGTCAGGAGGGGCGATACGGTCGCCGTCCGCATCCCCGTCCTGGGGGCGGAGTTCGAGGCCGTCGTCGAGGCCGTCTCCCAGGTCATCGACCCGCGCAACCGGACCTTCCAGATCGAGGCCGGCGTGCCGGCGGCGGCCCGGGGCGTCAAGCCCAACATGCTGGCCGTGCTCTCGGTCAACGACTATGCCAACCCGGAGGCGCTGACCGTGCCCAAGAACGCCGTCCAGGAGACGGGGACCGAGAGGTTCCTGTTCGTCGCCGCCCGCGAGGGCGACGGCTGGACGGCCCGCAAGAGGGTCGTCCGCACGGGCCTGGACGCCGGGGACCGGGTCGAGGTCCTCGACGGGCTGGCCGAGGGCGAGCACGTCGTCGTCTTCGGCTTCCAGAAGCTGGCCGACGGGCAGCCTCTCGTCCTCGACGGGGACGGCAACTAAGGCCATGGGCATCCGGGAATTCAAGCCCACCAGCGCGGCCGTCGACGGGCGGACGACCATCCTCATCTTCACCCTCCTCCTGGTCGTCTTCGGGGTCATGCAGTACGAAGCCATCCCCAAGGAGGAGATGCCGGAGATCGTCTTCCCCTATTACATGATCGGGACGATCCATCCGGGAACGTCCCCGGCCGACATCGAGAACCTCATCACCCGGCCCATCGAGAAGCGCCTCAAGGGCATCAACGGCGTCAAGGAGATCAGCAGCAACTCCATCCAGGACTATTCCTCGATCTTCATCGAGTTCGACCTCGCGGCCGACGAGACCCAGGCCTATCTCGACATCAAGCAGGCCATCGACGACGCCCGCTCGGAGCTGCCTTCGGACCTGTTCCAGGAGCCGCAGATCCGGCGGATCGATCTCTCCGAGATCCCCATCCTCTACATCAACCTGACCGGCGACCTGGGGCTCGTCCGCCTGAAGCAGCTCGCCGAGGACCTCCAGGACCGGATCGAGGCCCTCGAGGAGATCACCCGGGTCGACATCGCCGGGGCCCTCGACCGGGAGATCCAGATCAACGTCGACCTCTACAAGATGCAGGCCGCGGGCCTGTCGTTCAACACCATCCGCGGCGCCGTGGCCTCGGAGAACCTGACCCTGTCGGGCGGGCAGGTCGACTCGGACGGCATGCGGCGCAACCTCCGCATCGTCGGCGAGTTCCGGAGCGTCCCGGAGATCGCTGGCATCGTCCTCCAGGAGGGCCTCCGGCTCGGCGACGTCGCCGAGGTCGTCGACGGCTTCAAGGACCGCGAAAGCTTCTCGCGGCTCGACGGCCGCGACGTCGTCACCCTCAACGTCATCAAGCGGGGCGGCAAGAACCTCATCTCCGCCGTGGACAAGATCAAGGCCGTTCTCGGGGAGTTCCGGGCGACGGCCCCCGACAACCTCATCGTCACGCTGTCGGGCGACAGCAGCGAGAAGACCCGCAACGCCGTCAGCGACCTGTTCAACACGATCATCCTCGGCTTTCTCGTCGTGGCCTTCGTCCTCCTGTTCTTCATGGGCCGGACCAACGCCGCGTTCGTCGCCGTGGCCATTCCCCTGTCCATGCTCATCTCGTTCATCTTCCTGCCCCTCATCGGGTTCACCCTGAACCGGGTCGTCCTGATGGCCTTCATCCTCGTCCTGGGCATCGTCGTCGACAACTCCATCGTCGTCGTCGAGAACATCTACCGCCACTACATGACGACCGAGAACCTGCCCATCATCCCGGCCACCAAGCGGGCCGTCGGCGAGGTCGCCACGGCCGTCTTCACGGGGACCCTGACGACCGCGGCCCCGTTCGTCCCCCTCATCTTCACCCCGGGCATCGCCGGCAAGTTCATGTCCTTCCTGCCGATCACCATCATCCTGGCCCTGACGGCCTCCCTGTTCGTGGCCTACTTCATCAACCCGGTCTTCGCCGTGGCGTTCATGCGCTACGTCCCCCCCGAGGACCGGGCCAAGGCCAGGAGGCTCAGCCGGAGGGCCAAGGTCCTGACCGGGGCGGCCGCCGCCCTGGCCGTCGTCCTCTACGTCACGGGACCGATGGTCGCGGCCAACCTCCTGGCCGCCGGCGTTCTCCTCTTCCTCCTCAACAGGTTCGTCCTCGACCATCTTGCGGACAGGTTCCAGTGCTGCGTCATGCCCGTGTTCATGGACCTCTACCGCAAGACCCTGGCCTTCTTCATTCGCGGCCGGCGGCCCGTGGCCGTCGTCGCTGCGGTCATCGCCCTGTTCTTCTCGTCCTTTCTCCTGATGGGCGTGCGCACCCCCCGCGTCGTCTTCTTCCCGTCGGGCGACCCCAACTCCATCTTCGTCTACATCACGATGCCCGAGGGGACCCACATCGAGGTCACCGACCGGGTCGCCCGGGAGGTCGAGGAGCGGGTCGCCCGCATCCTCGGGCCCGGCAATCCCGACGTCGAATCCATCGTCACCAACGTGGCCGTCAACGCCGGGGCCGGCCTGTTTGAGCGCTCCACGCAGGACAAGCTGGCCAAGGTCACGGTCTCGTTCGTCGAGTACAAGCACCGGCGCGGGCCGAAAACGACGCGCCAATATCTGGACGACATGCGGCGGGAGCTCCGCGGCGTCCCCGGGGCCGAGATCCGCATCGACCGTGAGGCCACGGGCCCGCCCTCCGGCGCCCCCATCAACATCGAGGTCAGCGGGGACGACCTCGACGAGATCATCGACGCCTCCCGCCGGCTCGAGGAGTTCATCGCCTCTCTCGGCATCCGGGGCATCGAGGGTTTCAAATCGAGCATGGAGGTCAACAAGCCGGAGGTCATCCTGGAGATCGACCGCGAGGCCGCCAACCGCCTGGGGGTCAGCACGGCCCAGATCGGCTCCGTCCTGAGGACGGCCATCTACGGGGCCGAGATCTCGACCTTCAAGGAAGGCGAGGAGGAGTTCCCCATCCGGCTGCGCCTCGACCGCCGCTTCCGGGACGATCTCAATGTCCTCCTGAGCCAGACCGTGACCGTCCAGGGCCGCGGCGGCGGGCCCAACAAGGACATTCCCATCTCGACCCTGGCCCGGGTCACGAACCTGACGAGCACCGGCGGCATCACCCGCATCGACAACCGGCGGACGATCACCCTGACCTCGAACGTCCTCGGCGGGGCCAACGCCAATCAGATCATCCGGGACATCCGCCGGGAGCTGCCGCGCTTCGCGCTCAAACCGGGCACGACCGTGAGATTCACGGGCGAACAGAACTTCCAGCGGGAGGTCGGGACCTTCTTCGTCAAGGCCCTGGTCATCGCCGTCTTCATGATCTTCATCATCCTCGTCGCCCAGTTCAACTCCGTGTCCAAGCCGTTCATCGTCATCGCCCAGATCTTCCTGAGCATCACCGGGGTTCTTCTGGGATTCACGATCTTCAACCTCGAGTTCTCGGTCATGATGACCGGGATGGGCATCATCGCCGTGGCCGGCATCGTCGTCAAGAACGCCATCATCATCATCGACTACACCGACAAGCGCATCGCGGAGGGCGGGGACGCCCGGGCCGCCGTGGTCGAAGCCGCGGCCACCCGCCTGACACCCGTCCTGCTGACGGCCCTGTCGACGATCCTGGGCCTCATGCCCCTGGCCATCGGCCTGAACTTCAACTTCCAGTCCCTGTTCACGAGGCTCGATCCTCAGATCTACTGGGGCGGGGACAACGCGGCCTTCTGGAACCCCCTGGCCTGGACGATCATCTTCGGGCTGACGTTCACGACCGTCCTGACCCTGGTCGTCGTCCCGGCGATGTACACCCTGTCCTACGTCCGGCGGAGAGAAAAGTCCGGGTGATCGGCAGGCCCGCGCCTATGCGGGCATGGCCTCGTTACGGCGCGGAGGCCCCCGGCTTCCGGCGGGCGGCGACGAGCATGTCCAGGAGCTCCAGGAACTGGTCCGCCGAGACCGGCTTGTTCTTCGGCCGGGCCAGGTCCGTCTCCAGGGCGTCGTAGATGTTCCGCCCCGTCTCTTGCTCGAAGATCGTGCCCAGGGCGTTGAAATCCCAGTTGCTGTAGAGGAAGTACGAGCCCCGTTTTTGGGAACCGCGGGGCGGGGCGTCGGCCAGGTTGTCGCCGCTGTTGGAGGCCTCGTGATAGACGCCCGACCGGGCCGCGAGGAGATTGGCGACCGCGGCCTCGAGCTCCCGGGGCAGGAGGCCGCCGTGGTCGTCGACGCCGAGCTCGGCCAGGGTCTTGTCGAGCCGGATCTTCCCGTCGGCGACGTAGCTGCCGAAGAGCATGGCCAGGACGCTCTTGCGCACGGAGGCCAGGCCGAGAAGGACCGTCAGGACCGCGACGAGAGCAAGAGCCTTTCGCTTGATCATCCCTTCCTCTCCTCTCCGAGGCTCTCCAGGATCTTCCGGCAGGCCGCTTCGAGCGGCTCGAGCTTGCCGGAGACAACATCCCAGACGATCTTGGTGTGAATGCCGAAATATTCGTGGGCCAGGACGTTCCGGAGGGCGATGATCTTGCGCCATTCGATCTCCGGGGAGCCGGCCCGGATCTCCTCCGGGATCCGCCCGGCCGCTTCGCCGATGATCTCGAGGTTCCGGACAACAGCATCGATCGTTATCGGGCTTCCGGCGAAAGCGGCGAGATCCATGTTCTCCGTGTAAGAGCACACCCGCCGGACCGCCTCCAGGATGTCCTCGACATAGATCCGGGGGTCCCTAGGCATAAAGGACCTCGCGGTGAACGGACTCGCGGAGGTTCTTCTTGAGCGATTCATCGAGGACGAGGTCGCACGGCCGGCCGAAGAGGCCCTCGAGGTAGAACTTCAGCTCCATATAGCGGTCGAAGGCCGGGTCATCGAATTCGACGAGGACGTCGACGTCGCTCTCCGGGCCGGCTTCGCCCCGGGCCGCCGAGCCGAAAACGCCGATCCTCCTGACGCCGAACTTCTCCTTCATCTCAGGGGCCGCGGCCCGCAGCCGCTCGAGCAGCCCATGGCCCGGCCGAGGCTTCCGGGCCCCGGCGGATCGCCTTTCCACCCATTCGTCCACTTCCGCCCGCCGGAATTTCAGCAGCCGCCCGACCTTCCGCGCCGGCAGTCCCAGCCGTTCGACCCATTTGTAAACGGTCCCGCGCCGGATGCCGAGATAGGCCGCGACATCAGCGACCGACATCCACCTGTCGTCTGTCATCTTATGGCCTGTGTATTCTTAATACTAATAAAAGCAAACATATGCTATTTCATACAAAATGTTTTGTCAATATTTTCGATGATTGCCGCCAACGCCGCCTATTCCGACCGGAAATCGTCCCAATTCGCGATCCGGTGCCGGATGACTTTCGTCAGGCCGGCCTCGCGCCCGGGGCCCGGTCGATCACTCCCCTCCCCACTCATTTGTCCTGGCCTCTGAGGCTCTTCTCGTAGGGAGGGCGGTGGACGCCGCGCTCGGTGACGATGGCCGTGATGTACGCGGCCGGGGTGACGTCGAAAGCGGGGTTGCGGACCTCGACATGGGGGAGGGTGACAAGACGACCGCCGGCGCCGCGGACCTCCTCCGGGCTCCGCTCCTCGATGGGGATGCCGCCGCCGTCGGGGACGGCCGGGTCGATCGTGCTCGTCGGCGCCGCGACGTAGAACGGCACGCTGTTCTCCCGGGCCAGGACGGCCAGCGAATACGTGCCGATCTTGTTGGCCGTGTCGCCGTTCGCGGCGATGCGGTCGGCCCCGACGACGACCGCGTCGACCTCCCCTCTGCGCATGAACCAGCCGGCCATGTTGTCGGTGATGAGGGTGACGGGAATGCCGTCCCGTTCGAGCTCCCAGACGGTCAGGCGGGCGCCCTGGAGAAAAGGCCGGGTCTCGTCGGCAAAGACCCGGATCGTCTTGCCATCCTCCACGGCGGCCCGGACGATGCCGAGCGCCGTGCCGTATTCGGCGGTGGCCAACGCTCCGGCGTTGCAGTGGGTGAGCACGGTCCAGCCGTCGCGGATCAGGGCCTGCCCGTGACGGCCGATGGCCCGGTTCGTCTCCGCGTCCTCGCGCTCGATGGCCCGGGCCTCTTCGAGCAGGGCCGCCCGGATGGCCCGCAGGCCGTGCTCCCGGCTCCGTTCGTAGACCGCCTTCATCCGCTCCAGGGCCCAGAAAAGATTATGCGCCGTGGGCCGGGTCCGGGCGAGCCGCTGGAAGACCTTCTCGAAGTCCCTGTCGAGGGACCGGCCCGTGTCGCCGCGCGCGGTCATGGCCCCCAGGACGACGCCATAGGCGGCGGCGATGCCGATGGCCGGCGCCCCGCGGATGACCATTTTCTCGATGGCCTGGGCCGTCTGGATGTAGGTGTGGCAGCGGACGTAGACCTCCTGGCCGGGGAGCTTCCGCTGGTCGATCATGATCACGGACCTACCGCGCCAGGCGATCGTCGGCAGCATCGGTCACTCCTTTTTCCAGGGCGGCGTGCGGGCGTCGCGCCAGCCCCATCTCGCGATCCAGGCGTCGTGGACGGCGTCGAACGCCGCCCGCTCTTCGGGCCCGAGGGCCTCCCGGACCCGGTCGCGGCAGAACACGATCTGGTTGTCGTTGTCGCGCAGGACCTTCTCCGACGGCAGGCCGAGCTCGCGGGCCAGGACGGCCTCCTCATAGCTCGGCCGCAGCTCCCCGCGGTGGGCCAGGACCTGCGAGAGGAGGTAATGGGCGAAGCCGGAGGCGTAGTCGTCGTCGAGCAGGCGGCCGACGTCCTTGACCAGGGCCGCAAGCGCCTTGTCGCGGTCCTTTTCGCTCAAGGCCAAGGCCCGGGAGAGAGTCAGGTCGACGTGCTTTCCGGCGGCGGCCATGCGCACGGGGGCGAACTTGGACCTGGCCATGAGATGGGCAAAGACGCGGCCGGCCGCGTCTCCCAACCCGGAGGCTTCGAAGCTCAGCGCCGCTCCGAGAAGGGCCGTGTCGGCAGCCCATTGTTCGCCGGAGGCGAAGCCGAAGGCGAACGCCCGCCGAAAGCTCTCGGCCGCGTCCACCCATCGCTCGAGGCGGACTTCGGCCAGCCCCTTGAGCGTGTAGGCCTGGGCCGTTGGGTTCTTGCGGGCGGCGGCGTCGGCTTCGAGCAGGGCCCGCTTCATGGCGGCCGCGGCCGGGCCGGATTCGTAGCTCCGGTCGAGCTCCTGGGCCCGGGCATAGTGGACCTTGGCTCTCTTGAGCGGGGACGAGCACCCGGCGAGAAAGCCGGCGCACAGGGCGAGGGCGAGAAAGCGCCGCGCGGCCCGCCCGGTCATGCGCTCCCGCCCTGATCAGGGTGTTTGGCCTCGATGGCGGCCAGGATGAGGTCCTCGACGGTCCCATCCTTGAGCAGGTGGAGGCCGAGGGAGGCGAGCTCCATGCCGAAGGTCTCGAGGAACTTCCAGAACGCCGGGTCGGCCTCGGCCGGCTTGATCGCTTCGGCGGCCGCCGCGGCCCGGGACCCGAATTCGGCGACGATCCTCCGGAGGTCGCCGTCGGCCAGCTCCGCCCGGAACAGGCCCCGGAGGAAGGCGTCCTCGAGCCCGATGAGGGGATAGAGGGCCGGGAAAGCCGCCCGCAGGCCCTTGATGTCGCCGGCCTCGAGCTCCGCGGCGTAAACGCCGGCCAGGACGGGGTCCTTGGCGAAGAAGTGGCGGATGAAGTCGTCGGGCTTCGTCCGGATCGTCTCCGGGTCCAGCCAGACCCTCCAGGTCAGGATGTGGTCACGATAATTGAAGACCCGCCGCACGGCCCAGACGCACACCGAGGACAGGACGGGGAAGAGCAGGAGAGGCCCCGAGGGGAAGAACGCGGCCAAGGCCTCGACCCCCCGGACCAGGGCCTGCTCGATGTCTTTCCGGCTCATGTCGCCTCGCCCCTTCTTCTACCCCATCCCGGGGAAATTATCAATGCGGTCTTGCCGCGAGCCCCGGGCCGCCCGAGCTGTGACGGGTATCATCCGAGGCCCGAAGCGCCGAGCGAGCGATTCCCGCGAGCGCGGCGACCGCCGAAGACGAGGCCGAGGAGGTCGTCGAACGAGCGGTCAGGGGCCCCGGCGAGACGGCCGCACGCAGGGATCAAGGGCGGCGGTGACGCAGCGGGGCGGGGCCCCCCGCCCGCGCGCAACCGCTGATGCCGAAGAGCGTTTTGGAGCGGCGAGCACGGACGGGGGTGCGCCGCGAGAGGAACCGCCCGATGAGGACGAGGATCAGGCCGCGAGCCCACGGCCCCCTACCGCGAGCGAGAGGATTCCCGAGGCCTATTTGACTTCGAGGATGGCCAAAAACGCCTCTTGCGGGATATCGACCCGCCCGACGCGCCGCATCCTCTTCTTGCCGGCCTTCTGCTTCTCTAGGAGCTTCATCTTGCGCGTGTAGTCGCCCCCGTAGAGCTTGGCCAGGACATCCTTGCGGTAGGACTTGACGGTCTCCCGGGCGATGATCCGTTTGCCGACGGCCGCCTGCAGGGCGACCTCGAACTGCTGGCGGGGGATGACCTTGCGCATGCGCTCGACAAGGGCCCGGCCGACCGTGTAGGCCTTGTCCTCGTGGACGATGAGCGACAGGGCGTCTACGGCCTCCCCGTTGATGAGGATATCGAGCTTGACCAGCGGGCCCTCGCGGTATCCGGCGAATTCGTAATCGAGCGAGGCGTACCCCTGCGATAGCTGCTTGAGCTGGTTGTAGAAGTCGAAGACGACCTCGTTCAAGGGCAGGATGTAGGTCAGGAGGACCCGGCCCGGGCCGATGTACTCCATCTTCTTCTGGACGCCCCGGCGCTCCTCGAGGAGCCGGAAGATCCCGCCCAGGTAGCGGTCCGGGGTCAGGATGACGGCCTCGATGACCGGCTCCTCGACCTTGTCGACGGACGCCGGGTCGGGCATCTCAGAGGGATTGTGGATCTCGACCGTCTCCCCCGTCCGGGTCGTCACTCGGAAGCCGACGCTCGGGGCGGTCGTGATGAGGGTCAGATCGAATTCCCGCTCGAGCCGCTCCTGGAAGATCTCCCGGTGGAGGAGGCCGAGGAACCCGGCCCGAAACCCCAGGCCCAGGGCCGGGGAGTTCTCCGGCTCGTACTGGAAGGAGGCGTCGTTCAGCCGGAGTTTCTCCATGGCGTCGCGCAGGTCCTCGATGCCGCTCTCGCCCGCCGGGAACAAGCCGCAGAAGACCATCGGCTTGGCCTCCTTGAATCCCGGCAGGGCCGCGGCCGCGGGCCGGGCGCGGCGGGTGACCGTGTCGCCGACCCGGGCGTCGCCGAGCCGCCTGATGCCGGCGATGAGATAGCCGACCTCGCCGGTCCGCAGGGCCTCCGCTTTGACGGGCTTGGGGACGAGATAGCCGACCTCTTCGGCCTCGTATTCCGCACCCATGGCCATCAGGACGATCCGGTCTCCCGTCCGGAGCTCTCCGTCCATGATCCGGACGAGGACAATGACCCCGCGATAGGTGTCGAACCAGGAATCGAACAGGAGGGCCTTGAGGGGGGCCTTCGGGTCGCCCTTGGGAGGAGGGATCCTGTGGACGATGGCCTCGAGAAGATCCGGCACGCCCAGGCCCGTCTTGGCGCTCACGAGGAGAGCCTCGGACCGGGGAAGGCCGATGATGTGCTCCATCTGCTCCAGGGAATCATCGACCTGGGCCTGGGGCAGGTCGATCTTGTTGATGACCGGCACGAGGGCGAGATCGTTCTGCACGGCGAGATACGTGTTGGCCAGGGTCTGGGCCTCGACCCCCTGGGAGGCGTCGATGACCAGCAGGGCGCCGTCGCAGGCCGCGAGGCTGCGGGAGACCTCGTAGGAGAAATCGACGTGCCCGGGAGTATCGATGAGGTTGAAAATGTAATTCTCTCCCGAGGCGCTTCGATAGGTCAGCCGGACGGTCTGGGCCTTGATGGTGATGCCCCGCTCCCGCTCGAGGTCCATGGTGTCGAGGACCTGGTCCTTGAGCTCCCGGGCGGTCAGGGCCCCGGTCATCTCGATGAACCGATCGGCGAGGGTGGATTTGCCGTGGTCCACGTGGGCGATGATGGAGAAGTTCCTGATGTCGTTCATGGAAACCGTCATCATCGCAGAATTCCCCCGGCCCGTCAACGCTCCTCCCGGCCGGCGCGGGGCCATCGCCCCAGTCCGGCCCCGGCGATTGACTTTTCAGGGGAGGTCGGGTATCTTGAGGGAGGCGGCACGTCCCCCGAAACCGTCGGTGAATCGCGGATAGAACCCAAGGAGGTTCCCATGCTTGGATCGATCGGCCCCACGGAACTCATCCTCATCCTGCTCATCGTCATCATCATCTTCGGCGCCCGCAAGCTCCCGGACCTCGGGAGGTCCATCGGGGAAGGCATCAAGAACTTCAAGAAATCCATCAATACCAAGGATGACGCCGACAGCACAAAGAAACCCGATCCGCCCTCCAACGGATGACCCGGTCCACGGGGCGTCCCAGCCGTCGGCCCTGACCGGCCGCTCCCGAAAGGCCCGCCCATGAAGCCCTCTCTCGACGCGGGATTCGACCTCGGCGGCACGCGCCTGAAGTACGGGCTCGTCGGCCGCGACGGCCGCCTCGTCCGGAAAGGCCGAGTGGCGACCCCGGGCTCCATGGACGCCCTCCTCTCCGAGCTCGAACGGCTCTGGGAGATGCTTCGCACGGACCCTCGCGGGAGGGTCCGTTCCTGCGGTTTCGGCGTGGCCGGCTTCTACAGCCGGAAGGACGGGCGGATCCTCCAATCGCCGAACTACCCCGGCCTCGACGGCTATCCCATCGTGCCCGCCCTGGGAAAATTCATCGACGTGCCGTTTCGCATCGACAACGACGCCAACATGGCCGTCTACGGCGAGTTCTGCCACGGCGCGGGCCGGGGAGCCCGGAGCCTCGTCCTGCTGACCATCGGCACGGGCATCGGCTCGGGGATCATCCTCGACGGAAAGCTCTGGCAGGGCGCCGGGGGATTCGCCGGGGAGATCGGCCACATCACGGTCAATCCGGAGGGCGAAGCCTGCAACTGCGGCGGGCGCGGCTGTCTTGAGACCGAGGCCTCGGCGCCGAAGATCGTCCGCCGCTACCGGGACCTGACGGGCCGGACCGATGTCGCCGATTCGAAGGACGTCTACCGGTTGGCCAGGGAGGGGGACCGGGCCGCCGTCGAAAGCTTCCGTCTGTGCGCCTATTACCTGGGCATCGGCCTGGGCATCGTCATCAACCTCCTCAACCCCGAGAAGATCCTCATCGGCGGAGGGGTTGTCTCGGCCGGGAAGCTCCTCCTCGGCCCGGCCGTCGAGGAGGCCCGGCGTCGGTCCCACAGGATCTCGTTCGCCGGATGCCGCATCGAAAGAGCGGCCCTCGGCAACGATGCCGGGCTGATCGGGGCCGCGGCTTGGGCCCGGCTCGGGGCCGGAGGCCGGCCGTGAAACGACCCTTGCCCGGAAGGAGTTAATAGGCTTTGACATCTCCCGAGGAAACATATAACTTGGAGAACGCGACGCCGGACACAAGGAGGCTGTCTTGACCAGGAATATCCGCGCGGGGCTCGCCGCTCTCGCCGTCCTGTTCACCCTGCTCTCTGTCTCGGCCGCAGCCGCTCAAACGGGCTCGATCAACGGCCGGATCGTCGACGGGAAGGGGGTCCCCCAAGCCGGCGCCTATCTCTACCTGGAATCCCCGGCCATGCCCGTCATCTCGAACTACATGACCTCCAAGACGGGCCGGTTCATGTTCCATTTGCTGCCTCCCGGCGTCTATCGGATCACCGTGGAGCTGCCCGGATACAAGATCACCGTCGTCCCGGGCATCAACGTCACCCCCGGGGGGACCGCCGCCTTGAGGATCGTCATGGAGCCCGCGGAGAACGAGGACGAAACGGCCTCGGCGGAGCCTGGCCCGCCCATCGACCGCAAGTCGGCCCGCAACGCCGTCGACCTGGACAGGGAGACCCTCGCCCGCGTGCC
This sequence comes from uncultured Eubacteriales bacterium, assembly GCA_964423315.1. Taxonomy (GTDB): domain Bacteria; phylum Acidobacteriota; class Aminicenantia; order Aminicenantales; family Saccharicenantaceae; genus RBG-16-66-30. Next base: position 79,972 of record CAYREO010000004.1, on the reverse strand, counting down.
CGCATCGCGGGATTTCCGGACGTCCCTGGGCCTCGTGCCGGGCCTCATCTTCGAGAGCGAGCTCGCCGGATATCGGGCCTCGGTCCACGGCGCCCCGGTCCGGGCCAACACCTTCGCGACCGACGGCGCCGACGTGACGAACCCCGTTTCCCGTGAATCGATGAGCCGGATCAATGTCGACGTCGTCGACCAGGTCGTCATCGAGACGGCCGGCCGGTCCATCGACACGGGCGCCGGTCAGGGCGCGTACGTCAACATCGTTCATCGCTCGGGCGGGAACGAATTCCAGGGAAGCCTCTCGCTCGGCCTCGCCGGCAAAGCGCTCGCCCAGCAGCTCTGGTCCGACGAGGAGCTCGCGGGAATGGAAGCCGGGCCGATCCTCGGCCCGAAAGGGGATTTCGACCTCTCGCTCACGGCGGGCGGCCCGGTGCTCAAGGACACCTCCTGGTTCTTCAGCAACCTTCGCTTCCGGGCGGGCTCGAGGGATGCGCCGTTCAAGGCCTGGACCACCCCTCTGGCGACCCAATATTTTCCGTTCAGGTTCAGGGACACCGACATCTCCGCCCTGTTCAAGTTGTCGGCCTCCGTGGCCCGGCAATTCAAGGGATTCGCCGAGTTCGACCTGTCCCGGATCTACCAGCCATACTGGGAGCCCGAGCTGGCGTGGAACAGGCCCAAGGCGGCGATGAGGAAGCTTGCCGGCGAGCGCCTCGCGGTCGTACGCGCCGGATTCAGCTACAATCCCGGCGAGCGCACGCTCGTCGATCTCTCCATGTTTCGATCCGGGAACACGGTCCCTCTCCTGCTCAACAAGGCGACCGAGGACAGCCCCCAGTATTACGACCTCGGCACCGGCTATTCCTGGGGAAGCGGTTCTCTGAACGAGCGCGACAAGGCCAGCCGTTTCCGGGTGGCCGCGACGGTCGCCAGGAGCGAGGAGCGCTTTTTGGGCATCCGCCACGAGCTCTTTGCGGGCGGTGAATACGAAACGATGGTCTCCGAGTCGCTTTCCTGGAAAAGCGATAACCTCATCTACAATTATTTCAACGGCAGCCCTTACCTGTACGGCGAATCCGTATCCCCCAGTTCGGGAGAGCTCGTCGGCTTCGGCCTGGTCTCTTTTTGGATCGCCCCCAGGAACGAGCTGGGCCTGGCCGTTCGGCGCGAGACCAAGAGGACGGGCGTCTTCGTCCGGGACATCCTGCGGTTCGGGGACCGGGTCTCGCTGTCCGCCGGCCTGCGCTTCGACCGCTCGGAATCGCGGATCGTTCTTGCCAGCAAGTCCAGCTCGGGCAACGCGCTGTCCCAGGCCTTGGGATCGGCTTTGATCACGCCTGTCCTGGGCATCAACCCCTACGGCTCGTTCAACGTCGGCGACTGGGACAAGCCATTCGTCTGGAGCTCCTATTCACCCCACTTCGGGCTGACGATCGACCTCTTGGGAACGGGCAAGACGGTCCTCAAGGGCACCTACTCCCGAAGGCCGGAGGAGCTGGGCCTGGGGTACGCTTACGAGCTGACACCGATCGACCACCGGCGGCTCCACAGCTTCTTCTGGTATGACGAGGACGGGAACGGCCTGGCCAGCACCGGCGACACCTTCTTCCGCTCCTCCGACGATTACCGGGTCTACCTGTCGGAATTCTACAAGCAGGCCGTCGACCCCGAGCTGACCTCCCCTCTGATCGAAGAATGGACGGCCGGGATGGAGCAGGAGATCGCCAAAGATCTCACCCTCTCCCTCCGCTACGTTTCCAGGACGCACAGCAACCTCGTGGGCAACGTCCTTCACGATCCGTCGACCGGCGCCCCCTGGTCGCGCATCGCCGACTCACCGGAGGGCTGGTGGATCCCCTTCTCGACGGTCGTTCCCGGGGTCGACGGCTACCCGGATGTCCCGGTGACCGTCCACTTCCGCTCGGCGACGGCTCCCCTGTACTTCGAACGGATCGAGAACATCCCCGAGCTCGGGGCCAGATACCGCGGCCTGGAGCTGACGCTCCGCAAGCGGATGTCCCGTAATTGGCAGCTCCTCGGCTCGGTGGTCTGGAGCCGGTCGACGGGAACGACGGGCCTGGCTTCGGTCTGGAGCGTCGGCGGCGACCCGGGCTTCCTGACGCCGAACTCGTTCATCAATTATTCGGACTCGACCCGCCTTCTCCAGGATCGCCCGTTTTCGGCCCGGATGATGAGCACGGTCCGCTTCAAATGGGACATCTTCTTCAGCCTGTCCTTCCGGGCCCAGAGCGGCGCCCCCTGGGCCAGGACCGTGGCCATCATCCCGCCCGAGGCGTGGGCCCTGGCGAACGGAGCGGACAGGACACCGGTGAGGGTCTACTTGGAAGACCCCGGAACGCGCCGGTACGGGGCTTGGAAGAACCTGGATCTGCGTCTGGAAAAAGAGTTCATGAAGCTCGGCCGGGTCCGCTATACGGCCTCCCTCGACGTCTTGAACGCCCTGGGGGACCGCTACCGGATCCTCGACCGCAACGACGGCGGCTTCTGGGCGCCCGAGGGCGAGGGGACGAGCGAGGGGGAACGGACCCTGAGCGGCACCTACGACAAGTCCCTTCCCTACTGGGGGACCCGGGCCGTCCGCATCAACCTGAGCCTAAGGTTCTAGCCGGAACTCGAGGACCTTCTTCAGCTCGCCGCCTTCGGTCGTGCTCGCCACCGAGATGTGAAGGCTCAACGTCTGGGCCCGGAGCCTGGCGAGGCCCTCGTCGAGAACGAACGGGACCTCCATCCGGAAGACCTCATCCTTTCGCGCGACCAGCTCATGCTCTTGGAGAGCGATCGGGTGAGTCGAGCGAGCCGCCCAGATCTCCCGGCCGTCCTCATCCCGCAGGGCCAATTTGAGCTCGAAGGCGGTCTCCAGGCGCCCCTCACGGAACGTGAACCAGATGGACGCATAGGGGATGTCGACCCGGACGGCGCCTTCGACGAGATCCGGCTCCGAGCGGACCCTATGGACCGAAGCCTCATAATCGAAGAGCTGTTTGTCCGCCGCCCGGATCGTCCTCTGGAATTGCCCCTGGGCGATGTTGAGACGATGGAGGTGCTCCAGATTGACGGCCGTCAGGACGAACCGCCCCGAGCAATGCTCATCGAGAAAGAGCACGGGGAACGCGCCGTAATACCAGATCTCGCGGCAGAATCCTCCGGCGTCCATCGGGTAGGTCAAGCGCTCCCCGGGAGGGCCGAAGAGAATGAAGATCCGGCCCCTGTCGGTCTGCCACCCCGGACGGCCCTCGCCATGAAAGAGGACCGCCGCCCGGGCGACCCTCTCCTCGTATTCCGCCTTGAAGGCATTGTGCTCCGTTTGGGGGTCCGGGTCCCGCCGCCGCCAGAACTCCTCGATGAACCCATCCTTCCGCTCGTCGGGAAGCCCGAGAAAGGTCTTCCGTTCTTCCCGGGTGATGATGTAACCGACCTTGTCGAGGAATTCGGCGTGGGGGGGCGAGAGCCTGCGCTCGAGATTGTAGAGGCGGCATGCGCCGAGGGCGGCAAGGGCGAGAATGACGCCTGCTGTGAGAGCACGAAGAGCGGGCCGGGCGGTTTCCCGGAAGCCGGAACGGACGGGGGAGATCATGTCGCGGCCTTTCCTTTCGCCTTCTAGACTAGTCCCCGGCCCATAATTAATCAAGGGGAGCCGGAGAAAGGGGATGGTGCGGAAGGAGGGACTCGAACCCTCACAGCCTTACGGCCATAAACTCCTGAGGCTTACGCGTCTGCCAATTCCGCCACTTCCGCACCGGCGGGGCCGTGGACCCCGAAGCTTCAGGGAGCCCTTATTATAGCGATTCCTCTTCCCAGAGTAAAGTTGAGCCCTCCTCTTTAGCCCGGCCCGAGGGCCCCCTTGACAAAGGCCGTCGCGGCCCTTATTGTTAGCATGCTGATGATATCCCGCATTCCCCGCCTTCATCGGGAAAACGGATCCCCCGAATCCCCACAAGGAGGATGAATGAGATTCCAAGGCCGTCCGCACATCGAGACCCTCGCCAAGTTCCAAAGCCAGGGAGACCTTGTGACATCGTTCTACCTGGACAACGACAAAGGCCGGCTGACGAAGAAGCAAATCCAGCTGGCCCTCAAGAATCTGCTCAGCGACGCCAAGTCGCGCCTGGAGGGGCTCGGCGTCAGCCGGGACAAGGCCGAGGCCCTGGGCCGTGACCTGGCCCTCATCGAGGATTTCGGCTCCCGGAACCTGATCTCCTCGAAAGCGGCCGGCCTGGCCGCGTTCTCCTGCAGCCGTCAAGGATTCTGGCTCGATCTCGATCTGCCCCACGGGCCGCGGAACAGGATCGTTTTCGACACCAACTTCTACGTCCGGCCGTTGTCGGCGATCCTCGACAAGTACGGCTCGATCTGCATCGTCCTGCTCGACCGACGCGAGGCGCGCTGGCATGAGATCTCGATGGGAGAGATCCGCCCTCTCGCCGAGCTGTCCAGCGACGTCCCGGCCAAGGTCAAAGAAGGGGGGTTCGAAGGCACCGAGGCCAAACGGATCGAGCGGCGCCTGGACGCGCGCCTCCAGGACCACCTCAAGAAGGCGGCCCAGAAGACCATGGCTCTTCATAAGCAGGTCCCCTACGACCGGATCTTCACGGGCGGCGAGGACAGCCTCTGCGCGGATTTCGAGGGCTATCTCCAGAAGCCCCTGCGCGACAGGCTCAAAGCCCGACTGAAAGCGAGGCCGGGCGACCCTCCGGCCAGGGTCCTCAAGGAGGCTCTGGCCGTCGAGGCCGACCTCAAGAAGGCCGAAGAAGAGGAGATCGTCCAGAAGCTGGTCGCGGAGCTCGAAAGGGGCGGCCTGGCGGCCTCGGGGCTGAGGGAGACCATCCACCGTCTGAACCAGTTCGAGATCCAGACGCTCGTCGTCTCCCACAACTTCTCCAAGCCGGGCCGGATCTGCCCGACGCACCGTTTCTATTATCTTGAAGAGCTCCAGTGTCCGGTCTGCGGGAAAAAGACGGACGTCGTCCGGGACGTCGTCGACGAGGCCATCGAAACCGTCCTGAAGCGCGGGGGGACCGTCAAGCACGTCACCCCGCCCTCGAAGCTCGACCGCTACGGCGAGATCGGGGCCTTCCTCAGATACAAAGCTTGAGAACCGAAAGGCCGGGCTCCCGCGCGAGGCCCCGCCCGCTCCGTTCGGCCGGCTAGGCCTTCTTGTCTTTGAATCGTATCTTGTTGAATAAGCTATAGATGACCGGAATGACGAAGAGCGTCAACACGGTCGTCGCCGTCAGGCCGAAAGCTATGGAGACGCCCATGGGGGCCCGGAACTCGGAGCCCGAGGACCGCGAGAAGGCCATCGGCAGGGCGCCCAGGATGGTCGTCAGCGCGGTCAGGACGACGGCCCGCAGACGGGTCGTCGCCCCCTGGAGGATCGCCTCTCGCTTGTCGACGCCGCGTTTGATGAGCTGGTTGATGTAGTCGATCATGACGATACCGTTGTTGACGGCGATGCCGGCCAGCATGATGACCCCGATGAGGGCCGCGATGCTGAGCGTCCGGCCGGTGACGAGCAGTCCGAAGATGACGCCGATGATCCCCAGGGGAACGGTGAACATGATGATGAACGGGTGGGTGAAGTGCTCGAATTGGGAGGCCATGATCATGTACACCAGGAGGATGGCCAGGGCGAAGGCCCCGGCCAGAATGAGGAAGGCCTCCGTCATCTGTTCGTAGGCCCCTCCGTACTCGACAAAGTAGCCGGGAGGGAGGCTTTTCTCGAAGCCGGCCAACCGGCCCTTGATGTCCCGGACGACACCGCCGAGGTCGCGGTCGACGATGTTGGCGGTGACCGAGACCCGCCGGGCCTGGTTCTCACGGTTGATCATGATCGGCCCTTCGGCGGGCGCGATCACGGCCGCCTCTTCGAGCAAGACGGTCCTGCCCGAGGGGGTCAGGATGGGGATGCGCCGGACCTCGTCGAGACTGTCGCGGTACTGTTCCTTGAAGCGCAGCCGAACGTCGATCTCGTCGCTCCCCTCCCGGAAGCGCGTGGCGACCTTGCCGAGGGTGGCGGTCTGGACGGTGTTGGCCACCTGGAAGACGGACAGGCCCAGCCGATAGGCCCGCTCCCGGTCGATGTGGATCCGGATCTCGGGCTTGCCCGCGGCCATCGTGTGGTTGACATCGCGGAGGCCGTCGATGCCGGAGATCATCCGGACGATCTGGTCGGCCCGGTCCTTGAGGACGTCGAGGTCCTTGCCGAAGAGCTTGATCTCGACCGGGGCCGTCGCGCCGCCGAGGAGCATCTGGCTCATATCGATGGCCTCGACCTTGACATCGCCCAGGCTGGGCAGCTTCCGCCGGATCCTTTCCAGGATCTCCTTGTCCGAAGCCGCTCTCCGCTCGCGCCTGACCAGCCCGACCCAGAGGATGGCTTCGTGGGTCCCGGCGTTCGACATGCTCGAGGAGGCGTCCCCAGCGTCCACCTCGACCGAAGAGCCGACCTGGGCGGAGATCATCGTGATCTCCGGCATGCCGGCCATGATGTTCTCGACCATGGTCACGACGCGGTCGGTCTCCTCGAGGGCCGTCCCGACCGGCATGCGGACCTTGAGGAGGAGCATGTCCTGGTCCTGTGACGGAAGGAACTCCGTGCCCAGGAAGGGCGTGACGGCCAGCGCGGCGACGAGGGCCAATAGCGCGCCGGCGATGACCCAGCGGCGGTTGCAGAGGGCCCGCTCGAGCCATTTCCGGTAAACGGCCCGGGCCTTGGCGAATTGCCGCTCGTCGGGGGCTCTGGCGATCGTCCGGAGGCTCTTTGAGCTGCGGAAAAGCAGCGAGGTGGACAGGGGCACGACGGTCAGGGCCACGAAGAGCGAGGCGAGAAGCGAGAAGGCGACCGACAGGCCCAGGGCCTGGGTCATCTTGCCCGTGATGCCCTGGGCGAAGATCATAGGGAAAAAGACGGCGATCGTCGTCAGGGTCGAGGCGGTGATGGCCATGCCGACCTCGCGGGCCCCGGAGATCGAGGCCTCGTCGGGCCCCTGGCCCTCCTCGAGATGCCGGTAGATGTTCTCGATGACGACGATGGCGTTGTCGACGAGCATGCCCACCCCCAGGGCCAGTCCGCCGAGCGTCAGCAGGTTCAGCGTATAGCCGGCGGAGTAGAGGGCGATGAACGTCGTGATGACCGACAGGGGGACGGCCAGACCGATGATGAACGTCGGCCGCCAGTTGCGAAGGAACAAGAAGATGAGCGTGATGGCCAGGAGGCCGCCCATGAAAGCGTTCCGAACGGTGTGCCTCGTCACCTGTTCGATCATGTCCCCCTGGTCCATGGCGACGTGGAAGACGGGGTTGCCCGGAACGGTCCCCTTGAGGGCCGCGAGCTCCTTCTTGACGGCCGCGCTGGCCTGCTGGGTGTTGGCCCCGGAGCGCTTGCTGACGATGAGATAGACGCCGTTCTGCTGCTGGATGCGGGAGACGTAACGCATCTCCTTGAGAGTGTCCTTGACCTCGGCGATGTCGGCCACGTAAATGGGTTCGCCCGAGGCGCTCATGCCCACGACGGTCCGGCGGATGTCGTCGAGGTCGCGGAATTCGCCCATCGTCCGGATGAGGATCTCGGAGTGGCGCTCGACGAGGCTGCCGGCGGGGAGGTTGAGGTTCTCGGTCCTCAAGGCCATCAGGACCTGATCGAGGGTCAGGTTCCGGCTCTCGAGCGAGGCCTTGTCGACGTCGACGAGGATCTCCCGCACGTCCATGGCGAAGACCCGGGCCGAGGCCACGCCGTCGATGCGCTCGAGGCGCGGGGCGACCTCGTCCTCGATGACCGTCTTGAGCCTCATGGCCGGCAGGTCGCTCGTGACGCCGTAGAAGATGACCGGGAACTGGCTGAAGCTGAACTTCAGGACCAGGGGCTCGCCGGCCTCGGCGGGCAGGTATTGCTTGTAGAGCCCGATCTGGTCGCGGACGTCCTGGGCGGCGAAATCGAGGTTGGTCCCCCACTCGAACTCGATGTTGATGGCCGAGACGCCTTCGGAGGTCATGGAGGTGACTTTCTTGACCCGGTTGACGGAGCTGACGACCTGCTCGAGCGGCCGCGTGAGGATGTTCTCGATATCCTCGGACGAAGCGCCGGTGTAGGTCGTGATGACCGAGACCGTCGGGAACTCGAGGTCGGGGAAGAAATCGAGGCCGAGACGGGTGAACGAGATGGCGCCCAGGACGACCAGGATGGCCGCCATCATGGACGCCGTGACTTTGCGCTTGACGGAGAATTCCGGGAGCCTCATTTGACCACCTCTTCAAGGACCTCGACCGCCGACCCCGCCTCCAGCGCGAAGTTGCCGTCGACGACGACCCGCTCCCCTTCCCGCAGCCCGGCGAGGACCTCGACCATCGTCGTGTTCTGGAGGCCGAGCGAGACGTCCCTGCGGACGGCCTTGCCGTCCTCGACGACGAAGACATGGGAGTCGGACAGGACAGCACGCTGGGGAACGACCAGAGCGCTCTCCCGGGTTTCGATCTCGAAGGCGACGTCGCCGTAGGTCCCCGGACGCAGGGCCTGGTCGGGGTTCTGGAAAACGGCCTCGACGCCGAACTTCTTCGAGGCCGGGTCGGCCGTCAAGTTGACGACGGTCACCCGCCCGCGGAACTCGCGCCCGGGCAGCGAGGCGACCCGGAGGACGACCTCCTGCCCCTTGCGGACGCGGGCGATGTCGTGCGACGAGACGCCGACGGCGACCTTGACCTGGGAGTAATCCATGAGCGTCAGGACCCCCGAGGCCGATCCGAACCCGCTCATCATCGGGTTGATGACGTCGCCGACCTCGGCGTTCTTGGAGGCGATGACGCCGGCGAACGGGGCTTTCATGAGGGACACGTCGAGGGCGTAGCGGGCCAAGTTGAGAGTCGCCCGCGCTTGCTCGAGCTGGGCCGCGGCGGCATCGTAGGCCAGTCGGGCCTTCTCATGCTGCATCTCGGAGACCGCCTTCTCCTCGAAGAGCCGGTCCATGCGCTCCTTGTTCCTCAGGGCGTCGGCGTAGCCGGCTTCGGCCACGGCCAGCCCGGCCTCGGCCTGCTTGAGCTGCAGGCGGATGGATTCGGTCTCGAGCTCGGCCAGGAGCTGGCCTTCGGCGACCCGCTGGCCTTCCTGGACGTGGATACGGGCGATCTTGCCCCCGACCTCGGGCGTGATGTTGATCTTCCGCCAGGCCTCGAGGGTCCCGGTATAGAGGAGCCTCTCGGAGATCCTATCACGTCTGACCGTGAAGACCTTGACCGGGGCCGCGCCAAAGGTCTCGGCGGCGGTCCCCGTCCTTCCCCCCTGCCGGCACGACGCGGCGGCCGAGACGAGGGCCGCAGCCACGATCCCGATGGTGAACTGGCGATACAGGCTCCGATTTGTCATGATGTCCTCCGTCAACGAGAGCGGCTCTCCGACCGTCCCCGGCCGAGGGCCTTGTCGAGCTGGGCCTTCGAAACGACGCAGTCATAGAGCGCCTGAGAATAGTTCGTCCTGGCCTGGCTCAGGGCGACCTGGGCGGTCGAAACGTCCAGGTTGGTGGCCAGACCCTCCGTGTAATTGAGCTCCGCGATGCGGACGGCCTCCCGGGCCTGCTCGACGTTCTTCTCCTGCGAGAGGAGCGTCTCGCGGGCCTGGCGATGGTTCAGGACGGCCTGGCGGACCTCGAGCGAAATCATGTCCTCAAGGCCCTTGCGGGTCCACTCGATCTCGCGGACCGCGGCCCGGGCCTGTCCCATCCGCGACCGGGCCTCGAAGCCGTCGAAGAGAGGAATGCTCAGCGATAGGTTGACGGCATAGAAGTTCTGCCAGGTCCCGGTCCGGAAATTGAAGTTGTCGGCCCAGAAATTGTAGGCCCCTCCGACGGCCAGGGTCGGGAGGAGAGAGCCGCGGGCCATCTTGAACATCTCGCCGGCCATCCGGCGCTGATGGTCGAGCTGGCGGAGTTCGGGCCGCTCGGCGAGGGCCTCCTCGAGGGCCCGGTCGATATCGATCTCGAGCGGCATATCGGCCAGTTCCCCTTCGACGGCGACGGGCGCGTCAAGATCGAGGCCGAGGGCCGACTTCAGGGCCAGCTCGGAGACGGTCAGGCCGTTGCGGGCCTTGATGACCTGGGGCCGGAGGTTGGCGGCCTCGACCTCGGACCGCAGGAGGTCGAACCGCGAGGCCATCCCGGCCTCATAGAGGTTCTTGACGTTCGCGTAGTGCTTCTCGGCCAAGGCCAAGGCCTCGGACGCGACCCGGTCGAAATCCCGGGCCAGGAGGTATCCGTAGAAGGCCCGTTTGACGTTGAAAATGGTCTCTTGTTCGGACTGGCGGACCGTCTCCCGGTTGGCCTCGAGGTTGGCCCGGGCCTGCTTGTAGCCGGAGACGAGGCGTCCTCCGGCGAACAGGGGCACCGAGAACGACAGCGCGAACTGATAGTCCTTGGTGAAGTCGATGGCGATCCTCTGGGGCGGCTCGCCGGGGATCATGGACGGGAACTCCAGGAAGAAGAGCTTTTCAGCCAGGTTCTGGGTGTACTGGCCGCTCACGGCCGGAAGGAACCTCGACACGGCCTCCCGGACACCCGCCCCGGCCTGGGACTCCTTCTCGCGGGCGGCCAGGAAGAACGGGTTCCGCCTCAGGGCCAAGTCGACGGCTGATTCCAGAGTCAAGGTCAGGGTCTCCGCCTTGTCCTGGGCGGGAAGACCCGTCGCCCCTCCGATAACGAACAGCGAAGCGAGAACGATCGCGGCCGGTTTCTTCATGTCATGTCTCCTTCATGGGCCTGTCGAGGTTCTGGATCCCCTCCAGAATGAAGCGGCAAAGCGTCTCGGCGTCATCCTCCGAGGACCGGGCCGAAGCCTTCTCCCCCAGCCAGAAACGGGTATGGGCGTAGCCTTGGAGGACGGCCTCGAGAAACATCACCGCGGCCCGGGTGTCCATCCGCCGGAACTCCCCGGAGGCGACGCCCTCCTCGAGGATACGGGCGGCCGTCTCGACGACCTTCCGACGCTTGCGTCTCATGTGGGTCAGCATCTTGCGGTCGCCGGCGGAAACTTCGGACGGCTTCCCTTGCCCGACCGCGAAGACGCGGAGGATCCTCAGCATGGAGTTGTCCATCCAGAGGACCCGGGTGACGTTCTCCTTGTCCTCATGGTATCGGAGGATCATGCGGATCGCGGCCAGAAGCTTGGACCGCGCCGATCCCGCGCCGGACGCGATCTCGGCCAGCGCCGCGCGGATCTCGACGAAGAAATTGACGATGATCTCGAGAAGGATCTCGCCTTTCCCCGGAAAATACTTGTACAGGGTGACCTTCGAGAACTGGGCCTCGCGGGCGATGTCGTCCATGGTCGTCGCGCTGTACCTCTTGCGGACGATGACCCTCTCGGCGGCATGAAGGATGGCCTCGCGGCACGCTACTCTCCGCTTCTTTTCCCGTTCCGTCCGAAGATCGCTTTTCCTCATGGTTGGGACCTGATCGCGCAGAATATGAACCTATGAGTTCAGATAATGAACTCACAAGTTTATCCATCCTACACGAGCCGAACCGGTCTGTCAAGCCCGGCGCCCGGCCTGCAGGATAGGGCTTGGATCGTTATACGCACGCGGCGCCATAAAGTTCAGCTCTTTTTCGATCCCGGGAAAAGAGCTGAACGACAAGGGCCAAGCGCTTGGGAGCTTTGTGCCCTACGCCCTGGGATGGAAGCGGTCGTAGACGCGGCGCAGCCGCTCCCGGCTGACGTGGGTGTAGATCTGGGTCGTCGTGATCTGGCTGTGGCCGAGCATGAGCTGGACCGACCTGAGGTCCGCCCCGCCCTCCAGCATATGGGTGGCGAACGAGTGGCGGAGGATGTGGGGCGCGATCTTGGCGGCCAAGCCGGCTTTGGCGGCGTGCTTGCGGAGGAGCTTCCAGACGCCCTGACGGGTGAAGGCCCGGCCGCGGCGCGACAGGAAGAGCTCCCGGTCCGGCTCCGGCTCGGCCAGGGGCCGGACTTCGTCCCGATACCGGCCGACCCAGCCGCAGGCCGAGCGGCCGAGGGGGACGATCCGCTCCTTGCCCCCTTTCCCCCGGCAGACGATGAAGCCGTCATCGAGGTTGAGGTCCGCCGGCTTGAGCGAGGCCAGCTCGGAGACTCTCAGCCCGGCCCCGTAAAGGATCTCGATCATGGCCCGATCCCTCAGGCCGTCCGGCTTGGCGGGGTCGGGGGCCCCCAGGAGGTCCTCGACTTCCCGGACCGTCAAGTACTTGGGAAGGGCGCGCCAGGTCGAGGGCGACCTGAGCCCGGACGAGGGGTCCTTTTTCAAGATGCCGCTCAGGACGAGGAACTTCGCGAACGACCGGAGGGCGGAGATGCGCCGGGCGAGGGACCTCGCCGAGAGCCCGGACCGGCTCTCCGAGCGGACAAAGCCGGTCAGGACCTCTTCCGTGAGCGCCGGCCAGCGGCCTTTCTTCGCCTTCAGGAAGCCCAGGAACCTGCCGAGATCCCGCGAGTAGGAGAGTCGCGTGTTCCGGGAGAGCCCCTTTTCAACGGCCAGATACTCCAGAAAGAGACGAAGGGCGTCCTCGGCCGGCGGGACGGCGGGTCTCATGACAGGAAGGGGTTGGAGTCCCTCTCCTGCTCCACGGTCGTCCACGGCCCGTGGCCCGGCAGGACAACGGTCTCGCCGGGGAGCGTCAGGATGCGGTCCCGGATGGAGCTCTCGAGCTCTTTCCAGGACCCGCCGGGGAGGTCCGTGCGCCCGACCCCGCCGCAGAACATCGTGTCCCCGGAGAACAGGAAGCCCGGCCCGAGAAAGCCGACGCTTCCCGCCGAGTGACCGGGAAGATGGATGACCCGGAGCGAAACCCGTCCGAAGGGGATCTCGTCCCCGTGCGAGAGAAGGCGCTCGGGCCGGGGCGAATCCTTGGCTCCGAGCAGCATGCTCAGCTCCAGGTAGTCGGAGGCCTTGAGGAAGCCGGTGTCGGCGGGGTGCATGGCCAGCGGCACGCCGTACTTCCGGACGACGTCGCTGTTGGCCCCGATGTGGTCCACGTGCCCGTGGGTATTGAGGACGATGACCGGCATGAGCCCCTTTTCGGCGATGGCGGCGAAGATCTTCTCCGGTTCGGCCCCCGGGTCGATGACCGCGCAGGCCTGGGTCTCATCGCAGGAGACGAGGTAGCAGTTCGTCTCCAGGGCGCCGACGACCACCAGCTCGTATTTCATCCCCATGGCGCGCTCATCTTAATGCGAAAGCTTGCTCCCGTCAAGAACCCCCGGGGGACATGTCCTGGAGGTACGTGTCCCCGAAATTTGATATAATCCTGGCGTGGATGTCCTCGTGACCAGGGAAGCCCGGCTCGAGATCGAGGCTTTGGGCATCGTCCGGCCTTCGGCGCCGGCCTGGGGATTCCTCATCGGTCACGAGCGGGGCCGCCGTGTCTTTATCGAAAAGGTCCTTGCCGCGGCCGGGGCCGAACCCGGCACGGCCGCCCGGAAGTTCCGGGAGGTCGAGCGTCTGTGGCCGGGCCATGTGGTCGGACTCTACGCTGTCCGTCCCGACGCGGAGCTCAAGCGCGCCGTTCTCGGCCCGTTCTTCTACGGCAAGCTCTTCGTTGAGCTTCGCTTCCCTCACGGCCGCCCGGTTGTCCGCCCGTTCGTCATCGAATACAAAGGCCGGTTCCACCTCCTCCCCCTCCCGACGGCGGCGCCGGCCAAAGGGAAAAGCCCATGAGCGCGCCGCTCACGCCCGTTCAGCAGCGGACCTGTCTCCGTTTGGCCCGGGAGGCCCTCGAGCGGCATTTCCGCGGAGAAGAGCGGTTCCGCCCGGAGGTCGAGGATCCCGTCCTCCGGGAGAAGCGGGGGGCCTTCGTGACCCTCAAGGTGGACGGGGAACTGCGCGGATGCATCGGCTATCCGCTGCCCCACAAGCCTCTCTTCGAGACCGTCGCCGAAATGGCCGTGGCCGCCGCCACCAAGGATTTCCGCTTCGAGCCTCTCGGCGCCGAAGACCTGGGCCGGCTGCGGATCGAGATCTCCGTGCTCGGACTCCCCGAGCCCGTCGCGGATCCGTCGGAGGTCGAGGTCGGCCGCCACGGCATCATCGTCTCGAAGGGCGGCCTCCGGGGCCTGCTCCTGCCCCAGGTGCCGCTCGAGCACGGCTGGGACAGAGAGACCTACCTCCGTCACGGCTGTCTCAAGGCCGGCCTGGGGCCGGACGAATGGAGGAGGGGCGCGAAAATCGAGGTCTTCAGCGCCCAGGTCTTCTCGGAATGACGGGTCGTCCCGTCCGCGCTATTTTTTCTTGGTCTTGAGGGCGGCCAACTCGGCCCGGGCCTCTTCCTTCAGGACGTCGTCCTTCGATGTCGTCTTGGGCAGGTCGATGCACTTCTGGAAGGCCTCGGCCGCCTCGGCGGTCTTCTTGAGCGCGACCAGGGTCCTCCCCAGCTCGAGGTAGTGGTTGGCGTACTCGGGCGCGAGCTCGATGGCCTTCCTCAGATTGATCTCGGACTCCTCGAAGGAGCCCTTGGGGATCGAGCCGTAGACGATGCTCCCCAGAAGCCGCTTGGCGCCGCCGATCTCGTCCATTCTCCGGTGCCAGCGCCCGAGGGCGTGGTAGGCGAGATGGTTCGTGGGGTCGAGCTCGATGGCCTTGTCGATCGAGGCCCGGACGGTCTTGGAGGCGTCGATCTGCTCCTTCTTGCCGAGCAGGAGGAGCCTCTTTCCGTTTGCCGCCGCGAGCTGGAAGTGCCCCCACGTGTCATTGGGGTTGGCGGCGACGGCTTTGCGGGCGAGTTCCGTAGCCTCGGTGTACAGCTTTCTTTGGCGGTCCTTGACGTCCTTGTCGGTGGCCGGGATGACATCGGCGATGTCAACCATGGCCCGTGACGCCTTCCAAAGCGCCTCGTAATGACCGGGTTCGAGCTTCAGGGCTTCCTGGTAGTGCTCGAGGGCCTTCGCATCGTCGAACTGCGCGTAGGCCTCGTCTCCCATCCGGATGTGTTCCTCGGCCGTCTGGGCGAACCCGGAGACGGCCAGGGCCGCGGCGAGCGCGATGACAATCAGGCTTTTTCTCATGTTTCCCTCCGTGCCCTTTACCTTTTATTCATTTCCGGTAAAAAGTCAAGAACAACCCGGTCAGGAAGCCGCCGGCGCTCAGCCCGACCCCGAGCGGCAGCGACCAAGGCCAGGACGGCAAGGGCAGTGTCGCCAGGCCTGTCTCGTCGAGGAAACACAGAAGGGCGAATCCCCCGCCGCAGAGGAGCCCGAGCAACCCGGCCAGCGGGGCCGACCTCTTCAAGAAAAGAGCCGCCAAACCGGGGACAAACAGGCCTTCGGCCATGATCTTGGAGGCCAGCCCCAGGGTCCTGAGGATGTCGGTCAGGCGGGTCGCCGTGACGAAGGCGGCGGCCGCGATGATCACGGTGGAGACGCGGGCCATGGTCACGGTCCGGCGCCCGGCATGTTCATGGCCGCCGAAACGGGCCAGGGCGCCCGTCAGGGTGAAAGCCCCGGCATTGACGGCCGCGTCCATTGTCGACAGGATGGCCGCCAGGACGGTCACAAAGAGCAGCCCACCGAGGAACGAGCCGGCTTCGAGGGAGATGAACGCGGTGACCAGGGGCCGGCCGCCCGCGCCGTGGGGGTGGAGAGGGAGGAACAGCATGCCGGCCGCGACGATCCCGGCGTAGAAGACGGCCAGGGCCGCGGCCGCGCCGGCCGTCCCGAGCCGGGCCGCCCGGACGTCGCGGGCGGCCTGGATCCGCTGCCAGGCGATGGGAGAGATCGTCCAGGCCAGGACGAATGAAACGGCGATAAGGGCGTTCCTGTCGGCCCCGGCCAGGAGGTCGAAGTAGGAGCCTTTACCCAGCTCGGCGGCGGCCTCCCGGACGCCCGCCCACGGCGAGCGGGACGCCAGCGCGGCGGCCATGCCGGCGATACCGGCGAGCAGGAGAAGGAACTGGACGACGTGGATCCGGGACAGGACCGGAAACCCGCCCGTTCCGGAGTAAAGGAGAACGAACCCGGCGGCGACGGCCAGCCCGGCGACGTAGGAGATGCCCAGAAGGCCTTTGAGGAAGGTCCCGGCCGCCACCATCTGCGAGGCGGCCAGCGCCGTCATATACCAGACGATGAGAACCGTCGTGACGGTCCGGGCGGCCGGCCCGTAGCGCGCTTCCATCAGCTCGGACAGGGTCGATCCGGCCAGGGCCCGGACCCGGCCCGCGAGCACGAGCAGAACGGCGAGGGTCAGGACCGCCGGCAGCCCGATGACCCAGAAAGCGCCGAAGCCGTCGCGGTAGGCCTCGTCCGTCGAGACGAGCAGGGAGGCCGCGCCGATCCAGGAGGCGCAGAGCGTGAACGCCACGCGGGGGCCGCCGAGGCTGCGCGAGGCCAGAAAGAAGCCCTCCAGGCCCTCGAAGCGCCGCCGGAAGAGGAGCCCAGCCCCCAGAAGCAGAAGAATATAGATGAGGCCGGCCAGGAGGAAGCCCGTCGTCATGGCGGGCTTTTTATATCAGAAAGGCGAGCCGGGGGGCAATCCCGGCCGGTATGCTATAATGGCGGTCGTGAAGCGCTTCCTGATCGCCCTCGCCGTCGCGCTCGTCGCGGCCTCGGCGGCCCATGCCCAGACCGCCGAAGAGGCCGCGGCCAACCTCGAACGGGCGCTTCGGGCGGCCCGCACGCTCCAGGCGAGGTTCGAGCAGTTCCACTATTCCGCCTCGGTCTCGGCCCCCCTCAAGGAACGGGGCGTGCTCTTTTTCCAGAGGCCCGACCGGATGCGCTGGGAATACAAGGACCCCCAGGACAAGGTCTTCCTGTTCAAGGAGGGCGTCTTCGAGATGTACATCCCCGAGGACAACACCTTGACCCGGAGCCGCGTCCCGCCCGAGGCCTACGAATCGGACATCCTGGGCATCCTGCTCGGCGTGAGGTCCTTCGCCGAAGCCTACGATATCGAGAACAATCCGTTCCCGACGGACGCCACGCGGGTCCGGCAGATCCGCCTGACCCCCCGGGAGGAAGGGGAGTTCTCCCACATCCTTCTCGAGATCGATGAACGGACGTGGCTCCTGCGGCGGGCCGTCTTCATCGAATGGGCCGGGAACAAGCGCGAGTTCGTCTTCAGCCAGGTTCGGACCGACGTCCGGCTGTCCCCCTGGATATTCGAGCTCAAGGTCCCCCCGGACTGCGAGATCATCGACGACGGCGACGCCGTCCGCCGCTGAACCTTTCCGCCCCGGGTCCGTATGAACACCCGAGGGCTGGACGTCCTCGATGACCGAAGACACCAGGCTCGTCGAACAGGCCCTAAAAGGAGACAGGAAGGCCTTCGAGATGATCGTCCGCAGATACGAGCAACCCCTCCTCAACTATCTCGGCCGGACGATCGGGGAGCGGGAGACGGCCCTCGATTTCGCTCAGGATGTCTTCCTCAAGGCCTACGCCGCCCTCCCCTCCTACCGCCCGGCCTGGAAGTTCAGCACCTGGCTGTTCAAGATCGCCTCGAACCACCTCATCGACCACTGGCGGAAGAAGAAGCTCCCGCTCGTGTCCCTGGACCAGCCCGTCGACGGCGAGGAGGGTTCCCCCTCCCCGCAGGCCCCCGATCCCGGCCCGTCCGTCGTCCGCCGGCTCGAGCTCGCCGAGATCCGGGAGCGCGTCGAACGGGCTCTGGAGTCGGTCCCCGAGACGTTGCGGGAGCTGTTCGTCCTGCGCCACGTCAACGAGTTCTCCTACGAGGAGATCGCCGAAATCAAGGGCCTGCCGGTGGGCACGGTCAAGAACCGCGTTTTCCAGGCCAAGGAAATGATCCGCCGGACGTTGGGGGCGCCATGAAGGGCTGCCCCCCGTCCGACAGGATCTTCCTCTATCTCGAAGGGGAGCTCGGCACGGCCGAGAGCCGGGCGTTCGAAGACCACCTCGGGCGCTGCCCGGAATGCCGCAACGCCGTCGAGGAGCTGCGGCTCCTTCACCAGGCGTTCACGTCCCTCGCCCCGCTCGAAGTCCCGGATGGCTTCGCCCGGAGCGTCATGGACGCGATCCCGGACGGCGCCGAGGCCGTGGCCCGCCCGTTCGCAGCCCTGGCCGCGGCCGCGCTGGCTCTCGCCGTCGGCCTGCTCGGCTTCCGCCTCGCCATGGGCGACAGCCTCACGAGCGTTCTCGTCTCGGCCGGCCGCGCCGTCGAGGCCGGCCTCGGCGGGGTCCTCCCCCTCCTGGCCAAGATCGTGAAAGCGGCGGGATTGACCCTGGAGCTTCTCTCCAAGCTCGTCTCGGCCTTTGCCGACAGCCTGGGGGTCCTCTGCTCTTTCGTCCGCCCGGAGCTCGCTCTTTTAGCCCTCGGGCTGGGCTTCGCCCTGACGATCGCCATGATCCTCGGGGCCCGAAGAATTCTCTCTATCGGAGTAAAGCCATGACCAAAAAGCTTTGCTTGCCGGTCATTCTCGCGGCCTTCGCCCTGGCCCTCCTGGCCGTGCCGCTTGCCGCGGACGAGCCCATCAGCTACCGCAAGGATATCCGTATCGGTCCCGGCGAGACCCAGTCCAAGATCTTCAGCCTGGGCGGGGATGTGACCGTCGAGGGACGGGTCCGGGAGGACGTCCTGGTCATCGGCGGGTCGATCACCATCAGCGGCGAGGTCGGGAAGTCCGTGGTCGGCATCGGCTCGCGGATCGTCGTCCGGTCGACGGCTACGATCGGCGAGGACCTGGCGGCCCTGGGCGGGACCCTGGAGAAGGAGCCGGGCTCGGTCATCGGCGGGGATACGATCTATTTCCAGACGGCCGAGATCGGCGACAAGCTGTTCAAGGACGGCCTCCTCAAGAGCGTCTTGTCCCTGACCTTCGTCCCGGTTTTCATCGTCATCAAGCTCGCCATCGCCTTCCTCTGGCTCGTCGCGGCCGTCGTCGGCGCGGCCCTCTTCCCGAAGCCGCTGGCCCTCGCCTCGGAGCGCATCCGGACATCCTTCTGGTCCGTTCTCGGCCTCGGCCTGTTGGCCGCCGTCATCTTCACAGGTCTGGTCCTCGTCGCCGCCCTGTTGAGCATCGTCCTCATCGGCATCCCCGTCCTCATGGCCCTGGCCGCGGCCGGTTTCGCCGTCAAGGTCTTCGGGCGGCTGGCCGTGTTCCATTTCCTGGGCGACAGCCTGTTGCGGGCCTTCGGTTCACGCAGCGCCTCCGCCATGGCCCCCATCATCGCCGGCCTTTCCCTATTTACCCTGATCGGCTTCCTTCCCATCATCGGCTTCCTGTTCGGGCTGGTCATGAGCGTCGTCGCGTGGGGCGTCACCTTGCGGACGAAGTTCGGGACGACCGACAACTGGTTCCAGCGCAAGCCGGCCGCGTAAGCGACTGAACGGGGACACGTCCCGGAGGGACAGGCACTTTTACGTCCACAGCGCTTGCCGGGAGTTCATCAAAGCCGTTGGATGTCCCCCTGAAGACCCCCATAGCGGAAGGGGTCCCATCGCGACGCGATGGGGGAACCGACGGGACTGGTTCCCGGGGGTCTGGGGGGCTAAGGGGGACATCCGACGGCTCGATGAGCTCCCGGAATATGGGGATGGGTCGGGAAGAGGAGGAGGTCAGCGCTCGAGGATCTCTTTTTCCTTGGCGGCGGCCATCTCCTCGACCTTGGAGATGGTGTCGTCGAGGGCCTTCTGGAGCTGCTCGAGACCCGAGAACTTCTCGTCCTCGGTGATCTCCTTCTCCTTCTCGAGCTCCTCGATGAACTCCTTGGTCTCCCGGCGCATGTTGCGCAGGGCCGTCCGCTCCTCCTCGAGCATCCGCCCGATCTTCTTGGCGATCTCCCGGCGGCGCTCCTCGTCGAGGGGCGGGACCGGGATGCGCAGGACCTTGCCGTCGTTGAGGGGGTTGAAGCCGAGATCGGCGCCGCGGATGGCCTTGTCGAGGGGCTCGAGCATCGACGGGTCGTAGGGCTGGACGACGATGAGGGTCGGCTCGGGGACCTTGAGCGTCGCCACCTGGTTGACGGGCGTCGGGACGCCGTAGTAGGCGACCTTGATGTCCTCGAAGATGCCGATGTTGGCCCGCCCCGTCCGGAGCATCCCGAGCTCCTTGCGGAAATGCTCCATAGAGGCTTTCATCTTCTTGTCCAGGTCCCTCAGCGCGTCCTTGACCATGTCGTCCCTCTCGAACGAAGATGAGCTCCGGGGCGCCCGGCCCCGGCCCTAATAGACCCGCGTCCCGACGGCCTCGCCCATCACGGCTTTCTTGATGTTGCCCCTCTGGGCGAGATCGAAGACGAGGATGGGCAGGCCGTTGTCCTTGCAGAGCGAGATGGCCGTGGCGTCCATGACCTTGAGGTTCCGCTTGAGGACGTCGAGATAGCGGATGGTTTTGAACTTCCGGGCCTTCTTGTCGGTCATCGGGTCCGAGGTGTAAACGCCGTCGACCTTGGTCGCCTTGAGGATGACCTGGGCCCCGATCTCCAGGGCCCGCAGGGCCGCGGCCGTGTCGGTCGTGAAGTAGGGGCTGCCGAGGCCGGCCGAGAAGATGATGATCCGGCCCTTCTCCAGGTGGCGGATGACGCGGCGACGGATGAACGGCTCGGCCAGGGAGCGGATCTCGATGGCCGAAACGTGCCGGGTCATGACCCCGGCGGTCTCCATGGCCGACTGAAGGGCGATGCCGTTGATGACCGTGGCCAGCATGCCCATCTGGTCGGCCGAAGCCTGATCGATGCCGACCCGGGTCCCCTTGACGCCGCGGAAGATGTTGCCGCCGCCGATCATGACGGCGATCTGGACCCCGAGGTCGTGGACATCCCGGATCTCCCGGCCGATGGCCAGGGCCCGGTCGTAGTCGATGCCCGAGGGCAGGTCGCCGAGGAGGGCTTCGCCCGACAGCTTCAGGAGGATCCGTCTGTACGCGGGCTTGGGCATGGTGTGCGGACCCATTCTACACCGGAACGGGCGCCGGATTCAATCCTGCCCGATCTCGTAGCGCGTGAACCGCCCGACCTTGATGTTCTCGCCGATCTTGGCCACGGCCTGGGCGATGAGGTCGCGGACCTTGAGCTTGTCGTCGCGGATGTAAGGCTGGTCGAGGAGGCAGACCTCCTCGAAGAACTTGCCGAGCTTGCCCTGGACGATCTTCTCCATGATCTCCGGGGGCTTCTTTATGTCGCCGAGCTGGGAGGCGATGATGTCCTTCTCGGCGGCCACGATGTCGGCCGGGACATCGGCCGAGGACACGTAGCGCGGCTTGGCGGCCGCGATCTGCATGGCGATCTCCTTGAGGAGCGCCTGGAATTCCTCGTTGCGGGCGACGAAGTCGGACTCGCAGTTGAGCTCGACGAGGACCCCGATGCGCCCGTTCATGTGGATGTAGGAGCCGACGAGCCCCTGGTTGGCGGCCCGGCCGGACTTGGCCTGGGCCCGGGCGTGGCCCTTCTTCCGGAGGATCTCGATGGCCTTGTCCAGGTCGCCGCCGCTCTCGTGGAGGGCGCTCTTGCACTCCATCATGCCGATGCCGGTCCTTTCCCGGAGCTCCTTGACCATGTCCGCCGTGATGTTCATCGTCCCCTCGCCAATCAGACTTGTTCGCCGGCCTCGCCGGCATCCGGGGCCCCTTCGGCCGGCGGGACCTCACCCTCGCCCTTCTTCTCCTCGAGCAGCTCGCGGCTGATGCGGTTCTTCTTGCCCTCGATGATGGAGTCGGCCATCTTCGAGGCGAACAGCTCGATGGCCCGGACGGCGTCGTCGTTGCCGGGGATGGGATAATCGATCGCCTCCGGGTCGCCGTTCGTATCGACGACGGCGACGATGGGGATCTTCATCTTGCGTGCCTCGGAGATGGCGATGAGCTCCTTGGAGGAGTCGATGACGAACATCGCCCCCGGCAGCTCGCTCATCGTCTTCAGGCCGCCGAGGTTCTTCTGGAGCTTGCGGTAGACCTTCTCGAGCTTGGACTGCTCCTTCTTGGACAGCAAATCCCAGCGGCCGTCCTCCTTCATCTCCTCGAGCTCCTTGAGCTTGTCGACGCTCGTCCGGACGATGCCGAAGTTCGTCAGCAGCCCGCCGAGCCAGCGCTGGTTGACGTAGCTCGACTCGCTCTTCGTCGCGTAGTCCCGGACGATGTCCTGGGCCTGCTTCTTGGTGCCGACGAACAGGACGTTCTTGCCCCCCTCGGCGACGCCCCGGATGAAATTCAGGGCCTCCTTGAAGTTCTTGATCGTCTTCTGCAGATCGACGATGTAGATGCCGTTCCTCTGCCCGAAGATGTATTCCTTCATCTTCGGGTTCCAGCGCTTGGTCTGGTGCCCGAAATGAACGCCCGCCTCCAGAAGTTCCTTCATCGTGACTGAAACCAACTCGAGCCTCCCGTTTCCGACTTTACCGCTTGTGGTACTGCGGCGCCTTGCGGGCTCCGAGCAACCCGTATTTCTTCCGCTCCTTGACCCGGGCGTCCCGGGTCAGCAGGCTGGCCTGTTTGAGGACCGGTTTGAGCTCCCGGTTGAACTCGACGAGGGCCCGGGCGATGCCCAGCCGGATGGCCTCGGCCTGGCCCTTGGCCCCGCCGCCGCTGACCCGCAGGAAGATGTCGAACTTGTTCTCCGTCTCCGTCAGGAGGAGCGGCTGGCGGATGATGACCTTGTGGGCGTCCAGGCGGAAATATTCGTGGTAGGGCCGCGGCCTCTGGTTGACGAACAGCGTGATGTCGCCCTTGCCCGAGCGCAGGAAGACCCTGGCCACGGACGATTTCCTCTTCCCCGTTCCGTAGTATTGGATGAGACTCACTGTGCCTCCTCGGTCCGGTATGCCCGGGGATTCTGGGCTTCATGCGGGTGCTGGGGCCCGCGGTAGACCTTGAGCTTCTTGTAGACGGACCGCCCGAGCTTGCCCTTCGGGATCATGCCCCAGACGGCCTTCTTGATGACCTCTTCCGGCTTCCGGGCCAGGAGGTCCTTGAGCTTCTCTTCCTTGAGGCCGCCGGGGTACTGGGAGTGGGAATAGTAGACCTTTTGGTCGAGCTTGCGGCCGCTGACCTTGATCTTCTCGGCGTTGACGACGACCACGAAATCCCCCGTGTCGAGGTGGCTCGTGAACTGGGGCTTGTTCTTGCCCCGGAGGAGACCGGCGATCTCGGTGGCCAGGCGGCCGAGGACCTTGCCTTCGGCGTCGATCAGCCACCATTTCTGCTCGATCTGGTCCTTTTTGGGAATAAACGTCCTCATGACCTTCTAACCTTAAACGAGAGATAGAAAGATGCGTTAGGATACAAGATTCGGAGCGAAATGTCAACTTTTCGCGCCCTCCCTCTCAGGCCGGGAGCCAGGGCCGGCGGCGCCTCGGGCGACCGAGCAGGCCGGCCCAAATGAGCAGGATCCCGGCCACAAACCCCCCGATATGGGCGAACCAGGCGACCCCGCCGCCCATACCCACATTGAGCACCTGGGCCAGGAACCAGACCCCGAGCACGATGCCGGCCGGGACGGCGACGACGTCGATGTAGAATATCAGGAAAACGAGCGTCCTGACCCTGGCCCTCGGGAAAAGGAACCAGTACGCGCCGAGGATCCCGGCGATGGCCCCGCTCGCGCCGATCATGGGGGTGCGGGAATTCGGATTGGCCAGGGTGTGGGTCAACGCCGCGGCCAACCCCGTCATGAGATAGAACAGGACAAACCGAGCGTGACCCAGGACGTCCTCGATATTGTTGCCGAAGATCCAGAGGTAGAGCATGTTGCCCAAAAGATGGAACAGGCTTCCGTGCAGGAACATGCTCGTCAGGAGGGCCAGGAGAGGGGGGACCCGGAGCTCCGCATCGAGCGAACGGAAGTGGGTGATCTCGAAGGGGATGGCCCCGAACCGGAGGGCGGCCATCTGCAGACCCTGCGGCGACACCGCCTGATAGAAAAAGATCACGACGTTCGCGGCGACGAGCAGGACCGTGACGAAAGGCAACCGCGCGGTCGGGTTCTCGTCGCGAAGCGGGATGAACAGGGCTCAGGCGCCCTTTTTCAGCTCTTCTTCGAGCTTCTTGCGCTCGGCGGCCCTCTTGCGAAGCTCCTGGAACCGGTCGAGATAGCGGTCGCCCTCGGCGTTGTAGCGGGCTTCCTTTTCCGGCTCGAGCTTGGCGAGAACGGCCTTGTAGAGCGGGCCCATCCAGGCGTAGGGCTCAGGGTAGGTCGGATCGAGCTCGATGGCCTTCTGGATGGCTTCGTGCGCCTGCATAGCGATATTCAGTCGATCCTTCGGGCTCAGGAACTGGAAGCGGTAGGACCGGGACCAGAGGTTGACGCCCAGGGCCAGCCAGGCTTCCGCCGAATCGGGCTCGAGGCTGATGCGCTTCTGCCAGTAGGCGCCGGCCTGCTCATAGAACTTGAGGGTCTCCTCAGGGGTCCCCGACGATTCCTGCAGATAAGTGGCCATGTAGGCGTAGCCCTGCGGGTTCTCGGGGTCGGCCTCGATCCGGCGCAGATACATCGATCGGGCCTTATTGGCGATCTCCGGGTTGTCGGCCGAATAGCGCTTGTAGAACTCGGCGATGACGTAGTAGTTGCTCATGTCGGCGGGCTCGAGCTCGATGATCCGGAGATAGAGCTTCTGGGCCTCTTCGAAGTTCCTGAGCTTGTCGTACATGTCGCCCAAGGAGTAGATGATGTCCTTGTTGTTGGGCTCGATCTCGAGGGCCTTGCTGAGGGCGTCCAGGGCCTTGGCCTCGAGCTCCTTGTTGGCCGGGTTGTCGATCCCGGGCCGGAACAGCTGCTTATAGCTCTCTCCCAGGAAACGATAGGCCTGGGTCATGTTGGGATTGAACTTCAGGGCTTCTTCGTAAGAGGCGATCGCCTTGCGCCACTGGCTGTCCTTGAAATGAGCGTTGGCCTGGGTGAAGTGATGATTGGCCGCGAGCTTGTTGTAGTTGAGTTTCTCGCAGGCCGCCACCGTGAAAATGATGAGAGCGGCGAACAGGGCGAGGAGCGCGATATGGGTCTTTTTACGGAACATCCTGACCTCCTTGTGGTCCTGACTTCATCGCGGAGAAAGACAAGAAATTATTTATAGACGAACGAACCCGCAAAGTCAAGGCGAAATCCGGGGGCCGGGGCCGCCGGCGGACCTCTCAGCTCGCCCGGACGAAAAGCCGGAGAGGCGTCCCGTGCAGGCCGAACTCCTCACGAAGGGCGTCGAGGAAGAACTTCTCATACGCGGGGGCCAGGCCGCCCCGGGACCCCAGAAAGAGGATGAAAGTCGGCGGCCGGGTGCCTTTCTGGGTCATATAGCGGAGCTTGGCCCGGGCCCCGCTCTTGAGGCGGGGAGGGTGGGCCTCGGCGACCCGGCCCAGGAAATCGTTGAGCCGTGAGGTCTCGATCCGCCTTGAGGCGGCCTGATGGACCTCGTCGGCCATGTCCAGGATCTTGACAACCCGCTGGCCCGTCAGGGCCGAAACGAATACCAGCGGCGCGTACCCGACAAAGCCGAGCTTGCGGTAGACCCTTTCCCGTACGGCCCCGGCATCGACGGCCCGCCCGTCGACGAGGTCCCATTTGTTCAGGGCGATGACGAGCGGCTTTCCCGTTTCGTGGGCCAGCTGGGCGATGCGGGCGTCCTGACGGGTCGGGAACTCCCGGACGTCGAGGACGAGGCATATGACGTCGGCTTCGCGCATGTTGGCCTTGGCCCGGATGATCCCGGCCTTCTCCCGGCTGTCGTCGGCCCCAGAGAACTTCCGGATGCCAGCCGTATCGACGAGACAGAACGCTTTCCCATCGCGGACGATGAGGGTGTCGGTGCTGTCGCGGGTCGTGCCCGGGACCTCGCTGACGAGGAGCTTCTCTTCGCCCGCGAAGCGATTGATGAGGGACGACTTGCCGACGTTCGTCCGGCCGACGATGGCGATCTTCAGGGGCTCGTCCTCGTCGCGGGCGGTCGGCGGAACGACGGGCAGGGCCGAGGCCAGGGCCTCTTCGAGCGGGCCGAGGTTGAGCCGGTGCTCGGCCGAGACGAAGAACATCTCGCCGGCGCCCAGGCGGCAGAAACCCGGCCCGACGAGGTCCTCCTGGGACGGAGAGTCGATCTTGTTGACCACGACGAAGAGCGGCTTGCCGAGCTTCCTCAGGCTCGCGTAGAGCTCTTCCTCGGCCGGAGCGGTCTCCCGCTTGCCGTCGAGGACGAACAGGACGAGGTCAGCCCCCCGGGCTTCCTTCCAGGCTTTCTCCCTGATCTTGACGCTCAGGGGCTCGTCGCGGACCCCGAACATCCCGCCCGTGTCGACCAGCAGGAACCGCCGGTCCTCGATCGAGGCGGCCGCCGACACGCTGTCCCGGGTCATGCCGGGCATGGAGTGGACGAGCGCCTTGCGCCGTCCGAGCAGGCGGTTGAAGAGCGTGGACTTACCGACGTTGGGAAAGCCGACGATGACGACCCGGGGGAGCTTTTTCACGGCACGACCCGGCTCACTTGGCGACGAGCGAGAGGTTGGCGACGAAGGGGCGCGTCAGATCGACGTGGCCTCCAAGCGTTTCCCGCTCGGCCCCCTCGACAAGGATGACGACCCTCCGGACCGGCCGGAAGTTGACGGCCAGCGTGTTGACGACGGAGTAAACCGCCGCGAGCTCCGAGGACGATCCATAGGAGAATTTCTCCATGATCTCCTTGCCGAAGTCGACGTAGGCCGTGCCGTCCTTGTTGAGGAAGACCTGTCGGACGCGGGTCCCGGGCGGGAGCGGGGAAAGGTAGTCCCCCTTCGAACCGCGGATGAGCTCCTCGAGGGCCCGCTCGGCCTCGTCCTCGGGCGTCGGCCCAGCCTCGATCTCCCGCGTTTCGCGATGAAGGAGATCGTCATCGTCGGACAGGAAGAAAAGGGTCACCGAGATCCGGCCGCCCGGTCTCTCGGCCGAGGGCGCGGGTTGGGGAAGGACGGACTCGGCGATGCGGCGGATCTCCTCCCGGCCGCCGCCGCGGTAGAAGATGACGATCAGGGCCAGGAGGACGAGCCCCATGGCGACGAGGACGAGCGTCCGCTTCGAGACTCCGGTTCTTTTTTTCTCGGCCATGAGCGACCTACGATCCCGACCTCAGGTACCGGGCCAGCCCGCGGTAGATGGCCTCGGCGACCCCCGTCTGGAACTCCTCCGAAGCCAGCCTTTTCTCCTCGTCGGGGTTGGAGAGGAAGGCGGCTTCGACGAGAATGGCCGGGCAGGCGACGCCGGCCAGAACCTTGAACGGGGCTTGCTTGATGCCTCTGTTCCTCGTGCCGAGAAGGGTGTTCAGCTCGCTCTGGACCGTTTCGGCCAGCCGGCTGCTCTCCCGGATGTACGCCGTCTGGGCCATGTCCCACAGGATCATCATCAGGTCGTCCTCGCTGGAGGGGTCGATGCGGGTGCCGAGCTCCGAGGCGTTGTTCTCGAGGTAGGCCAGCCGCCGCGTCTCCTCGTCGGTCGCGTTGAGGCTCAAGAAAAAGGTCTCCGAGCCATTGGCCTTCTTCTGGAGAGCGCCGTTGGCGTGGATGCTGATGAAGACGTCGGCCTTGCGGTTGTTGGCGATGGCCGACCGGTTCTCGATGGACACGTCGATGTCGCGATCGCGGGTCATGACGACCTGGAAGGCCATGTTCCTCTCGATGAGGGCCTTCAGCTTGAGGGCGATGGCCAGGGTGATGTCCTTCTCGAGGTTCCCGAACTTGCCCTTGGCCCCGGTCTCGATGCCGCCGTGTCCGGGATCGACGACCACGGTCTTGATGCGCGCGGCTTCACGGGCCCCGGTCAGGTCCTGCGGGGGGACCTGGGAGCTTTGGCCGGCGACGGCGAGGGCCGCGCCGAGGAAGAGAAGGGACAGGGCGGCCGCGCGCGCCAAGGCCGTTCTATGCTTCACCATGTCGTTCTACGCGAGTCTGGTGGAGGCGGCGGGAATCGAACCCGCGTCCGAAAGCATTCGACAGCAGGTCTCTACACGCTTATCCTCTTCCGTTCTCTCGCCGAGCGGCGCTCGAAGAGGAGGAGCATCGCCCGGCCAGCCCCGATGGTGTTTCGCTCCCCGGCCTCAGGACCGGACCGGCTCGCTATCCCGCTGGGTCGGCGCTCCGGAGGCCCCGCGGGAGAGGGCCCCAGGAACGGCGTGCCTTTCTATTAGGCCGCGACTGCTAGAGGTTCTGCAGTTAATTTGTTTCCACCGGTTTAGCGAGGTGGGTGGGACCTCGGCGTGCAACCTGTGTCTCACTACCTCCGTCGAGACCAGTTCGCCCCCATACTCCTTTCATTTTCATTATACGGGCGGCCCCGGAGAGTGTCAACCGCCCGGCGAGCCGCCGGGTCCCCCTCCGCTATGGGGGTCTGCGGGGGGATATCCATCGGTGTTTCTTGATCCCGAATCTTCAGAATCGGGAGATGATCCAAAAAAGGCGTGACAAGCGGCCCTGTCGGGATTATCATTGGGACAGGCAGTCGGTAAAGGCGATGCGCGGAATGGTGGCCGGCCATCTCGCTCCCGCCCCGGAGGCGGGATCATGTCTTAGATCGATGACAACGCTTGGGGGATCCGCCGGAATTTTGCTTGCGGCGGATCCGATCATCATCCAAAGGAGGGGCCCATGATCTGGTGGATCCTGGCGTTGACCGTCATCACAATCCTATCGTATTTCGCCGACACGGGGGTCTGGACGCTGTTCCAGGACATCAAAGTCCCTGTGCTCAACGCGTCCCTGCTGAGCATCCTGCTCCTGCTGTGCACCCTGGGGATCCTTGTCCGGATGCTTTATATGCGTCGGCGCGGCGAGAAGGAGAAGCTCCGCTCCAAAGTGGCCCAACTCGAGGGGAAGGCGGTCCTCTAGGGACGGCCGCTAAGACACCCGTCGCCCGGTCCCGGGATTTCTTGGGGGTGTCTTTCCGTCGATCGATAACCTATCTCAGGAGTCGGGAGAAGGACTGAAAGAAAGGGCCGCGGGCCCCCCCGCGGGGCCCGCGGCCGTCGAGATGGCGATAGGGGCGGTCAGCCGATGATCCGGTGGGCGATCACCGTGTAAGCCCGCCAGGTGAACGTTCCGTCGGTCCCCTTGACCGGCCGGACCCAGATCCTGACCCGCGGCAGGGCGGGGGTCAGAAGCGTCGGCCACTCGCTCGGGGGGACGGGGACCGTGACCGTTTGGACGCGGGTCGCGGTGTTGTAGACGATCGAGGCGACGACCGTCTGGAGGTCGCCCGTCGTGTCGAGGAAGACGGTCATGTCCTGGGTCAGGGTCTCGTCCCACCAGCAATAGGTCGTCACCCCCATGGAGCCGGTCGAAGCCGAGTAGGCGGTCGTGATCCGGGTCGGGTCGCGCAGTTTTTCGGGGGCCAGGACGAGGTTCTCGACGACCCAGCGGCCGCCGGCTTCCTCCCAATACAGCCCGGCCCACGCGAATGCCCACAGATGGGCCGCCTTGGCCTGGTTGAAGGTGTCCACGAAGTCCTCGATGCTCGAGGAGGCGCCGGAGGGCAGCCCGAAGAACCACCAGGAGAAAACATGGTCGGGCACGGCGCTGTAGCCGAATGCCCGGCCCCGGTAGTCCCACCAGCCGAACGTGACGGCCTCGGTCGTGGCGCCGGTGATGACCCCTTCGACATGGGCGCTGAGGACGTTGATCGCGGCGGCCGTCTTGGGCGTCGCGGCCGGATCGGCGAGGGTCACTTCGACCCGGAAGCCTCGCCGGATGTGACGGAGAACGTCGAGGCCGGCGCCCATGTGGACTTCGTCCCGGAACGTCCAGGCCGTGTTCTCGTCGACGAAGACGACCTCGGAGCCCCAATCCCACGAACGGACGCTGGCGGTGGTCGTCTGCGTTCTCTTCCTGGCGATCTGGAGCCAGTTGTCGCCGACGCGCCGGACCAGGCCCTCGGGCGTGAACCTCGGCAGCGTGTCGACGCTCGCGGCGTACCAGACGCGCCGGGCGTAGAGGCTGCCGTCGGCGTTCATGTTCGAGGCCACGAGCGCGGCCCCGCTTCCGGCGAGAGCGGCCAGGCCGGCGAAGCTCCCCGGCTGGTTGGCGTCGGCGTCGACGTAGATCGTGTTGTCGTTGACCCCGAACGTGAGCTCGACGCCGTGGAGCGTCTTGATCGAGAAGCCCGCGCCGTCGGCGGCCGCGGCCGTGATGTCGCCGATGCTGCGGGCGAACTGGAGGCTCAGGAGGCGCCGGGGCAGGGGCTTGTGGCGGACCTGAAGGTTGATGACGACGTTGCCGTCGAGGACGAAGATCGACAGGGGATGGGCCAGATCGAAGTCGACCTGGAGGCTCGTCGTCTCGCCCTCGACGACGGTGATGGCCGGATCCAGGTTGACGCGGATCTCGCCGCGGCCCGAGGGATCGACGACCTTGATCCGGGCGGGATCGACGACGTTGCCGAGGTCGTCGACGATCCTCATCGTCGCCGGGTCGGTGTCGATGGCCAGCCGGACGCGGCCGTAGGTCCCGACGGGGATCGAGGCCTGGCCGAGGATGAGCGCGACGCCGCTGAGATCGACGAGGTTGATCTTGCCGGCGGACGGGGCGGCCGGATCGGCCGTCCAGACGGTCTGCCAGGTCTGGCTCTCGCGGTGGAACAGGCCGACCGACTTGAGGACGACGGTCACCTCCTGCCAGTCGTCCGTGGGCGCGTCCGTGACGAGAAGGTTGAGGCGGCCCGTGGGCCCGTCGGCCGCAGGCGACACCCCTACGTTGCAGGACGCCAGGAAGCCGACGGCCGCGGCCGCGAGAAGAAAGAGGGAAAACGTCCGAAAGATTCCGTTCACTGGATCCTCCTTTTGAGCCGGGTGATTCGCGTGCCCTTTCCCTATCCCAATTTATGCCCGCGGCCGGCCGAAGTCAAGTCCTCCAAGACCCCGGGACGGCGGGCTTGTTTTCCGATTCGGGCCTCGACGGCCGCCGTCTTCATGGTCAATAAGCCCTGCTTGTGAACGATAGCGCACGCCGGCGATAGGCGGGTATCCCCCTGGAAAACGGTACGCCGGGGGATTTCGGCCTGCTTTGCGGTTAGCCCGGGGATGGGTGACTTTCCGGGCGCCTTGCCGCCTGTCGCCGTGTGATCCTCCGCTCTTTTAGACTCAGGGGGCACGGGAACCTTTGCGCTTTTATCGAGGAATCTTGATACAATGCTGCGTGGAAAGGACACGACCATGAGCGAACCGAAGAGCCTTCTGGCGAGGCCGGAATTCCCCCGTTCGGCGAAATACGATCCGGACTGGGTGATGGACAACCAGATGGGGCCGAGCGCCCTGTGGCTGGCGGAGTGGCTGAGCGAGGCGCTGACGTTCGAGCCGGGGATGCGGGTCCTCGACCTCGGGTGCGGCAAGGCCCTCTCGAGCGTCTTCCTGGCCCGCGAGTTCGGGTCCCAGGTGTACGCCGTCGACCTGTGGATGAGCCCCGACCACAATTGGAGGCGGGCGGTCGAGGCCGGGGTCGCCGGCGAGGTGTGCCCGGTCAAGGCCGAGGCCCACTCCCTGCCCTTCGCGGCGGGGTTCTTCGAGGCGGCCATCTCGCTCGACGCCTACCAGTACTTCGGCACCGACGAGCTTTACCTCGATTATCTGGCGCGCTTCGTCCAGCCGGGCGGGTCGCTCGGGGTGGTCGTGGTCGGCCTGATGAAGGAGATCGGCCCGAAGCCGCCGGCCCATCTGACCGAGCCGCAGTCGAACGGCAAGGTGTT
Source organism: uncultured Eubacteriales bacterium (assembly GCA_964423315.1). Classification (GTDB taxonomy): domain Bacteria; phylum Acidobacteriota; class Aminicenantia; order Aminicenantales; family Saccharicenantaceae; genus RBG-16-66-30. The sequence continues at coordinate 48,379 of CAYREO010000004.1, read as the reverse complement.
CTGGGAAAGCTCCTGCCGGTGCTTCAAAACCGCGGAGTTCTGGCGCCGGCTGTGGTCCGGGAGCGAGATGGTCGAGGACGTCGCCGTGGACGTGCTGCCCGACGGCTGGCGCCATTGGCGGGACTTCGAGCGGGCCCTCGAGGCCGCGGGCAAGAACGCCCCCTTCCCCTCGGACGCCGAGGCCCTGGACAGGGACCGCGGGGAATACCTGGGCTTCATCCGGATGACCGCCCGGCGCACGGACGCGCCGGGGGTGGACATGTACGACCCGGCCTTGGGGGTCAAGGTCGGGGTGGATAGGTGAGGATCAGGGAATGGCGGGGCCGACGAGACTCGAACTCGCGACCTCCGGCGTGACAGGCCGGCGTTCTAACCAGCTGAACTACGACCCCGCGAGGGCCCGCCTATTATAGAGAAACAGCTCATTAGTTTCAAGTTGGCCCCCCTGGGGAGTTTTGCTTTTTCTAAAGAAACTTTAGTAAGCGTCCGGCTTATTGAAGGAAAACGGCTTTCCCTTTAATAAGGCCTACATCTTCTCGAGGGCGGCGATGCGCTCCTCGATGGGCGGGTGGGTGCTGAACAGCTTGTTGAACGAGCCCTTGACGTTCTTGAGGGGGTTGACGATGTAGAGGTGGGCGGTGGCCTTGTTGGCCGCCTCGAGGGGCTCGCGGTCCTCGGAGATCTTGCGCAGGGCGGAGGCCAGGCCGGGGGGATAGCGGGTCAGCATGGCGGCGCTGGCGTCGGCCAAGAACTCGCGCTTGCGCGAGACGGCCAGCTTGACGAGCTGGGCGATGAGCGGTGAGAGGGCCGCCAGGACCAGGCCGACGACCATGATCACGGCCACGGCCCCGCCGCCTCCGGACCCTCCTCCCCGGCTTCGTCCTCCCCCGCCCCGGCGCCGCCCGCCGCCCCAGAGGAAGCTCCGCAGCATCCAGTCGCTGAGCAGGGCGACGATGCCGGCCATGACCACGACCACGGTCTGCAGCCGGACGTCGTAGTTCTTGATGTGGGACATCTCGTGGGCCACGACGCCCTCGAGCTCGACGCGGTTGAGCTTCTCGAGCAGGCCCGTCGTGACACAGATGACCGCATTATCGGGGTTGCGGCCGGTGGCGAAGGCGTTGGGGGCCGAGTCCTCGATGACGTAGCAGCGGGGCTTGGGCAGTCCCGCGGCGATGGCCAGGCCGTCGACGACGTTGTAGAGGTAAGGGAACTCCTCCTTGGTGACCGGACGGGCCTTGCTGATGGCCAGGACGATCTTGTCGCTCGTGTAGTAGCCGACGAAGGCCATGCTGAAAGAGATGACCGCGGCCAGGACCAGCCCGCCCGTGCCCCAGCCGGTGAGATACTGGAAGAACCAGGTCAGGAGGAAGATGAAGGCCACGAAGAAGAGGACCAAGCCGGCCGATTTCCACTTGTTGCGGGAGATCTGTTCGTACATCTCAGGCTGCTGTCCGTAAGAATGGTGACACGCACCGGAGGGACATATCCCCTTGTCTGGTCCCGCCGGCCATCGTCCCTTAGTCCACCGGAAATGGGGAAATAGGTATCATGTCCCCCATTTAAAAGGAGACTTTGACGGGGCCCTTGGCGATCTCGTCCTCGATCTGGAAGTAGTCCTTGAGCTTGAAGCCGAACATGTTGGCGATGATGTTGGAGGGGAAGACCTGCTGCTTCATGTTGAACTTCATGACCACGTCGTTGTAGAACTGCCGCGCGTAGGCGACCTTGCCTTCCGTCCCGGCCAGCTCCTCCTGGAGCATCAGGAAGTTCTGGTTGGCCTTGAGGTCGGGGTAGTTCTCGGCCACGGCGAACAGCGACTTGAGGGCCCCGGTCAGCATGTTGTCGGCCTGGCCCTGCTCCTTGACGGTCTGGGCGTTGACGGCCGCGGCCCGGGCCTGGGTGACCTTCTCGAAGACCTCGCGCTCGTGCTTGGCGTAGCCCTTGACCGTTTCGACGAGGTTGGGGATGAGGTCGTAGCGACGCCGCAGCTGGACGTCGACCTGCGACCAGGCGTTGTCGCAGCGGTTGCGGAGGGTGATCAGGCTGTTGTACATGCCGATGACCATCACGACGACGGCCCCGAGGATGATGAGCAGGATGACCAAGGCGCCCATGTTCTTTCTCCTTCCGGACGAGATGCCCGGCCGTTCGGCCTTCCAGCGCCGCGGATGCCGGGACCCTGCCGATAAAGATACGGGGAAGGCCAAAAAAATGCAAGGCCGGGCCTTGATTCGCCGGCCCGGCCGCATCATAATCACCCTTCGCCCCCTGCGTCTGTCACCCGGGGGCCGGTCCGGCCGCCGAATCGGCCGCAAGAAGGAGGATCTCATGAGCCGAAGAGCCGCAAGAACCCCTATGACAGTCACTCTCGGGAGAGCGGCCGTCTTGTGCATCGCCGCGGCTGTCGTCATCAGCGTCGCGGTATGGGCGGCCGATACCCCCGCGGCGCCCCAGGCCAAAGCGAAGGCCAAGCCCGCGGCCGCCACGGCCCCGGATATGGGCGCCGTCACGCCCGAGCTTCTCTCGGGGCTCGTCTTCCGCAATATCGGCCCGGCCATCATGTCCGGTCGCATCAGCGATATCGTCATCCACCCGCAGAAGCGGAGCACGTGGTATGTCGCGGTCGGCTCGGGCGGCGTCTGGAAGACCGAGAACGCCGGCACGACGTGGACGCCCATCTTCGACGGCGAAGGGTCCTACTCCATCGGCTGCCTGGCCCTCGATCCGGCGAACCCCGAGGTCGTCTGGGTCGGAACGGGCGAGAACGTCAGCGGCCGTCACGTCGGCATCGGCGACGGCGTCTACAAGAGCCTGAACGGCGGCCGGACCTGGACGAACATGGGCCTCGCCCGCTCCGAGCACATCGGCCGCATTCTCATCGACCCCCGCGACCCGCGCGTCGTCTATGTCGCGGCCGAGGGACCGCTCTGGTCGGCCGGGGGCGAACGCGGCCTTTACAAGACGAGCGACGGCGGCCGGACCTGGACGCTCGCGCTCGAGATATCCAAGGACACGGGCGTGACGTCGGCCGAGTTCGATCCCGGCAATCCCGACGTCATCTACGCCGCCGCCTACCAGAGGCGCCGAAGCGTGGCCGCCTTCATGGGCGGCGGGCCCGAGTCGGGGATCTTCAAATCCGAGGACGCCGGCAAGACGTGGCGCAAGCTCGCCGTCGGACTTCCCAAGGGCGACGTCGGGAAGATCGGCCTGGCCGTCTCGCCCCTCGACCCGCGCGTCGTCTATGCCACGGTCGAAGCCGGTCCCGACGAGAAGGGCTTCTATCGCTCGACCGACCGCGGCGAGAGCTGGGAGAAGCGGAGCTCCTATATCAGCGGCGGCACCGGGCCCCACTACTACCAGGAGATCTTCGCCGACCCCAACCGCTTCGACCGCGTCTATCAGATGGACCCCGGCCTGCGGGTCACCGACGACGGCGGCAAGACCTGGCGCCGGGTGCCCGAGAGGAACAAGCACGGCGATAACCACGCCATGGCCTTCATCAAGGGCGAGCCCGGCTACATCCTCAACGGCAGCGACGGCGGGGTCTACGAGAGCCACGACGAGGGCTTGACATGGCGCTTCTTCGAGAACCTGCCTGTGACGCAGTTCTACAAGCTGGCCCTGGACAACGACCTGCCCTTCTACAACGTCCATGGCGGGACCCAGGACAACGGCAGCCAGCTCGGCCCGTCGCGGACCCTGAACGCCAACGGCATCACGAACTTCGACTGGACGATCACCTTCGGCGCCGACGGCTACGCCTCGGCCATCGACCCCGAGGACCCGAACATCATCTACCTCGAGTGGCAGGAGGGCAATCTTCTCCGCTACGACCGCCGGAGCCACGAGACCGTCTATATCAGCCCAATGCCCGGACCGGACGACCCGCCCCTGCGCTTCAACTGGGATTCGCCGGTCATCGTCAGCCCCCATTCCCGGACGCGCATCTACTACGCCTCTCAGTACCTGTGGCGAAGCGACGGCCGGGGGGACTCCTGGACGAGGATCAGCCCCGACCTGACCCGCGATATCTTCCGCCTCGAACAGCCGATCATGGGCCGGCGCTGGAGCGCGGACGCGCTCTGGGACCACGGCGCGATGTCGATGTTCAGCACGATCACGACGATCTCCGAGTCGCGGCTCCAGGAGGGCCTGATCTACGCCGGCACGGACGACGGCCTCATCCAGGTGACCGAGGACGGCGGCCGGACCTGGCGAAAGATCGACCGCATCGCCGGGGTCCCCGACTTCTTCTTCGTCAACGAGATCAAGGCGTGCAAACACGACAAGGACACGGTCTTCGCGGCCGTCGACAATCACAAGACGGGCGATTACAGACCCTACCTGCTCATGAGCCGGGACCGGGGCCGGACTTGGGCCAACATCGGGGCCGGACTGCCGCCGAGGGCCTTCGTCTGGTCGGTGGCCCAGGACACAATCCGCAGGGACATCCTGTTCGCCGGGACCGAATACGGGATCTACGTCACTCTCGACGGCGGTCGAGCTTGGACGAAGCTCGGCGGCGGAGTGCCGACGATCTCCTTCCGCCACATCGAGGTCCACGACCGCGAAGGCGACCTCGTCGGGGCCTCGTTCGGCCGCGGCTTCTTCATCCTCGACGACATCTCGCCTCTGCGCCGCCTCGAGCCGCGGACGCTGGCCGAAGAGGGCGCGCTCTTCCCGGTCCGCAAGGCCCTGCGCTACATCCCGCGGCGGCCGCTCGATACGAGCGAGAAGGGCTGTCTCGGCGACACGTTCTTCCTGGCCCCCAACCCTCCGTTCGGGGCCGTGTTCACATACTACCTGAAGGAGCCCATCCGTTCGCGGGCCGAGGCCCGGCGGGAGGAGGAGCGCCGCCTGGATAAAGAGGGACGGCCCGTGCTCTTTGCCGGCTGGGAGCGGCTCAAGGCGGAGGAGCGCGAGGACAAGCCTGCGGTCGTCCTGACGATCACCGACGAGACGGGCCAGGTCGTCCTGCGGATCTCCGGGCCCGCCGGGAAGGGCCTCCATCGCGTGGCTTGGGACCTGAGGTACCCGCCCGTCGACCCGACCGTGCTCGAGGAGCCGCAAAGGGAGTCTTGGGAGTCGGCGCCGGTCGGGCCGCTCGTCGTCCCCGGCACGTTCACCGCAACGCTCGGCAAGCTGGTCGACGGCGTGATCACGCCCATCGGCGAGCCGCAGACATTCGCTGTCGAGGCCCTGGCCCTGGCCACTCTGCCCGAGAAGGACAAGCCGGCCCTGCTCGAGTTCCAGAGGAAGGCGGGCGAGCTGCAGCGGGCGATGATGGGCGCGGGCGCCGCGGCCCGGGACGCCCTGAACCAGCTCGCCTACGTCAAGAAGGCGCTGCTCGATACGCCCGGGGCCGAGCCGTCGCTCTCGGCCAAGGTCCGGTCCGTCGAGGCCCGGCTTCGGGACCAGCTCGAGGTCCTCTTCGGCGACCGCACCAAGGGCCGGAGATCGGAGCCGACGAGCCCCTCGCTGATGGCCAGGGTCAATGCCCAGCTCGACGCCACGGGCCCCATCACAGCCACCGCCCGGCGGGGCTACGAGATCGCCGCCGAGGGCTTCGAACGGCTTCTCGAGGAGATGCGGACAACGATCGAAGGTGATCTCGCAGCGCTCCAGCGCGAGATCGAAGCGGCCGGCGCGCCGTGGACGCCCGGGCGCGGCGTTCCGGTCTGGAAAAGGAAGTGAGCGTCCGCTCTTAACTCGCAGATAAATAACGGGTTCCGAGAGGCCTTCCGGTCCCCCCGAAAGCCCGTGCCCGGCGCCGATTTTGATTGACAGCCATCCGGCCCCATGTTATGCTTATTTCCCTTTTGCTAAGCAATAGGGAATTCCTATCCATATAATTCAAGGAGGTTGTATCTCATGGCGTCTCTAAAAGAGAAATTTGTTGCGGCCATGGGCCCGATGAAGGACCGGGTCCAGAAGCTCAACAAGGAATTCGGCTCCGTCAAGGTCACCGACGTCAACGTCGGCCAGATCATCGGCGGCGCGCGCGACATCATATCCATGCTCTGGGATTGCTCGCTGCTCGACAAGTTCGAGGGCATCCGCTTCCGCGGCTTCTCCATCCCCGAGCTCCGCGAGAAGCTCCCCAAGGCCCCCGGCGGGACCGAGCCTCTTCCCGAAGGCATCTTCTATCTCCTCCTTCTCGGCGAGATCCCGACGGCCGCCGACTGCGCCGCCGTCACCGAGGAGTGGCAGAAGCGCAGCGTCCTGCCGCAGTACCTCCTCGACACGATGAACGCCGTCCCCAAGGACACCCACCCCATGACCCAGTTCTCGCTGGCCATCCTCCAGCTCCAGAGGGAGTCCGTGTTCGCCCAGCGCTACCGCGAGAAGATGCCCAAGACCGCCTATTGGGACGCGACCTACGAGGACGTCATGAACCTCGTCGCCAAGCTCCCCAACATCGCGGCCTACATCTACCGCCGGACCTACAAGGAAGGCAAGCACATCAAGCCCGACCTCAAGCTCGATTGGGGCGGCAACCTGGCCCACATGCTCGGCTGCAGCGACGACCCGGCCTTCAAGGAGCTCATGCGGCTCTACCTGGTCATTCACAGCGACCACGAGGGCGGCAACGTGTCGGCCCACACGACCCACCTCGTCGGCTCGGCCCTGTCCGACGCCTACTACTCGCTGTCGGCCGGCATGAACGGGCTGGCCGGACCGCTCCATGGCCTCGCCAACCAGGAAGTCCTCATTTGGATCATGGACCTCATGAAGGACCTGGGCGGCGTACCGACCAAGGAGCAGATGGAAAAGTACATGTGGGACACCCTCAACGGCGGACGGGTCATCCCCGGCTACGGCCACGCCGTCCTCCGCAAGACCGACCCCCGCTACGTGGCCCAGAGAGAGTTCGCCCTCAAGCACATGCCCGACTACGACCTGTTCAAGGTCGTCAGCCTGGTCTATGAGGTCGCTCCCGACGTCCTGACCAAGCACGGCAAGACCAAGAACCCCTGGCCGAACGTCGACGCCCACTCCGGCGTCCTGCTCTACAAGTACGGCCTCGTCGAGTTCGACTTCTACACCGTGCTCTTCGGCGTTTCCCGGGCCCTCGGCGTCCTGGCCCAGCTCATCTGGGACCGGGCCCTCGGCCTGCCCATCGAGCGGCCGAAGTCGGTGACCACGGAGTGGCTGGAGAACTTCATCAAGGAGAACCCTCCGGCCGCCAAGTAAGCGCGGATCTCTGAACGCAAGCGCGAAGGGCCGCCCTTCCCCGCGGAGGGGCGGCCCTTTTATTGCGGCCCGTCGCCCGGCACGGTCCGGAGTGAGGCGGCGATGGATGTCGCCCCGAAGACCCCCATAGCGGAGGGGGGCCCGTCGGCCGCCGACGGGGGAACCGTCGGGACTGGTTCCCGGGGGTCTGGGGGGCTAGGGGCGATATCCATCGCCAAGCCGAGCGGAGGACTGTCCCGGACACCCGGCGAGGGGCCCGGCGAGGGGCCTTTTACGGGTCCTCCGAATGTGCTATAGTGGCTCGTGCGAAAGGGTTGAATTGAAGGGAGTAAGGACATGGAACACAAGATAGGGCTCATCGGCTGCGGCACGGTCGGGCAGGGCCTGCTCGGCATCCTTCACGATAAGAAGGCGTATCTTCGGGATACGTTCGGTTTCGAGGCCCGCGTCGTGGCCATCTGCGACAAGATCCGGGGGACGCTCATGGTCCCCGACGGCATCGACATCCCCGCGGTCCTCGACCTCCTCGAGAAGGGCAAGAACCTTTCCGACTACCCCAAGGCGGAGGCCGGCCAAACAGACCCCCTCGATCCCCTGGACATGATCGAGAGAACCGACGCCGGGATCATCGCCGAGCTGACTTACACCGATATCAAGACCGGCGAGCCGGCGACAAGCTACATCAAGAAGGCCCTGCGGACCGGCAAGCACGTCGTCACCTCCAACAAGGGCCCGGCGGCCCTTCATTACCGCGAGATCCACGAACTGGCCCGCCAGAACGGCCTCCAGTTCCGCTTCGAGGGCACGGTCATGAGCGGCACTCCCGTCTTCCATCTGGCCGAATGCGGTCTGGCCGGCAACGAGGTCCGCGAGGTCAAGGGCATCCTCAACGGGACGACCAACTTCATCCTGACCAAGATGGAGACCGAGGGCATGGACTACGGCGCCGCCCTGGCCCTGGCCCAGAAGCTGGGCTACGCCGAGGCCGACCCGACGGCCGACGTCGAGGGCCTCGACGCCCTGGCCAAGATCGTCATCCTGTCCAACGTCCTGCTCGGCGCGGCCCTCAAGACGAGCGATGTTCCCTGCAAGGGGATCTCGTCCATCACCAAGGCCGACGTCGAAGCCGCCAAGGCCGGCGGCTTCCGCTACAAGCTCGTCGCCCACGCCAAGAAGGAAGGCGGGAAGGTCACGGCCTCCGTCTCTCCCCAGAAGCTCCCTCTGAGCGACCCGCTGGCGGGGGTCATGGGCGCCCAGAACGCCCTGAGCCTGGAGACCGACCTCATGGGCAAGGTCACCATCCAGGGCGCAGGCGCCGGGAAGACCGAGACCGGGTTCTCGATCCTCTCGGACATCCTGGCCATCCACCGCTGCTGAAGGAAGAGCGGGGGACACGTACCTAGGGGACATGTCCCCATCGCCATCCCCGTCGCCATTCCCGCGGTCGCCGCCATTCGAGGGGCGGTGACGCGGCGGCGTGGGGGCCCCCGCCCGCGCGCAGCCGCTGATGCCGAAGAGAGCTTTGGGGCGGTGAGCACGGACGGGGGTGCGCCGCGAGAGGAACCGCCCCGAGCCCGGGCTTGACGAAGACGGGGCAACCCTTATATGCTAAGGGCTCAGTCTCAACTGTGTCATGCCGTTTGCCCTAAAGCGAATCACCCGCCCCCCCGAACGGCTGTCTGTAAATCCCAACCCCATGGAGGACCCATGAGCTCCGCTCCGCAATACTCCCCCGGCGTCATGAAGTACGTCGAGGAGGCCAAGAAGCTTCTGGCCGAAAGGGACGCGGCCCTGGCCCGCATGAAGGGCATGAAGTTCGACACCATCGCCGTCCACGGCCTCTACACCGTCCAGGAGTCGCTCGTCCGCAACCAGGGGGCCGTCATCGAGCCCCTCTACCTTTCCGCCTCCCAGGCCTACGCCGATTCGGACGAGCTCGAGGCCGCCCTGGCCTACCTCGTCCCGACCTGGTGCTACACCCGGATCGCCAACCCGACGACCTACTACCTCGAATGGGTCCTGGCCCTGCTCGAAGGCTACGGCGCCGGCTGCGACACCTCCTGCTGCGTCACGGCGAGCGGCATGGGGGCCATCATGTCGGCCACCGATCCCCTCCTCGTCAAGCAGAAGGACGGGCCGGAGCGCATCAACTTCGTCTCCGGCATCCAGGTCTACGGCGGCACCTTCCAGCAGTTCTCCCTGCGCAAGATGAAGGAGCGGGGCATCGAGTGCCGCTGGGTCCAGGACCCGTGGGAGATCGGGAACTGGAAAGCGAGGATCGACGAGGACACCCGCTTCCTGTATATGGAGATGCCCTCCAATCCCCAGCAGTCCTTCGCCGACATCAAGGCCCTGGCCGACCTGGCCCACTCGTGGGAAATACCGCTCATCATCGACGCGACCTGCGCGACGCCGGCCCTCATGCGGCCCATCGCCCACGGCGCGGACATCGTCGTCCACTCGCTGACCAAGTCCATCACCTCGGGCGGTTTCGCCATCGGCGGGGCCCTCATCAGCCGCAAGCCGATCACGACCAAGGTCCGCAACGACCATCCCCTGTTCAAGGAGAGCTTCGCCGAGTACGTCAAGTTCCTGCCCTATCGCGACAACGGCCCGGCCTCATCGCCGGTCAACGCCATCTTCGCCCTCAACGACCTGCGGACCCTGCGGGCGAAAATGGACCTCGTCAGCGCCAACTGCCAGATCGTCGCGGAATACCTCCAGAAGCACCCCAAGGTCTACCAGGTCGACTACCTCGGCCTGCCCAGCTACCACCTCCACAAGGTCGCCAAAAAGTACATGAAGCTCGTCGATTCCGGCACCGGCAAGGGCGACGAGGTCAACAGGTTCGGCCACCTCATGAGCTTCCGCGTCGACGGACCGCCGGAGAACGCCCGCAAGGTCTTTGACGGCTTCAAGATGATCTACCGGGCGACCGACCTCGGCCGGATCAAGAGCGTGGCGACCATCCCGGCCATCTCGACCCACCAGCAGCAGGGCGAGGAGGCCCGGCGCATGGCCGACGTCCCGCCCCAGCTCATCCGGCTCTGCGTCGGCGGCGAGCACCCCGACGACGTCATCGCCGACCTGGACCAGGCCCTCAAGGCCGTTTGAATGGGCGCCCGCGCGCGCCGAGACCGGCGGCCTTCCCGCGGGCCGCAGCATGAGGAGTGACCACCATGACGGATGCCAAGTCCCTTCCCGCCGGATACCGGGGCCGCTGGGCCTGGGTCGATCTCACCCGCCGGAACGTCCGCGTCGAGCCGGCTGACCCCGCCTATCTCCGCGACTACGTCGGGGGCCGGGGCCTGCAGGCCCGGCTGATGGCCGACCACCTCGAGAAGACCGGGCCTCTGAGAGACCCGCTCGGCGCGCAGAACCGGATCATCATCGGCGCCGCCGCCCCCAACGACACGGCCGTGCCCACGGCCGGCCGAGGCTCCTGCTCCTTCGTCGGGGCCATGACCCGTTCGCCCGAACCGGCGCCCTGGATCCCCGGCCACACGCCCGTCCTCGGGCTCGTCACTCACTCGAGCGCGGGCGGGCTGTTCCCCAACATGCTCAAGCGCGCCGGATTCGACCAGATCGTCATCGACGGCCGCGCCGAGCGCCCGGTCCGCCTCGAGGCCGTCGAGGGCACGATCCGGATCGTCGACGCCGAAGACGAGCTCTTCCAAACCGCGGCCGGGCGCCGGACGCTGCGGACCGCGTCGGAGATCACCGATTTCCTGGCCGGCAAGGTCAAGGGGGGCTCGACCCTGTGCGCCGGCCCGGCCGGTTGGAATTTGGTCGAATTCGCCTGCCTCACGGCCGACCGCCACCGCAACTTCGGCCGCGGCGGGGCCGGGGCCGTTTTCGGCTCCAAGAACCTCGTCGCCATCACGGCCTTCGGAAAAGAGGGCGTCTCTTTCGCCGACGAAGCCCGCTTCAAGGAGCTCGGCAAGGAGATCGACCGGCTGGTCAAGGAAAGCGTTGACGATCCCGCCCGGACGGCCTCCTTCCGGCCGACGACGGGCACGACCTGGTGGCTCGACCGGGCCTTCCGCGGCGGCTACCTCGGCGTCAAGGGCGGCTACCTGCCGTGGCGGAACTTCGACGAGGGCTCGTTCGATGAGGCCGACTACGCCAAGGTCTCGACGGCCGCGTTCCTCGAGATCTCCGGCAAGCACGCCGTCTGCAACAAGTGTCGTCACATTTTCTGCACCCGCTCGGCCCGGGTCGAAGGCGGGCTTTACGCGGGCGACGGCGTGCGCCCCGAGTTCGAGACGATCGCCCTGTGGATCAACTGCTGCATCCTCGACCGCGACGCCATGTTCCACATGAACCGGCTGTGCAACGACCTCGGCGTCGACACGATGACCTTCGGCTCGGTCACGGCCGGGGCCATGGAGATGTCGGAGAAGGGCTTCCTGTCGAAGCTCGGGAGCCCGCTGAAATTCGGGGACGCCCCCGGCATGGTCCGCCTCCTCGAGGAGATCGCCTACCGGTCGTCCGACCTCGGGCGGGTCCTCGGGGACCACACGGACCGGGCCGTGGCCGCGATCGCGGCGGCCTCGGGCGCCAAGCCGGGAGATGTCGCGCATTGCGCGACGACCTCCTTCGCCGGCCTCGGCTACGCCGGCATCAGCCCCAAGGCCTTTCCCGGGATGTTCACCGCCTACGGGACCTCGAACCGCGGCCGCGGCGACCACACCTACGCGTGGACCGTCCAGGCCGAGGAGGGCGGGCTCAAGGCTCCCGCGGACCTTGCCGCCTATGTCGCGGAGGGGCAGGCCGCCAAGGCCCTCGTCGATTCCCTCGGCCTCTGCGATTTCTTCACGGGGGACATCATGGCCGATCCGTTCCTGTCGCTCTACAAGGCCCTCACGGGCATCGAGTACTCGCCGGAAACCCTCAAGGCCTGCGGCCGGAGGATCTACACGCTCGAGCGCCGGCTGAACAATCTCCAGGGCCGCGAGCGGAGCTACGACGCCTTTGTGCCTCCCAAGCTCACGATCCCGCTGACCCGCGGGGCCCACAAGGGCCGGGCCGTCGATGTGGCCTTCCACAACACCATCCTCGACGCCTATTATGACGCTTGGGGCTGGTCGAGGCGGGGCCTCGCCGGCTGAGCCCGCGGCGGCGGCCGCGGAAGTTGAATTCCGCGACCTCTTCCCTTACAATCGAGCCGATGGAAAAGCTCGTCGTCCGCGGGGGACCCGACGTCAAGCTGTCGGGCCGGGTCCGCATCAGCGGGGCCAAGAACGCCGTCCTGCCGTCGATCGCCGCCTGCCTGCTCACGGAGGATGAGGTCCGGCTCGAGAACGTCCCGCTCGTCAAGGACGTCCACACCATGCTGACCCTCATCGAGGGGTTGGGCGGGACGACCCGTGTGGAAGGCGACACGCTTGTCGTCCGGGTCGGAGGCATCCGCTCCGACGAGGCTTCCTATGAGCTTGTCCGGGCCATGCGGGCCTCGATCCTCGTCCTGGGACCGCTCCTGGCCCGCTTCGGCCGGGCCGTCGTCGCCCTGCCCGGAGGATGCGCCATCGGCTCTCGGCCCGTCGATCTTCATATCGCGGGCCTCCAGAAGCTGGGGGCCGCCATCTCGCTCGAGCACGGAAATATCCGGGCCCGGGCCGGCCGCCTGCGCGGCGCAGAGATCGAGTTCGAGAAGAAGACCGTGACCGGAACGGAGAACCTCCTTATGGCCGCGGCCCTGGCCAAAGGCGAGACCGTCCTTCGGAATTGCGCCCGGGAGCCGGAGGTCGCCGACCTGGCCGCGCTTCTCAACAAGATGGGGGCCCGGATCGAATGGGTTGACGAGGACACGGCCCGCGTCCAGGGCGTCAAGTCGCTCGGCGGCGCTGTCCATACCATCATCCCCGACCGCATCGAGACCGGAACGTTCCTCGTCGCCGGCGCTCTGACGTCCGGGGACGTCCTCCTCGAGGACGTCGTCCCCGGCCACGTCGAGGCCGTCATCGACAAGCTGCGGGCCTCGGGAGCCGCGATCGACCCGGAGGGCCCCCGCGGCTTGCGGGTCGTCGGCGGCCGCGAGGTCAAACCCCAGGACATCACGACCTCACCTTTCCCCGGGTTCCCGACCGACATGCAGGCCCAGTTCATGGTCCTCCTGACCCAGGCGCAGGGGACCTCCATCCTCACCGAGACCATCTTCGACCGCCGGTTCTCTCACGTCAACGAGCTCATCCGGCTGGGGGCATCGATCGAGGTCCAGGGTGACAAAGCGGTCATCAAGGGCAAAACGCCGCTCTCCGGGGCCGAAGTCGTGGCCACGGACCTGCGGGCTTCGGCCTCGCTTGTCCTGGCCGGGCTCATCGCCTCGGGGGAAACCGTCATCAGCGAGATCGAGCACCTCGACCGCGGCTACGAACGGATCGAGGACAAGGTCCGGGCCCTCGGGGCCGTGATCGAAAGGGTCGCGGCATGAGCGCTCCGACCGGAATGGACTGTGTTTTCTGCCGGATCGTCCGCAAGGAGCTGCCGGCTGCCGTCCTGTTCGAGAGCGAGCGGTTTTTGGCTTTCGAGGACATCCGGCCGCGGGCCCCCGTCCATGTCCTGGTCATCCCCAAGGCCCATATCGCGTCCCTCAATGAAGCGCCGGAAGGCTCGGAGGCCCTCCTGGGAGAGGCCCTGTCGACAGCCCGGGCGATGGCCCGGCTGAAAGGGGTCGGGGAATCGGGGTATCGCATCGTCCTCAACACCGGCCCTCATTCCGGCCAAGAGGTTTTCCACATCCATTTCCACGTCCTCGGAGGGCGGCCCCTGTCCTGGCCGCCGGGCTGATGGCCTACCTCATCGACGGCAACAACCTCCTGGGGAGGCTCGCTCCCCATGAGCTCCGCGAGCCGGGCGGTCGGGAGGGGCTCGTCGTCCGACTGCTGGCCTTCCAGCGGGTGACACGGACCCGCGTCCATCTCGTCTTTGACGGCGGCCTCGAAGAGGATCGGGTCGCGGAGGTCGTCAATCCGAAGTTCACGATCCACTTCCCCGGCCGCGGCGAGAGCGCCGACGAGGTCATCGCCGGGCTCATCGAACGCCAGACGGACCGCCGCCGTTTCTTCGTCGTCAGCTCGGACCGGACGATCCGGGCTCTGGCCAAGTCCCGCGGCCTGGTGTCGATCAGCTCGGACGACTTCGCCCGGGAGGTCAAGAAGGCCCTGAGGGAGCGGCGTGACCAGCGGGCCATGGAAAAGAGGGTCGCGGCCGCCTCGCCGCTCGAGGTCGACCTCTGGGACGAGGTGTTCAAGGAGAGACCATGACCGGCTTTTCGATCGTCGGCACAGGGCGTGTGGGCACGGCCCTCGGCCGGGCCCTGGCGGCCAAGGGTTGGGCGCCCCGGGCCCTCTGCGACCGGGACCCGAAAGCGGCCCGGGAAAGCCGGAGGCTGATCGGCGGCGGAACGGCGACGACCGATCTCCGGAAGGCCGAAGCCGCGGGGGGCCTCGTCCTCATCACCGTACCCGATGAGGCCGTCGCGGCCGTGGCCTCGAGCCTGGCTCGGACGGGAGTCCGCTGGTCCGGACGCGTGGTCCTCCACACGAGCGGCATCCTGCCCGCCAGGATCCTCGAGCCGCTGCGGAAGAAAGGGGCCTCGGTCGCCTCGGCCCACCCCGCTCAAGCCTTTCCCCGCAAGGATCTCGACCCGGGGCATTTCAAGAGCGTCTTCTGGGGCCTCGAGGGGGATGAGGAGGGCGTCCGGACAGCCCTGTTCATGGTCAGAGCCCTCCGCGGCCGGGCGCTTCTGCTCGCCGAGGAGGACAAGCCTCTCTACCACGCCGCCTGCAGCCTGGCCTCCAACGCCCTTGTCGCCCTGGAGAGGACCGCTTCGAGGCTCTTGGCGGGCACGGGGATCGCCGAGGCCTGGGCGGCCGCTGTTCTTTGGCCCCTCGTGCAAGGAACTTTACAGAATGTAAAAGGCCTTGGCTGGGACAAAGCCCTGACCGGGCCCATCGCCCGGGGGGACGAGGGGACGGTCCGAAAGCATCTGGAGGCTCTGGGGTCCCATCCGGAGGTCCTGGAGATCTACCGGGCGCTCGGGAAAGCGGCTCTGGCGGGAATGGCCAAAGGTTCTCTGCCGGCGGCGAAGCTCAGACGGCTCGAGCGTCTGCTGGAAGGTGGATGACCTCTTCCTCCAGCCTGATGCCGAACCGGGCCAGGACGCGCTCTTTCAGCTCTTGGGCCAGGAGCAGGACGTCGCGGCTCGTGGCGTCGCCCTTGTTGATGATGAAATTGCAGTGCTTATCGTAGACCGCCGCGCCGCCGACGGACATTCCCCTGGCCCCGACTTCCTCGAGAAGGCGACCGGCCGCGATCTTGCAACCGTCGGGCTGGCAGGGGTTCTTGAAATAGCTTCCCGCGCAAGCCGTGCCCCAGGGAGGGTGTTTCTCCCGCCTTTTTTGAAGGAAGCCGCGCATCAAGGCCTCGGAGGCCTTTCTGTCCCCGGGAGAGGACATGAGGACAGCCTCCAGGACGATCCCCCCGCCCTCGCGGAGGGCGGAATACCGGTACTGAAAATGGAGATCTCCCCTGGAAAAAGTCCTTCGGGTACCATCCTTTTCGAGGACATCGGCCGTCTCGAGAACATCGGCGAGGCACCGGTCGAAGGCCCCGGCATTGCCGGCCACGGCCCCTCCCAGAGTGCCGGGGATGCCGGCCAAAAATTCCAGGCCGGTGAGACCCGCCCGCAGGGCCGCCCGCAACAGGGCCGATAGGCTGGTTCCCGCCAGGACGCGCAGCCGCCCCTCTCCGGCCGTCACGCCCTCGGCCCGGTTCCGAATGATAAGCCCCCGGAAACCCCGATCATCGAAGAGCATGTTGCTCCCGCCGCCGATGACGTAATAGGGGGCCTTTTCCCTGACGGCCAGGGCGACGGCCGCCAGCAGATCATCGAGGCTGTGGGCCTCATAGAAGAAGTCGGCCGGCCCGCCGATCTCGAAGCTCGACATGGCCGCCAGGGGGACATTGACGGAGTAAGCGTCCCCGAAGCGTTCGGTCAGGGCCTCGCGGAAAGCCTGGTTGCGGTCCACCGCCGTATTATAGGACAGAGGGAAGCCGGAAGCCAAGCGGGCCGGCGTTTCATCCTGGCACGGATTTTGCTATAATTTATTGCGTCTGCGATGATATTGACAAATGCCCGGACGCGGGCTATGATTCTTGAAATTTTCGCGCGAGGTTGCCCATGAAAAGGACAGCTTGGACGGCATTGACCCTGATCGTCCTCATGACCGGCTTTCTGGCCGCCCAGACCGCCGACGAGGAATACCTCAAGGCCATGCAGCATGCGGACGACTGCCAGAAGGTCAAAGCCCTCGAGGCCTACATCACCAAATACGCCGGACAGGGGACGACCTACGAGAACTGGGCCTATGTCTATTACAGCCTGACCCCCTGCCCGACAAAGAACTACCAAAAGGCGGCCGAGTACGGCGAAAAGGCGCTGACCATGAGCGGCATCGATGAGAAGACGAAAATCGGCCTCCTGAGCATGATCCCCGCCCACTACGAAAACGCCGGCCAGCTGGACAGGGCCAAGGCGGCCACGCGCAAGCTCATCGACCACGGCAAGTCCCTCCAGGACAAGAACCTGGGCGCCCAGCTCCAGGCCGGCGGCTTCGAGTTCCTCGGCAAGCTCGCCGAGAAGACCGGCGACTACGGCACCGCCGCGGAGAGCTACATCACCGGCTACGGCATCTACAAGGCGCCGAGCATCATCAAACAGTTCAACAGCATGACCGCGACCCTGCTCAAGAACCAGAAGTTCGCCGACGCGGAAAAGGCCCTGCGCCACTTCTACGAGAGCGACAAAGGCCCGGAAAGCGCCGCGCTCCTCGGGCAGACCCTTTACAAGCAGAACAAGGTCGATGAAGCCCTGGCGGTCTACAAAGAGGCCTATTCCCGGAAAAGAGCACCCAATCTGGCCCTGAACATCGCCATCATCCTCAACGCCCAGGTCAAGGACAACCCGGCCAAGACGAACGAGGCCATCAACGCCCTCATCGAGGCCGCGCTCCTGAACAGCCAGCAGTCCAAGAGCCTCCTCGTCCAGGCCCAGAACCTCTACGTCGGTCAGGACAAGGACCTGGCCGCGAGCTACGACAAGATCAAGGAGCACAACGCGGCCATCGAGGAGCTGACCAAGTCCTACAACGCCAAGGTCGAGGGCAAGAGCGAGGACGAGCTGTCGGACGCCGACAAGCGGGTCCTGAAGAAGATCGAGGAGAACATCCAGCTCGAGCAGCAGGCCATCGAGAGGATCCAGGCCAGCCAGAAGGGCGTCCTGGACCGGTTCAACGCCCTCGTCGCCCAGGTTCGCAGCAAGCTCGGCAAGTGACCGGCCGGCCGCGCCCGACCGCGGCCGGACCTCACCGACCAAGGAGGAAGCGCGTGTCCTCCACACCGATCCCGCCCAAGGCCCGCCGGCGGGCCGAAGCCCTGCGGCGCGAGATCGTCCATCACGAAAAAAAGTATTACGTCGACAACGACCCCCAGATCTCCGACGCCGAGTTCGACGGCCTTGTCCGTGAGCTCCGCGACCTCGAGGCCCGCTTCCCCGGGCTCGTCACGCCCGACTCCCCGACCCAACGCGTGGGGGAAAAGCCCCTGGCGGGCTTCCTCTCCGTGGCTCACGCGTCCCCCATGCTCAGCATCGAGAACTGCTACAACGAGGCCGAGCTCCGGGAGTTCGAGGACCGGGTCCGCAAGCTCCTGCCGGGGGAGACGGTCGCCTACACGGCCGAGCTGAAGATCGACGGCCTGGGCATCTCGGTCCGCTACCGCGACGGCCGGTTCGATCGGGCCGTCACCCGCGGCGACGGCGTCCGCGGCGACGACGTCACGGGCAACGTCAGGACCATCCGGGCCTTCCCTCTGACCATCGGCGAGCGCCGGGACGTCGAGGTCCGGGGCGAGATCTTCCTGCCCTTCGCGGCCTTCCGGTCCCTCAACAAGGCCCGCGAGGAAGACGGCTTGGCCCAGTTCGCCAATCCCCGCAACGCGGCGGCCGGGTCCATCCGTCTGCTCGACCCGAGGGAGGTCGCCGCCAGGGGCCTGGACGTCTTCCTCTACAGCCTGTTCATCGACGGGACCGAGGAGCCGAGCCAGTGGGCGGCCCTCCGCAAGCTGGCGGACTTGGGATTCAAGACCAATCCCCATTCCCGGTTCTGCCGGACGCTCGACGACGTTCTGGCCTATTATGCGGAGTGGGCCGCCAAGCGGGACGAGCTGGACTACGACGTGGACGGCATCGTCGTCAAGGTCGACTCCGCCGCCCAACGCCGGGAACTGGGGACGACGGCCAAGTCGCCGCGGTGGGCCGTCTCCTACAAGTTCCCGGCCCGCCAGGCCACGACGCGGGTCAACGACATCATCATCCAAGTCGGCCGGACGGGCGCTCTGACGCCGGTCGCCGTCCTGGAGCCCGTCAAGCTCTCGGGGACGACCATCAGCCGATCGACCCTCCATAACGAGGACGAGATCCGCCGGAAGGACGTCCGGATCGGCGACTTCGTCCTGCTCGAGCGAAGCGGCGACGTCATCCCCCGCGTCGTCTCGGTCATGAAAGAGCGAAGGACGGGCCGCGAGAAGCCTTTCGTTTGGCCCCGCCGCTGTCCGGCTTGCGGCTCGGAGGCCTTCCGGCCCGAGGACGAGGTCGTCTCGCGCTGCGTCAACCCGTCGTGCCCGGCCCGGCTCCGCGAGTCCGTGCTCCATTATGCCTCCCGCAGGGCCATGAACATCGAGGGCCTGGGAGAAGCCCTCGTCGACCAGCTCGTCTCCCGCGGCCTCGTCCGGTCCATCCCGGACCTCTATGTCCTGACGGCCGAGGACCTGGAGGGCCTGGAACGGATGGGCCCCAAGAGCGCGGCCAATCTCCTGGAACAGATCGGGCGGTCCAAGGAGCGGGAATTGGCCCGGTTCATCTTCGCCCTGGGGATACGCCACGTGGGGGAGCGCTTGGCCCAGATCCTGGCCGACAAGTACCTCAGCCTCGAGGCCTTGGAGGCGGCCCCGGCGGAGGAGCTCGTCGAGGTCGAGGAGGTCGGGCCCAAGGTCGCCGAGAGCATCCGGTTCTTCTTCGACCGGCCGGAGAACCGGGAGCTCGTCCGCAGGCTCCAAGCGGCGGGCGTGACGACATCGGCCCGCAAAGCCGCAGCCGGGGCCGGGCGGCTCGCCGGGCAGGTCTTCGTCATCACCGGGACCCTGGAGGGGATGACGCGGGAGGAAGCCCGGGAGCTGCTCGAGGGGCTGGGGGCCGAGGTCGGGTCGTCCGTCACCAAAAGGACGACCGGTCTCGTCGTCGGCGCGTCGCCCGGGTCCAAGCTGGACAGGGCCCGCGAGCTCGGCGTCAAGATCATTGACGAGGCCGGGTTCCGCGAGCTCGTCGGCCGGAAGCGCTGACCCCTATTTCTTTTTCTTGGACGTGCCGAACAGGTCGATGGAGAAAAGCCCTTTGAGGCCCTTCTTCTTGCCCCCGCCACTCAAGTCCTCGAGGGCCTCCCGGGCCGCCACGTGGTCGGGATCGGCTTGGACGGCCTTCTCGAACATTTTGAGGGCCTTGGCCTGCAGGCCCTCCCTGCGATAGAGCATTCCCAGTCCCAGATAGCCTTCGGGGTTCCAAGGCTCCATGTTGATGGCCTTGAGGAAATCCTCTTCGGCCTTCCTGATGTAGCCGGGGACCTTGACCTCGGCCATGGCCAGGAGCAGGTAATAATCCGCCTTGTCCTTCTTTTCGCGGATGGCTTCCCGCAGGTAGGAGATGGCCTCCTCGTATCGCTCCTGGCCGAAGAGGGTCTTCCCCTGCCGGAACTTGATCTCGGCCAGCTTGGCCGCCGATTGGGAGTCCTCCGGGGCGGGAGACTTGGATTTGGCGTCGTAAGCGGCCCGCAGGGCCTTATCGCTCAGCGTCCTATAGGCCGTGGTGATAGCGTCGAAGACCTCGTCGATCTGCTTCTTGTACTCCCCGGCCTGCTCCGCGCTGAAGCGGTCGGGATGGAACCGCCGGGCCATCTGGAAATAGGCCTTTTTGACCTCCTCGCCCGAGGCCGTCCGGGGGACGCCCAGGACCTGGTAATAGCTCCTCGACGCCAGCTTCTCCCGCAGGGACAGGACATCGTCGATCGTCGCGGCCGGATCGAGGCCGGGACGGCGATTATCAGGGGCCGGCGCGGTCCGGGCCTCGCCTTTCAGGTCGACGATGTCGAGGCAGGCGAAAAGATAGAGGCTTTTCCAGTAGAAATCCGAGGGCGAAGGCATTCTGCGGATAACGGCCTCGGCGGTTTCCGTCCCGGCCAGCTTGTCCAGGAAGCCCTTCTCCTCGGCGGTCAGGAGGTAGGCGTAGGTCGTCCTCTTGAGGGACGGGATCTTGTCGGCCAGGAAGGCCTTCAACGCCGGGTCGGGCCGCATGCGCCGGATGCCGTATTCGATGAGCAGCGGGATATTGACGGGTGGGGCCGCCCCACCGCCCTCAAGGTCCTTGCGTTCCTGGAAGACGAGCTCGCCGTCGAAGAACGGGAAGGCGTTGAGGATCGTCTCCCGGATCTGATGGGCCAGCGCTTCTTTAAGGTCCTCTTCGGAAATGACCCCGCGCTTGTGGAGTACCTCGCCGATGTTCTGGTTGGGCTCGATGAAATCGTCGATCCGGGCGTGGGCCTCCTTGGGCAGCCGCTCGAGCTTGAAGAGGATCTCGCCGAGTCTCTCCTCGGGCCGGTTGGTCTTGACCTGGATGATATCGCCCTGACGGAAGAAGAAGTATTTGCTCGCCTCCTCCCGCTTGAAGATCAGCCGTCCCGATCTTTTCTCGAAATGGATGTCGTGGAGAAAAAGCGCGATATGTTTCATGGTCTCCGCGTCCCGTCGACGCGCTTCGAATCATAAACCATCCGGCGGCGTTTTTCAATCGCCCTGCGTTTGAAAAGCGGCCCCGCTTTGTGCTACGTTGAGGGTCATGAAGGTCGCCCTCGCCCAATTCTCCTCCCGGCTCGGGGATGTCAAGGCCAACGCGGCCTTCCATCTGGATATCATTGATCGGGCGAAACGGTCCAAAGTCGACCTCATCGTCTTCCCCGAGCTGAGCCTGACCGGTTACACTCTGAGGGACCTGGCCGAGGAGGTCGCCCTCGACCCGTCCTCCGACCCCGTCTTCCGGCGGATCGTCGCCCGCTGCCGCGGTCTCTCGGCCGTCGTCGGGTTCATGGAGGAGCGGCCCACCGAAAAGGGCATCTTCTACAACTCGGCCGCGTTCATCTCGGGCGGGCGGATCCTTCACGTCCACCGCAAGGTCTTCCTGCCGACCAACGGGATGTTCGACGAGGCCCGGTTCTGGGCCGCCGGGCGCGAATTCCGGTCCTTCGACGCGCCCTTCGGGAAGGCCGGCCTGCTCATCTGCAGGGACTTTCTCCATTACGGGGCGAACTATGCCCTCTATGCGGGCGGCGCCGAGGTCATCATCTGCATCTCCGCCGCCCCCGGCCGCGGCGTCTCCGGCGCCCGGGCTTTCGAGACCAGCCGGATGTGGGAGCTCATGGGCGAGGCCATGTCCTATTTCTCGACGGCCTACGTCATCTACGCGAACCGCGTCGGCGTCGAGGACGGCGTGACCTTCGCCGGGGGCTCGTTCATCTACGCGCCCGGAGGGCGACTTCTGGCCCGGGCGGCCTACGTGGAGCCCGAGCTCCTCGTCCGCCGCCTCGATCTTGCGGCCGTCAGGGAAGCGCGGCGGAAATGGGTCTTCAAACGGGACGAGAGGCCGGAGGCCGTCCTCCGGTCCCTCGAAAGGATCGTCCGTGCCTCCGAAGATTGATCCGGCCTTCGTCGAAAAGGTCCTTGTCCGATTCATCCACGAGGAACTCGCCAAGTGCGGCTGCCCAAAGGCCGTTCTGGGCCTCTCCGGCGGACTTGACTCGGCCGTATGCGCTGCGCTCGCGGCCCGGGCCCTCGGCCCGCCGAACGTCCTGGGCCTCATCATGCCCTACGGCACGAGCGCCCCGCAGGACGTGCGCGACGCCGAGAAGCTGGCCCGGTCCCTGGGCATCCGGTCCGAGATCATCGACATCGCCCCCCAGGTGGACGCCTATTTTTCCCGCCTGCCGGCCGCAAGCCGTGTCCGGCGGGGCAACAAAATGGCCCGCGAGCGGATGTCCGTCCTCTACGACCGCTCGGCCCTCGAGGGGGCCTTCGTCCTCGGAACGAGCAACAAGACCGAGCTCCTCATCGGCTACGGGACCATTTACGGCGACATGGCCTGCGCCATCAACCCCATGGGGGACCTCTACAAGACGCAAGTCCGCGACCTCGCCGCGCATCTGAAGGTCCCCGCCGCCATCCGGAAGAAGGTCCCGACGGCCGGGCTCTGGCCGGGCCAAACCGACGAGGGCGAGATCGGCCTGACCTATGACGAACTCGACGAGATCCTCTACGGGCTCGTCGACCTCAAGAAGAGCCGCAAGGAGCTCATCGGGGCCGGACACAAGCCGGCCCGCGTGGACCGCGTTCTGCGGCTCGTCCGGCGGTCCGAATACAAGCGCCGGATGCCGCCTATCGCCAAGCTCTCGGCACGTTCGGTGGGTCACGATTTCCTTTACCCTTACGATTGGGGGAGGTAGGTCTTGCCCGACGAACCGGCCGGCGGCCGCGGGCCCGGGACCCTCTATATCGTCGCGACGCCCATCGGCAACCTCGAGGACATCACCCTCCGGGCCCTGCGCATCCTCGGCGAGGTCCGGGCCATCGCCTGCGAGGACACCCGCCAGACGCTTAAGCTCCTGAACCGGCACGGCCTCAAGAACCGCCTCATCAGCTACTTCCATCCGAAGGAAGGCCGGAAGATCCCCGAGATCATCAGGATCCTCCTGGCCGGGGGCGACGTAGCCCTGGTCTCGGACGCGGGGACGCCGGGCCTGGCCGATCCAGGGTTCCCTCTGATCCGCGAGGCGCTCCGGGAGGGGGTTCCCGTCGTGCCCATACCCGGGCCATCGGCGGCGACTTGTGCCCTCTCGGCCTCCGGCCTGCCGACCCATCGGTTCCTTTTCCTGGGTTTTCCTCCCCCCAAGATATCAGGACTCCGAAAACTCCTCCAGGGGGTCCGGGAGGAAAGAGCGACCCTTGTTCTTTACCTTCCCCTCAGGCGGATCGGGGAGTTCCTAGGCGCCGTTCTCGACGAGCTGGGCGACCGGCAGGTCGTCATCGCCAGGGAGATGACCAAGCTCCACGAGGAGTTCATACGGGGGAACGCCTCCGGGCTCATGGCCCGGCTGGCGGAAAAGGAACTCAAAGGGGAGGCCACGGTGCTCATAGAGGGATCCGGATAAATTCGAGAACACGCTTTATCGATTGCTGTCCCCCCTTAGCCCCCAAACCCCCGGGAACCAGTCCCGACGGTTCCCCCGTCGGCGGCCGACGGGTCCCCCTCCGCTATGGGGGTCTTCAGGGGGATATCCATCCCTATGCGCATGTTTTATCCTGCCGGGAAAGAAGATAATAAAAATTATTAAAAAATACTTGACAAATATATACTAAGATATTATATTATTAACCCACTAAGATATTTTAAGGAGGTTGTTACATGGCTATCATCAGATGGGATCCCTTTGGCGATTTCATGACCCTCAGGGACCGCATGAACAGGCTTTTCGAGGACATGTCCGGATCCAAGGAGGAGAAGGACCTCATGGGCAGGGCCTGGGCCCCTTCCGTGGACATTTACGAGAATGAGAACGAGGTCGTGCTCTGCGCCGAGATCCCCGGCGTCGACGAGAAGGATGTCGAGATCAAGGTCGAGGACAACACCCTCATCCTCAAGGGCGAGCGCAAGTTCGAGAAGGAGGCCAAGGAGGAGAACTACCACCGGATCGAGCGCTCCTACGGGTCCTTCTTCCGCTCGTTCGCCCTGCCCGCCTACATCGAACAGGACCGGATCGAGGCCGAGCACGAGAACGGCGTCCTCCGGGTGCGCATGCCGAAGAAGCCCGAGCTGAAGCCCCGCAAGGTCAAGATCCTCAAGCCCGTCACCGTCGACAAGGCCAAGAAGTAAGCCCGGCGCATAGCCGAAAGGGGCACGAACCGTTGGTTCGTGTCCCTTTTTTTTCATCTCTCCCTATCCCAAGAGTTCTCGATCGAGTGATGCCGATGGATATCCCCCCGCAGGCCCCCATCTTTTAGGGTATTTCTTGAAGGTGCGGCTCCGAGTCGCTCCGCCGCGCTTTCAATGGTCTCTCCCCGGAGTCCGCTCCCCGCCGACGGGGGAACCGTCGGGACTGGTTCCCGGGGGTCTGGGGGAAAAGGGGGATATTTATCGGCAAAAACGCAGAGGAGAGAATCCCCGGGAATGGAAGGAGGCCCGTATTCAGGCTTGGGCGACGGTCAAGGCCCGGACTTCGCGGGCCCCGGCGGCGACGAGGACACGGCTGCATTCGCGCAGGGTCGCCCCAGTCGTGAAGACATCATCGACGAGGACGAGCGTCTTGCCGGCGATCCGTTTCCCATCACGGATCGCATAAGCGCTCCGGACGTTCCTCTCCCTCTCGGCGGCCTCCAGGGAGGTCTGCGGCGGGACGTTCCGGACCTTCACGAGGCATCGGGACAGGACCTCGAGCCCGCGCTCCCGGGCTAGGCCGCGGGCGATGAGGCGGGCCTGGTTGAATCCGCGCTCTTTTTCCCGGATCTTGTGGAGAGGAACGGGCACAAGCGCGTCGGCTTCGTGCCAGAGCCCCTCTTCCGGGGCCAGGCCGGCGCCCGCAAAGACGGCCAGCGGCCGACTGAGAACGGCGAACCGGCCGTACTTCAGGAGCAGGATGACCTCCCGGAGATCCCCATCGTAAGCGGCGCACGAGCGGTGGATCGTGAAAGCCGGGGGGCTTTCGAGGCATCTCCGGCAATGGTGGCCCTCTTCCGGGCCCTCGAGGAACCTTCCGCAACAGGGGCAGACCGGGCCCCGGCGCGGCCTCAGTCGGCCCAGGCATTCCCGGCAGACGACCCTTTCACCGGGCTCGTCCAGCAGGGCGCCGCATAGCCGGCAGTTCGAAGGGAACAGGAGGAGCTCGACGAGCCTGGCCGCGGCCCAAGCCCGGGACCGCAGGGTCATGAGGCCGGCGATCTCTGCTCTTCTTCGTTCTTTTCCTGGCAGTCGATGCAGAGTGACGCCCAGGGGATGGCCGCGAGCCGCTTCCGTCCGATCTCCTGCCCGCATTGCTGGCAGGTGCCGAAATCGTCGCGAGCCAGTCGCCGGAGGGCGTCATCGATCATCAGCAGCTGGCTCCGCTCCGCGTCCGACAGGCTCAGGAGGAATTCCTTGGTATAGGAGGTCTCGGCTTTGTCGACGAGGTCCTGGGCGACGTTGGACTGCATCTCCTTGCTCTCGTTGATGAACCCGCTGAGCTTCTGAATGATGGCTTCCTTCTTATCGGCGAGCTTCTTACGGAATTCCTCTTTTTCTTTCTTGGTCATCTTCTTAGGCACGAGGCAACCCCCTTATTTGGCGTACTTCAAGCCGCGGTTCATGGCCAAGGCCCGGTAGACCTGCTCGAGAAGGACGACCCGGCTCAGTTCGTGCGACAACGTCAGCCGCGACAAGGAGAGGTTCAGGTCGGCCCGCTCGACGATCCGGTCGGCGAGCCCGAGGAAGCCGCCGACGACGAAAGCCAGCGGCCGGCCCGAATCCTGGGCCCGCCCGCGCAGCCATCTCGCGAATTCTTGGGACGTCATTTCTTTTCCTTGGTCCCCGAGGCCGATGACGTAGGCACCGGCGAGGTGCTTTTCGAGACCCTCGGCCTCGAGGTCCTTGATCTTGCCGGCGAATCTCTCGTCCATCCCCCGGGCCTCGCGGGTCTCGATGACCCGGCAGGTCACGAAGGCCTGGATCCTCGCGACGAGCATATCCTGAAGGGCTCGCAGCTCCGGGTTCTTCGTCCTGCCCGGCCAGAGGAATTTCACGAGCATCGCCGAAAACGCCATAGAACAATAACGATTCGTCCCGCCCTTGTCAACACCTTTCTCCCGTTTTCCGGGGCCCGCCCGGACCGGCCTAGAAATCCAGCCGGGGCGCGTCGCCCCAGAGCCTCTCGAGGCCGTAGTGCTCCCGGGCGCCGCGGGAGAAAACATGGACGAGGAACCACCCGTAGTCCAACAGGACCCACTCCGCCGATTCCTTGCCTTCGACGCCCAGGGGCCGGACCCCGGCTTCCTTGAGGCGGCCCTCGACGGCTTCGGCGATGGCCGCGTTCTGCCGGGAGGAGTTCCCGTTCATGATCAGGAAGAAATCCGTGAAGGAGGACACGTCCCGGAGGTCCAGGACGCAAAGATCTTCGGCCTTCTTGGCCAGGCTCGCTTCGACCGCCAGCTTGACCTCGGGGGCCAGGCCCCGCTTCGTGAGACGCTTCGTCTTGTCGTGTGTCATGTTCCCCGTCGATCGAGATAGAGTTGATGGTCCCTGATGTAGGCTTCGACGGACGGCGGGACCAGCCCGTCCAGGCTCCGGCCGTCCCGGACCCGGGCCCGGACGTCCGTCGAGGAGATGTCCAGGGCCGCGATGGGCAGGAGGAATACACGGTACCGGCCCAGGATGGACCCCCCGAGGGGCCGCCTCCCCCGGACGCGGAACGTGGAATCCCGCAACCGTCCGTCCAAGACCCCCGACGCGGCCTCGAGGTCGGAGCCGGGGCGGGCCGTGACGATGAACCGGCACTCGTCGAGAAGGCGTTCGTATTCCCGCCATGTCCCGATCTCCAGGAAAGCGTCGACGCCGACGATGAAGAACGGTTCGGCGCGCGGGAACCGCTCCCGGACCGCGGCCAGGGTCAGGTAGGAATAGGAACGCCCCCCGGCGTCGATCTCGATGGATGAGGCCATGAAGCCGGGGCGCCCCTCGCAGGCCAGCTCGACCATCCGGAAGCGGTCGGCCGGCGTGGCCGCCGTTCCTCCGTGCTTGTGGGGCGGGAGGTGAGAGGGGATGAACAGCACCCGCTCGAGCCGAAAGGCTTGAAGGGCCTCCCCCGCCGCCCGGACATGTCCGAGATGGACCGGATCGAACGTCCCACCGAAAAGGCCGATTCTGCCCTTCATGGCCTACCCCCGCCGCTCTGCTCTCGGAGTTTCTCGAGTTCCCGGCTGACCCGCCCCACAAGGTGGCGGAGCCCTTCGCCCTTGAGCGCCGAGACGGCGACGAAGGGGATCTTTTTGCGGGCGGCCAGGGATTTGATCCGGGTCAGCCGGGACTTGTCCGTCCCCAGGAGGTCGATCTTGTTGGCCGCCAGGATCTGGGGGCGTCGGGCGACCTCAGGACTGAAGGCCTCGAGCTCGTTCATGACGACCCGGAAGTCCTCGACCGGATCTCGTCCGGTGTAGGGGGAGACGTCGACGAGATGGACGAGCATTTTCGTCCGCTCGATGTGGCGGAGGAACCGGATGCCGAGGCCCTGGCCGCGATGGGCCCCTTCGATGAGTCCCGGGATGTCGGCCACAATGAAACTCGCGTGCTCGCCGGCGTCGACGACGCCCAAGTTCGGGGTCAGGGTCGTGAACGGGTAGTCGGCGATGAGCGGCCGGGCCGCGGAGATCTTGGATATCAGGGTGGATTTGCCGGCGTTGGGGAAGCCGACGAGGCCGACATCGGCGATGAGCTTGAGCTCGAGGAAGAGCTCTCTTTCCTCCCCGGGCCGCCCCGGCTGGGACTCCCGGGGCGCCTGACGCGTGGAGGTGGCGTAGGATGCGTTCCCCCGGCCTCCGCGCCCGCCCTTGGCCGCCTCGAAGCTCTGTCCCGGGAAAGTGAAGTCGAAGAGGACGCGGTCGGAGCCTTTTTCCTTGACGACCGTTCCGACCGGTACGCGGAGCTGGAGATCGGCCCCCCGCTTCCCCTGCCGGTTCCCGCCTTCTCCGTGGGCTCCCTTGCGGGCCTTGAGGACAGGATGGAATCGGAACCAAGCGAGGGAGCTGACGCTCCCGTCCGAGACGAGATAGACGCTTCCTCCATCCCCCCCGCGGCCGCCGTCCGGGCCGCCTTTCGGGACGCGGTATTCCCTCCGGAAACTGACGCAGCCGTCGCCGCCGCGGCCGGCTTTGACGGTGATGTGGACCTGGTCAATGAACATCGGACTCCCCGCAAGAGGCCGGCGATGCGAGGGGACCCTTCGGTCGAGGGCGGGGGTTCGAAGTGATGGTCTCTTCCTCAGGCCGGCAGGACGGAAACGATCTTTCCTTTCCTGCCCTTGTCGGAGTACTGGACGGTCCCGGCCACCTGGGCGAACAAGGTGTCGTCCTTGGCCCTCCCGACGTTCAGCCCGGGCTTGATGGGCGTGCCTCTCTGGCGGACGAGGATGGAGCCCGCGAGGACCCACTGGCCGCCATGGCGCTTGACGCCGAGCCGTTTGCCGCAGCTGTCCCTGCCGTTGCGCGCGCTGCCGCCGGATTTCTTATGGGCCATGGCTTACTCCTTGGTCGCTTTCCGGGTCTTGGCCGGCGCCGGCTTCCCGGCCGCCTCCGGCGCGGGTTTGGCCGCGCGTTCCTTCTTGGGCCCGGCGGTCTTCTTCGGCCCGAAGGCCGGGGCCGCCTTCTTGGCGGATTCCGCTTTTTTCGGGGCCGGCCCGGGGGGCGGCAGAACGCTCTTGTCAGGCAGGACCCGCTCGATCCGGACCTTGGTCAACGGCTGCCTGTGCCCGCGCGTGCGGCGGAACTGCTTCCTTCTCTTCTTCTTGAAGACGAGGACTTTCTCGTCCTTGTAGTTCTCGACGACCTCGGCCTCGACCGCGGCGTGGGCGAGTATGGGCTGGCCGACCTGGACGTTGTCCCCGTCCTCGATCAGGAGCACCTGTTCGAACAGGACCTTCTGGCCTTCCTCGACGCCGAGCTTCTCGACCGACAGGACATCGCCGGCCTTGACCCGATACTGCTTCCCGCCTGTCTGGATGACTGCGTACATCAGAATATCCTCTTTGGAAATGAGAGAGTTGAGCGTCAAATCTAGCATAGCCGCGGTCCCGTGTCAAATTCGTTTCGGGATTCGCGGCGCGCCTTGACAGGCCGGACCCTTTTCTCTACGCTTAGGGGCGCCCGGCCGCGCCCCGGCCGGGTCCCGAGGGCGGTTAGCTCAGTGGTAGAGTATCGGTCTTACAAACCGGGGGCCGCAGGTTCGAACCCTGCACCGCCCACGCGGCCTCGTCCTCCCGCCGCAGGCCAGAGAAAGGCCCGGGCTGAAAACCGCGGGCCCGCCGGACGTAATCAACAGGGAGATGCGCTCGAATGACAGGACGGAAGAGCGGCGCTTGCATCTATTTGCTGGTATCCATCGCCCTCAGCCTGGCCGGATTCGCGGGCTTCCTGTTTCTCTTCGCTCGGGACTTCAACGTCTTCTGGCTCATCCTGTCCCCGGTCATCATCGCCCTGTACCAGATCCCGGCGGTCTTTTTTTTCTGGAAGTACCGAAGGGCGCGCCGACGGCCCTCCCCGGGGGAGCCCGCCTCCGGGACGGGCCTCGACGACGCCCCCCGTCCGTGAGCTCCCGGGAATGATCCTCCTCCGCCGCCCTGAGCCGCCTCACGAACGGGCGACGGAGGGAGAAAGCGCCCCCGACGGGATTCGAACCCGTGTTGCTGCCTTGAAAGGGCGGTGTCCTAGGCCTCTAGACGACAGGGGCGAGAAAGTGAGCCGTGCTGGACTCGAACCAGCGACACCCGACTTAAAAGGCCGGTGCTCTCCCTCTGAGCTAACGGCCCGGCAGAAAGACCTATTATAGCGGGGGGCGTGAAAGAGTCAACTCCGGCGGCGCTCCGGTTCAGGAAATGGGCTCGAACCGGATGATGACCCACCGTCCGTTGTGGCGCAGGTTGTTGACCTCGTCCTTCAGCGCATACTGCCGCATGTACAGACGGTACTTCAGGGTCGCCCCCGCCTTGTTCTTGATGGCCACGTCGACTTCCTTGGAGTGGACGTTGCCGGTCAGGTCGCGGATCGTGAGGAGTTCCCGGACGCCGAGCGAGAACTTCGTGATCTCCTCCTCGGCGGCCGCGGCGGCCTTGGCCATATTGTATTCGTGCTGGAGGTCCTTGTGCTTGGCGTACTGGGCGTCGTACTTGGCCTGGAGTTCGTCGACTTTCCTCTTGGCGGCGGCCTTGGCGCTGCCCGTTCGGGCCATGTCGTACTCCTCCTGAGCGGCGTCCAGGAAGTCCTTGGCTTCGACCGTCGGGCCGATGTTCTGCTCGACCTGTTTCTTGAGCTCCATCTCCCTCGCGTTGAGCTCGGGCAAGACCGCCGGCTTGATGTCCTCGGGACCGACGTTGAGGATCTCCCACGAATCGAGCTCGATCTGGATCGGCTGGAGAGCCATCGTCGACATGGTCTGGTTGTCGTTCAGCGTCATGGCGTTGAAATACCTGGAAAGAAGGCTCTTTTCCGGCTTCGGCGAGCACGCCGTGACGACGAGAAACGCGACCACGAGACCGATCACGAGAATCGCTTTTTTCCTCATACCTTCCTCCTTCCGGGGTTTCATCGATAATTATCCTCCCTGGATTCTATCCTTTTCCGCAAGCAAAAAGCAAGCCCTTTGTCGGACCCATAAAATTCTCCCCCCAAATTCTCCAAAGACCTGTTCCCCTGCCGTATTTTTTGTGCTACACTACCACGCTTAAATCTCCGAGAACGGAGCCCGACCATGACTCATGACAAGGACATCCTTCACGCCCATCCCAAGGACCCAGCGGTGCTCCTGGACGTCATCCGGGACGTCCAGAGGCGGCACGGCCGGGTGCCGGACGAGGCGGTCGCCGCGATCGCGGCGCACCTGGGCCTCTCGAAGGCCGAGGTCCGGGGCGCCATCACCTTCTACCACTTCTTCTCCCTGGAGCCCCGCGGGCGCTCGACGATCTACCTGAACGACTCGATCACCTCCCGCATGAAGGGCCGGACCTCCGTCGCCAAGGCCTTCGAGGAGGAGGCCGGGTGCCGGTTCGGGGAGGTCTCGCCGGACGGTTCGATCGGGCTTTTCCCGACCTCGTGCATCGGGATGAACGACCAGGAGCCTTCGGCCATCGTTAACGGGACGGTCTTCACGAACCTCACGGAAGAGCGGGCCAAGGACATCGTCCGCAACCTGCGGGCGGGCCGGGCGGCCAAGGATCTCGTCGGCGAGTACGGCGACGGCGCCAACCAGTCGGAGCTCGTCCGGGCCATGGTGGTCAACAACATCCGCCGGCGCGGGCCGGTCCTGTTCGGAGAGCACGAGTCCGGCTCGGCTCTCCGGAAGATGATCACGATGACGCCCGAGGCGGTCATCGAGGAGATCAAGAAAGCCAATCTCCTCGGCCGCGGCGGGGCCGGGTTCCCGACGGGCCTCAAGTGGGACTTCTGCCGGCGGGAAAAGAACCCGCCCCACTATGTCGTCTGCAACGCCGACGAGGGCGAGCCGGGGACCTTCAAGGACCGGGTCGTCCTCACCGAGCTTCCCCGCCTCGTCTTCGAAGGCATGGCCGTCGCCGGCTATGCCGTGGGCGCTGAGGAAGGGGTCCTCTACCTGCGGGCCGAATACGACTACCTCCGTCCGCTCCTCGAGTCGGTCCTGGACGGCCTCCGCCGGGAGAATCTCCTGGGCAAGCGCATCGCCGGATCCAAGTTCCGGTTCGATATCACGATCAAGACCGGCGCGGGGGCCTATGTCTGCGGCGAGGAATCGGCCCTTCTCGAGTCCGCCGAGGGCAAGAGGGGCGAGCCGCGCGACAGGCCGCCCTTCCCCGTCCAGTCCGGCTACCGCGGACGGCCGACCACGGTCAACAACGTGGAGACCCTGGCCACGGCGGCCCGCATCCTCGTCCAAGGAGCCTCCTGGTTCACCGCCATGGGAACGGCGAGGAGCGCCGGGACCAAGCTCCTCAGCGTGTCGGGCGACTGCGCCAAGCCCGGCGTGTACGAGGTCGAGTACGGGCTGACCGTCCGCGAGCTCCTCGACATGGCCGGCGGCCCCGACGCCCAGGCCGTCCAGATCGGGGGGCCCTCGGGGACCTGCCTCGCGAGATCCGGCTTCGACCGGAAGATCTGTTTCTCCGACCTGGCGACGGGCGGCTCGATCATCGTCTTCGGACCCGACCGGGACATCTTCGAGGTCGTCTCCAACTTCATGGACTTCTTCGTCGAGGAGTCCTGCGGCTGGTGCACCCCCTGCCGGGCAGGAAACGTCCTGCTCAAGAAGAAGTTCGAGAAAGTCGCCGCGGGCCTCGGCTCCGAGCGGGACCTCCGGGAGCTCGAGGCCTGGGGCAAGCTCGTCAAGTGCACTAGCCGGTGCGGCCTCGGGCAGACCTCCCCGAACCCGATCCTGACCACCCTCCAGAACTTTCCCGAGCTCTACCAAGCCAAGGTCCGGAAGGGGGACGAGGTCCTCACGGGGTTCGACCTCGCGGCAGCCGTCAAGGACGGCTGCGAAGCCGCCCACCGCCATCCCGAATGCCAGGAGGCCCACCATGAGTGAGATACGGTTCACGATAGACGGCAAGTCCTGCGTCGCCAAGCCCGGCCAGACCATCGTCGAGGCGGCCAAGGCGAACGGGGTTTACATCCCCGTCCTCTGCCATTTCGAGGGGCTCAAGCCCGTCGGCAGCTGCCGGATCTGCACGGTCCGGGTCAACGGCCGCTATATGGCCTCCTGCACCCAGCCGGTCGCCGAGGGCATGGCCGTCGAGAACACGACCCCCGACCTCGAAGATATGCGAAAGGCCCTCATCGAGATGCTCTTCGTCGAAGGCAACCATATGTGCCCGACCTGCGAGAAGAGCGGCCACTGCGAGCTCCAGGCTCTCGGCTACCGCTATCAGCTCCTCGTCCCCCGCTTCCCCTATCTCTGGCCGGCCCGGGCCCTGGACGCCTCGGCCCCCAAGATCGTCCTGGAGCGCAACCGGTGCATCCAGTGCCTCCGGTGCGTCCGCGAGATCCGGGCCAAGGACGGCCGGAAGGTCTTCGCCGCCGTCCATCGGGGGCCTCATGTTACAATAGAGGCGGACGCGGAACTTGCCGCGCGCCTGTCCGAGGAGGAAGCCCGCCGGGCCATGGAGATCTGCCCGGTCGGGGCCATCCTGAGGAAGGAAGTCGGCTTCGCCGTGCCGATCGGCGAGCGCAAGTTCGACCGCGAACCCATCGGCAGCGACATCGAGAAAGGCTCCGAAAGGTGAGGACATGAGCAAACCCGTCATCGCCACCGCCTCCCTGGCCGGCTGCTTCGGCTGCCACATGTCGTTTCTCGACATCGACGACCGGATCCTCAAGCTCGTCGAGCTCGTGGAGTTCAACAAGTCCCCGATCGACGACATCAAGACGTTCACCAAGCCCGTGGACATCGGCCTCATCGAGGGAGGCTGTGCCAATAGCGAGAACGTCGAGGTCCTGCGTTCTTTCCGGAAGAACTGCAAGGTCCTCGTCTCCGTGGGCGAGTGCGCCGTCATGGGCGGCCTGCCGGCCATGCGCAACGGGATCCCGATCAAGGAATGTCTTGAGGAAGCCTATATGAACAGCCCGACGGTCGCCCCGGAGGACCGGATGATCCCCAACGACGAGGACATCCCGATCATCCTCGACCGGGTCTACCCGCTCCACGAGGTCGTCAAAATCGACCATTTCCTGCCGGGCTGCCCGCCGTCGGCCGACCTCATCTGGGAGGCCCTGACAGCCCTCGTCGAAGGCCGGCCCCTGAACCTGACCTACGACATGATCAAATATGATTGAAGGGTGAGAAATCATGGCCAGAAAGATCACCATCGAACCCGTCACGAGAGTCGAGGGACACGGCAAGGTCACCATCCGGCTGGACGACAGCGGCCAGGTGACCCAGTCCCGTTTCCATATCGTCGAGTTCCGCGGCTTCGAGCGCTTCGTCCAGGGGCGCCCCTATTGGGAGACCCCCGTCCTCGTCCAGAGGCTGTGCGGCATCTGCCCGGTCAGCCACCACCTGGCCGCGGCCAAGGCCATGGATATCATCGTCGGCGTCGGGCCGGACGGCCTGACGCCGACCGCGGAGAAGATGCGCCGGCTCATGCATTACGGACAAATGCTCCAGTCCCA
Source organism: uncultured Eubacteriales bacterium (assembly GCA_964423315.1). Taxonomy (GTDB): domain Bacteria; phylum Acidobacteriota; class Aminicenantia; order Aminicenantales; family Saccharicenantaceae; genus RBG-16-66-30. The sequence goes on along the minus strand of CAYREO010000004.1, from coordinate 14,155 downwards.
CGCCCTCCATTTCTTCCACCTCTGCTCGCCCGATTTCCTGCTGGGCATGGACGCCGATCCGGCCGTCCGGAACGTCATCGGCGTCATCGGCCTCAACAAGGGCCTGGCCGTTCAGGCCGTCCTGCTCCGCAAGTTCGGCCAGGAGGTCATCAAGGCCACGGCCGGCAAGAAGATCCACGGCACAGGGGCCATCCCCGGGGGCATCAACAAGAACCTCTCCCCGGAGGAGCGGGACGTCCTGCTCAAGGGGCCGGACCCGCTCAACGCCGACCGGATGATCGACTGGTCCCTGGCCGCGGTCGAGCTCTTCAAGGACTACCAGAGCAAGAACAAGGACCTCGTCGACGGCTTCGCCGCCTTCCCGTCCAACCATCTCAGCCTGGTCCGCAAGGACGGGGCCCTCGACTTCTACCACGGCGTCCTGCGGGCCGTCGACGCCGACGGCCGCAAGGTCCTCGACGACGTGGACTACAAGGACTACCTCGACTACATCGGCGAGGAGGTCCGCTCCTGGAGCTACATGAAGTTCCCCTACATCCGGTCCTTGGGCAAGGCGAACGGCTGGTACCGGGTCGGCCCGCTGGCCCGGCTCAACACCTGCGACTACATCCCCTCGCCGCTGGCCCAGAAGGAGTTCGAGATCTACAAGGCCTATACGGCCGGAAAGCCCAACAACATGAGCCTCCACACCCACTGGGCCCGGCTCATCGAGACCCTCCATGCCGCGGAGGTCATCAAGGAGCTGCTCCTCGACAAGGACCTTCAAGGCACGAAGCTCGTCAAGAAGGGGAAAAAAGCCCATGAGGCCGTGGGCCTGCTCGAGGCCCCGCGCGGGACGCTCTTCCACCATTACAGGATCAACGACAACGACCAGATCACGATGGCCAACCTCATCGTCTCGACGACCAACAACAACGAGCCGATGAACAGGGCCGTCCACTGGGTCGCCGAGAACGTCCTGGCCGGGAAGCCCGAGATCACCGAGGGCATGCTGAACCGGGTCGAGGTCGCCATCCGGGCCTACGACCCCTGCCTGAGCTGCGCGACGCACGCCGTCGGCCGGATGCCCCTCGAGGTCACCCTCGTCGACGGCAACGGCAACATCCTCCAGAGGAGAGTCCGCTAATTCCAGCGAAGGCCCGTCCGTCGAGCGTCCTTGTTCTCGGGATCGGGAACCCGGGAAGGCGCGACGACGGGCTGGGGGCCGAGGCCGTGGCCCGTCTGGAGGCGCTCCGCATCCCCGGCGTTACAACGGACGCCGACTACCAGCTGAATCTCGAGGACGCCCTGGCCTGCGCCCGGCACGATCTCGTCATCTTCGTCGACGCCGCCCGGGGCCTGCGCCGGCCGTTCACCTTCGAGGAGCTGAAGCCCGAGGGGACCATGCCGGCGATGACCCACGCGCTCGGGCCGGGGGCCGTCCTGGCCCTGGCCGAAACGCTGTACGGCCGGACCCCCAGGGCCTACCTGCTCGCCGTCCGGGGCCATGCCTGGAGCCTGGGGGAGAAGCTCTCGGCCCGGGCCGAATCCGACCTCGACCGGGCCCTCGAATTCCTGGTCGAATTCCTGCAGGAGGGCCGCTCATGACCAAGAAGGAGGTCATCGTCCTCCGGGACCTGCTGGGCACGAACAAGCAGGTCGCCGCGGAGATCCGCAAGGAGCTCCGGTCACGCGGCATCTTGACCGTCAATCTCCTGAGCTCGCCGGGATCCGGCAAGACGACCCTCCTCGAGGCCCTCGCCGAGCGGTACCGGGGCCGCTTCCGGATGGCCGTCATCGAGGGCGACATCGAAACGGAGCGCGACGCCGAGCGCATCCGGGCCAAGGGAGTGCCGGCCTGGCAGATCACCACGGGCGGGGCCTGCCACCTCGAGGCCCGGATGGTCGGCAAGGTCCTTGCCGGGGTCCCCGCCGACCTCGACTTCCTGTTCATCGAGAACGTCGGGAACCTCGTCTGCCCGGCAAGCTTCGATCTGGGCGAGGAGCTGCGGTGCGTTCTCCTGTCCGCGCCCGAGGGCGACGACAAGCCGAAAAAATACCCCCAGGCCTTCCTGACGGCCGACGTCCTCGTCCTGACCAAGATCGACCTCGTCCCGCACGTGCCCTTCGATGCCGACAAGGCGGCCGGCGAGGCCCTGTCCATCAAGCCGCAGCTCCGGGTCTTCCGGGTGTCCGCCCTCCGCGGCCAGGGGGTGGACGACCTGGCGGCCTTTTTCGCCGGGGCTCTCGAGCGCCTGAGGTCGGGCCGTGCATGAGCTGTCCCTCGTCGCCTCGCTCTTCGAGACCCTCGAAGAAAAGGCCCGCGAGCACCGGGCCGTTCGGATCACGATGGTCCGTCTGAAGGTCGGCGAGCTCTCCGGCGCCGTCCCCGAGCTCCTCGAGTCGGCCTTCGAGACCTACAAGAAAGGGACCATCGCCGACGGCGCCCGGCTGGTGATCGAGGAAGTCCCCGTGCGTTTCCGGTGCCGCGACTGCGGCGCGGACAGGACCGACAAGGAGGGGACCTTCGCCTGCCTCGTGTGCGGCGGCCGGGACGTCGAGCTCCTCGAGGGCCGGGACATCGTCGTCGAGCGCATCGAGCTCGAGACCGGGGACCGGGGGTGCGCTTGACAACCCCGATTTCGTTCTGCTATAAATCCGCTCTTATTCTATTGGAGAGGCCTCCATTATAACCGGCGTTCTTATCCAGCCCTCATGGCCGGCCGACGGCCGAGACCTATCGTTCGCCTTGGCCCCCTCGACCGCCCCCGTTCCTCTCCGATCCTCGCCGGATCTCGCCCCGATCCCGCGCGTCCGGCCGAAAACCCCAACTTCGAACGGGAGGAATGACCTTGGTCGTCGATGAAAAGAAGATCCAGTCGTACATCGAAAAGCACGACGGCAAGAAGGACAACCTCATCGCCATCCTTCAGGACATCCAGGGCGAGCACAACTACCTGCCCCAGGACGCGCTCCGCTACGTCGCCAAGGCCTTGAAGATCCCCCTCTCCGACGTCGTCGGGGTGGCCACCTTCTACCGGGCGTTCAGTCTCACGCCGCGCGGAAAGCACACCTGCACGGTCTGCCTGGGCACGGCCTGCCACGTCCGGGGCGGCCCCAAGATCCTCGACGAGTTCGAGCGCCGGCTCAAGGTCCGGCCCGGGGAGACGACCAAGGACGGCCGCTATACCCTGGAGACCGTGGCCTGCCTCGGCTGCTGCGCCATCGGCCCCGTCGTCGTCGTCGACAAGGACTATCACGCCCACACGTCCGTCCGCCAGGTCGGGCCGATCCTCGGCAAGTACAAGAAATGAGACCGCCCATGAGACACAGTGACAGGCTTCGAACCGTGAAGGACCTCAAAGCCCATATCGACGCCCGCGTCAAGGCCCGAAAGGCCGACACTCGCCCCGTCCTCATCGTGTCGGCGGGGACCTGCGGCCGGGCCCGCGGCTCGATGAAGGTCATCGACTCGCTCCGGAGGGCCATCAAGGCCCAGAAGCTGGAGAAGCGCGTTCATCTCAAGATCACCGGCTGCCACGGCTTTTGCGAGGCCGAGCCCAATATCATCATCCATCCCCAGGGCCTTTTCTACCAGAAGGTCGAACCCCGCAAGGCGAAGGCCATCATCACCGAGACCGTCCGCAAGAAGAAAGTTCTCCCCGAGCTTCTCTACGTCGATCCCGAGACCGGGAAGCGGGCCGACAAGGAATCGGCCATCCCCTTCTACGGCAAGCAGAAGAGGATCGTCCTCGGCGACAATCCCCTCATCGACCCGACGTCGATCGACGATTACTTCTCGATCGGCGGCTACCGGCCGTTCCTCAAGGCCCTGACGAAGCTGACTCCCGACGAGGTCGTCGGCGAGATCAAGGCCTCCGGCCTTCGGGGCCGGGGCGGGGCCGGCTTCCCGACCGGGACGAAATGGGAGCTGGCCCGCAAGGCCAAGGGCGACGTCAAGTACGTCATCTGCAACGCCGACGAGGGCGACCCCGGGGCCTACATGGACCGCAGCCTCCTCGAGGGCAACCCGCACCGGGTCCTCGAGGGGATGATGATCGGGGCCTACGCCATCGGGGCCCGGGAGGGCTACATCTACGTCCGGGACGAATATCCCCTGGCCGTCAAGCACGTCACCCTGGCCATCGAGGAGCTCACCAGGATCGGGCTCCTGGGGAAGGACATCCTCGGGACCGGCTTCGACTTCGACATCCACATCGCCAAGGGGGCCGGAGCGTTCGTCTGCGGAGAAGAGACGGCCCTCATCGCCTCAATTGAAGGCCGCGTGGGCGAGCCCCGCCAACGGCCGCCGTTCCCGGCCCAGAAGGGCCTGTGGGGGAAGCCGACGAACATCAACAACGTCGAGACCTGGGGGACCGTCCCCCTCATCGTCGACAAGGGCGCCGCGTGGTTCTCGCGGATCGGCACCGACAACAGCAAGGGCACGAAGATCTTCTCGCTGGTCGGCAAGATCAACAACACGGGCCTCGTCGAGGTCCCGATGGGCATGACCCTGCGCGAGATCATCTTCGACGTCGGCGGCGGCATCCCGGGCAACGGCAAGTTCAAGGCCGTCCAGACCGGCGGCCCCTCGGGCGGCTGCATCCCCAAGGAGATGCTGGACCTGCCCATCGACTACCAGAGCCTGGCCCAGGCCGGATCGATCATGGGCTCGGGCGGCATGATCGTCATGGACGAGAAGACCTGCATGGTCGACCTCGCCAAGTATTTCCTCAACTTCCTGCGCGACGAATCGTGCGGCAAGTGCGTCTCCTGCCGGGAGGGGACCCAGCGGATGCACGAGATCCTCAAGAACATCACGGACGGGAGGGCGGCCCTGGAGGACATCGCCGTCCTCGAGGATCTGGCCGCGGCCGTCAAGGACGCCTCGATGTGCGGCCTCGGTCAGACGGCGGCCAACCCCGTCCTGTCGACCCTGAAATATTTCCGGTCGGAGTACGAGAAACACGTCATCGAGAAAAGATGCCCGGCCATGGTCTGCAAGGAGCTGGTCTCCGCCCCCTGCCAGTACGTCTGTCCCCTCGGCCAGGAAGCCGCCACCTACATCGCCCTCGTCGCCCGCCGGCAGTTCGAGGAGGCCTTCCGCGTCATCCGCAAGGACAACCCCCTGCCATCGGTCTGCGGCCGGGTCTGCAGCCGGGCCTGCGAGTCGGCCTGCCGGGCCGGCGAGATCGGCGAGCCCATCGCCATCCGGGCCCTCAAGCGCTACGTCATGGACTGGGCCAAGGCCAAGGGCATGGACAAGCCGGAGAAGTTCCCGGTCACCAAGGAGGACAAGGTGGCCATCGTCGGGGCCGGGCCGGCCGGGCTGGCGGCCGCCTACGAGCTGGTCCGCAAGGGCTACCCGACGAGGATCTTCGAATCCCTGCCCGTCGCCGGCGGCATGCTCCGGGTGACCATCCCCGACCATCGCCTGCCCAAGGACGTCCTCGAGGATGACCTTCGGTATCTCGTCGACTGCGGCGTCAACATCAAGACGAACATGACCATGGGCAAGGACTTCAGTCTCGACGACCTCTTCCATCAGGGCTACAAGGCCGTGTTCCTGGCGACAGGCGCCCACAAGCCCATTGAGATCGGGGTGCCCGGCGAAGAAGCCGAAGGCGTCCTTCAGGCCCTCGAATACCTGAAAGACCATCACCTCGGGATCCCCGTCGCGCTCGGGGCCAGGGTGGCCGTCGTCGGAGGCGGCAATTCGGCCATCGACGCGGCCCGGGTCGCTTTCCGCGATAAGCGCGTCAAGGAGGTCACGGTCCTCTACCGCCGAACCAAGAAGGAGATGCCGGCCTACCCCGAGGAGGTCGAGGCGGCCCTCGAGGAGGGGATCAAGATCCGGTTCCTCACGGCCCCGACCCGGGTCCGGACGAGCGACGGCAAGGTCGTCGGCATCGAATGCCTCGAGATGAAGCTCGGGGACAAGGACGAAAGCGGCCGGCGCAAGCCCGTCCCCGTGCCCGGGTCGGAGTTCCAGGTCCCAGCCGACACGCTCATCCTGGCCATCAGCGAACGTGCCTATACGCCTTACCTCCGGGACAGCGACGGCCTGACCTTGTCCGACAAGTGGGGGACGATCATCGTCGACCCGGCGACCCTGGCCACGACCCGGCCGGGGGTGTTCGCCGGAGGGGACGTCGTCACCGGCCCGAGCAGCGTCGTCGAGGCCATCGCCGCCGGCAAGCTGGCCGCCCGGTCCATCGAGAACTACCTCGAGGGCCGCATCCTGCCCCGGACCCACGAGCTCACGCGGCCCTCCATGTACGTGGAGCCGGTCAAGCTCTCGGACGACGAGGTCCAGAACGCCAAGAGAGCCAAGATGCCGCACCTTCCGGTCTCGAAGAGGAAGTCCGGCCACGAGGAGATCGAGCTCGGCTTCCCCAAGGAGGTGGCCGTCAAGGAGGCCCGCCGCTGCCTGCGGTGCGACCTCGAGACCGAGGACGGCAAGAAAGCCATAGGACGTGACATATGATCGAACTCATCCTCAACGGTCTGCAGGTCAAGGCCGAGGAGGGCTGGACGGTCCTCGAGACGGCCAAGTTCTACGGCCTCGAGATCCCGACCCTCTGCCATCATGAAGGCCTGACGCCCTACGGGGGGTGCCGCCTCTGTCTCGTCGAGATCGGCGAGCCGGGGAAATCGAAGCTCGTGACGTCCTGCACCTATCCCGCCGAGCCCGGCCTCATCGTCCGGACCGACACGAAACGGGTCATGGACGCCCGGCGGATGATGATCGAGCTCATGCTCTCGGTCGCCCCGGGCTCCAAGCGGCTCCAGGACCTGGCCTCGAAGTTCGGCGTCACCCGGGTCCGCTTCAAACCCAAGAACGAGGAATGCATCCTCTGCGGGCTCTGCGTCCGGATGTGCGCCGAGCAGATGGACGCCCGGGCCATCGGTTTCCAGCAGCGCGGATACAAAAGGAAGATCTCGACGCCGTTCGACATGCGCTCGGAGGAGTGCCGGCTGTGCGGGGCCTGCATGTACATCTGCCCGGCCTGCCAGCTCCGCTGCCAGGGCCCGCAGGCCGACACGGCCGTCTGCAACGCCTGCCTGACCATGGAGCCGACGTGCCTCGACCATTACGACGACCTCCAATGTTGGATGTACGACGCGGGCCGTTGCGGCACGTGCGTGAGGGAGAAGGCCACGGCCGGGAAATGAACCGGGACCATGACCGATAGAATACGGATGGAATAGAAAGGAGACGAGGAGGTAATATCATGCCGAGTTTCACAAGACTCAACCGCAGCGCCGCCACCCTGACCAAGAACCGGACCGAAGGGTCCATCAGCCCCTTCAGCGGGATGTGCGTCACCTGTGTCGACGGCTGCATCGGGATGTGCGAGATCGGGAAGTCCGCCTACCGGGGACACGAAGTCCTCTATCCCCAGCCGTTCGGCATCATCACCGCCGCCTGCGAGAAGGACTACCCTGTGGACCTGTCCCATTTCAGCATCATGGGCACGGCCAAAGGGGCCTGGGGGGTGCCGGCCGACAGCGATAAGGCGACCTTCGAGAAGGTGACCATCGAGACCAAGATCGGCCACGACAAGGGCATCAAGCTCAAGGTCCCCTTCATCGTCTCCGGGATGGGCTCGACAAACGTCGCCAAGCAGAACTGGGTCGGCCTGGGCTCGGGCACGGCCCTGGCGGGCAGCATCCTGACCGTGGGCGAGAACGTCTGCGGGATGGACGACGAGACCGAGCTGAAGAACGGCCGGGTCGTCCGCTCCCCGGACATGGAAATGAGGGTCGCGTCCTTCCGGGACTGGCAGCAGGACGGCTACGGAGAGGTCGTCGTCCAGGCCAACGTCGAAGACACGCGCCTGGGCGTCCAGGAATACGCCATCCAGAAGCTCGGCATCCGCGCCGTCGAGCTCAAGTGGGGGCAGGGGGCCAAGGACATCGGGGGCGAGGTCAAGATCAAGTCTGTCAAGAAGGCCCAGGAGCTCAAGAAGAAAGGCTACATCGTCCTGCCCGACCCCGAAGACCCGAACATCATCGCCGCCTTCGAGAAGGGCAGCTTCAAGGAATTCGAGCGCCACTCCCGCCTCGGCATGGTCGAGGAGGAGAGCTTCATGAAGCGGGTCGAGGAGCTGCGGAAGGCCGGTGCCAAGTACGTCTTTCTCAAGACGGGCGCCTACCGGCCGGCCGACCTGGCCCGGGCCGTCAAGTACGCCTCCAAGGCCAAGCTCGACCTGCTGACGGTCGACGGGGCCGGCGGCGGCACGGGCATGAGCCCCTGGCGGATGATGAACGAGTGGGGCATCCCCGCCGTCGAGATCTGGTCACTGACCTGGAAATTCGCCGATCAGCTGGCCAAACAAGGCGAATTCGTGCCCGACATCGCCTTCGGCGGCGGGATCACTTTCGAGGACCAGATCTTCAAGGCCCTGGCCCTCGGCGCCCCCTACGTCAAGGCCGTCGGCATGGCCCGGGGCCCCATGGCCGCGGCCATGGTCGGCAAGACCATCGGCAACCGGATCAGCGAAAACCAGATCCCCGTCTACGTCGAGCGCTTCGGCAACAGCAAGGACGAGATCTTCGTCACCGGCCCCGCACTCCGCAAAAAGCTCAAGGACCGCTACGACAAGCTCTCGACGGGCGCCATGGGCGTCTACACCTATTTCGAGAGGCTGAGCCAGGGCCTCCGCCAGCTCATGGCCGGCGAGCGCAAGTTCTCGCTGGAATACATCACCCGGGACGACATCGCGGCCATCACCCGGGAAGCGGCCGACATCAGCGGCATCCCGTTCATCACGGACGTCGACAAGGACGAGGTCCAGAAGATCCTCAAGGGATAGGCGGGGCCGCGGACCGGCTCAACTGATCTCGCCGGTCAGGTAGGCCTTGGTCCGGGGGTCTTTCGGGGCCCCGAAGACCTCGGCGGCCGGCCCGTGCTCGACGAGCTCGCCAAGGAAGAGGAAGGCGAGGTAGTCCGCGATGCGCCGCGCCTGCCTCAGGATGTGGGTGACGACGACGACCGTGTAATCCCGCTTGAGCTCCATCAGCCGCCGCTCGACGTTCTGGCTCGAGGGAGGGTCGAGGGCCGAGGTCGGCTCGTCGCCGAGGATGATCTCGGGCTCGACCGCCAGCCCCCTGGCCAGGCACAGCCGCTGCTGCTGGCCGACCGAAAGCGACGAGGCCGGATCGTCGAGCCGGTCCTTGACCTCCTCCCACAGCCCCGCCTGCCGGAGATAGCGCTCGACGACCCCGTCGAGCTCGCGGCGGGAGCGGAGCCCATGGATCCGCGGGCCGTAGGCCACATTGTCGCGGATCGACATCGGCAGGACCTGCGGCTTCTGCGAGAGCAGCCCCATCTTCTTGCGGATGCGGGTGACCTCGACCCGGGGCCCATAAATGTCCTCTCCGTCGAGAATGACCCGGCCGCTGACCCTCACGCCATCGTCGCCGTCGAGGAGCCGGTTGAGCGACCGCAGCAGGGTCGTCTTCCCGCACCCGGACGGCCCGATGATGACCGTGATCTTGCGGGCGGGGATGTCCAGGCTGACGTTCTTGAGGACCTGGAGGTCCCCGTAGCGGACGCTCAGGCCGCGGATGCTGATGGGGGCGGCGTCGCTCATGGGCTTTTCATCCTTCACTTGACGACATGGCGGGCGTATCTCCGGCTGAAGGCCCGGCCGGCGAGGCTGATGAGGAGGATGATCAGGGTCAGGACCGCGGCCGAGGCGTAGGCCCGCTGCTGGACCTCCGGAAAGGGTGTCCCCAGCTGGAAGAAGATGGCCAGGGGCAGGGTCGCCGCGGGATCGAGAAGGGAGGTCGGGACCCGGTCCGTGAAGCCGGCCGTGAACAGGACCGAGGCCGCGTCGCCGATGCCCCGGCCGAACGCGATGAGGACTCCGGTCAGGATGCCGGGCGCCGTCTGGCGGACGACGACCTTGGCCGCCGTCTCGAAACGGGTGGCCCCGAGCGAGACGGAGGCCTCGCGGAGCTCCCGGGGGACGAGGCGCATGATCTCGTCGATGGCCCGGCTCATGATCGGGAACTCGATGAGGGCCACGGTCAGGATGCCGGCCAGGAGCGAGGCCCGCAGCCCGAAGGCCATCATGGCCACGAAGCCGAAGGCGCCGTAGACGATGGACGGCACGCCCCACAGGACGTCGAGCGAGAAGCGGACCGCGTCGGCGGTCCTCGATCCCCGGCCCTTGTAGACGTTGAGGTAGAGGGCGAGCGGCAGGCTCAGAAAGAAGGCGATCAGGGTGGCCCCGCCGGCGAGATAGAGGGAGCCGACGATGGCGTTGGCGATGCCGCCTTCCCGGCCCAGGTAGAACCCTCCTTGCGGGGTGCGCGTCAGCATCGACAGAGTGAGGGCCGGCAAACTCTTCCAGAGGATGACGCCGACGATGAGCAGGAGGCAGGCGACGACGAAGGCCGCCGAGGCCGCGGCCAGGGCGCGGAAGATGAGGTCGGCCCGCTTGCGCCGGGCGAGGAGCTTGGCCGGAGCGGCGCTCACCGGACCCTCCGTTCGACCCGAACGAGAATGCGGCGGGCGGCGACGTTGAAGGCCAGGACGATGAGCATGAGGACCAGGGAGGCCGCCATCAGGGCCGCGTCGTAGCGCGGCACGGACATCATCTCGCCGTAGTTGTTGGCGATGAGGGCCGGCAGGGGGTAGCCGGGGTCGAAGAGCGAGCGGGGCGTGGCCGGGACGTTGCCGACGACCATGAGGACGGCCATGGTCTCCCCGAAGGCCCGCGAGAAACCCAGAACCCCGGCGGCCAGGATCCCCTGAGCGCCCTTCCTCAGAACGACGTGGCGGGTCGTTTCCCATTTCGTGGCCCCGAGCGACAGGGAGGCTTCGCGCAGGGACCGGGGGATGGACGAGAAGACCTCGAGGGTCACGTGGATGACCGTCGGGAAGATCATGATGGCCAGGACAAGGCCGCCGGCGAGGATGCTGTAGCCGCTCGACGAGACGCCGAAGAGCGGGGCCAGGACATCGCCGACGAACGGAACGACGAGCAGGACGCCCCAGACGCCGTAAACGACCGAGGGCAATCCGGCCAGGAGGTCGATCATCGGCCGGGCGGCTTCGCGGATCCAGCGCGGACTGTATTCCGAAAGATAGACGGCCGCCATTATGGAAACGGGCAGGGCTACGGCGAGGGCCGTCAGGGTCACCCAGACCGTGCCCATGATGAAGGGGGACAACCCGAATTCGCCCTTGAGGGGGGCCCAGGAGCTGGAGAAGAGGAGGCGCGACAGGGGCTGGACCGCAAGGATGGCCTTCGACCGGAGGAACAGGCCGATGACGATGAGCAGGACGAGCAGCCCCGGCAGGACGGCGATGCCGCCCATCGTCCGCCGGGCCAGGACGTCCTTGAGGAGTCTCATTTCCGCTCGGCGCCTCCCCACACGCGGGCCAGGCCCGAAGCGATGGCCTCCGGGCCCAGAGCGATGTAACCCATCTCGGCGACGAACGCCTGGCCCTCGGTGAGGACCCATTCGAGGAACTCGGCGACGGCGGGGCGGGACGGACGGCCCTTGATCACGAAGGTGAGCTCCCGGGCCGGCGGCGACGGGTAGGCGCCCCGGGCGATGGCCGCGGTGATCGCGTCGCGCGTCGCATAGAAGTTCTCATCCGGGCCGATCGCGCCGTCCCCGTCGAGATCGATAGGGCAAATCGCGAGACCGGCCACCGGCTCCAAGGTCTTTGCGTCGTAGGCGAAATTGACGTTGTTGAAGCCGATGCCGAAGGCCGAACGGCGGACGGCCTCGGCCAGCCCGGGGTCGCCGTAAACGCCGATCCCGGCCAAGTCTTCCTGGTGCCCGCCGAGGTAGGCCGCCCAGGTCTCGGCGGAGCCGCAGGCGTCGGAACGGGTGAAGACATGGATGGGTGTCCGGCCCTTGCCGCCGAGGACCTGTTCCCAGTTCGCGGCGCTTTTTTCGATCCAGATCCGGCGGAATTCCTCATTCGTCAGGCCCCGGCGGAGGATGTCCGCGAGGTGCGGGTTCTTGCGGTTCACGGTCGGGACGACCGCGTCGATGGCGACCGCGACGGCCAGGGCGCCCTTCTCGATCTCGGCCGGGAAGATGCCGCGGGAGACCATGCCGATGTCGACGACGCCGGCCAGGACGTCGGCCATCCCTTTGCCCGCTCCGCCGGCCTGGATGTCGATGTTCAGGCCCGGCCGGCCCTTGCGGAACTCCTCCTGCCAGCGGACGGCCAAGGGATAAAGGGCCCAGGCGCCGGACAGCGACAGGCTCTCGCGGGCCGGGCGGGGGCGGGGCCCGGAGGTGCCGGCGAACAGAGCCGCAGCCAGGAATAAAGCCGGACCGGGCGCGAAGGTCCGGATCCAAGTTCTCGGGCCGGCGCTTTTGTCCGCAAAAGCCTCCCGGAGACCGCTCGGCCCGCTATCCCGCCGGCTTCGTCCCCGGCGACCGGGCCTCATCCGCCCCGAAGCGGCCGGTCGCACGGCACCCCCGCTCATTCCGATCCTCCTGCCGGCTTCCTCCGCCGGCCGCTCTTGTCCACGAGCTCGGCGAAGGTCGTTCGCTCGAGGATCTCGGCCACCGAGTCCCGGACTTCCTTCCACAGCCAGCGAAGGCCGCACGTCCTCTCCATGGGGCAGGGCTCGTGGGCGATGACGCTGACACAGTCGATAGGGGCCAGGGGCCCGTCCATGACCCGGATGACCTCGGCCACGGTGATCTTGGACGGCGGTTTGGAGAGCTGGTAGCCGCCTTCCCGGCCCTTGCGGCTCTTGACATAACCGGCCCGTTTGAGCTGCAGAAGGATCTGCTCGAGGAACCTCAACGGGATGTTCTGGGCCTCGGAGATCTCGTGGGCGTGGAGGGGGCCCTCCTCTGAGCGGACCGAGAGCTCGAGCATGGCCCGGCTGGCGTATTCGCCCTTGGTCGAAAGCCTCATGGGCGCTCCGGTTAGTCGACTAAGTCAATAGACTAAGTCATTTAACATGACGCCGGGCCGCCTGTCAAGAGGGTTTTTTCTCATCTCGCTTTTCCGGGGGTTCCGGAAAAAGGCTGATGCGGAAGGGGGCCCGGCGCTTTGCGACACTCCATGAGTTGATGGCTCAAGCGGCTAACTGAAGTGAGTTATGATGGCCCCACAGTTGCGAACAAAACTTGACATGACCTTCTTATCAATCCCAGGTACTCATTTTTGCGATGAGCCACGGGGGCATATACCAACGACCTTCCCAACTCGTAAATCTATACGCCGATCCGCTCGTAGATTATCACGCCTTTGGACACCGTTAATTGGGTGAAGTCCCGCAAACTTCGCTCGCGATCTTAGAGTCTGCTTGTTTCCGCCGCATTAGTAGTATTGAAAAAGTGAGTAATAGGAAGTTCCTAATTATCGCGATATATATTTCTAACCGAAAGTCGTTAATCTGTATCAAGTTCCCAAAGCACCCGCAATCTATATAAATATTCCTGATGATCAGGCTAAAAAGAGCAGTTTGAAATATCAACAATAGCAGCGATAAAAGTAGTAAGGAGTATCTCAGAAATAAATTGAAAAGAATAAAAAGGCCAAGTGATAGTTCGATTAATGGAATCACGTGAGCCAGAGGTAATGTGGCGCCTTCTGGAATAAGGCGGTAGCCAGCGATTGAGGCTGCAAACGAATAGGGATCATATATCTTAATTGTTCCAGCATAGACGAAAATCCCACCAAGAACCCAACGTATTGCTCCGAAAAAATGCTCGCGTTTCATCCGCCGCGCTTTTAGATGATCTTGACCCTTTGGACTTTCCCCTTTGGACTAAGTTCAACTAACACGTTATTTCTCGTCGCCTTTTTCTTAAGACACCGACACGTCCGCTCATATACTTTATTAATCTCCTTATCAGCAATGATAATCCTTCCCTTAACGGGATAGGAGCGTTTGAAGTTTTCCATATCTATTTCGCTATAACTGCTAGGAAAAACAAAAGTAATTCCTACGTCGTTTGTGCTATTTAGGATGAAGGACCCCACTGCACACGTTGTACAGATATTCCCACCAAACAGAAATAGCCAACTATTCTTCCCTCCGCCATCCGCTTTCTCCGAATCGGAGACACTATTGAATCTTATTATGAAACAATCTATCCTAGAAAAAAAGAAAACGATCAGAACAGGACTTCCCCCAATAAATAGGGCTGATTTTCTTTAACCTCTGTTTTTTCTGTC
>CAYREO010000003.1:0-232744 GCA_964423315.1 uncultured Eubacteriales bacterium | reverse complement strand
ACGGCCGCCGGGCTCCCTTAAATCGGGTCAACCCACACTAAATGGAAGAGAACCAAGAAGATAAAGAGGCTCCATAACTTTTTGCTCCGGTGAGCAGGGGTGAATGTTCTAGCTCATCTCAGAGCCGGCAGGACGAAGCCGCATCCAGTGGCCAGATGAGTTTCTCCATCCACTACAAGAACAAGATCCGGACTGAAGAAGAAGCCGGTCATACTCCAGATTCCAGAGCGGTCAGGTTTTCCTCCGCCCGATGTAATTCCGATATCGTGCCTGGGCTTCTCAGCCATCCACCAGATAACGCGTAACTGACCCGAAATCTGAATTCATTAAGCGAAGATGGTCGCCTTTGAGATGACAGGCAACCGCCTTTTAGATGATGGGCAGGAGAAAGCAGTATCTTTCTAGAAGAACGGGAGATCGATTTGATTTTTCACCGGCTGTTTAATAAGCTTAATTTATCTGGAGAAGGAGGGAATCCATGCTCAAAACAGCTTTCAAGACATCAATGATTGTTTTTCTTTGTCTTGCCTTGACCCTCCCGGCCGGAGCCCAAATCAATAAGCTCAAAGATAAGATAAAAATACCCGTAAAAACGCCGCAGGTTCCGGACCTGGATAAGCTGCTTAAGGAAGAACCTCCTGTCAGCACCTCGCTCGATGACGCGATCTACGATATTCAGTTTCTTGACGGCTTTAATCCGGCTCAGGGCGCTTCGATGCTTTTTTTGCCGTTGACTCCTCAGGCCGGGATTCCACTTCTTCCCGGATTGTGGGAAGAAAGCTTCCAGAGCTATTGTTTGAAGCCTGGAACTTTTGGTCCGGGTGAAGGAGATGGCTATGCCTATGCTCCGCTTAAAGGAAAACAGGCAGACATTGTGGCCAACGTTCTGAAAAATTCTGTCTATCACCCGGAAGTGGACCAGAAGGATGTGCAGCTTCTGCTTTGGGCTATAATTGCCCGGAGTAAGCCGTCCGAGTGCCATAAAGAAATTCAGAAAACAGCCAGGATACTGCTGACGCCAAAGGAATACGACCGTTTAAATGGCGGGGCTTTGGGGAAGATCCCGCAGCCGGTCCTGAACGCCGCCCTGCAGAAATTACCCCCCGTGGCCAGGGATGTTTTTCAGGCTGAAGCCAGATTGCGGGAGATGATGGTGAGTCCTGTGCTGGCACCTTATCACGAGGTCGAAAGCGTGGCGGTTCGAGTCGGAGAGGTTCTGCCCCCGCCGGACAGCCGTGATATAAACTGGGGACGGTGGAGCTTTGACCCGGACGGTTATTTTATTCGTTATTTCCCGTACGGTTATAGGACGACGAGAACGCAAATCTATTACCCTGAAAATTTTACGATCGAGACCGATGACGACGGGCTGATTACCGCTATCGGCGACCGGCGGGGAATGAAAGTTGAAATCGCCTATGATAGAAGCCTCGAACCTCTGGTTTTTGCGGGTGATGGTCGGGTGGCCGGAATAGCTTTTAAGGAATTGATATTCACCTGTCTCGAGGCGAACGGCACGACCAGAACCAGAAGTATAACAAATACCGGCTGGGTGCTGGCCGGAGTCCCTGCCGGAGGCGGCAAAGCAGCCTCAGCGCCTGGAGGGCGATATATCGACGCTTCCGGGAGGTATGAGCTGGCCGTTAAACATCGGGCTGAAGTTCTCGAATTAAAAGAAAGGCTGGCCAGAGCAAATCCTGAGTTGAAGAATACACCGGAGGAGACGGTCTGGAGTGTCATCTATCTGGGGAATTATTGTGAAGCTATCAGGCGGGCGGTCCTCGAGGTGGTCAAACCAGCCGCTGGCCGTCTCGATGAACCAGAGGCCAGCTTAACCTGGCTTCCTTACCGGGCCTGGATGAAAGGCTTTGCTCTTCTGTCGAACGGGGAGCTGGGAAGTTCGGAAGTGGCCGAGCGAGCTCGAATATCTGAAGTGAGTTTAAGCGATCCCGCGGAATCAAGTTCAAGCCAGATGGATAGCCAGCCGAACTCAAGTGGTTTGATATCTTGCTCTCCGGTGGCAGAAACTGAAGGGTTCATGGCTGGGGCTGAAAACTCCTTTTCGATAAAACAGCCTGAACTAGATAATTCAATCCTGCAAAAGCTTCCTAGACCGCGTGAGCTTCCAAAATATGTCTGGGTTAAAAAAGAAGCTCCGAAATGGGAAAAAGAAACCAGACCGAAAAAACTTGGCCCTCCCGGGTTGCCGATTTTCAAGCCGGAAAAAAAGGTTGCCCAGCCCGGCAATACTCACCAGCAAAGACTCGGTCAATCGGGCAGGAAATCTGGTTCTGATAGCGGCCGGCAGGCGGCTGAAAACACCCGCAAGGTGATAAACTGGTTTTCCAAGGGGACTTCGGCTGGTTCGTTTGCGATCGGTAAAGCCGTCGGCCCGGGCGCGGCCACACCTTACGGGATTCCTAAAGCTGTGGCCGGGTATACAATCGGTAGAACGGTCGGCATCTGGGGCGACTGCATCGATGCCATTTCCATGGACCCGCCGAGGAATGATTACACCGTTCTGGCCAGGCCCGAACCTGGAACTTTTCCGCCGCTGCAACCCGGGGCCGGGGTAACCAGAGCTCGGGCTGAGGCCATCAACGCCTATCTGACGGCAGCCATTGACCTGACGGCGAAAATTCGGGCGGCAAGATTTTCTGTCGAGAGATATTCAGGGGCGATTATGGCTGGCGACGAAGGATGGGCCAGGCGGCAGCTCGAAAATGCCATCAAGTATGAAAAAGAATCCGGGCTGGCTATGCGGGTGGTTGCCGACAGACTCGAAGCCTTAACCAGACTGGCCCAGAATGAAGGAGTTCCTGATGTCTTGATTACGCCTCAGATGGTCGAAGAGTATAGGTATTCTGTGCAACAGCGGGGATTGAGTGATGAGGAGCTTGAAGTCTGCCGGAACTTGAATCTCGGGCCTGAAGAAGTTGAAGCATTCAATAAAGAACTTCTTGCTGGAGAACGTCTGACCGAGTCATTAAGCCTTTATAGAACAGCTATCGATTTGGTCAGGGCTCTGAGAGAATTTTCCGGTTTGTTGCTGGGCTTGCCCGCAGATTTATATGGTATGAAGGACTGATTTTTAGAGCGAGGGATTATCCGGGCCATCAGGAATATATGAATAGCTATTCATATATAATTTGCCCGGCGGCCGGACGGACAGACCTTAAACAAGTTGCCGGTTTGATCATAACCGGCTAACGAAAAGACTTTCCCCGAGTTGGGTCAACTCATCCAAATAAAAAAAAGGAGCGGCTGAACCAGCCGCTCCCTGTGTGGAGCCGTGTTCACGGCCCCGGATCCGCCGGGGGCTTCAGTACCGCCGGCCGCCGCCGAAACCGCCGGATCTCGATGAGTCCGTCTTCGGCTTGGCTTCGTTGACCTTGGCCGTCCGGCCCTTCAGGTCCTTGCCGTTCACCATGGAGATGGCCTTCGTGGCCTCCTCCCTGTTCGGCATCTCGACGAAGCCGAAGCCTCGGGATTCGCCGCTGAACTTGTCCTTGATGACGGCCGCCTTGTCAACTTGGCCGAACGCCTGAAAGGCTTCCCTCAGGTCGTTCTCGTTGACGGTGTTGGACAGATTGCCCACGTAGATGTTCATTCTCGTCTCCTTTCGACGATGGAAAGGTTCTTCCGAGCCTTCCCGGTTCTTAAAGATCTTTGAACTCCATAAAGGAGAGGAGAGTGTGACCGATCAGGGCCTCAGGCCCCTTCCTTTAGTCATTCAGGTGTTGATCGCTGGGGTTTCCCTTTGCGTATTAACACACATACTATACCACATCCGGGGCCGATATCAAAACGGATCCGAGTTCGGCGCGCAGCTCCCTGGTCCGGATCCTCTCAGGAAGGATCCCGGGCGCTTTTCAGCTCAAGGATCTGGCCCAGCCGGAGAAGCTCCAGCCGCAGCGCATCATAATCCACGTCCTGCACCGGGATGTCCTGCTGAACCGCGATGCTTGCCGCCGCGGCCGCCGACTGTCCAAGGATCATGAAGACGGGCTCCATGCGAATGGATCCGTAGGCGATGTGTGACGAGCTCAGGCATACGGGGACAAGGAGATTGGTGATCTCCTTCCGGCGCGGGACGATGGCGTCGTAGCTGATGAGGTAGGGCCCGCCCGGGCTGACCTGGACATCGCCCTCGTTCCGCGCGTAACCGCGGGCATCCACATAGCGCTGCACATGGTGGGAGTCCATGGTGTAGGAGCCCATGCCGATCGATTTGCCCGTGGGTTCTTCCCCCCGGAGATGCATTTCCGTCATCACGAAGTCGCCGACCATTCTCCGGGCTTCCCGGACATAGATCTGGTGAGGCCAATGATCGTTGTCCGTGAATTCATCCCGCGCGAGACCCCATGAACTCATCCGTTCCCTCACATCTTCCGGGACCCTGGGGTCGTTGGCCAGATACCACATCAGCCCCTTCTGGTACCGTTCATGCTCACGAACGATCTCCTTGCGGCGTTCGTACCCGGCCTCGGGGTAGTCATAGTTCATCCCGATATTGTCCGTCGAGAAAGCCCCGTAATTATTGGTGTCGGTCTTGTTGTTGGGAGCCGGATCGAACTTGACCCAGATGCCCCTCCAGCCCTCATCAAGATAGCGGCCCAGAAGCTCGAACTGCGTCGGATCATAACCTTCCGGTTTCGGGAAGGGAACCCTGTTCTCGTCCACGGTGGTCAGGCACATCCGGAAATTGTATGCCTGGACCTTCTTGTCTCCCGAACCCTCCTCGCCGGGACCTTCAACATGGATGCGCGGCAACAGACCGCTCGAAGGATCATCCGGGACGATATAGGGGGAAACATCATATTCAAACTGATGATAATCCGCGTTCCGGGTCTGAACGCCGTTGAGCGTCTCTCCGTATTGGGCGTTGGGCTCACGTCCGACCGTATAGGATACGCCGGCGGCGGCCATCAGGTCGCCCTCATAGGTGGCGTCAATGAACATCCGTGATCGGTATGTCGTTCCGTCGAGCATCGTGATCCGAGTGATCCTGTTCTTCTTGATTATCACGCCTTTTTGGCGGTCCAGCCATTTGTCCCGGTCGATCGCAAGACCCGCCTCGGCGACCATCTCTTCGAAGACCGTTTCCGCGATATGGGGCTCGAAGACCCACATGGCGTCGCTCTCCGGATCGTACCGGGAGTACTCATCCGGCCGCTGGTGCTTCCAGGTCTCCGGCTTGTCATAATGGGCCTTGACCCTCCGGTAGAACTCCCGGCTGAGACCGCCGATGGCGTCCTTGTTGCCGGAATCCGTCCAGCCCAGCCCCCCCGCCGTGAGACCTCCGAGATGCTTGTCCGGGCCGGCGACGATCACATCCAGGCCGTCACGCCGGGCCTGGATGCCCGCCATGACGCCGGCCGAATTATTGCCGTAGATGACCAGGTCATACATGCGCAGGCCGTCTTTCGAGCCTGAACAGCCGGAGAGCGTCACCAGAAAGATCGCGATCAGGGGGACATTTCTCATGGTGAGCTCATTCTACCCGGAAAATAGGAAAAATCCATCTTGAGACTTCGGATCCAAAGGCCGGAGGTCCGGGTCCTCTCGGGCACGCCATCGGTTTTCTGCCGTTTGACAGCCCCCGGGCGCCCCGCATAGAATCCGGGTATGAAAATCCGGCTCAGAAGTCTCACGGTCATTTATATCCTGACGGTCCTCGCGGGCTCACTGCCGGCCGAGCCTCTCGCGGTGGGGCCGCTGCTCTTCGACCGGGCGGAGTATGCCGCCCGACGAGCCCGGCTCATGGACAAGATCCCTGACGGCGTCGCGGTCTTTCTAGGTGCCACCATCTCCGCGACCGACCGGGCCTTCCGCCAGGGACATGATTTCGGCTATCTCACGGGCGTCGAGGTCCCCAACGCCTCTCTGGTCATCGACGGCCTCCGAAGACAGAGCGTCCTGTTTTTCACCATCAGCGAGAAAGAGGCCGAAGGCGAGGGTCTCCCCCTGGAGCTTGTCCGCGATCCCGCGGCCGTCACCGGGGTCGACAGGGTCCTCCCGATCGAGCAGTTCGGGCCGTTCCTAGCGGGCCTTGCCCAGAGAACTCCGGTCATCTACACGATGTTCAAGCCCGAGGAGCTCGGCCCCGAGAACTCCAACGAGAAATTCAACGCCCTGCAGAGAACGATGACCACGAACCCGTGGGACGGCCGTCTGACGCGCGAGCTCCAGTTCGTCCGCGTCCTTCGCGACAGGTTCCCCCAGATCGAGGTCCGCGACTGTTCGCCTCTTGTCTGGGACCTGCGCAAGATCAAGACCCCGGCCGAGCTCGACATCCTCCGGCGCGCCGGCCGGGTCGGCGTCGAGGCCCACAACGAGGTCATCCGCTCGACCCGCCCCGGTGTCGCCGAAAAGGCCCTGGAAGCGGTCTTCCAGTTCGTCTGCCGCCTGCGGGGCGCCATTGACATGGCCTATCCGCCTATCATCATGTCCGGCAAGAACCACGCCTTCGGGCACTATCACAAGTACGACCGGACGCTCGCCGCCGGCGACTTTGTCATCCTCGACGCCGGCCCCGCGGTAGACGACTACCACGTCGATATCTCGACGACCTTCCCGGTCTCGGGAAAGTTCACCGCGCGCCAGAAGGAGCTCTACGAGGCGGCCCTGGCCGTGCGGGATGTCTGTCTTGCGACCTACCGTCCCGGACTGACTTTTCGGCAGGTGGGGGCGGCGATCGAGGCCATGCTCAAAGCGAAGAAGCTGGAGGCCTACGCCGGGGATTTCCGGGGCGTCATCCGCTACGGCGGCTACAACCACATGATCGGCCTGGCCACCCACGACGTTACCGGGACGTTCGCCGGGCCCGACGAGGCCCTTGTGCCCGGGCTCGTCTTCGCCTGCGACATCCAGCTCTTCCGCCGCGAGGAAAAGATCGGCATCCGGATCGAGGACACGGTGGCCGTCACCGAGACGGGCTGCGAGAACCTGTCGACGGGCGTGCCCCGGACGGTGGCCGAGATCGAAGCGATGATGAAAAAGGACGGCCTGCTCCGGCTTTATGACGGAGTGCGCCCGAAGCGTTGAGAAATGAGGTAAAACCATGAAGAAAAGATCCCTCTTCGTCCTCCGGATCGTTCTCTGCGTTCTTGTCACCTCTCTGCCCGTTCTCGGTCAGGGTGTCGACTGGTCGACCAAGCCCCTGCAGTCCGAGCGCAGCCGGTCCTATGACGCGCTCCATTACCTGATCAAGATCCGCCTGGACCTCGACCGCAAGGCCTTCGAGGGCGCGACCACGGTCATCGCGGCCTCCCTGCGTGAAGGGCTTACGACCTGTGTTCTCGACGCCGAGGAGTTCACCGTGACCTCCGTCTTGGACGCCGACGGACGACGGCTCCAGTTCGATCAAACGGGCACCGAGCTCGCGGTCCATTTTTCTCGGCCTCTCCGGTTCGGCGAGGAGTTCGCCTTCACCTGCTTCTATCACGGGCAGGACCCGAGGCGTGGCCTGAAGTTCGTGGACGAGAGCGCCGACAACCCCCGCGTCGTCTTCTCCGACTCCTGGCCCACGAACGTCCACCACTGGTTCCCCTGCTTCGATTATCCGAACGACAAGGTCACCAACGAGATCGTGGCCACGGTCGAGCGCGGGCTCAAGGTGGCCGCCAACGGCCGGCTCGTCAGCGCTATCGAGGACGAGGCGGCCGGCACCGTGACCTATCACTGGCTTCAGGACCAGCCCCACTCGACCTATCTCATCTTCCTGGCGGCCGCGCCGTATGTCGTCGTCAACGATTTCTACAAGAACCTGCCCATCAGCTACTGGGTCTATCCGCAGGACGAGGCCAAAGTCGGGCCGACCTACGGCAAGACGCCCAAGATGATGGAGTTCTTCAACCGCATCTTCGGCTACGACTATCCCTGGCGGAAATACGACCAGATCTCCGTGCCCTCGGGCGGCGGAGCCGAGAGCACATCGGCCACGGCCATGACCCACCGGATCATGGTCGACGAGCGGGGTGAGCCCGATTTCCCGGCCATCGGCATCGTCTCCCACGAGCTGGCCCACCAGTGGTGGGGCAACCTCGTCACCCTCCGCAGCTGGGCCCACACCTGGATCAACGAGAGCTTCGGGACCTATTCCGACTACCTCTACCATCGCTACGAGATGGGCGAGGACGAGGGCGCTCTCAATCTCCAGAACAAGCTCGACGCCTACCTCCGCGAAGCCCGGACGCGCTACATCCGGCCGATCGTCACCGATCGATATGAGAATCCGGGCGACATGTTCGACGGCCACACCTATCCCAAGGGCGCCCGCGTCGTCCACATGCTCCGTTCGCTCCTCGGCGACGAGCCGTTCTTCAAGACGATCAGCCACTTCCTCCATCGCTACGCGTTCGACGCCGTCGACACCGCCGACTTCATCCGGTCGGTCAAGACGGTCACCGGCCGGAACCTCGACTGGTTCTTCGACCAGTGGCTGTACAAGCCCGGCCACCCCGTCTTCGAGGTCTCGAGCGAATGGGACCCGGCCGCCAAGGTCGTCCGCCTCCGGGTCGCTCAGGTCCAGGATCTCTCGCGCGGCGTGCCCGTCTTCCGGGTCCCCGTGTCGATCAAGCTGGTCACCGCCGCAACGACCGATATCCGCGAGGTCTGGGTCGACAAGCGCGAGGAGACTTTCGAGCTTCCGCTTGCTGAGAAACCGCTTCTTGTGCGCTTCGACGCCGACAATGTCCTCATCAAGGAGATCACGTTCCCGAAGGGGCTCGACGAGCTTGTCTTCCAGCTCAAGAACGACGATGTCATCGGCCGGATGGACGCGGCCGCGGCGCTGGAGGCCTTCGGCGGCGATCCACGGACGGCGGCGGCCCTCGTCTCGAGCCTCCGGACCGACCCGTTCTGGGCCGTCCGCAAAAGCGCCCTCGAAAACCTGGCCAAGATCGGCCCCCGGGACGGCGCGGCCGTTTTCCGGAGAGCCTGCCAGGATCCCCACTCTCAGGTCCGGGCCGCGGCCATAACGGCTCTCGGGGATCTCAAGGACCGCAAGCTCCTCGAGTTCTACAAGGAGACGTTCCGAAAGGATCCGAGCTACCGGGTCCAGGCCGAGGCCGTGACGGCCATCGGCAAGTCGGGCGATCCGTCGGTCATTCCGTTCCTCAGACAGGCGGCGACCGTCCCGTCATACCGCAACATGATCCGGAGGGCCGCCGAGGCCGCCCTAAAGAACGTCGAGGCGTGGTAGCTGGGGGTATTCTCCGCCTAGCGCGCCTCTCAGCGGACGTCGCGGACGACGCGGCCGCCGACCATGGTCAAAAGGACCTCGGTCTTGGCGATCTCGTGCGGCACGATCTCGAAGATGTTCCGGGAGACCATGATCAGGTCCGCGAGCTTTCCGGGCTCGATAGAGCCTTCGTCCTTCTCCCGATGCATGGCATAGGCCCCGCCCATGGTGTAGGCATGGACCGCCTGTTCGAGCGTGATCTTGTGTTGCGGGATCCAGCCGCCTTCGGGATATCCGTCGAAGTCCTGCCGGGTCACGGCCATTTGGAGCCCGGGCCAGGGACTGAGCGTGACCACCGGCCAGTCGCTCCCGAAGGCCAGGCGCCCGCCCCCGTCGAGGACCGCTTTCCAAGGAAACGCGCGTTGTTCGCGCTCGGGGCCGACATTCGCGATCCAAGCACCCATCCATGTCGGCTCGGGATTAGCATGCAGCGGCTGGAAGCTGGCGATGACGCCGAGCCGGCCGAAGCGCGCGATGTCGGTTTCGGCGATGTCTTCGGCGTGCTCGATCTTGTTCCGGACATCGGCACCTCCGGCCGCCCGCCCGGCCTCCTCATAGGCGTCAAGCGACAGCCGGATGGCCGCGTCGCCGATGGCGTGGGTCGAGACCTGCAGACCCCTGGCGTTGAATTCGGCCACGGCTTTCTTGAACGCGTCGGGCTCCCAGAACAGCTTGCCCCGGTTCTCCCGCTGGGTCTCGTAGGGGTCGAGCATGGCCCCGGTGCCCGAGTCGATGACCCCGTCGAGCATGAGCTTGATGCCGCCGAGCGAGAGCCAGTCGTCGTCGTATCGCGCGCGGGCGTCCTCGTAGGCCTTCCAATCCTCCTCGGTCGGGCCGGGCGGATCGACCCACATCGAAACGGAAAGCCGGATCGTCAATTCGCCCCCGCGGCGGAGGCGGTCCAAGAGGTCGAGGGCCTCGAACTCGCCGCCCATCCCGTGCGCCCGGACGACCCCCAGCCGGGCCGCCTCGCGCAGTCCCCGGCGCAGAGATGCGAGCGTCTCCTCGTCGGTCGGGCGGGGGATGTGCTTCGAAACCAAGCTTCCGGCCTCTTCCAATAGGGCCCCGGTCGGATCCCCTTTCTCGTCGCGCACGATGGTCCCGTTCCGTGGGTCCTTGGTATCGCGGCTGATGCCGGCGATGGCCAGCGCCTTGCTGTTGACCCAGGTCGTGTGGCCGTCGGCGCAGCTCATGACCGCAGGACGGTCGGGCACGACCTCGTCGAGGAACCTCTTGTGAGGCATGTCCCCGGGAAAGGCGGCGTACATCCAGCCGCGCCCCAGGACCCAGGTCGCGTCGGGATTCTCCCGGGCGAACGCCCGGATACGCTCCTGGATCTCCTCGACCGTCTTGGTCCCGGCCAGATCGACCTTGGCCAGGCTCGCTGAGCCGCCGACGAAATGGACATGGCCGTCCATGAACCCCGGCAGGACAAGCCGCCCCTCGGCGTCGATGACAAGCGTCTCCGCGTCTTTATGGCGCGAGACGGCTTTTGTCGTTCCGACCGCGAGGATGCGGCCGTCCCGGACGGCGACGGCCTCCGCCCAGGGCTGCGCGGTGTTGACCGTATAAACCCGGGCGTTGACGATCACGGCATCGGCCGCCGGCCGCCCGCCGGAGCAGCCGGCCAGCAGTGTGAGGAGAATGACCGAAAAGCAAGCCGCGGAACGGACTGATCTCTTGTTCATGCCCCGCATTATATTCCAATCGGGACCGGCGGGGGAACCTCGGAGCTGGTTCCCGGGGGCGTGGGGGACAAAAGGGGGGATGCCTATCGGTGAACCCCACGGCCCAAAGACTCCGGAAATGGAAGATGAGTTGAGGAAAGCGCTAAGCCGCGAGCTCCGCGGTCTCGAGGAGCCGGCCGATGCGGTCGGCCAGGCCTCTCTGATAGCGGAGGTAGAGGGCCCCGGGGATGCCCGAACCGGCCAGGACTTCCACTGTTTTCTTGAGCAGCCAACGGGAGAGCTTCGAGCTCTCCGTGCCCTCCCGGGCCATCCGCCTGACGAGACCGTCGATGATCGCGTTGCCCGTGTCCATCGCCAGGGACTCCTTGGCGTGAACCCAGCTCGCTTTGTCGAACAGCTGGCGGATCCTGAGCGAGGCCTCTTCCTTGAGGCGGGGGAGGGTCAGGTCGGCGGGGCACAGATAGGCTTCCCGGGCCGCAATGCAGGCGAAGAACTCTCGGAACGACCCCCCCCTCCGGACGAGCGTGAAGGCCCGGCCGATCTCCCCGACATGGCTGTCGGTCGAGGCCGCGACCCCTTTCCCCAGAGTCTCAGCCAGTCGCAGGGCCTGGGCGTTGATCCGGGCGATGCGGCCCATGTTGTATTCGAGGACCGGGAAGAGCCGAGCGATCCCGATCACGGCCTCCAGGTTCGGCTTTTCATCGGGTTCGTGCCAGAACGGGTGATTGAAGGTGAAGGGCAGGCCCTCAGCCCGCAGGTATTCCGTGAGCTTCACGATGTCACGGGCCCGGCCGGCGATCTCCTGGATCTCGCTGAACTGACGGCGGTCGAGCGTGTAAACATTGACGTGGATCGTATGGCCGACGTTCTTTGGGTCGAGGATCTTGACCTCGACGGCCGGGACGAGGCCTTCGCGCGTCCACCCGATCTGGTCGTAGGCGGCCATCGTGTCGTGGTCGGTGAAGGAGACGTAAGCCATCCCGGCTCGTCGCGCCTTGAGGTACATGACGAGAGGGTCGACCTGCCGCGTGGGGATGACGTCGTAGGAGTGCAACGTATGGACATGAAGGTCGGCGGCCTGCCAGCCTTCGGCGAGCAGGGAACGGGCCTCTTGAGGATCGATGGTCCTCGCGGCCGTGCTGTCGTTCGATAGAGTTGTATTCATGGTGTAGAGGCCATGATAAAGCCTGCCTGTTAATCTCCGATGAAGTCTCGGTCAATTATCGATAAAGGCCGCCATGAACCGAAAATTAACCGGCTCTTCATCGGGAATTCACCGGCCGCCCCTATAAAGGATACGATGAAAACCATGATCCTCGTCCTCCTCGCCTTGTCGGGAACGGTCATGTTCCTGTTCTCGGCCTTCACGGTCGCTTTCCGCCGGGGCCGCAAGACCGCGCCGGCCGACGCCCGTCGTTACCCCTTCGTCAGCCTTCTCAAGCCGGTCAAGAATATCGACGACGACTTGGCCGCCAACCTCGAGTCGTTCTACAGGCTCGACTATCCTGCCTACGAGGTCCTCTTCGGCGTCGACGACCTCAAGGACCCCTGCGTGCCCATCCTCCGCTCCCTGCAGGCCCGCCACCCCCGGATCAGGACGCGCGTCGTGGCCTCCGGCCGTCCGCCCTTCGAGAATCCCAAGGTCCACAAGCTGGCCCGGTTGGAGTCGAAGGCCCGCGGCGCCCTCCTCTGGGCCACCGACGCCAACGTCCGTGTCGCCCCCGATACGCTGCGCCGGCTGGTCGATGAATACCTGGCCCACGACGCCAAGGTCGTCTTCTCGCCCATCCGGGGCTCGTTCAGCCGGTCTTTCGGCAGCCTCATGGAGAACATGAGCCTCAGCTTCTTCACCTCAGGCGGGGTCATCGCCTCCTGGTTCCTCGGCCGCCAGCCGATCATCGTCGGCAAGTCCATGCTCGTCGAGCGGGCCGCCCTCGAGACGTTCGGCGGCTTCGGGTACTTCAAGGACTACCTGGCCGAGGATTTCCTGATCGGCGAGGCTTTCAAGAAGAGCGGCTTCCGGGTCTCGACCAACTGCACCTGGGTGACCAACGTCAGCCAGACGGCGACCCTCAAGAGCTTCTTCAAGCGTCTGTCGCGCTGGGCCAAGCTCCGCTACCGCCTTCGGCTGCCCGTTTACCTCGCCGAGGTCCTGCTCAATCCGATCGTCCTCGCCCTGGCCGGATGGGCGGCCCTGGGGCGGCGGGGGACGACCGTTGTGGCTCTCACCGCAGCGGCCAAAACGGCCCTCGAGTACGCCAACTTCCTGTCCGTCAATCCCCAGGACGCCCGCCGCCTCCGGAATCACCTCATGTTCCCGGCCGCCGTCCTGGTCAAGGACCTCGTCTTCTTCGCCGTCTACCTGACCCCGTTCTTCAGTCGCGAGGTCGAGTGGCGGGGCGGACGAATCGCCATCGGAAAGAACACCTTGATCCACATCCCGGCCAACGTGGATAATCTGGTCTATGAGGGCGCATGACAAGGCCTGGGTCGTCACCGTCCTGATGGGCCTGGGCCATCTGCGGGCGGCCCACCCTCTCCGCGATCTGACCCACGAAGGCGTCGTCATCTACGGCTCGCGCCGGACGACCCCCGATCCCGAATACCGCATCTGGCGGCGGCTGCGCCGCGTCTATTACGCGTCGTCGAAGGCCGGGGCCATCCCGATCGTGGGGCAGGCCCTGGTCGGTCTCCTGCTGGCCGTCCAGCACATCCGGCCGTACTATCCGACGACCGACCAATCGCGGCCGACCATGGCCGTCAGGTTCCTCAAGCGGCTCATCCGGAAACGCGGGCTCTGCCGAAGCCTCCGGGACAAGCTGGCCTCGGCGCCCTATCCCGTCATCCATACCTTCTACGCCACGGCCATCGCCATGGACACCCTCGAGCCGCCGGCCTCGACCCCGCCGCAGGACCAATACCTGCTCATTTGCGACGCGGACTTCAACCGGGTCTGGGTCCCCGAGGATCCCAAGTCGAGCCGCCTCCGGTATCTCGCGCCCTGCACCCAGGTCCGCCGCCGGCTGCTGGCCTACGGGGTCCCCGAGAAGGATATCTTCATGACGGGCTTTCCCCTGCCGAGGGAAAATATCGGTTCGGAGGCCGGACTCGAGATCCTCAAGGCCGACCTTTTCGACCGGCTGTTGCGGCTCGACCCGGCCGGCAAGTTCTTCTCCTATCATGAGAGGTCCGTCCTGGGCTGGCTCGGGCGGGATTCCGTGCCCGCGGAGCGGGAGCGGCATTTCACCGTGATGTTCGCCATCGGCGGGGCCGGGGCCCAGACCGAGATGGTCGAGAAGATCCTGGCCGGCCTCAAGGACCGGCTCCGGAGCGGCGGCGTCCGGCTGATTCTCTCCTGCGGGATCCAGAAGAAGGTCTTCGAGCGCGTTCTCGGCTACGTCAGCAGAGCCGGCCTGAGGGACGAGATCGATAGCGGCCTGGAGATCGTCCATGACCCGGACGTCTACGCCTATCTCGAAAGGTTCAATGCCGCCCTCCGGCGGACCGACGTCCTGTGGACCAAGCCGAGCGAGCTGGCGTTCTATTGCGGGCTGGGCCTGCCCATCCTGATGGCCGACCCGATCGGCGCTCACGAGGAGCTCAACAAGCGTTGGCTCCGGGAGATCCACGCCGGGGTCAGCCCGCCGGGACCGCTCGAGGCCTGCGGCGAGTGGCTCTTCGACCTCAGGGAGAGCGGCCGGCTGGCCGAAGCGGCCTGGGACGGTTTCCTCAAGGCCCGCAAGCTCGGGACCTACAAGATCGAGCGCCTGGTGCGGACCGGGGAGTTCCGCGAAGGCGTCTCGCCTCTCGAGCAGTGAGGGCCGCGCCGGCTCGAAGCTATTTCGCCCAAAGGCGCCGCATCTCGTCGTCGAGGCCGGTCATCTCCCAGCGGATGAGCGACTGGGGGATGAGCCCCTTGGCGAAGAACTCGTCGAGGAACGCCTTGAGCTCGAACTCGCCGCCCTTCAGGGTCGAATAGTCGGCCATGAGCTTCTCGACCTGGACCTTGCCGACGACGTAGCTCGTCCCGTAGCCGGGCTGGCCGAGATAAATGGCCAGGTCGCCCCAGATCGTGTCCCCGTCGGCGAGGACCCAGCCTTCCGGCGTCGTCCTGACCGCGTAGCGGACGGCCTCCTCGGCCGTCCACTCGCCGCTGTGGAGCTTGAGGTCGGCGATGGCCCGGACGGCCCGGAAGGCCAGGAGGTTGAGGACCAGCTCCCGCGCCCGGGGGTTGCCGTCGAACAGGCCCGCGCCCATCATCATCTCCTCGAAGGCCGTGGCGAAGCCCTCCGCCCGGCTGTCCCAGATGTTGTAGAGGAGGGCCGCCCCGCGGACGGGGTGGGCGTTCCGTCTCTCGCGCTGTTTCTCGAGCCAGTGGACGCTGTGGCAAATGAGGGGCAGAGGGTCGTGATAGACGACCTGGGCGAAGTAATCCCGGCGCTCGGGAGGGGCGTAAACCCCCACTTCGTCGTCGAGCCGCATATAATCATGGACGGTGAAGATCCCGCGTCGCTTCAGGAAATCGAAGAAATGGGCGACCGCGGCTTTCTGGCGCGTTTGGAGCTCGGCCAGGTTCGCGGCCGGGCGGAGCGGCGGGAGGCCGGCGTTCCTCGCTCTCTCGAGCTCGAGATAGGCGAGCGACCTCTCGAGCTCCCGCTCGGCGATCCCGAGCTGCTCGGCCCACGTGTAGGGGACGAGGTGGACGTTCTTCTGATACCAGTCGTATTCGGCGACGCCGATGCCCGACGGCCCTTTCTTCGTCTCGAGCTCCTTCTCGAGCCAGGCGCGGAATTCGTCGACCGCTTCCCGGGCCGCGTCGATGAGGGGAAGCAGGTCAGAGTCAGACGGCCCCAGCATCCGGGCGAGGCGCCGGAGATCGGCGCTTTCGTCTCGTTTCTGGCGGATGCCGAACCGCCAGAGATCGGCCGTGTCCTCGACGAGATTTTCCTTGGCTTGGGCGAGGATCGCCGGGATGGCCCCGAGCTTTTCGCGGAGGACGGCCCTCCCGCCTTCGTCGAGAGGGAAGCCGAGCTTCCAGACGTTGAGGACCCCGTGGATCTCGGGCCCCTCGCGGAGGGGCACGTCGGGCTCGGAGATCTGGATGACGGCGTAGAAAGTGGGCATCCTCGACCAGGGGCGGAGGACCCGGTGGTCGAACTCGAGCCCGCTCATCTCGGCCCGGATGATCTCGTAGTCGACGCGCCGTTCGATGGGCCAGCCCTCCGGGTCGATCGCGGCCAGGCGGTCCTGGAAGGCCTTGACCCCGCGCTTCTGGTCGGCCATGGCCGCGGCCGAATAGTCGGGCACGCCGTCGGCGACCCGCGGCTTCTGGAACTCGCGGAACTCCTGCCAGAGGGCGAGGAGGCCTTCGTAGCTTCCGCCGTCGGCCACACGGGCCGCCGCCGCTCCTCTTCCCGAGGCGTCCGCGGGAATCGAACGCTCGGCCTTGCAGGCCGCAAGCCAGAGCGATACGCCCAAGACCAGGACGCTCACGATCGTTCCTTGAAAGACCCGACGCCTCGACATGTCCGCCCTCCTTCATATGAGATTCAATACGCCCCCCAAGCATAGGGCGGACCCGCCTGTGGGTCAAGCTGCGTTTTCGTATCCGCCGCGCGAAGACCTGGGTCCTCTTTGCCGGCGGAGGACCGAAGCCGGTTTCCGAGGGCAACTGAACATTCGCACCCCAATTATCTTGACATTGGGTACAGGGGTATGCTTTTTTATTGAATAGCAGAAATGAGGCCGGCCCGGAAGGGATAATTTCAGGCCTGGAGCGCAGGTGCTGGCTTTCAGGGGCGAACAGTGAAAATACTATCTTCGTTTGTGGTCCGTTCATTCTTCATTGTACCAGTCATTGCGGCTTTGACCTCTATGCCGCAAAGGAGCACGGAGTCTTCTGTGCCGCCGGTTGTCCCGGTCGTTTCGCCGAGGATCGGCGCTGATTTCGAGCGGATCCCTCTGCAATTCATTCCCAACGAGGGGCAGGTGGACGGTCCCGCTGCCTTCTATATCCAGGGCCGGGACAAGACGGTCTACTTCGCAGCCGAAGGACTTACGTTTTTACTGGCCGAAACCGGCGAGTTGATCTCGAGGGGGCTGAACGAGATGCGCCATACTTCGGGGCGGGAAGAGCGGGAAACGCCCATGCTTGGAGCCGAGAGCGTCGAGGACGTCGCGGCGGCCGACCGGCCTTCCAGGCGGTGGGTTGTGAAGCTGGACTTCGTGGGTGCGAACACGAAAGCAGTCCCCGCAAGCCTCGAGGAGTCCGGGGCGCTTATCTCCTATTTCAAGGGCAGGCCTGAGAACTGGAAGACAGGGCTTGCGGCCAGCTCGCGGATCGTCTACCGGGAGCTCTGGCCGGGGATCGATCTTCACTATTTCGGGACGGTGAATCGGTTGAAATACGAGTTCATCGTCCATCCCCGGGGCCGACCCCTCTGCGATCAAGCTTGCCTATCGTGGCGCGGAAAACGTCCGGCTGACCGAAGAGGGGCGGCTCGTCGTCGCGACGCCTGTGGGTGGATTCGAGGATGACATCCCCGTCGCTTGGCAGGAGGCGGAAGGAGTTTCTACGGATGTCACCGTGGCCTATTCTCTGGAGAGTCAAGGGGGCGTGCCGGCGAATGGGACGCATGTTTTCGGCTTCGAGGTCGGCGAATACGATCGGAGCCTGCCGCTCGTCCTCGATCCGGCGAATCTCATCTTCTGCGGGTACATCGGCGGCAACGCGACGGACTATGGCTATGGCCTCGCGGTCGACGGCTCGGGGAATGTCTATGTCACGGGTCTCACGCAATCCACGGAGGCCACCTTCCCGGTAACGGCCGGCCCCGGCCTGACACGCCATAGCGATTGGGACGCATTTGTCGCCAAGGTGAACGCGGACGGCACGTCCCTCAGTTACTGCGGCTACATCGGCGGCGACGGCTCTGATGGAGGCTACGGAATAGCCGTGGACGGTTCGGGGAGTGCTTATATAACAGGAGTGACCTCATCCAACGAGCTTACTTTTCCGGTAGCCGTCGGGCCTGACCTGATCTACAACGGCTACACCGACGCTTTCGTCGCTAAGGTCGATGCGGCCGGCACGGATTTCATTTATTGCGGCTATATCGGTGGCTCGGGATATGACGCCGGCCGTGGGATCGCGGTCGATCATGCGGGCCATGCCTATATTGTGGGCGACACCAACTCCACCGAGGCCACGTTCCCGCTCAAAGTCGGCCCAGGCCTGGTCCATCGGGGGGGGAGAGACGGCTTCGTCGCCAAGGTCAATGCGGCCGGCACGGATTTGGTTTACTCCGGCTATATCGGCGGCGCGGGTGACGACTATGGAGTTGGGATATCGGAGGATGGTTGGGGATTTGCCTACGTCGTGGGCTATACAAGATCCGCAGAAGATACCTTTCCTGTCCTGGTCGGGCCCGGGTTGACATACAATGGCAATGATTATGATGTCTTCGTAGCCAAGATCTGGGAATACGACATCCCAAGTCACGCCCTAACCTCGCTTATGCCCTCCCTTGTTGCGGCGGGGGGGGCGGATCTCACGATATCCGTGTTCGGCACCGATTTTGTCGATGGGGCGATCGTGTTATGGGATAGAGCGAACCGCCCGACGACATTTATCAGTGACCATGAAGTGAAGGCGCAGATCGGGGCCGCCGACTTGAAGACCGGAAAGGTCGTCGAGGTTGCGGTCATGAATCCCGACGGCGGATTGTCCAGCTTTTTAGAATTCGTGGTGACGACCTTCAGCCTGGGGGCATCGCCGGCGAGCACGACGGTCACGGCCGGTCAGTCCGCGACATATTCCATCCAGGTGACGCCTCAATATGGGCCGTTCGACTCCGCGATATCGTTCTCGGCCCGCGGCCTTCCCAAGGGATGTCAGGCGTCTTTCTTGCCGACCGAGGTGACTCCTGGAGCCGATCCCGCCTCGGCGATGCTCACTCTGGCCACTACGGCCCGGTCGGCGGCCGCCCGAACTGGGGTGATCTCGACGGCAACCGGCTCAGCCCCGCTTGCAGCCGGCCCGGCTTTCCTCGGGCTGGCGGTTTTTTTGTGGGGTTGTATCCAGAGACGTGTTCTTGTGAGGCGTTCTCGCCGCTGGCTGGCGGCCGGCGCCATTGTCTGCCTGATCATCCTCGGTCGATGCAGTGCTAGAGAGCCTTCAATAATGGCAACTCCGGCGGGGACCTATGAGATCACCATCGAAGCAAGGTCGGGCAGCTTGACAGCTTCACAGACGGTGACCCTCGTCGTACGGTAAGTGGTATGCGGCGCGATTCGATTCCTTGACCTTCGTTCCGGCCGCGTGCTATGGTCGATCCAAGGAGGATCCCCATGAAACGCAGGCATTTCCTTCATTTGGGCGTGGCGGGAGGAGCGCTGGCCGCGGCCGGGGCGACCGCCTGCCGGCGCGCGGAGCAGGGATCGGGCCCGGCTCCTTCGGAGCAGAAGCCGATCGGGTCTTTCGAGCTCGAGGGCCTGACGGTCGCCGAGCTCGGGGCCGGCCTGGACTCCGGCCGCTTCACGGCCCGGTCCCTGACGGATCTGTATCTCGCGCGGATCGAGGAGATCGACAAGAAGGGCCCGGGCCTCAACGCGGTCATCGAAGTCAATCCCGAGGCGCGGGACATCGCGGACTCGCTGGATGCCGAACGAAAGGCCGGCCGGAAGCGGGGCCCCCTCCACGGCCTTCCTATCCTGATCAAAGAGAACATCGCCACTTGCGACCGGATGCCGACGACGGCCGGGTCGCTGGCCCTCGCCGGGTCCGTCCCCCCGGCCGACGCATTCCTTGTACGAAAGCTCAGGGAAGCGGGCGCCGTTCTCTTGGGCAAGACCAATCTCAGCGAGTGGGCCAACTTCCGCTCGACGCGCTCGACGAGCGGATGGAGCGGCCGAGGCGGTCAGACCCGCAATCCGTACGCTCTGGACCGGAACCCGTGCGGTTCCAGCTCGGGCTCGGGGGTCGCCCCGGCCGCCAGCCTGTGCGTGGCGGCGGTCGGCACGGAAACGGACGGGTCGATCGTTTGCCCGGCGACGACCAACGGCGTCGTCGGCATCAAGCCGACCCTGGGTCTCGTCAGCCGGTCCGGGATCGTGCCCATCGCTCACAGCCAGGACACGGCCGGCCCGATGGCCCGGACGGTCGCCGACGCGGCCGCCCTCCTCTCGGCGATGGCCGGTCCCGACCACGACGACCGTGCGACGCAGGATCCCCAGGTCTCCGCCGGGCCCGACTACGCGGCGTCCTTCGACCCGGACGGCCTGCGGGGGGCCCGGATCGGCGTCGTCCGCAAGCTGTTCGGATTCCATGATCGGGTCGACGGGATCATGGAGGCCCGGCTCGAGGACCTCCGGAAGCTCGGCGCGGTCCTCGTCGACCCGGCCGACTTCGAGACCACGGAGAGCATCTCGGATTCCGAGTTCGAGGTCCTTCTCTACGAGTTCAAGTCCGACCTCCATGCCTATCTCTCGTGGCTCGGTCCCTCGGCCCCCGTCCGCAGCCTCGAGGAGATCATCGCCTTCAACGAGCGCCACCGCGACAAGGAGATGCCGTTCTTCGGGCAGGAGATCTTCGTTCAAGCCGCGGCCAAGGGTCCGCTGGCCGACAAGGCCTATCGCGAGGCCCTGGCTAAGAACCTCCGCGTGACCCGCAAGGAAGGGATCGACGCCCTGATTGACAAGCACCGGCTCGACGCGCTCGTGGCCCCGACCGGCGGGCCGGCCTGGATGACCGACCTCGTCAACGGCGACCATTACACGGGCGGCGGGTGTTCGACCTATCCGGCCGTCTCCGGTTATCCCCATATCACGGTCCCGGCCGGTTTCGTATTCGGCCTTCCGGTCGGATTGTCGTTCTTCGGCCGGGCCTGGAGCGAGCCGATATTGATCAAGCTGGCCTACGCCTTCGAACAGGCCGTCATGGCCCGCCGCCCGCCCGCCTTCCTGCCGACGGCGGACCTGTCCGTTTGAGGAGATTGACATGAAAAGATCCCCGAGATCCATTCTCATCTTGGCCGTTCTGGCCGTGCTCGCCCTGTCGTCCAATTGCCGCGATGATGACGCCGGGGAGACCATGGGCGGCGGGGTCCTCGCCGGCCTGGCCGCGCCCCACGAGGGGCGCTCGATGCGGGCGACGTCGACGATGCGGGTCGGCGAGATCCGGCGTGGCCCCGAGGGGGACCGCAACGCGGGCGAGCGCCGCTACGATCCGACGGCCGAACCGCGCGGGGACAGCAATGTCAAAAGCAACTGGGACAACTTCAACGTCCCGCCCGGCGCGACCCACGTCCTCATGGATGCCGAGGGCCCGGGGGTCATCACCCACATCTGGATCACCTTCCTCGGCCCGGAACATCACGGCTGGGCGCCGCAGGGCTCGGCCGACCACCAGGAGCTCATGCTCCGGATGTACTGGGACGGGAACCAACGCCCGGCCGTCGAAGCCCCGGTCGGCGATTTCTTCGCCAACTGCTTCGGCAAGCGCACCGAGGTCATCAGCGTTCCGGTCATCGTCGAGGGCGGCGACTCCTACAACGCTTTCTGGAGGATGCCATTCCGCAAATCGGCCCGCGTCGAGATCGAGAACCAGAGCGAAAAGCCCCTCAGCCTCCTCTACTACAACATCGACTGGATCAAGCTGGACAAGCTGCCGAAGGACACGCCATACTTCTATGCCCAGTACCGGCAGGAGTATCCGGCCCGAAAAGGCGAGGACTATCTTCTCCTGGAGACGAATGGCAAGGGCCATTTCGTCGGGGCCGTCCTGGGCGTGCGGATGCGCAGCCCGGCCTGGTTCGGCGAAGGGGACGAAAAGATCTATATCGACGGCGAGACGACCGCTTCGATCTGGGGGACCGGAACCGAGGATTACTTCCTTTCGGCCTGGGGCCTCGAGCGGACGCTGACGCCGTATTTCGGGGTCCCGTTCTTCGACCAGCGGACGATCGGCGGGCACGTCAGCTCCTACCGCTGGCACCTCCACGACCCCGTCGTCTTCAACACTGGCATCAAGGTCACGCTCGAGCACATGGGCTGGATGTCCGAGGACGAGAACCCCGACTACAAGGCGACGAGTTGGAACGAGCGCGAGGACGACTACGCCAGCGTCGCCTTCTGGTACCAGACCGGCAAACCGACCTTTTCGGAGCGCGCGCCGGGGGCGGGGGAGAGGCGGCTTCCGTCGCTCGACCGGGTCGTCGTCCGGGCCCGGGACTTTGCAGGGACGCAGAAGCTGGCTGCGGGCGCACTGAAGGTCATTAAAAGCAGCTTTTATGGCGCAGGCGTCCTCAGATTCGAGCCATCACGCCCGGCGAGCGCGGGTCTCGAGTTTCCCATTGAGGTCAAGGCGAAGGAGCCGCTTCGTCTGGCCGTCGATGCCGAACGGTCGCCTGATGGAGGCCTTTATCAAGCCTATCTCGACGGAGTGAAGATCGGCCGGCCCCTGGACTTCTACGCGGAAGACGCCGATGGATGGACTTTCCATCTGCTCGACTTCTGGCCCGAGCCGGGCCGGTACGTTCTACGGCTCGAGCTCGTGGGCAAGAACCCGAGAGGCCTGGGCCAGGCCTGCGGTGTCGAGTCCGTCCGGCTCCTCGAGCGACGGCCGCGCGTCGCCGAGTACGGCCACGACAAGGATAAGGACTGGCGTAAGAATCCTGTTCTTTATTATTGATGTTGATAGAGAACCGCCTTCAGCAGGGCTCAAAAGACAAGAACGCCAAATCCGCGGATAAAATGGGGATTCGCGGGTCTGTCCTTTAAAAAGGACACATCTGGGTCAACGGGGCTAGGAATCGCGACCCGGGCAGACCGCAGAAAACCACTCCCGGAACATCTATAAATCATTTGGAATAAATTGTTTATGACCAAACTAGAAGCGGCCTCCTCTCTCTTGGTACGGTTCTTGCAAAATATGGGGATGGAATGAGCGTGAAGACCAGAAATGAGGAGGATGAGCCATGAAGACAAGATGGTCGTCCCTGATGATCGTGGCGGCGCTTCTCGCGGGCGCGATTTCCTGCTATCGCCCGTACGGATATCGCCTCTACCCAGGCGCGCCCCGTTTCGCCCCGACCGACC
Organism: uncultured Eubacteriales bacterium; assembly: GCA_964423315.1. GTDB lineage: Bacteria > Acidobacteriota > Aminicenantia > Aminicenantales > Saccharicenantaceae > RBG-16-66-30. Next base: position 209,716 of record CAYREO010000003.1, on the reverse strand, counting down.
CGGCTCAGGTCCGCCTCTTGAGGAACGAGCCGCGCCGCGACCACATCCAGCTCGGCGAGGTCCGCTTCCGCCCTAGCCCGCGGATGAGCCGGCGCTATGTCGAGGGTCTGCTCCGCGAGCGGGCCGCCATCATGGGCGCCGACGCCTTGGTCATCGTCGTCGACCGCTATTACGGCGACCGCGTCGTCTACAGCTACTGGCGGGGGCCCGGCATCGTCTACGAGCGGCTCATCGTCGGCGTCGCCATCCGCTACCGGCGGTAGCCGGGAGGGGTGCCGGCCGGGACCTGCACGATCACGGTTCAAGGGAGCATCCGGGAACCTGACGGTTTCCACCCAGGTGACCCTCGTCGTCAACTGAGGATTCCCAAAACGGCGCGACTTCCAGGGATCGGCTCGGTCGCTTGCCGGACCTCTCTTTCTCAGGCCAGCGCTTGACAGGTCCCGTCCCAAGCCCTAATATCTTTGAGAGTTCGGGCCGCCTCTCGATCGACAACCGTCCAGTCCCAAAGCTCGCGGAGAGGCTCGAGCCCGGGAGGAAAGCATGATCAAGAAGGCCACGGGGTCCAGGAAAGGGAGCATCGGCATACTCACCGGCGGCGGGGACGTCCCCGGCCTGAACCCGGCCATTCGGGCGGTGACCCTGCGGGCCATCCATGAAGGTTACGACGTCATCGGCATCCGCCGGGGCTGGGCCGGGCTCATCGACATCAACAGGGACGCCGACATCCGCGAGATCGAATGCTGCGACACCCTGACCGAGGAGATCGTCAACAAGGCCGGGCGGACGGGCGGCACCTTCCTCCACACCTCGAGGACCCGGCCTTCGCACGTCCCGGCCGTCAACGTCCCGGCCCATCTTCGCGACAAGTACAGGGACAGCGACAACGACCTGACCGCGGAGGTCCTCAAGAACATCGAGTTCCTGGGCATCGATTACCTCATCCCGATCGGGGGCGACGACACGCTGAGCTACGCCGTCACTCTCCATGAGAAGGGGGTCAAGGTCATCGCCATTCCCAAGACCATGGACAACGACGTCCCCGGCACGGACTACTGCCTTGGTTTCAGCACCTGCGTCACCCGGACCATCAGCCTGGCCAACTCCCTGCGGACGACGGCCGGATCGCACGAACGGTTCCTGGTCCTCGAGGTCTTCGGCCGGTACGCCGGGTTCACGGCCCTCTTGCCGACCATGGCCGGGGCCGCCAACCGCTGCCTCATCCCGGAGCACAAGTTCGACATGGGGCGCCTCTGCGAGCTGATGACCGAGGACCGGTCCGAGAACCCGAGCCGCTACTCCGTCGTTCTCGTCTCGGAGGGGGCTGTTCCGGCCGGCGGCGAGATGGTCTTCGCCGGCGAGGAGAAGGACATGTACGGGCACAAAAAGCTCGGCGGCATCGGCGACGTCATCGCCGACGAGCTCAAGAACCTATCCCCGACCTATAATGCCGGACGCCGCATCAACGTCATCAATCAGAAGCTCGGCTACTTGGTACGTTGCGGCGATCCCGACGCCGTGGATTCCATCGTGCCCATGGCCTACGGCAACTTGGCCCTGGACCTCATCCTCGACAGGAAGTTCGGACGCATGGTCTGTCTGAGGAGCGGCGAATACGACGACGTGCCCATCGACATCGTCGTCAGCCGCAAGAAGATCGTCGACGTGGATAAGTACTACGACCGGGAGAGGCTCCGGCCGCTCTATAAGAGCTTCCGCCAGAAGCCGCTCTTCATCATGACCAGCGAGTGATCGAATGAAGACTTCGATATTTGCGCGCATCATCCCCGTCATCATGCTCGCGGGGGTCGCCGCTCTGACGGGCCCCGCCGCGGGGACGCAGGCGGACAAGTACGGGACGCTTCCCGGCGCCTGGGACGCCCGGACCGAAGACGGGGCCTTCAAGTTCGTCTTCGAGTTCGCTCTGGAGGACGGCAAGCTCGTCGGGACGTACACCGGCCAGTCGGGCGCCGTGGCGATGAAGGACCTGAATTACAAGGACGGCGTCCTTTCGTTCTCGGTCGACCTCAGCGGCATGACCATCGATTTCACGGCCTCCGTCGTCGACGGCCACATGACCGGGACCCTGAGCCTGCAATTCGGGGAGGCCGCCTTCGCCGGGACCAAGCGAAAGGCGGCATGACCCTTCGCCGGTCCGCCGCCGTCCGTCTCGCTGCGTCCTTGGCCTTCGCGTCCGTCGTCTTCCCGGCGGCTCCGCAGGCGCAGGCGGACGGTCCCGACCCCCGGACCGTTCGAACGATCGTCGCCGTTCCGGCGAACGGGCCCGTCACGATCGACGGGGTCCTCGACGAGGAGGTCTGGCAGACCGCCGGCTACGGCGGCTTCACCCAGCGCGACCCCCTCGACGGCCGGCCGGCCAGCGAGCCGACCACGGTCTGGGTGGCCTTCGACCACAAGTCCCTCTATATCGCCGCGCGCCTGGCCGATTCCGAACCGTCCCGGATCGTCGGCCGCCTCGGGCGGCGCGACGAGAATGTCGAGTCGGACTGGTTCGATGTCGGCCTCGATCCCTATCGCGACCGGCGAAGCGGTTACTTCTTCGGCGTCAACCCGTCCGGCTCCATCCAGGACGGGACCCTGTCCAACGACGAGGACGTCGATCCGACCTGGGACGGCGTTTGGGAGAGCGCCGCCCGGATCGACGACGCGGGGTGGACGGTCGAGATCCGCATCCCTTTCGACCAGCTCCGATTCAGAAGGCAGGAGGATCACGTCTGGGGGATCAATTTCCAGAGGATCGTCAAGCGCAAGAACGAAGAGAGCCATCTCGCCTGGGTCCCGAAGGAGGAAAGCGGCCTCGTCTCGCGTTTCGCCGAGCTTGTCGGACTGGCCGGCATCGCCTCCGGGCGGAGGCTCGAGGTCTCTCCGTTCGTCGCCTCGAGGGCGGCGTTCAGCCCGGAAGTTCCCGGGGACCCCTTCCGCGTGGGCCGCGAGGCCTCGGCCGGCGCGGGCTTCGACCTCAAGGGCGGGCTGAGCAGCAATCTGACCCTCGACCTGTCGGTCAATCCCGACTTCGGCCAGGTCGAGGTCGACCCGGCGGTCATCAACATCAGCGACCAAGAGACCTACTACCAGGAGAAAAGGCCGTTCTTCGTCGAGGGGGCCGGGATTTTCAGTTTCGGGCGCGGGGGGCCCAACGTCTCCCGCTCGATCGGCTGGACGGACCCGGCTTTCTTCTACAGCCGGCGCATCGGCCGCCAGCCTCAGGGCCGGTATGACGGCGAGGGGTATGCCGATCTCCCGGAATGGACGACCATCCTGACGGCGGCCAAGGTCACGGGAAAGGTCGGGCGGGGCTTCAACCTGGGCCTCATCGGCGCCCTGACGGAAAGGGAGTTCGCCCGCGTCGACATCGACGGGGAAAGGTCCGGCGCCGAGGTCGAACCGTTCGCCTCCCAGGCCATCGCTCGGGGGCTCAAGGAATTCAGGGAGGGCCGCAGCGGGCTCGGCGTCATCGCGACGGGCCTCCTGCGGGACCTCCGTGACCGCCCCCAGGAAGGCCTGCTCAGCCGAAGCGCCGTTTCGTTGGGAGTGGACGGATGGACGTTCCTCGACAAGGACCGGGGCTGGGCGTTGGCCGGGTGGGCCGGGGTCACTTCGGTCCGCGGCAGCGCCGAGGCCATGACCCGGCTCCAACGCTCCTCACTCCACTATTTCCAGCGGCCGGACGCCGGCTGGGTCGAGGTCGACGAAACGGCGACCTCGCTCTCCGGCTGGGCGGGGCGCCTTTACATCAACAAGCAGAAGGGCCGTCTCGTCTTCAATGCCGCCCTCGGCGCCATGTCGCCGGGCTTCGAGGCCAACGACCTGGGCTATCACACCCGGGGCGACGTCATCAACGGCCACGTCGAAACCGGTTATCGGAGCTTCCATCCGGGGAGGACGTTCCGGAACTGGACGCTGACCGCCTCCTATTACAGGAATTACGATTTCGGGGGAAACCGTGTCGGCGAATACATCTATTTCGACGCCAAGGGCCGGTTCCTCAACTATTGGACGGCCGCCCTCCACCTCGATTATGAGCCCCGCAAGTACAGCCACTATCTGACGCGCGGCGGGCCCATGGCCCTTTATCCCGAAGGGGCCACGGTCCGGATCAACCTGGCCGGCGACGACCGCAAACCCCTCATCGCCCGGTTCAACGGCTTCTACCGCTGGCACCCGACCGGCGGCCATACCTGGTCGTTCGGGGCCGGAGTGACTTGGAAGCCGGGGCCGAATTTCAGCCTCTCCGTATCGCCGGGGTACAGCTTCCGGTACGCCGAGGGCCAGTGGGTCACGAGGGTCGTCGATGCCCTCAAAACATCGACTTACGGCGTGCGCTATGTCCTCTCCGACATCGACCAGAAGACGCTGCCCATCGAAGTGCGATTCAGTTGGACCTTCACACCGCGCCTGAGCCTGCAGGCCTATCTCCAACCCTACATCGGCACGGGCGACTTCTATGCCTTCAAGGAGCTCAGCGCCGCGCGGACCTTCGATTTCGACTATTACGGACAGGGGGGCTCCACGATCGCCTTCGCGGATGGCATCTACACCGTCGACCCGGACGGCCCGGACGGCCCCGCCGAGGCGTTCAGCTTCCGCGATCCGGACTTCAACCTCAAATCGTTGCGGGGAACGGTCGTCCTGCGTTGGGAATTCCGGCCCGGCTCCCTCTTCTATCTCGTCTGGACGCAGAGACGCGCCGACCCTGCTCATCCCGGGGATTTCGATCTCTGGCGCGACCTGGGCGACTTGTTCCGGGCGCCGGGGGACAACATCTTCATGCTCAAGTTCTCCTATCGCTTCGAGTTGTAGCTCAATCGCGCCAGGCCCGCGAGATCTGAGTCAGCGCTTGAGGCGGACCATGGTCGCCCCCCAGCCGCCCCCGCCCAACCCGGCGTCCTTGAATCCGGCCACATGGGGGTTCTCGGCGAGGAGGCGATGGACGATCCCCTTCATCGTCCCCGTCCCCTTGCCATGGATGATGCGGAGGTCGAGGATCCCCCGGCGGAGGCACTCCTCGATATAGTCCGGGACCAGGTCCTTGACGTCCTCGGGGGCGAAGGCGTGAAGGTCGAGGATGCCGTTGACGGGAACCTCGACGGGGGCGTCGGCGTCCCCCGGAGGCTCGCCGGCCCTTCGGGTCCCTTGGGATTTGTTATGGTCCTCCACGATGACCTCGCCGGGACGGATTGTAGCTCAAATCGAGGGTCTTGGGGAACATGCGCCCGGATGAGGCCGCGGCGTGGCGTCCGTTTGACATCGGAAAGACCGGGATGGTAGGGTAGGGGCCTGCGATCTTCGAATGCCGACAAGGAGGACGTTTTCACCATGACCGTTTTCAAGAACAGGCCCCTGAAGCTCACCATCTTCTTGACCGCTGGGCTGGTCATCGCCTCGCTCGCGTTCCAAGCCGGATGCGCCCGGCCCGAAACGGCCGGCCTCAAGCCGCCCGTCGCGGATATCATCCCCAAAGACCTGACCATCCACGGCCACACCCGGGTCGACAATTACTACTGGCTCAACGAGCGCGACAACCCGAAGGTCCTCGAGTACCTCCAGGCCGAGAACGACTACACCAAGGCTGTCATGAAGCCGACGGAAGCCCTCCAGGAGAGACTTTACAACGAGATTGTCGGCCGGATGAAGCAGACCGATCAGTCGGTCCCGTTCCGTTCCGCCGGCTATTATTATTACACGCGGTTCGAGGAAGGCAAGGACTATCCCGTCTACTGCCGGAAGAAGGGCAGCCTCGAGGCCGAAGAGGAAGTCCTGCTCAACGTCAACGAGATGGCCGCCGGCCACGACTATTACTCCGTCGCCGGCTTGAACATCAGCCCGGACAACATGATGCTGGCCTTCGGCGTCGACACCGTCAGCCGCCGCAAGTACACGCTCCACTTCAAGGACCTCAGGACGGGCGAGATCCTGCCCGACGCCATCCCCGTCACGACCGGCTCGGCCGCCTGGGCCGCCGATAACCGCACGGTCTTCTACACGAAGATCGACGACACGACGCTCCGGGCCCACAAGATCCATCGGCATGTCCTGGGGACTCCGCCGGCCTCGGACCCGCTCATCTATGAGGAGAGCGACGAGACCTTCAGCGCCCACGCCTACGCATCGAAGTCCAAGAAATACATCATCATCGCCTCGGGCAGCACCCTGTCGAACGAATACCGCATTCTCGAGGCCACCAAACCCTCGGGGACCTTCAAGGTCTTTCAACCCCGTGAGCGGGGACTCGAGTACCAGATCGACCATTTCGGGGACAAGTTCTTCATCCTGACGAACCTGGGCGCCAGGAACTTCCGGCTCATGACCTCCTCCCTGGACAGGACATCCAAAGAGGACTGGGTCGAGCTCATCCCCCACCGGGAGGATGTCCTGCTCGAGGGCTTCGAGCTCTTCCAGAGCGCCCTCTCCGTTCAGGAGCGGGCCAAGGGCCTGCCGCAGATCCGGATCATGCCCTGGGACGGAAGCGGCGAGCACTATCTCGATTTCGGCGAGGAGACCTACAGCGCCGGGATCGCCATGAACCCTGAATTCGACACGGAGTGGCTCCGGTACTTCTACTCGTCGCTGACGACGCCGCCCTCGACCTTCGACTACAATATGGTGACCAGGGAGAAGAAGCTCCTCAAGCAGGAAGAGGTCCTCGGCGGCTTCAGCCCCGACGAGTACCATGCGGAACGCCATTACGCGACGGCCCGCGACGGCATCCAGGTCCCCATCTCGCTCGTCTACCGGAAGGGGCTGGTCAAGAACGGCAAGAATCCGCTCCTCCTCTACGGGTACGGCTCCTACGGGGCGACGACGGATGCGGGCTTCAGCTCGGCCCGCCTCAGCCTCCTCGACCGGGGCTTCGTCTACGCCATCGCTCACATCCGGGGCGGCCAGGAGATGGGCCGCTGGTGGTACGAGGACGGCAAGCTCCTCAAGAAGAAGAACACCTTCACGGATTTCATCGACTGCGCCGACTATCTCGTCGCCCAGAGATTCACCAACCCGGGGCGGCTGTTCGCCAGCGGCGGCAGCGCCGGGGGGCTGCTCATGGGCGCGGTCGTCAATCTGCGGCCCGAGCTCTTCCGGGGGGTCATCGCCGGCGTGCCCTTCGTTGACGTCGTGACGACCATGCTCGACCACAGCATCCCCCTGACGACCAGCGAATTCGACGAGTGGGGGAACCCGGAGGACAAAGAGTATTACGACTACATGCTCTCCTATTCCCCCTACGACAACGTCGAGGCCAAGAAGTACCCGGCCCTGTTCGTGACGACGGGCCTGCACGACTCCCAGGTCCAGTACTTCGAGCCGGCCAAATGGGTCGCCAAGCTGCGGGCCATGAAGACCGACAAGAACCCGCTCCTGCTCTGGACGAACATGGAGGCCGGCCACGGCGGGGCCTCGGGGCGCTTCCGGCGGCTTCGGCAGACGGCCATGGAATACGCGTTCCTGCTCGACCTGGCCGGGATCAGGGAGTGATTGAGGCCGGCCCGCCTCTTTGGTTATAATCGGGGCGGTTCGGGGATTGCATGGACGGACGCAAGCGCATCATCATCGCCCTCTGGCTGTTCCTCATCGTCTTCCTGATCGGGGTTGCCGGGTTCAAAGTCGCCGGCGGGCCGGAGTGGTCGGTCCTCGACGCCGTTTACATGACCGTCATCACGGTGGCCACGGTCGGCTACGGCGAGACCCACGACTTGGCCGCAAACCCGGCGGCCCGCATCTTCACGACGGCCTACATCATCCTCAGTCTGGGCACGATCGCGTTCGCCGTGACCTCCATCACGGCGTTCGTCGTCGAGGGCGAGCTCAAACAGATCCTCAGGAGGCGCAAGATGGACAAGGATATCGCCCGGCTCGAGGGCCACTACATCGTCTGCGGCGCGGACGGGACGGCCCTGACGATCGTCCGCGAGCTGCTGGCCACGAAGCGGGACTTCGTCGTCGTCGAGGCCTCCCAAGAGAGGATCGACAAGCTCCTCGCGTCGGGAAGCTTCCCGTTCATCCTGGGTGACCCGGCCGAGGACGCCGTGCTGGTCAGGGCCGGCATCGAACGGGCCCGGGGCATCCTCCTTTCGCTCGAGACCGACGAGATCAATCTCTACGTTGCGGTCAGCGCCCGCCAGCTCAACCCCGGGATCCGGATCGTGGCCAAGGGCATCGATATCAGGTCCCATGAGAAGATGATCCGGGCGGGGGCGGACTACGCCGTCTCCCCGGACTTCATCGGCGGGATGCGGATGGTCTCCCAGATGGTCCGGCCCGCGGCCGTGACCTTCCTCGACATGATGCTCCGCGACAAGGAGAAGGGATTCCGCGTCGAGGACGTCGTCATCGGGGCCGGCTCCCCGCTGGCCGGCAAGACCCTGGAGGATTCGCGGCTCCGGGAGAGGACGGGGGCCCTGCTCGTGGCTATCAAGGATGGCGGGGGGCCGGGGTACGTTTTCAATCCCCCCGACGACCGGGTCCTGCGGGAGAACGACGTCCTGGTCTTCATCGCCACGCCCGACGACCTCCGGGGGCTCGAGAAGCTGGCCGGGGCGGGCTGAGATCCGGGCGCCGGGACCCGGCACGGGCGTTTGACAAGCGGGGCCCTCTTCACTACACTAGAGGGGATTTTTTCGGCCCGTTAGCTCAATTGGTAGAGCAGCAGACTCTTAATCTGCGGGTTGTAGGTTCGAGTCCTACACGGGTCATTCTCTCCCTTTTCTCTTCGCGGCCTTGATTTGTTCCCCGTTTTTGCGCATCATGGGGACTTGAAGACCAGGGCGGAAGGGCGTCCGTAAGGAGAGCAGCCCATGAAGCGCAACCTCGACCGCATCGCCGGAGGCGCCGCCGCGGCCGTCCTGTGCGCGGTCGCTCTGGCCCTGGGAACACCGGCCGGCTCCGTCGTGGCCAAGATCGCCCAGCTCGCCCTGTTCCTCGGCGCGACGGTCATCCTCGGCCTGACGACCCTCCGCAGGACCGGGATCGCCAACAAGATCTTCGCCGGCCTCGTTCTCGGGGCGGCGGCCGGCCTGGCCTTCGGCCCCGATGCGGCCCTCATCAGGCCGGTCGGCACGGCCTTCATCCGGCTCATCAAGATGGTCGTCATCCCCCTCATCTTCGCCTCGCTCCTCGTCGGAGCGGCCAGCCTCGGCGACCTGCGCAAGCTGGGCCGCATCGGCGGCAAGACGCTGGCGTTCTATTTCACGTACTATGTCGCGGCCCTGGCCTTGGGTCTCTTCCTGGCCAACGCCATCCAGCCCGGCCGGAACATCCCGGAGTCCGTCCAGGCCGAGCTCAAGGCCGATTTCGGGGAGACCGCCGGGGCCCAGGCCCTGCGAGCCGGTGACCGGCCCGGGCTCGTCGAACTGCTCGTCGATATCATCCCCGAGAATCCCGGTGAATCGTTCGTCAACGCCAACATGCTCCAGATCATCTTCCTGGCCCTGTTCATGGGCGTCGTCGTCTCGCTCCTCGACAAGGACAAGATGAGGCCGGTCCTGGCCTTTTTCGAGGGCGTCAACGACATCATGATCAAGATCGTCGAGCTGGTCATCAAGATCGCCCCCTACGCCGTCTTCGCCCTCATCGCCTCGGTCGTCGGGACGTTCGGGGTCGACATCCTCATGTCGCTCCTCCGCTACTGCGCCGTCGTCCTCGGCGGCCTGGCCGTCCTGGCCTTCTCCTACCCGGCCGTCGTCTTCCTGTTCACCCGTTTCCCGTACCTCAAGTTCTGGAAGGGCATCGCCAAGGCCCAGCTCATCGCCTTCAGCACGAGCTCCAGCTCGGCGACCCTGCCCGTCAGCATGGAGTGCGCGGAGGACAACCTGGGCGTCTCCCGGCAGGTCGCGAGCTTCGTCCTGCCGCTCGGAGCGACCATCAACATGAACGGGACCGCTCTCTACCAGGGTGTCACGGCCGTCTTCATCGCCCAGGTCTACGGCATGAACCTCGGGCTCGCCGATCAGCTGACGATCGTCCTGACGGCGACCCTGGCCTCCATCGGCACGGCCGGGGCCCCGGCCATGGGCGTCCTCATGCTGGTCATCGTCCTCAAGCAGGTCGGCATCCCGCTCGAGGGCATCGCCCTCATCCTCGGCGTCGAGCGCATCCTCGATATGGCCCGGACGACGATGAACGTCACCGGCGACATCGCCGCGGCCGTCGTCGTCGCCCACACCGAAGGCGAGCTGAAACCGCCGCCGGGAGACGCGCCATGAAGACCCGGGGGCTGCTCGTCGTCCTCCTGGCCGCCGTCGTCATCGTCTTCGTCCTCTTTTTCGCCAAGGTCGCGGATGACAAGGGAGGGCTCGAAGTCCAGGTCGACAAGTATCTCGAGTCGAAGGTCAAATTGACCGAGGTCAACCTGGCCGGCCTGGCCCGCGAGGTCCTGGCCTTCGCCGCAGGCTCGGAGGGGCTTCCCGAGCGCCTCGAGGATCTCCGAAGGTCGCATCCGGCGGCCGCCGCCCTTCGGGACGCCTGGGGAAGGGCGTTCCGCTACGAGCGGCTCTCCGACTCCTCGTTCCGGTTGGCATCCGCCGGCCCGGACGGGGATTTCGGGACGGACGACGATATCGTCAAGGATTATTGAGCTTCCGGAGGAGCGGCCTTCCTCCGTGAAAAGAGCTTCTTGATCCGGGCCCAGCGGCCCTTCGGCGCCGGGGCGTCCTCGATCTCCAGCTTGCCGATCGACTTCCGGAACTTGGCCTTCGGGGCGTAGTAGGGGGCATGCCGGAGGAGGGCCAGATCGTATTCCTTGCGCGTCTTGGGGTCCCGCAAGACCTGGAAGGCTTCCTGGATGCGCTCCAGGATGAGGGTCCGCTCTTCCTCGGTCACCAGGCTGTAGACGGCGAGGGAGCCGGGTTGGTAGGTGGCCAAGGCGGCCTGATAGGCTTCCCAGATCTCGTCCTGGGAGGCGGTCCTCTCGACGCTCAGGAGCTCGTAATAGTTCCAGTCCTCGACTCTCTTGATCATCAGGTGTCGGGCAGCCGGATCTCCGCGGGGGTCCGCAGGTTGAATTCGATGGAGTAGGCCAGCTCCTCGGACATCTGACGGACGGCCCGGGCGGCGGCCGAGTCCTTGTGCTCGAGGATGAACGGGCGGAGGTTCATGAGCGAGCTCCGGACGTTCTCGTCGTTGGGGATGCCGCCGAGATACTTCATGTCGAGGAGGAGATAACGCCGGGCCACATCGGCGACCGAGCGGCCGAGAAGGACATCGCGCTCGTCGCGGCACCTGTTCATGATGAGGCAGGGCCGGAAATTGCGAAGGGCCCGGTAGAGGATCGTCCCGTAGGAGCGGTCGCTGTCGATGAGCGAGCGGAAGAACCCGTAGAGCGACTGGCTGTTCTTCTCGATCTGCTCGAGCATCCGGCGATGCAGGTCCGGGATCTTGAAGTGGTCCATGTACAGCTTCAGGACCCGCATGATGCAGGACTTGAGGAACAGATAGGCGTTCTCGATCGCCGTCGGCTCGGGCGTGATGACGACCAGGCCGGGATTGGCGCTGAGGAAGAAGTCGAGGGTGTTGTAGGCGCTCCCGGTCCCGAGGTCGAGGATGACGTTCTGGGTCCCGAGCTGGCGGATCTGCCGGAGGAGACGCAGCTTCCGGTAATGGTTCATGTTGGCGACGAACAGGATGTTCTCGGTCCCCTTGACGATCCTCAGGCCGTTCCAGGGCGTCGCGGCCGCCGCGTCTTCCAGCGAGGCGACCCGGCCCGTCAGGAAGTCGCCGAGGTCGGGATGGGAGCTCTTGACGCCCAGAAGGGTGTGGAGGTTCGGGGCCCCAAGGTCGAGGTCGACGAGGGTGATGCTCCGGTCGAGGGAGGCCAGATGGAGTCCCAGGCTGGCGGCGACGAAGCTCTTGCCCGTGCCGCCCTTTCCTCCTCCGACGGCCCAGATCCTCTTGTCCATGTCCTCAGCGCAAAGAACAGAGTAGCACAGCCGCAGGGGGAATTCAACGCTCTCCGGTCCGCCGGCTTGCATATTCCCGCCGTTTTTGCTATCCTTGTCCATCATCGTGACATCTTTCCCTCGAGGAGTCGACCCAAGTTGAACAATATCGGGACCATCGACAGCAAATATCGATTCATCATCCTGGCGTCCAAGCGCGCCAAGCAGCTGCTCAAGGGGGCCAAGCCCAAGATCAGCGCCAAGTCCAAGAACCTCATCCGGATCGCTCAGGCCGAGGTCAGCTCCGGCCTCATCGAGTACGAGGTCATCCCGGCCGGGATGGAGGACATTCCCGAGCGGGACGAGCGCGTTTTCGTCGGCGGCCAGATCCCCGACGAAGGCGGGGACTCCGATCTTCTCTCCGGCAAGGACCTGCTGGCGGGGATCGGTGACGACACGGAAGAGGAGATCGAGGACGAAGAGGACCTCGAAGAGGAAGGCGAAGAGGACGACGCCGAGGACGAAAAGGAAGACTGATCCCGGGCCTCAGGTCTCCCGGCTCTCTCCCGCGGCTATCCCGATGAGCTCGATGTAGTCCGTTTTGATGAAATCCGCCCGCCCGAACCCCAGGGACTTGGCGAAACGGACAATCTCGTGCCGCCGGCCCTCCAATTCGAGGAACGTCCCGGCGGACGTCTCGTCGAGGCAGATCGTCAGGCGGCCTTTCCGGAAGACGGTCCGGCGCTTCTCGTAGGAAAAGACCGGACGCAGGCCGAGGCCGCCGAGGATCTTCCGGGTTTGGCTCGGGCTGTGAACCTGGGTCTCATGCTCCTCCCGGACCTTGAAGGATCTGGCCCCCTGGGGCGGGCCCTTGAACGTCAAGGTCCCCCGCTTTCCCGCGACCCGGAGCCGCAAAGCCCGGTGCCCCGCCCGCAGGGCCCCGTCGGGATAGTCGTAGAGGACGTTGGACTCATGGTGCAATTCCCGGGAGAGAACGGCCCCCGCATTCAGCAATTTGGCCCTGACGGCCTTCGGGTCCTGGATCCGGATCTTGACTTCGGTTTCCGTCATGGCCCCTCCTCGGGGAGAATCAACGGTCCCTTTCCAGGCTGGACAGGGTCAGCTGTTCGAGGGCCTCGCGGGCCGGCGATCCGGGAAAGGACCGGAGGAGTCCGAGCGATCTGTCCGAATATTCGCGGGCCCTGGCCATGGCGTAGTCCAGCGAGCCGCAGGCCGCAAGGGACTGCAAAAGGCCCCGCCGCTCTTCCGCCGTGATGTCCTTGCGTCCGACGAGGCTCTCGACCCGGTCGGCCCCGAGGCCGCCGTTCAGGCGCATCGCGTGGATGAAGGGCAGGGTGATGCGGCCCTCGCCGAGGTCGGAGAGGACGGGTTTGCCCAGGCTCTCCTCCTCACCGACGATATCGAGGACATCATCGACGATCTGGAAGCTCATGCCCAGGTCGAGGCCGTAGGCGGCCAAGCGTTGCTCCTCCTCCGGCCCGGCCCCCCCGAGGATGGCCCCGGACCGGCCGCAGAACGCGAACAGGGCGGCCGTCTTGCTTTCGGCGACCCTCAGGTAGTCGGCCTCGGTCACCGCCAGATTGCCGGCCAGAGCGCACTCCTCGAGCTCTCCCTCGATCATCCGGGACGAGACCTCGACGAGCAAGGAGGTGATGCGCTCGTGCCGGGACCGGAGAGAGAGGCCGATGGACTTGATGTAGAGGTGATCCCCCAGGAGCACGGTGATGTTGGGGCCCCAGCGGGCGTGGACCGATTCGATCCCGCGGCGGAGGCCCGCATTGTCGACGATGTCGTCGTGAATGAGGCTGGCGGTATGGAGGAGCTCGACGAGCGCGGCCAGGAAGACGGCCTCGCCGTCCGCGCCGGGGAAGAGCCTGGACGTGAGAAGGACGAGAGCCGGGCGCAGGCGCTTTCCTCTTTTCCGGAGGACATAGCGGCTGGCTTCGGCCGTCAGGGGATTCTCGGACCGGGACCAGGACGCGAGCCGCTCTTCGACCCGCTCGAGGTCGTCCCGGATCCCGTCGTACGCCGTCATCGATAGTTCGTGAACGACATGTGGATGCCCAGGTCCTGGGCTTTGAGGAACGCGATGACCTCCTGGAGGACGTCGATCTTGGCCGACGACACGCGGACCTCGTCCCCCTGGATGGCGACCTGGGCCTTGAATTTTTCCCTCTTGATGAGCTTGACGATCTCCCGGGCCTTCTCGATGGGGATGCCGGCCTGGAAGCGGACCTCCTGCTTGACCGTGCGGTTGGGTCCGTCCTCGATCCTCTGGAAGCTCAGGGCCCTGAGGGGGACTTTCCGCCTGGTGAGCTTCTCCTCGAGGGCCGTTCGGAGGGCCTTGATCTTGAAGTCGTCCTCGGCGAGCAGGACCAGGCGCTCTTTTTCCTGGGTGATGTCGGCGCGGGTGTTCTTGAAATCGAAACGGTTGCGGATCTCCTTCAGCGTGATCTGAACGGCATTGGCGACCTCCTGCATGTCGACGCGGGAGACGATGTCGAAGGAGTGGTCCTGGGCCATGGCGCCGCTATCTTAGCATTGACGTCCCGGTTTATCAAACGGGAAGAGCCGAGCGAAATTGGCCGTCGTCGCCTCGGCCAGCTCGACGAGGGGGAGGCCCCTGACGCCCGCCAGGACCTTGGCCGTCTCGACAACGTAGGCGGGTTCGTTGCGCCGCCCCGCTCCCCTGAACGGGACCGGCGCCAGATAGGGCGAATCCGTCTCGATGAGGAGGCGGTCGAGGGGGACCTTGGCCGCCGTCTCCCGGAGCTCCCCGGCTTTGGGAAAGGTCAGGATGCCCGAAAAGGAGATGTGGAAGCCCCGGTCGATCATGGCCCGGGCCGTATCCCAATCCTCGGTGAAGCAGTGGAGGATCCCGCCTTTCGTGAAACGCTCTTCGTCGACGGCCGAAACGATATCCGCTCCCGAGAGGCGGCTGTGGAGGATGACCGGAAGCCCGGCCTGCTCGGCCCAAACCAGCTGGCGGCGAAGGGTGTCCGTTTGGGCCTCGCGTGGGGAGAAGTCGTAATGGAAGTCGAGGCCGATCTCCCCGACGGCCCTGATGAGCCCCGCCTCGGCCGCCCGGCCCAGCTCCACCAGGTGCTCCTCGCGGAACTTCCGGGCCTCGTGGGCGTGGACCCCTGCGGCGGCCAGGACGGCGGGAAACTCAGCGAGGAGCTCCCGAATCCTCGGAAGGCTTTCGGGCCGGGTCAGGTCGGCCGGGCAGAGAATGGCGACGAGACCGGCCTCGAAGGCCCTGAGGACGCTGTCGCGCCTGTCCGAGTTGAAATCGTCGGAGTCGAGATGGGCGTGGGAATCGACCAGCCTCGGCCGGCCCTCGGGAGCCGTCATGGGACCTCCTCAATAAAACAGGCCTCCCGGCCGTCCGGGAGGCCTGCCATCGGCGTCGGGCCCGGTAAAAAGCCCGCTATTGGGCCAGGTTGGCCTTGATGGTCCGGAAAGGAATGGCGCCCTGGCTCAGGAGCTTGGCGAGGAAGTCCTTGGCCGTGAACGCATCCCCTTTGATCCGCCGGTAATCTTTCTCCAGGTCCAGGATCTCCTGATAGCCGATGTAGGCCAGGCATCCCTCTCCGGGATTGAGGACGATCTGGTTCCAGCGGCTCTCGGCTTCGGCCGGGGTCATGAAGCCGCGGCCCGTCATCGTCTCGATGACCCGCTCCTTGGTCCAGTTGCCCTGGTGGACATTGAGGTCCATCTGGAAGTCGATGACGTTCTTGAGCAGGAGCTTGAGCTGATTGAGCCTCAGCCGGAGGTCGAAGTTCCCGTACCCGGCCGTGATCAGCATCTCGTGGAGATACACGGGCCACCCTTTGAGGAGGGCTTGGTTGGCAGCCATCCTCGTGGCGGGTGAAGGGTCCCTGCGGGTGAAGACGGTGGGGACGAAGGAGCCGGGAAAGACTTTTTGGACGGCCATGAAATCTATATAGAAGTCGTTGTGCTCCGCCAGGAAGGATTCCGTCATTTGGGGGGGCCAATCCGCGGGGATGGGCCGGACATAGAGCGTGTAGGGCCCGGAGGCCTCGAAAGCCCCGGGCGCCGCCAGGTAGGTCCAAAGACCGGTGAACAGATAGGGCGGCATGGGCTCGACCCGCAGGTTTTCGTTGGGCAGGGCGATCAGGTCCTTCTGGGCGATGAAGGATTTGATATCGGCGGCCGCCTTGCCGATCCGGGCGACCATCTCGTCGCGGACGACGTGCTCGGACTGGATCTTGTCGAGGACGCCCTGGATGACGATGTTCCGGGTCTGCTCTTCGCCTTTCGTCCGCCCGAGCTGTTCGATGTCAACCTCGGGGAACATGATCTTGTAGAAGGGGATGCAGACGAGGAACATATCGCGGCGGATGTTGTTGAAATCGGCCAGGGACCGGGCCACGACCTCTTCCAGGATCGGCAGGTTGCCCTGGCTCGTCATCCGGAGGATCCTGAGATGGGATTCGCCGGCCCGGAAGTTGCCCGTCGAGCGCGGCAGGAGCTCGCTTTGGAGGAAGCGCTGGTAGTCCTCGAGGGCGGCGATGGCTTTGCCCAGCTCCGCCTGGAGGGCGGCGGCCGAAGTGAGCTTGGGGACCTCCGTCCGGTAGAAATCGATGATGGCCGGCATCTGGGCGATGGCCGCCTGGGTGTGGTCCGGGGCCGGTGTCTTGAGGTTGTCCTTGGCCCTCTTGACCAGCCCCGGGATGAGCTTGGCCCGGGCCGCGGCGGCCGCGGCGCCGGCGTCGGCCATGGCCGGGTTCTTCGCGAGGAGGCTCCACAGGCTGTTGAGCAGGAGGTCATTGTAGAGCAAGGGGTTGTAGTCCCAAGGGATGGTGTATTCGAGCTTGAGGTTCTCGAGATCCAGGAAATCGACGAGCATCTCGTACTCGACGCGGGCGCTCGCCGTGAGCTTGGACCTATCGACCTTGGTCACCAGCTCCTTGTTGAAGTTCCCCAGCGCCTCATGGAACTTGTCCAGGGCGCTCGAGCTCGGGTCCTCGAGCTTGTCGTTGTATTTCGTGTAGCCCTGCATGGACCCGGCGGTGGGGTAGAACTTGAAATAGGCGTCCCAGAACGTGTCCTGGAACTTTTTGAGCTTGGCGTCCTCGCCCGTCTGGGCCAGGAGCCAGCCCGCGCCGCAAACCAGGACGGCCAGCACCGTGAGCGTCATGGCTGTCTTTCTCATTATTGCCTCCTCGAAATCATTTCGAAAATCCTAGCACAGGTCTCCGTTCCCTGACAATCCCTTTTTCACAACCCTCGCTGTATGTGAATGAAGACCTATTTCACCACCGGATGAGGGCCGAGGCCCAGGTGAAGCCCGATCCGAAAGCCGTCAGGGCGACGAGATGGCCCCTCCGGATCCGGCCCTGCTTGACGGCCTCATCGAGCGCGATGGGAATGGACGCGGCCGTCGTGTTGCCGTACCGATCGATGTTGCGGACGACCTTCTCCACGGGGATCTTCAGCCCCTTGGCGACCATGAGGGAGATCCGGTCGTTGGCCTGATGGGGGATGAGAGCGTCGACGTCGTCGATGGTCAGACCGTTGTGCTCGAGGGCGGCCCGGACGGATTCGGGCATCCGGTTGCAGGCGTTGACGAACACGTTCCGGCCGTCCATCTTGGGGAAGAACCGGCCTTCCTCGAAGAATCGGGACTGGAACGTCGGATGGTCTATCGGGCTGGGCTTTTCCATCCAGAGCAGGGATGCGAAACGGCCGTCGGAGAACAGATGCGTCGACAGGATCCCCCGGCCTTCGTCCGCGTCGCCTGGCTCGAGGATGACGGCCCCGGCGCCGTCGCCGAAGAGGACGGACATGTCCCGCCCCTCGGTCGAGAAATCGAGGTTCGTCGACTGGACCTCGGAAGCGACGAGCAGGATCCGCTTGTAGGTTCCCGCCCGGATGAACTGGTCGGCCGCGGCGAGGGCGTAGATGAACCCGCTGCACTGGTTCCGGACGTCCAAGGCGCCGATCGTGCCCAGCCCAAGCTTGGCTTGGACGAGGACCCCGATGCCGGGGAAATAGTGATCGGGAGACAGGGTCGCGGCGATGATGAAGTCGATGGACGAGGGGTCGACGCCGGCGTCCGCCATGGCCCGGCGCGCGGCTTCGACGGCCAGGTCCGAGGTCCCGACGCCGTCGTCGACATGATGCCGTTCGAGGATGCCGCTTCGCTCCCGGATCCACTCATCGGACGTGTCCATGAGCGTCCCCAGATCGCGGTTCGTGACGACCCGGGGGGGGACATAATGGCCGGTGCCGGTGATGACCGTCCGTATGCTCATTCTGAACCTCATTATAGTGGAATAGGCCCTGAAAATAAAGTCGGCCCGCCGTCGGACGTGCTCAGAGCCACCCCCGGCCGCGGTACCATTCGAGGGTCTCCTTGAGGCCCTCCTCGAGGGAATATGCGGCCTCGAATCCCAGAAGGTCCCGGGCTTTGCGGACGTCGACGACCCATCCGTCGGGCTTCATCTCCTTGAATTTCCCGAGATTGACGGGGCCGGGGCTGCCGCTGAGACGGCCGATGCCTTCCGAGGCGGCCGAAGCCAGGAAGGCGGTCCAGACGGGGAGGCGGACGCAGACGAATTGGCATCCAAGGATCCGGGCCGTTGTCCGGCCGATCTCTTCCCAAGAGGAGGCTCGGGCCGAGGCGATATTGAAGACCTCCCCGCCCGGGATCCCGGAGCCTGCCGCCAGGAGGATGGCCCGGACGGCGTCCTTGACGAAACAGACGCTCAAGGACTTGAGCCGGCGCCCGACGAGCGGCAGAACGCCCCGCCTCACCCATCGGAAATACTCGAGGAAGTCCTCGTCCCGCGGGCCGTAGACCGCGGACAGGCGAAGGATCACGGCCGGGATGCGGT
The DNA here is from genome assembly GCA_964423315.1 of uncultured Eubacteriales bacterium. Lineage (GTDB taxonomy): Bacteria > Acidobacteriota > Aminicenantia > Aminicenantales > Saccharicenantaceae > RBG-16-66-30. The sequence goes on along the minus strand of CAYREO010000003.1, from coordinate 190,944 downwards.
CCACAGCCTTCAGGACCTCCTCTTCGGCCCTGAGCTTGCTGATGCCGTAGGGCGACACCGGCCGGGGCGGATCGCATTCGCGGACCGGTCCCGCCGGCGTGGACGGCCCTCCGGCGGCGACGCTGCTGACGTGCACGAAGCGCCGCAGGTCCTTCTGGGCCTCGAGGGCCCGCAGCAGGCTTGCCGTGCCTTTCTGGTTTACGGTATAATAATCCTTCGACCTGAGAGTTTTGGTCAGTCCGGCCAGGTGGAAGACGTGAGACAGGCCGGCGGGCAGGGCCGGGACCGTCTGGAGATCGCCCTCGAGAACGCGGACGCGGTCGATGCCCTCGAGCCATCGGAGCCGGGAAGGGTCGCGGACGAGCGCGATGACCTCATTGGCGGGGTCTTCGAGGAGCTGCTCGACGAGATGGCTCCCCAGGAACCCGGTTCCTCCGGTGACCAGGACCTTCATGACCCGGATTGTATGGGATTCGGCCGCGGCGGTCAACGAAGATCCCGGCGGCCGCCGGGATCCCGGGACGCCGAAGGAGGCACAGAGTGGATCGAGGGGACCGTCGGAACATGACCGGAACCTCCCGCTCCCGCCGCGTGCTCTTGCTCGTCTGCGGACTGCTGGCCGCGGCCTCAGCGGCCTCGGCGGCCGCTGCGGTCCTTCCCTTGTCCGAGGTCAAGCCCGGCATGAAAGGCCTCGGCAGGAGCGTTTTCGAGGGCCGGACGATCGAGGAGTTCGAGGTCGAGATCCTGGGCGTCCTGGAGAACGTCCAGCCGAAGAGAAGCATCATCCTGGCCCGCCTGCGGGGACGCGGCCTGGACGCGACGGGGATCATCAGCGGCATGAGCGGCAGCCCCGTATACGTTGACGGGAAGATCGTCGGGGCCGTGGCCTACGGGTTCTCCTTCGCCAAGGAGGCCATCGCGGGCATCACCCCGATCGAAGAGATGCTGGCCATCGGCCGCAAGCCCGGAGTCTCCCGGACGGGGTCGTCCCCCTCGGCCCCGTTGCGGGCCGACATCTCTCTCGAAGAGCTGTCGGCCGCTTACCGGGATCTTCTGCCGGGGCTGGCCGCGGCGCCCGATCCCGGAAGGACGATCGCCCCTATCAGGCTGCCCCTTGTTTTCGGCGGCTTCACCTCCCGGGCGTTCGAGAAAGCCCGGTCGTTCTTCGGCCCCCTCGGGTTCGAGGCCGTCCGGGCCGGTTCCGGCGGGCAGCTCGTCCCGGGCGCGCCTCCCCCTCCGGCCACTCTCAAAGAGGGGGAGGCCGTCGGGATCCAGCTTCTCGGCGGCGACCTCGACATCTCGGCTGTCGGGACCGTGACTTACGTGGAAGGCCGGAATATCCTGGCTTTTGGCCATCCCCTCTACAACCTGGGGGCCGTTGACTACGCGATGACCAGGGCCGACGTCATCACGGTCATGCCCAGCCTGGAGAGCTCCTTCAAGATGGCCGCGACCGGGCCGGTCATCGGCCGCTTCACGCAGGACAGGACCCCCGGGGCGGCCGGCGAGCTCGGGGTCATGCCGAAGCTGGTGCCCCTCAACCTCAACCTCCAGAGCGGCCCTGCGGAACGCAGGGAATTCAAGCTCAAGCTCGTCAACGACAAGTTCCTGACCCCGGCCCTCGTCAATATCGCCGTGTCGTCGCTCATCACGGCCGAGGAGCGGAGCTACGGCGGAATAACCCTCGATTTCGACGCCGCCGTCTATCTCGACCAGGACGGCCTCAGCGTCCGTCTCGAGGACCTCTTCTCGGGGACCTACGACAGCGCGCCCGTCAACCTGTCCGGCTTGATGGCCGCCGTCGTGCATTTCCTGAGCAATAATGATTTCCAGGAGGTCGGCATTTTCCGGATCGACCTCAACGTCCGGGCCATCGAGGAGGTCCGCCAGGCCGTTCTGGAAAAGGTCCTTCTGGACAAATTCGAGGTCTCACCGGGCGAACAGATCCGGATCAAGGTCTATTACCGGGCCCAGGGGCGGGAGACCCTGTTCGAAGAGGTCACCCTCCGGGCGCCGGCCCTTCCGGCCGGCACCGAGTTCCAGCTCGTCGTCGGGGACGCCGCGGCCATGCAGCAGATCGAGCGCAGCCAGTACAGGATCCAGGATTTCACTCCCCGCGACCTCTCCCAGCTCATCCGCCTCCTCAGCAATCTCCGGAAGAACAACCGGATCTACTTCAAGGTCATGGCCCCCAAGCCCGGGCTGTTCTTGAAAGGGGAGGAGATGCCGAACCTGCCCCCGACGCTCAAGGCCATGTTCGCGTCGCCCCGGGCGGCGGCCTCGGCCCCGACCGAATTGTCACGATCGACGCTTGGCGAGTATCAGCTCCCCGTCCCCTACGTCTTCCGGGGCGGGGCGTCCATACCCGTCAGGATCCGAAACTAGGAGTCCGGACCGATGAAAAAAACGCTCCTTTCCGGCGTTCTGGGCCTCGCCGTCCTCTCGCTCTCTCTCCAGGCGGTCGTCCCGCGCAAGTGGGAATTGCGAACGAGGCAGGATTTCCTGAAGGGCAAATTCGACGGCGTCTCCGTCTCCTTCGACGGGGCGCTGGCCCTGGCTCCCAACGAAGAGAAGATCGAAGCTCCCGTCGAGGAGTTCTATCTCTCGGTCCTGGCCGGGCCCGACGGGGTCTCCTTCCTAGGGACCGGCCACGGCGGCAGGATCTACCGCATCGGACGGGACGGCCGGGCCGAGCTCTGGTTCCAGGCGTCCGAGATGGATGTCACCGCCATGGCCCGGGATAAGAAGGGCGCCCTCTATGCCGCGACCTCACCGAACGGCCGGATCTACAAGATCGACGCCAAAGGCCGGGGGGAGGAGTTCTTCGATCCGGCCGAAAGATATATCTGGGATCTCGTCTTCATGGACTCGGGCGAGCTCTGGGCGGCCGTCGGCGAGAGCGGGGGGATCTACCGCGTCAATCCCCAGGGAGAAGGAGTGATGTTCTTCAAGGCGGAGGAGAACCATATCCTCTGCCTGCGGAAAACCGCCGGGGGGGACGTCGTTGCGGGCAGCGGGGGCAACGGCCTCGTTTACCGGATATCCGCCGAAGGCCGGGCCGCCGTCCTGTTCGAGACCCCATACGAAGAGGTCCGAAGCCTGGCCCTGGATGGCGAGGGCCGTATCTGGGCCGCGGCGTCCGGGACCCCGTCCAGGACCCGTTCCGCGGAGTCCCCGCCGGCCGCGTCGGACCCGTCCTCTTTGCCGGTCCGGGTCCAGGCGGAAGTGACCGTCTCGGCAGGCGCCCGTCCGGCCGAGGTCCGTCCGGCGGCCGATGCCCGTCCGCAGGCCGCCGCCGGTCCTAAGGATGGCGGTGCCCTGTTCCGCATCTCCGCCGGCGGGCAGGCCACCCGGATCTGGAGTTCGGACGACGAGATGGCCTACACGGTCCTCTGGAACGAAAGCGACGGCCGGATCATTTTCGGCACGGGGGGCAACGGCCGGATCTACGCGGCCGACGGCCAGGACCGGATATCCCTGCTCCTGCAGAAAAGCTCGGAGCAGATCTATCAGCTCGTCCCCCACGACTCCAAGATCGCCATCCTGGCCAACAACCCGTGCTATCTCGGCCTGCTCCTCACGGAACAGCGGTTCTCGGGCGAATATGTGAGCCCCGTCATGGACGCCCGGACGACCTCCTCCTGGGGACGGGCTTCCTGGGAAGCCGCAGTAGGGGCCGGGGCCACGGTCCATCTCCAGACCCGGAGCGGCAACACCGGTGAGCCGAACTCGACGTGGAGCGACTGGTCGCCTCTCCATCAGAAGAGCGACGAGACGGTGCTCAGTCCCAAGTCCCGGTTCCTCCAGTTCAAGCTCATCCTCAGGACGCAGACAGGGAAGGTCTCGCCGGTCGTCGACAGAGTGACGCTGTTCTACCTCCAGTCCAATATCGCCCCGTCCATCACGCGCCTCGAGTTCCTGGGCCCCAACGAGGTCTTCCTCAAGCTTCCCGAACAGGATGACGTCATCCTCGGGGTCGAGAGGAACCTTCCCCCGCGGCCGGCCAAGAAGGACGAGCTGCGGATCTCCTTCTCGGCCCGGCGGGCCGAGCGCCAGGGTTTCCGGACGGTCGTCTGGGATGCGTCCGACGAGAACGATGACACTCTCGCCTATACGATCTCCCTGAGAAAGGACGGGGAGAGCGCATGGCGCGTGCTCGAGGAGACCTGGACCGAGACCCTCTTCGCCTTCGACACCATGTCCTTCCCCGACGGGACGTACTTCCTCAAGCTCACGGCCTCCGATTCGCCGTCGAACCCGCCCGGGCTCGAGCTCGCCGCCGAACGGATCAGCGCGCCGCTCGTCATCGACAACTCCCTGCCGGTCATCAAGGATTTCTCGGCCGTCAGGAGCGGGGCCTCGCTCGAGGTTTCCTTCACGACGGAGGACGCCTATTCGACGATCGAGGAGGTCCGGTTCCTGGTCCGCCCCGGCGCGTGGCGCGTCGTGTTCCCGACCGACGGCATCGCCGACTCACGGAAAGAGGCGTTCAAGTTCTCGGTCAAGCTCCCGCCCGGAGCGGACAACCTCATCGCCGTTCGCGTCCGGGACAGCTTCGGGAACGTCGGCGTCCACCGCCAGACCTTTTAGGTTCTTCTCCTGTTTCCGGGGAACAGATGGCCATGAGGGGACGGTGGACGTCCCCCTGAAGACCCCCATAGCGGAAGGGGACCCGCCGGCCGCCGGCGGGGGAACCGTCGGGACTGGTTCCCGGGGGGGGTGGGGGGCAAAGGGGGATGTCTATCGGCGAACCTCATGGCCTAGAGATCCCGGAAACGGGAACAGAACCCTCTTCGAGGGCCGGGCTAGGCTGTTTTGGCCCGCTCGAGGTATTTGTCGTCGCGGGTGTCGACACGGATGATGTCCCCCTCTTTGATGAACTCGGGGACCTGGACGACGGCGCCGGACTCGAGGACGGCCGGCTTGTAGAGGGCGGTCTGGGTGGCCCCCTTGAGGCGGGGCTCGGTGCTGACGACCTTCAGACCGATGGAGTTGGGCAGGTCGATGCCGACCGGCCGGCCCTCGAACATCTCGACCTTGATGACCGTGTTGGGGATGAGGTACTTGACGCCGTCCCCGATCGTCTCGGCGGTCATCGTGATCTGGTCGAAGGTCTCGAGGTTCATGAAAACATAGTCCTCGTCCTGCTTGTAGAGGAACTCCATCTCGATCTCCTCGAGGAAGGCCTGCTCGATGCGCTCCTCGGAACGGAAACGGTGCTCGGTCTGCGAACCGCTCTCGATATTGCGCAGCTTGGTCTGGACCATGGCCTTCCATCGGCCGGGGGTGATAAGCTGCATCTCCATGACCCGGTAGAGGGTCCCGTCCTTGATGATGATCATGCCCTTGCGGAGCTGCGTGGCGTCGATCATGAGGTCCTCCAGGATTGGCGCTTGAGCGCCTTTGAGGCCCGGTATTTTACCACATGCGGGCTTCGAATGCACATCGCCCTTCTCTCCCCCGGATTGATTTATGCCCGGATTTCTTTTATAACCGGACCTCGAAGGAGCGCCCATGGCGGAGATCGTCTTTCTCGGGACCTCGGGCTATGTCCCGACGCCGGAACGGGACAACGCGGCCTTCCTGCTGAGGACCGGCGGGGCCGCGGTCCTCATCGACTGCCCCGGGAGCCCGCTCCGCAAGCTCACCGCGGCGGGCGTCGATGGGCTCGAGATCGCCGACGTCTACATCACCCACGTCCATCCCGACCATGTCTACGGCCTTCCTTCCCTCGTTCACGGGCTCATGCTCCGGGAGCATGTCCTGCGTGTCCACGGTTCGGCCGAGACGGTGGACGTCTGCCGGCGCCTGCTCGAGCTTTTCGGGCTCCATGCGCCTCGGCATAAAACGAGAGTGGAGTATGTGCCGCTCGAAGACGGGGACAATGAGACGCTTCGCGACGGGACGGCGGTCAAGGCTTGGCGCGTCCCCCACAAGCCGTCCTCGCTGGCCTTCGAGTTCCGGACGTTCCCCGATGGAAAAAGAGCTGTTTTCTCGGGCGATACCCCGGCTGACAAGGCTTTGTTCGAGAAGGCCCGGGACGCCGATGTCCTCGTCCACGACTGCAGCGCGCCGGAGCGCTTTTTCGTCCGCTACCCTGTTCTGGGGTCCGTTCACACGAGCTCCCAGGACCTGGGGCGGTTGAGCGGGAAGGCCGGCATCCGTCTTCTCGCGCCCGTCCATTTTCTCGTCGAGCTCGGGTTCGCTGTCGGGGAGATCGAAGAAGAGATCCGTGCCGGCTTCAAGGGCCGGCTCTTCCTGCCGAACGACATGGACAGGCTGACGATCACATGATCGGGGCGCCCGACCGGCTCTTTGTTTTCGCGCGGACAGAGCCCCGAGGTTCGGCTCGGAAGACCGGCGCCGGATGGAGGCGAAGATGATCGATCTGGCGCTGATCAACGGAAGGGTCTGGACGGGCGATCCCGCGGCGCCGTGGGCCGGGGCCGTGGCCGTCCGGGGAACGAGGATCGTCGCGGTCGGATCGACGGCCGAGGTCAGAGGGCTGGCTGGGCCGGGCACAAATAGCGTGGACCTTGAAGGGCGGCTCGTCCTGCCCGGTTTCACGGACGCCCATACCCATTTCCTCGACGGCGGCCTCTCCCTTCGGAGGGTTGACCTGCGCGGAGCGCGGGGCCGGGAGGATTTTGCGGCCCGGATCGCGGACGGGGCCCGCGATCTCGGCGTCGGCCGCTGGGTCCTCGGCGGAGGATGGGATGAGCGGCGATCCGATACGGGAGAGCCGCCTCGCAAGGAATGGATTGATGAAGCGACCCGCGAGAACCCGGTTTGCGTCAACCGGATCGACCTCCATGCCGTCCTGGCCAACAGTACGGCCCTGAGGATCGCCGGGATCACGAGAAGAACGCCGGACCCGGACGGAGGTGAGATCGTCAAGGACCCGGAGACCGGGGAGCCCACGGGCCTCCTCAGGGAGGCGGCCGCGGACATGGTCCTCGCCAAGATCCCCGAGCCGTCTTTCGACGAGAAGCTCGAGGCCGCCGGCGCCGCCCTCCGCCATGCCGCGCGGTTCGGCGTCACCGCGGTCCATGAGATGGCCGACGCGTCGAGCTTCGAGGTCTTCGCTGAACTCGACCGCCGTGACGAGATGACCGCACGAATTCACGTCTACATTCCCATTTCCGAGGTCGGTGTCCTGGCTCGGCTGAAGCTCCGGCCGCCGTTCGGGAGCGCCGCCCTCAAGCTGGCCGGACTGAAGGGTTTCACCGACGGTTCTTTGGGCTCGGGGACGGCCTGTTTCTTCGAGCCCTATTCCGACGACCCGGCCTCGTCCGGGATATTCCACGGCCAGATGTTCCCTGAGGGGATCATGGAAGGGCGGGTCATGGAGGCGGACCGGGCCGGGCTTCCCCTGGCCATCCATGCTATCGGCGACCGGGCCAACCGCGTCCTTCTTGACATGTACGAGCGGGTCATGGCCGCCAACGGCCCGAAGGACAGGCGCTGGCGCATCGAACACGCCCAGCACCTCCGGCCCGAGGACATCGCCCGGTTCGGCCGTCTTGGTCTGGTTGCTTCCGTGCAGCCCGCCCATCTGATCGATGACGGCTGCTGGGCCGAGCGGAAGATCGGCCCCGAGCGGGTCCGGACGACCTACGCCTTCCGGTCCCTGCTCGATACAGGGGCTCGGCTCGTCTTCGGTTCGGACTGGAGCGTCGCTCCACTCGATCCAATGATCGGCATCCACGCCGCGGTCACTCGCCGGACGCTGGACGGCAAGAATCCCGGCGGGTGGGTCCCCGAGGAGAAGATCTCCGTCGAGGACGCCGTCAAGTCTTATACGGTCAACGGGGCCTGGGTCGCTTTCGCGGAGGCCGAGAGGGGATCTATCGAGGCCGGCAAGCGGGCCGATCTCGCCATCCTCGACCGCGACATCTTCGCCATCCCCCCGGAGGAGATCGCCGAGGCCAAGGTCCTGATGACCGTCTTCGACGGGCGGATCGTATATCGGAAGGATTGAACGGTGAGAAGACCCAAGTGGAAAGGGGCCGGGAGATGACGGCAGCGTGCCTGTTCCCGCCGGAGCCGGGGCGCATCGGGACCGACGAGTCCGGCAAGGGCGATTTCTTCGGACCGTTGGTCGTCGCCGCGTTCTTTCTCCCCGAGGGGCAGGACGAGGTCCTGCGCGAGCTCGGGGTCAAGGACTCCAAGCGGACCTCGGACGCCCGCTGCCTCGAGATCGCCGGAACGCTCAAGCGGGCCTACCCCCATCATTCCGTCGTCGCCGTCGGGCCTGAAAAATACAACGAGCTGTGGGCCAAGCTGCGCAACCTCAACCGGCTCCTCGCTTGGGGCCACGCCCGGGCCATCGAGAACATCCTCGAGCGGGTCCCGGCCGGCAAGGCCGTGACAGACCAGTTCGGCGACGAGAAGTTCGTCCGCAACGCCCTGCTCAAGAAAGGACGCGACATCGAGCTCGTCCAGATGCCGCGGGCCGAGAGGGACGTAGCGGTGGCGGCGGCTTCCATCCTGGCCCGGGCCGAGTTCCTGTTCAGGTTGCGGGGGCTGTCGAGGGAGTTCGGCGTCGAGCTGCCCAAGGGCGCGTCGGCCGAGGTCGAGGCGGCCGCCGTCCGGCTCGTCAAGGCCAAGGGCCCGGACGTGCTGGAGAAAGTCGCCAAGACCCACTTCAAGACGACCGTGCGGGTGCTGGCCGCGGCCGGTGTCGCGAGGCTCGTCTGAGATGATCGTTCTGGCCAAGATCGGCCTGGTCGTGGCCCTGCTTCTCGTCCTCATCCGTCTGAAATGGGACCTGGGCCTGGTCCTGTTCATCAATACCGTGCTGACGGCCGTTCTGTTCGGCATGCGACCCGGCCCGTTCGGTCGGGCGCTCCTTGCGGGCGGGACGTCCTGGGAAACGCTGCAGCTGGCCGGCATCGTCATCCTCGTCCTCTATCTCGGGGAGTTCCTGCAGTCAAGCGGGGCCTTCCGGGTCATGGTCGACTCTCTCAAGAACCTCATCCGCGACGAGCGCCTCATCCTGGCCGTCCCCTCGGCCTTCATCGGGCTCCTGCCGATGATGGCCGGGGCCATGATGGGCGCGCCCATCGTCGACGAGGCCGGCCGCCGCTGGAACCTGACCCCGGCCTGGAAGACGTTCTTCAACTACTGGTTCCGGCACATCTGGGAATACTGGTGGCCCCTCTATCTCAACATCATCCTGGCGGCGGCCATCTTCCGCGTCCCTCTCTGGAAGGTCAGCCTCTACCAGGCCCCGTTCACCCTCGTGGCCGTGGCGGCGGGGATGTTCGTCATGCTGAAGAACATCCCGCGCCTGCCGCGCGAGAGCGCGAACGGCGGGACGTGGCGGGACGCGGCCCGGGTCGTGGGCAGCATCTGGCCCATCGTCCTGACCATCGTTCTCATCTTCGCCTTGCGGATGAACATGCTCCTGGCCCTGGCCGTCGCTTCCGTGCTGACCCAGGTCACGACCCGGATGTCCTGGCCCGCGCGATGGGCCGTCGTCGTCCGCGGCGTCTCTCCGAAGATCGTCTGGCTCATCGTCGCCCTGATGATCTTCAAGCAGGTCCTCGAGGCCTCGGGGGCCCTGGACGCCGTCGTCCGGGTCATCCCGCCCCATGGCCTTTCGGCCTTTCTCCTTCTCTTCGCGGCCCCCTTCCTCGTCGCTCTCCTGACCGGGGTCAACCAGGCCTTCGTGGCCATCTCGTTCCCCCTCCTCGTGCCGATCGTCGGCACGGGGACGCCCGACATGGTCCTGATGACCTTCGCCTACGTCAGCGGCTTCTGCGGCATCCTTCTCTCGCCGGCCCATCTGTGCCTGGCGCTGACGGCGGACTACTTCAAGGCCGAGATGCGCGACGTCTATCGGATCCTGGTCGGCCCGGTGGCCGTGGTCTTCACCGCGGTCCTCCTCGAGCTGATAGTTTTCCGCGTCTTCTGACCGGGGACACGCACGACGAGGACATGTCCCCTTGCGGCTTGGGGGCAAACCCCCGACGCCTTGAGGTCCTTAGGGGATTTCCCCCGGGTTTCTTCTTGGGCTGGCCGAACTCAGAAAGAAATGCCGATCATGAAGAGCCAGGTCCTCGTTTTCGCCCATTCAAAGGGGGCATCCTCATCTTTGATGATATTGGACAGCCCCAGGTCATATCGGGCATCGAGGACCAGCTTCACCCCTCCGAGTTTCTGAGCCAGGCCGACGCCGAAAGCCGCCCCGTATTCCGTGCTTTGGATGTTCTCTTTGATGTCTTCCCGTTCTTCCGGATAGCCTTCGATCTTGGACACCGTTTCGGCCTTGGTGTTGAAGCCCAGATAAGGCCCCGCGTAGATGGAAGGCACGAGCCCGCCTCCCGTCGCGAAGCCGTATTTCATCAGCAAGGGGACCTCGATGTAGTCCAGGTTGACCTGCATGCTGGCGGTGAACTCCCCTTTGGTCACTGTCACCTTGGCGCCCTTCTGGACATAGAGCGCTTCCGGCTGCAGCGAAAAGCCCTTGGCCAGGCCAAGATCCAGGAAAGCCCCCCCGACCAAGCCTGTGATAGTCTGCCATTCAAAGCCCATGAAAGTCTCGGGGACGGTGTTGACGTTCGCCAGGGTGAAACCGCCCTTGAGACCGAAATCGACATCGGCCCTCACGGGAACAGCGATCAGACTGAACAGCAAGGCTCCGGAGAGGATGGCCCAGAATCCCCGGATTTTCGTTCTCATCAGAGTCCTCCTCGGATGGGATCGTTCTTGGACAGCGCCCTGCAGGGCCTGTCGGAACATGGATATTATAAAAAACGGAAAGCGGAACATCAAGAGCGAACGCGGCGGCCCCACGATCGCGTCATGGCCTTGCGGGCCCTCTTCTCGAGGATCTGTCGGCCGCGTCGAAGGATCATGGACGGGGGACATGGCCAACGTGTGCATCGGCCTCCGTTCTTGGATATAATGACGGCGGTCCGCCTCCGGGACGACGAAGGAGAAACGCGATGTCCGAGACCAAGCGAATGTACCACGAGGACCCCTATCGCATGGAGTTCGAGGCGGAGATCATCGAACGCCGAAGCTGCGAAGGCCTGCCCGCCCTCGTCCTCGACCGGACCGCGTTCTACCCTGAATCGGGCGGGCAACCTTGGGACAAAGGGACGCTCGACGGCGTCGAGGTCGTCAAGGTCATCGAGATCGGTGAAGGCATCCTTCATGTCGCCGCCAAGGAGATCGCCGGCCCCCGCGTCCGGGGTCTCGTCGATTGGCCGACGCGCTTCGACCATATGCAGCAACACACGGGACAACATGTCCTGTCTCAAGCGTTCTGGGAAATCCTCAAAGGGGAGACCCTCTCGTTCCACCTGGGCCCTGAGGTCTCGACGCTGGAGATCGGACTGCGGGCCGTCACCGATGCCGACGCGGACCGTGTCGAGGACCGGGCCAACGCCATCGTCTGGGAGGACCGTGAGGTCAAGGCCTATTTCGTGCCCGAAGAGAGGATCGGCGAGATCCCGTTGCGCCGGCCGCCCAAGAAGCATGGGCTGCTGCGGGTCATCGAGGTCGACGGCTTCGACTGGTCGGCCTGCGGCGGGACCCATTGCCGGAGGACCGGCGAGATCGGGACGATCCGCCTTGGGGCCTTCGAAAAGATCCGTGGCAACCTGCGCTTCGAATTCCTCTGCGGCGGCCGGGCCTTCCGCGACGGCCGGGGCAAGGATCGGACCGTCCGCCGGCTGGCGTCAGCCTTCTCCTGCGCGGCCGCCGATGTCGGCGCCCAGGTCGACAAGCTCTCCGCCGAATACAAGGCGCTCAAAAAGAGGGCCCGGAGGCTTGAGGAGAAGCTGGCGGCCTTCGAGGCCGCCGAGATCATCCGGCGGGCGTCGGGGCCGGTCATCTCCGGCGTCCTGGAGGATAGGACAGCCGATGAAGCCCGTTTCCTGGCCCTGAACGTCGCCAAAAGCGGGCCGTTCGCCGTCGTGTACGGGACGAGGAGCGAAAGCCAGGGCCACCTTGTTATGGCCCGGGCTGACGCCATCACTATCGATCTCCGGAAAGCCATCGTCGTCGTCGGGGAGGTCGTCCCCGCCAAGGGCGGGGGAGGGCCCTCCCTCGTCGAGCTGGTCACGGCCGAACCCGGCCGCTTGACGGAAGCCGTCGAAACGGTTCGCTCCTGGCTCGAAGCCAACATTCCGGCGCCCGGCGCCCGGACCTCGTCATGAAACGCATCCTCGTCGTCGGCAGCACGAACACCGACATGATCATCAGGGTCCCCCGAATCCCCCGTCCGGGGGAAACGGTCTTGGGAAAGGAGTTCGCCATGGCCCCCGGCGGCAAGGGTGCCAACCAAGCCGTGGCCGCGGCCCGGGCCGGCGGCGCCGTGACCTTCGTCACCCGCCTTGGGGACGATCTCTTCGGCCGCCAGGCCCTCCGGAACTTCGAAGGCGACGGCATCGACGTCCGGTTCATCGGGCTCGACGCCGCATCCCCTACCGGCGTGGCCCTGATCAACGTCGACGACGGGGGCGAAAACAGTATCTCCGTGGCCTCCGGGGCCAACGCCCGTCTTTCCCCGGCGGATATCGAGGCCGCCTCCGGCGCGTTCGACACCGCCGACATCGTCCTCCTCCAGCTCGAATCGCCCCTCGAAACGGTCGTGGCCGCGACTCGTATGGCCCGGGAGCGGGGCGTGCCGGTCGTCCTCAATCCGGCCCCGGCCCGGCCGCTCGATGACGCGCTTCTGAACGAGGTCACCGTTCTGACGCCGAACGAACACGAAGCCGGGATGTTGTCCGGCATGGTGGTCCGGGATGGAACCGGGGCCGCCTTGGCTGCGCCAAGGCTCAGGGAACGCGGGCCGGACTTGGTCGTAGTGACTTTAGGGGATAAAGGGATCTATGCCCTGGGGGACGATTTCGAGGGGTTCATGCCGGCCTTCAAAGTCATTCCTGCCGACACGACAGCCGCCGGCGACGTCTTCAATGGCGCTTTGGCCGTGGCCCTGGCGGAGAAGATGAGCCTGCCTGACGCCCTCCGCTTCGCTCAAGCCGCGGCGGCCATCTCCGTCACCCGTCCCGGCGCCCAGCCTTCGGCCCCGACCCGGGCCGAGATCGAAGCGTTCCTCTGATCAGAAAGGGGACACGTACCTGCGGTACATGTCCCCGAGGTCTATTCGTATCGGAGCGAGACGATCGGGTCCATCCTCGCGGCCTTCTGGGCCGGGAATATGCCGAAGAACAGGCCGATGCTCATGGCCACCCCGAGCCCCAGGAAGACCGACCAGGGCGAGACCGCCGCCGGAAGCGGCGTCGCGGCCCGGACGAGGAGGGCGATGCCGAAACCGATGAGAACGCCGATGAGCCCGCCGCTTCCCGTCAGGAATACGGCCTCGATGAGGAATTGCTTGAGGATGTCGCCGGAGCGGGCCCCGATGGCCTTGCGGATGCCGATCTCCCGGGTCCGCTCCTTGACCGAGACGAGCATGATGTTCATGACCCCGATGCCGCCGACGAGCAGGCCGATCGAGGAGATGACGATCATGACCAGGTAGGCCGCCCCGGTCAGCTGGTTGTAAAGGTCGACGAGCGTGTCCTGGGTCATGACGTTGAAATCGTCGGGCTTGCCGAAGGGGACCTTGCGGCGCTGCCGGAGGACGTTGCGGATCTCCTGGACCGCCTCGTCGATCCGGGCGGATTCCCGGGGCACGGCGATGATCTCGAGGCGGTCCTTTTCGTAGCTGAAGTGCTTCATCAGCGTCGTGATGGGGATGCCGGCGAAGTTGTCGCGGCTCTGGCCGAACATCTGCCCGCGCTTCTCCAGGACGCCGATGACGGTGAAGGCCTCGGGTCCGATGCGGATCTCCTTGCCCAGGGGATCGATGTGGGGGAACAGGGCGTCGGCCAGCTCGGATCCAAGGACGCAGACCCGGGCGCTGCGGGCCACTTCGGACTCGGTCATGAACCGGCCCAGGCGCGGCAGGTAGAGGGACATGACCACCGGCCACTTCTCGTTCATGCCGATGACCATGGCCGTGTCGCTCTTCTGGCTTTGGTACTTGATCTCGACCGGCGTGAACACGCTGACGAAGGCGCTGACGGCCACGGCCTTGACGAGCGGCGCCTCCCGCTCGATGGCCGCGGCGTCCTCGATGGTCAGGTCCTTGCGGGTCCGCTCCTCCTCCGACATCTGGCCCATCTGGACGGCCTCGTACTTCTGGATGTGGATCATGTCCGAGCCGGCCGCCTGGAGCTCGGCCATGAACGACCGGTTGAGGCCCTGGATGACCGAGACCATGCCGATGACGGTCATGACCCCGATGACGATGCCCAGCATGGTCAGGAAGGACCGCAGCTTGTGGGCCCGCAGGGAATCGACGGCCATGCGGACGACCTCGCCGAGGATCTGGGCCCTCACAGCTCCGACCTCAGGGCCTCGACCGGGTCGAGCTTGGCCGCCCGGTTGGCGGGATAGATGCCGAAGAACAGGCCGATCGTCCAGGACATGACGATGGCCAGGACGATGGAGACGGGTTCGACGCTTGAGGGCATGCCCGTGGCCGCCGAAACGATCCGGGCCGCGGCATAGCCGAGAACGATGCCGATGAGCCCGCCGGCCGCCGAGATGACCGAGGACTCGATGAGGAACTGGTAGAGAATGTCCCGTCGCCGGGCCCCGACGGCCATGCGGATGCCGATCTCCTTGGTCCGCTCCGACACGGAGACGAACATGATGTTCATGATGACGATGCCGCCGACGACGAGGGCGATCGAGGCGATGGCGATCATGGCGAAATAGATGCCCGTGGTGGCGCTTTTGTAGAAGTCGATGAAGGTCTCCGAGGTCGCGAACGAGAAGTCGTCGGGGTCCCGGAAAGTCCGCTTCCTCCAGGAGCGGAGAATGGTCCGGACCTCCTCCTGGGCCAGGGCCATCTGCTCCTGGGACTTGGTGTGGATGTTGATGCTGATCGAGCCCCGCGAGCCGTAGATCTTCATGAAGGTCGTGATCGGGATGCGGACGTAGTTGTCCTGGCTGAAGCCGAGGATCTTGCCTTTTTTCTCGCCGACGCCGACGATGAGGAAGTCGCGGCCTCCGACCTTGAGCCACCGGCCCAGGGGGTCGACCGTCGGGAAGAGCTTCTCGGCGACCTCGGCCCCGATGACGCAGACGGCCCGGGAGTTGGTTTCGTCCTGGCGCTGGAGGTGCCGGCCGCTCTGGAGCTCGAGGACCGAGCCGATCTCGTGATCGACGTGGGTGACGCCCCGGACCTCGGTGTCCCTCAGCGACTGGCTCCCGTGTTTCACGGTCCTGTTCGTCGACGTGCTGGCGCCGATCGTCTCGCACGACCGGCAGTTGTCCCGCAGGAGCTGGAGCTCGACGAGGGTCAGGTCCTTGCGCTTCATCTGCTCCTGGAGATCCTTGAGCGAGGTGCCGATCATCGAGAACTTCTGGACCGAGAAGTCGTTGGCCCCGTAGAAGGACATCTTCGTGTAGACGTAGTTGTTGAGCCCCTGGATGACCGAGACGACGGCGATGATGGTCAGGACCCCGATGATGATCCCGAGCAGGGTCAGAAAGGTCCGCAGCTTGTTGGACCGCAGGGAATCCCAGGCCATCAGGAGGGACTCGTTGATCGGTAATTTGGCCATCGTCCTCGTCTCTCGTCTCCTCGATTCTACACGAATTATACGGATTCTCGCGAAAAAGGTTGAGAGGCCTTCTCGCGTCGGGCGGCGATCGCGGCGCGCTTGACAGGGCCGGCGCGATGTTCCCATAATGGGCCGGAACCCGGAACGCCGCATCGAGTGAGGAGGACCATGGCCGGAAGGAACAAGATCGCAACCCCCAAGGTCACCATCATCGGCTGTCTGTCCTTCGAGAGACCGGGCCCCGCGAACACCGAACGGACGCTTGAAGCGGCCGGCCGGAGAGCGGGGGAGCTCAAGGTCAAGAACGTCCTGGTGGCCACGACGACGGGGGAGACCGCCGTCAAGGCTCTCAGGTACATCGACCCCGCCCGATTGGCGGCTGTGACCCACTCCACGGGCTTTTCGGCCCCGAATGTCCAGGAGCTCAAGCTGGCGCTCCGCAAGCGCCTCGAAAAGGCGGGGGTCCGCATCCTGACGGCCCAACACGCCTTCGGCGGCGTCGGCCGGGCCGTCCGCAAGAAGCTCGGGACGTATGAGCTCGAGGAGATCATGGCCTATACGCTGCGGACGTTCGGCCAGGGCACCAAGGTCGCCATCGAGATCGCCCTGATGGCCGCCGACGCCGGGCTGGCCCCGGTCGGGGAGCCCTGCATCGCCGTCGGCGGCACCTGGAGCGGGGCCGACACGGCCCTGGTCGTCATCCCCTCCAATGTCCAGACCTTCTTCGACCTGCGGGTCGTCGAGGTCATCGCCAAGCCGCGCTGACCCACGGGGATGGAAACGCGCCTCAACAAGTTCCTGGCCCATGCCGGTGTCTGTTCGCGGCGCGAGGCGGACCGGATGATCGTTGAGGGTCGGGTCCAGGTCAACGGCCGGGTCGTCCAGGAGCTGGGAACCAAGATCGACGCCTCACGCGACCGGATCGTCGCCGACGGCCGCGCCGTCCGGCCCGAAGCCGAAGGCCCGATCTTCATCCTTCTCAACAAGCCGGCCGGCCCCGTTGTTTCCATCAAGGACCCCTTCGGCCGGGAGACGGTCATGGACCTTCTGCCGAGGCTCGAGGCCCGGGTCTATCCCGTGGGGCGCCTGGACGCGGAGACCGAAGGGGCCTTGCTCCTGACCAACGACGGCGAGACCGCCCATCGGCTGACCCACCCGCGGTATGAGGTCCCCAAGGTCTACGAGGCGCTCGTCGAAGGCCAAACGGCCGAAGACGACTTGGACAAGGTCCGGCGGGGGCTTTTTCTCGAAGGCCGGCGGACGGCCCCGGCCAAGGTTCGGGTCCTGCGCCGCGGCTCCAGCTGGACCCTGGTCGGCCTCGAGATCCACGAGGGCAGGAAAAGGGAGATCCGCAAGCTTCTCGAGGCCGTGGGGTACCGGGTGAAGAAGCTGAGGCGCGTCGCGTTCGCCGGGCTGACGCTCGAGGGGCTCAAAGCGGGCCAGTGGCGCATGCTCAAGAAAGCGGAGATCGACCGCCTCCGCAAGCTGGTCGCCAAAAGACCCGGGCGGTAAACTTCTGCCTCGCTTCGCGTCCTTCTCGCTTTTCCGGCGATATCGAGGTCAGCCTAGGGCGCCGGGAATCCCCCTGAAGACCCCCATAGCGGAGGGGGACCCGCCGGTCGCCGGCGGGGGAACCGCCGGGGCTGGTTCCCGGGGGTTTGGGGGGCAAGGGGGGATACCCGGCGGCCTGGACCTCCATGAACCGCCGGAAAAGCGAGAAGGACGCTTTTCTGAGGCTAGCCCGCGGACTCGCTGCCTTTCTCGGCCGCCGAGAACTCCTTCCAGCTCCTGGCCAGCCTTCGGAGCTCTTGGTCGACGAGGGAGTGGACGGTGCCCTCCTCGTAGGCGCCTTTCTCATCCGGGACCCCGGCCTCGACTCCGGTCAGGATCTCGATTCCCTCGTCGATCGTCCGGACGGGGTAGACATGGAACTTCCCGGCCCGCACGGCCTCGACGACGTCCTCGCGCAGCATCAGATTCTGGATGTTCTGGTGAGGGATGATGACCCCCTGGGTCCCGGTCAAGCCCTTGGCCCGGCAGACGTCGAAGAAGCCCTCGATCTTCTCGTTGACCCCGCCGATGGGCTGGATCTCGCCCTTCTGGTTGAGGGAGCCCGTGACGGCGATGTCCTGCCGGAGGGGCAGTCCCGACAGGCTCGAGAGGATGGCGTAGACCTCTGTCGAGGAGGCGCTGTCGCCGTCGACGCCGCCGTAGGACTGCTCGAAGGCGATGGAGGCCGCGAGCGAGAACGGCTTGTCGGCCGCGTACTTCCCGCGCAGGTAGCCCGACAGGATGAGGACGCCTTTGTTGTGGGTCCGGCCGCTGAGGTCGGCTTCCCGTTCGATGTTGATGACCCCGGCCCGGCCCATGGCCGTCCGGGCCGTGATCCGGGTCGGTTTGCCGAACATGAACTGGCCCATGTCATAGACCGACAGCCCGTTGACCTGGCCGACGACCGCGCCTTCGGTGTCGATGAGGATGGTCCCTTCCTCGATCATCTCCTGGATCTTGTCCTCGATGAGGCTGACGCGCTCGAACCGCTCCCGGACGGCCTTCTCGACGTCCTCGCGTCCGACGGCCTTCCGGCCGCCCTTGCGGGCCCAGTAGCACGACTCCCTGACGACGTCGGCGATGACGTGGAAGCGGGTCGAGATCTTCCTCTGCCGGCCGGCGATCCGCGTCGCGTACTCGACGAGGGCGGCGATGCCGGTCCGGTCCATGGGCATGAGCCCGTCCTCGTCGCAGATCTTGCGAACGAACCGGACGTATTCCCCGATGGCCTTGTCCCCTTTGTCCATCTCGGAATCGAACTCGGCCTTGATCTTGAAGATCTTCTTGAAGTCCTCGTCGAGGAAATAGAGGAGATTGTAGATCGAGGCGTCGCCGATCATGACGACCTTGACGTCCGATTTGATGGGCTCCGGTTTGAGGCGGCCGCTCGCGAAGAGGTACATCTGGAGGTAGTTCTGGATCTCGAAGATCTGGTTGCGCAGGGTCCTCTTGAGGGTCGCCCAGACGCCGGGCTCGACGAGGGCGTCCAGGGCGTTGATCACGAGGTAGCCGCCGTGGGCCTTGAGGAACGAGCCGGCCTTGATCATCGTGAAATCGGTCTGGCCCATCCCCATCCGGGGGTAGGCGACCTCGATGGACCCGAACAGGTTGACGTAGTTCGGGTTCGTCTCCATGACGACGGGGGCGCCCTTCTGTTCCGAGTTGTCGACGAGGAGGTTGACCTGGTATTCCCGGAAATCGTCGGCGCCGTCCTTGTCCTCCTTTTTCTGGCCCTTGAACGAGTCGATCGTCTTGATGAGATTGCGCTCGACCTCGTCGAGATAGGCTTCGATCTTGGGCGCCTGGAACCGGGTCCGGATCTCTCCGATGCCGCCCTTGATGATCGGGGTGATGGCCTCCTCGTCCCAGGCCCGGAGCAGGGTCCGGGTCTCCTCGTCGATCTCCTTGAGCTTCTCGAAGACGGTCTCCAGCTTGGCTGTCAGCTCCTCGTACTTGGCCCGCAGACGGTCCACCGTCTCCTTGGGGATCTTCTTCTCCTTGGCCATGCCGTCGAGCTTGTTGAACGGAATGGGCTGGCCTTCGATGACCGGGATGAGGTCGGGCCGGGTGAACAAGCCCATCTGGACCTGGATAACCGAGAAGCCTTCGGCGGCGACCTCCTCTTCGAAGCTCTGAAGGAGCTCCTTCTGTTTCCTCTGCTGGACCTCGACGATGGCGTCCCGCCTTTCCGTGTAATAGGGGCTTTTGAGAAGATTGGGGATGCTCGTGCGGAGCATGCCGATAAGCCGGTCCATGGCCTCGCCGAAGCGCTTGCCCCGTCCGGCGGGCAACATGATGAGGACCGGTTCATCGGGATACTTGAAGTTGTTGACGTAGAGGATGTCGTCGGGGGTCCCGTCGGCTTTTTCAAGCTTCTCGAGCAGTTGCTTGATGGTCGTCGTCCGGCCCGTCCCGACCATGCCCGTGATGAAGATGTTATAGCCCAGGCTCTTGATGTCCAGGCCCGTCTGGATGGCCTTGAGGGCCCGCTCCTGGCCGATGATCTCGTCGCAGGGCTTGGCATCGGCGCTCGAATCGACGGGGACGAGCTCATCGCCGCAGGTCCACCGCAGGCTCTCGGGAGGAAGTTCCTCGAATCGGTCCTTGGTTTTCATGGCCGGTCTCCTCTCGCGGGAGCCCAACCTATCATATTCCCGGGCTTTCCTCAAGGCCGGGGGCAGGAAGGGGAGAGGAGGGCCCCCGGCCGCCGGGAGGGATGCAAAAAAAGCGGACATCTGTTAGAATGGGGCCGCTTTCGAGCCGGATAGGAGGCCCCGTGGACGGAGTGCAGGTCAAGAAGATCGAGACCAGGCGCGAGCTCAAGGACTTCATCCGCTTCCCTTGGGCGGTCTACGCCGGCGACCCGAATTGGGTCCCGCCTCTCATCGCCGACATGAAGAAAAAGCTCGACCGCCGGCGTCATCCCTTCTTCGAGCACGGCGAGGCGGACTATTTCCTGGCCTTCCGCGGCCGGGAGCCCGTCGGCCGGATCGCGGCGATCGTCGACCGGGCCCACAACGAACGGCATCGCGACCGGACAGGGTTTTTCGGGCTTTTCGAGTGCCGGAACGATCCGGAGGCGGCCCGGGCCCTCGTCGACGCCGCCGCCGCCTGGGTCCGGGACAGGGGGATGGATACCCTGCGGGGCCCGATGAACCTGTCCATGAACGATGAGTGCGCGTTCCTCCTCGAAGGGTTCGATTCGCCCCCCGTCGTGATGATGCCCTACAACCCCCGCTATTACCTGGATCTGATGGATGCGTGCGGGATGTCCAAGGCCAAGGACCTCTACGCCTTCCGCATGGACCGGGGGCACGAGACGTCCCGGAAGGTCCAGGCGATCCTGGCCCGCATCCCCGATCAGGGGCGATACAGCTTTCGGACTTTCGACAGGTCGCGCCTCTATGAAGAAGCGGCGGCCATCGCCGGCATCTACAATAGCGGCTGGCGGAACAATTGGGGTTTCGTCCCTTGGACGGACGCGGAGATCAAGCACATGGCCAAGAGCCTGGTCCGCTTCGCCGATCCGGACATCGTCCTGTTCGCCGAGATCGACGGACGGCCGGTCGGGTTCGCCTTCGGGCTCCCCAATCTCAACGAGGCCTTGGCCAAGGTCAACGGCCGGCTGTTCCCGTTCGGCTTCCTCAAGATCCTGGCCGCCCGCAAGAGGATCAAGGGGGTCCGGGCGCCGGTCTTCGGGGTCGTCCCCGAGGTCATGGGCACCGGCCTGGCCTATCTCCTTTACGACCGTTTCGAGAAAGCCCTCCTGGCCAAGGGCTTCGAGTGGGGAGAGCTCTCTTGGCAGCTCGAGGACAACGAGGCCATCAACCGTTTTGCGGCCTCGATCGGCGCCGGTATCTACAAAAAATACCGGATTTATAAGAAAAAGATCGGAACCGGAGGCGCGTGACATCCATGAAAATCCATCAGGGAAAGCTGCAGGCCAAGGGCTTCAAGATCGGCATCGTCGTCAGCCGCTTCAACAGCTTCATCGCGGACCGGCTGCTCGAAGGGGCCTTGGAGGCCCTCCAGAAGACCGGGGCCCAAGAGGCCGATCTCACGGTCTACAAGGTCCCGGGGTCGTTCGAGATCCCGCTCGTCGCTCGGAAGATCGCCCGGTCCAAGACGGCCGACGGCATCCTCTGCATCGGGGCCCTGGTCCGCGGGGAGACGCCCCATTTCGACTTTCTGGGGGCTGAAGTGACCAAGGGGCTGGCCCAGGTGGCCATCGAGGACGGGGTCCCCGTCTCGTACGGGATCCTGACCGTGGACACCGTCGAACAGGGCATCGACCGGGCCGGGACCAAGGCGGGCAACAAGGGCTATGACGCCGCCTTGGCTCTCGTCGAGACCCTGAGCCTGATCAAGGAGTCGGGGCTCCCCTGAGCGGGTGACCGGGGTCGACCATGGGAAACCGCCGAAAGGCGCGGGAGTGCGCTCTGCAGATCCTGTTCCAGCTGGAATTCCATGCGGCCGACCCGGCGGCCCTGGCCAAGGACTACTGGCGGCATCAGCGGGTAACGCCCGGGATCAGGGAATACGGCACCTGGCTCGTCGAAAGCATCCTGGCCCATCGCGATGAGATCGACGGGACCGTCCAGTCGGCCTCCCGGAACTGGCGGCTGGACCGCATGGCCGTCGTCGACCGGAACATCCTGCGGATCGCCGTCTGCGAGCTCCTCTTCGAGCCGACCCTCGTCCCGGCCATCGTCATCAACGAGGCCATCGAGATCGCCAAGAGATACAGCGGGAAGGAATCGTCGGTCTTCGTCAATGGGGTCCTGGACGCCGTCAGCAAACGTCTGGCGGGCCCGGAGGCGAAGCCGGGCGGGCGGTCTGAGGGACGGAAAGGGGCACCATGAACACGACAGACGAGACAAAGAAGGGCGCGCCCGCTGCCGCCGAGAGGGAAAGCGACCAGGACGCCGCCCGCCGGGAAAAGCTCCGCCGTCTGGGCGAGGCGGGTGTCGAGCTGTTCCCCTACAGAGCGGAGAGAACCCACACGGTCCGCGACATCGTCCGTCTCTTCGGCGATCGGACGGCGTCCGAGCTCGAGGCCGGATCCGAGATCGTCGAGGTCCCGGGACGGATCATGACCGTGCGCAAGATGGGGCGGGCCACCTTCTTTCACATCTCGGACGGGCGGTGCCGGCTCCAGGTCTATATCCGGGAGGACATCGTCGGCGCGGAAGCCTACGAGCGGTTCGGCCTGTTCGATATCGGCGACATCCTCTCGGTCCGAGGCAAGCTGTTCAAGACGAGAACGGGAGAGCTGACCGTCCTCCTCGAGACCTGCACCTTCCTGGCCAAGTCCCTTCACCCCCTGCCCGAGAAATGGCACGGGCTCCAGGATGTCGAGATCCGCTACCGGCAGCGGTACCTCGACCTGATCATGAATCCCGATGTCGGCGAGGTCTTCCGCCTCCGGAGCGCCGTCATCGCCCACATCCGCCGGTTCTTCGACGACCGGGGCTTCGTCGAGGTCGAGACGCCGATGATGCAGACCGTCCCCGGCGGCGCGCTGGCCCGGCCGTTCAAGACCTACCACAACGCGCTGGGCATGGACCTCTACCTGCGCATCGCCCCGGAGCTGTTCCTGAAACGGCTCGTCGTCGGCGGCTTCGACAAGGTCTACGAGATCAATCGGAACTTCCGCAATGAGGGCCTGGACGCCCAGCACAACCCGGAATTCACCATGCTCGAGTTCTATGAGGCCTACAAGGACTACCACGACATGATGGACCTCACCGAGGAGCTGCTGACCGGCTTGGCCGTCGCCCTCAAGGGCGGGGAAGAGGTCCCCTTCGACGGCCGCATCCTGTCCTTCAAGAGACCCTACAAGAGAATGAAGTTCATGGACGCCCTCGTCCATCACAGCGGGCTGGCCCCGTCCCGGTTCGCCGACCGCCGGGGGATCATCGAGTTCGCCTCCGGGCTGGCCGCCGACAAGAAGCCGCTCGCCTACGGCAAAGCCCTTGACATCATCTTCGACAAGTTCGTCAAAGACCATATCGTCCAGCCCACCTTCATCATCAACCCTCCCCGCGAGATCTCGCCGCTGGCCAAGGCCGCCCGGGACAACCCGGAGGAGGCCGAGAGGTTCGAGCTCCTCGTCGCGGGAATGGAGATCGCCAACGCTTTTTCCGAGCTGACCGACCCCGCCGAGCAGAGGGCCCGGTTCGAGGAGCAGGCCGAGGAGAGGCGGAAAGGGGACGAGGAAACCCATCCCGTCGATCTCGACTACGTCGAGGCCCTCGAATACGGCCTGCCGCCGACGGGCGGGGAGGGTATCGGCATCGACCGCCTGACGATGATCCTGGCCGACCGCAGGTCCATCCGGGAGGTCATCCTCTTCCCCCTTCTGAGACCGAAGTGAGGATATGAGATTCGAGCTGTTCGTCGCCCGACGATACCTCACGGCCCGGAGGAAGCAGGCCTTCATCTCCGTCATCACCTCCATCTCCGCCATGGGGATCATGATCGGGGTCGCCGCTCTGGTCATCGCCATCGCCCTCATCACCGGCTTTCAGGAGGACGTCCAGGATAAGATCCTGGGCGCGACCTCCCATATCATGGTCTCCGATCTCTCGGGGGAGGGCTTGGGCGATTACGACGGGATCGCCGGGCGGATCCGGTCCGTGCCGGGGGTCGTCTCCGTGACGCCCGTCGTCTACAGCACGGTCCTCCTCACCGGCCTGTCCGAGAGCTCGGGGGCCCTGCTCAAGGGCCTCGATCTCGAGAGCGAACGGGAGAGCGCGTCGTGGCTCCGCGACCTCGAGGCCGGGCGGATACCGGGGACCGGCGGGGCCCGGGAAGGCATCCTCCTCGGCCGCGAGCTGGCCTTCCGGATCGGCGCCCAGGTGGGTGATTGGGTCGCCGTCGTATCGGCGTCCTCGACGCTTTCGCCCCTGGGGCTCATGCCCAGGAGGAAGCGGTTCCAGGTGACGGGGATCTTCCATACGGGGCTTTACGAGTTCGATAACTCGACGGCCCTCGTGCCCCTCGAAACGGCCCAGAAGATGCTCGGGCTCGAAGGCCGCGTCAGCTACATCCAGGTCAGGCTCCGGGACATTTTCAAGGCCCCCGCCATCGGAGAACGGATCAGATCGGACATGCCCCCTCTCGTCTACGTCACGACCTGGATGGAGCTCAACAAGTCCCTGTTCTCGGCCCTCAAGCTCGAGAAGAACATCATGTTCCTGACCATCACTCTCATCGTCATCGTCGCCGCCCTGAACATCATCGCCACCCTCATCCTGATGGTCATGGAAAAGACCCGCGACATCGGCATCCTGATGGCCATCGGAGCCACCCCCCGGGCGATCAAAAAGATCTTCTTCTATCAGGGGGCCATGATCGGTGTCATCGGGACCATCTTGGGCGTCCTCCTGGGCCTTGGATGGTGCTGGCTGGCCAACACCTTCGAGCTCATCCGCATCCCCGTGGACATCTATCAGATCTCCTATGTCCCCTTCCGGCTGAAGCCTCTCGATCTGGCCCTCATCGTCGGCGTGACGCTGACGATCAGCTTCGTCTCCACTCTGTTCCCGGCCCGCCGGGCTTCCCGGGTGGACCCCGTGGTGGCGTTGAAATATGAGTGACCTTGTCCTCTCCGCCGAGAACCTGGGCAAAGCGTACCCGATGCCCGGCAAGGGCGCGTTCCAGGTTTTCGAAGGCCTCCGGTTCGAGCTCGAAAGGGGGGATCTCGTGGCCGTCATGGGCGCGTCGGGCGTGGGCAAAACGACCTTTCTCAACCTGCTCGGGGCCCTTGACCGCCCGTCATCGGGGCGCGTCATCGTCGACGGCGAGGACCTCTCGGCCCGGACCGACACGGAGATCGCCGCCATCCGGAACAGGAAGATCGGCTTCGTCTTCCAGATCTTTCACCTCCTGCCCGAATTCACGGCCCTGGAGAATGTCGTTTTCCCTCTCCTCATCCGGGGAATGGGAAAGAAGGAGGCCCTGGAGAAGGGACGGGCCATCCTGCGGGACGTGGCCTTGGAGGACAAGGTCCATTCGCGGCCCGGGCAGCTTTCGGGAGGGGAGCAGCAGCGGGTGGCCATCGCCCGGGCCCTGGTCAACGAGCCCCGGGTGCTGCTGGCCGACGAGCCCACGGGGAACCTCGATTGGCGGACGGGGGAGAGGGTCCTGCAGCTCATCCTCGACCTTCATGAGAGCAAAGGCCTGTCGTCGATCCTCGTCACCCACAACGAAAGGATCGCCGGACATTGCCGAAAGACCTATGTCATGGAGGCCGGGGATCTGAAACTTCTGCCCCCCGGCCGGAGTTGATGGTATCGAAGGACGACGCCGTTTGGCATCATGTGGGATAATATGGTATAGGATACGAGGTCATCGCCCATGAAGAGAACGACGCTGGCGCTCCTGCTCATGCTCGTGCCCATGCTCGTGCCGGGACTCCTGGCCGCCCAGGAGATCCTGGAGAGGATCGAGATCGTCGGCAACGAGCGGGTGACCCCGGAGACGATCATCTACTATCTCTCCGTGCGGGAGGGCGAATACTTCAACGAGGCCCAGCTCCGGCGCGATTTCCGGGTCCTCTGGGCCACGGGGTTCTTTGCGGACATCAGGATCGAGAGCCTGCCGGGGACGAGGGGCCGGATCATCCGGATCTCCGTCGAGGAGAGCCCCATCGTCCGGACCGTGACGTACAAGACGGGCAAGAAGGTCAAGGAATCCGACATCGTCAGCAAGCTCAAGGAAAAGGACCAGCAGATCCTGCCCTACTCCTACTACAGCCCCGCCAAGGTCCAGAAGATCGAGGGGACGATCACCGATCTGCTCTTCGAGAAGGGGCTCCTGGCCTCCTCGATCGAGACCGATGTCCGGAAGGTCGGGAAGAACGAGGTCGAGGTCCTCATCCGGGTCGACGAAGGCCCGAAAATCCGGGTCGGCGACATCGTTTTCGAGGGCGATACGAAGATCGCCCCGAGCGAGCTCGTCTGGTCGATGAAGGACAACCGGCCCCACACCTTCTTCAATTGGATCGCGGGCAAGGACGTCTTCAAGCAGAACACGATCGATGACGAGGCCGACCGCATCAAGAAGAAGTTCCAGGAGCGCGGCTACATGGAGGCCTCCGTCGGGGAGCCGCGGACCGAGGAGATCCAGAAGCGGAAGCTCTTCGGCCGGGAGCAGAAGATGATGCGCCTCATCGTGCCCGTCGAGCCCGGCTACATCTACCGGGTCGGGGACATCAAGATCGAGGGTGCCAAGGCCTTACGGACCGAGGGCCTCCGAACGATGGTCAAGCTCCGCCCGGGGACGGTCTACAGCACCAAGGTCCGGGAGAAGAGCGTCGACGACATCGCGGAGCTCTATCGGAATTTCGGGTACCTGTACATCCAGGTCATTCCCGTCGAGAACCTGGACCCTCGGAGGAAGGTCGTCAACGTGACCTTCAACATCACGGAGAACGAGGTCGCCGCCCTCCGGCGCCTCGAATTCAGCGGCAACGTCTACACGAAGGACAAGGTCATCCGCCGGGAGATGATCATCCGCGAGGGGGACCGCTTCAGCCTCAACATGTTCAAGAACAGCATCCTGAGGATCAAACAGCTGGGGCTGGTCGACCTCGAGAAGGACCCCGACATCAAGCCCGATCCCGAGGACCCGACCAAGATCGACGTCCAGGTCAACGTCAAGGAGCTCCAGCGGAACAACATCCAGTTCACCGCCGGCTACAGCGGCTACGAGGGGACGTTCATCGCCTTCAGCTATTCGACGGTCAACTTCCTCGGGGCCGGCGAGAACCTGGAGCTCATGCTCCAGACCGGGAAGCTGGTCAAGAACTACTCCTTCGGGTTCTCCGAGCCGTACCTCTTCGACAAGCCCATCACGGCCGGGTTCAATGTCTATTGGAGGAACGTCGACTACAGCACGTACGGCATCTACAAGCAGAAGACCCAGGGCATCGACCTCAGCACGGGGGCCCGGGTCTTCGGCATGTGGCGGGTGAACGCCGTCTATACGTTCCAGAAGATCGAGGTCGACTATCCCGAAGGGTCCTACTATGCGCTCCTGTACGGGGCCTCCGGCAAGTACAATATGAGCTCCATCACCCCCATGATCTACTATTCGACGATCGACAGCCCGCTGACCCCCAGCCGGGGAACGATGTATTCCTTGTCCGTGAAATATGCGGGCACGTTCCTCGGCGGCGAGATCGACCTCATCAAGCCCTCCATCCAGTTCTCCCGCTATCAGCCCTTCATCGCCAAGCACGTCATCGGCGTCCATGCCGAATATCAATTCGTCAAGGCCATCCGGGACTCGCAGGTCCCCTACTGGGAGAGGTTCTTCCTCGGCGGCGAGCGGTCGATCCGAGGCTACGAGGTGTATACGATCGGCCCCCGGGACGCCAGGAACTACAATATCGGAGGCGTCAAGGCGTTCGTCTTCAACGCCGAATACATCATCCCCGTCGGAGGACCGGTCTACGCCATCCTGTTCTACGACATGGGAAATTGCCTGCCCGCCGGGGAGAACTTCTCCCTGAAGAGCATGTACATCTCGGCGGGCATCGAAGGCCGGATCTTCATCCCGGCCCTGCGGGTCCCGTTCCGCCTCATCTTCGCCTACAACAACAAGAAGATCTACCCCAACGACCCGGACTTCGCCTTCCGGTTCGCTGTCGGCACGACATTCTGAGTTCGCCAGGAGGTCCCAGCCATGATCTCGATCGAAAGGATCGCCCGGTTCCTCCCTCACCGCTTCCCGTTCCTGCTCGTGGACCGGGTCCTCGACATGGCCCCGGGCAGGACGATCACGGCCCTGAAGAACGTGACCTGCAACGAGCAGTTCTTCCAGGGGCACTTCCCGGAGTGGAAGATCATGCCGGGCGTCCTCATCATCGAGGCCATCGCCCAGGCGGGCGGGATCCTGCTCTTCAACTCCATCCCCGACCCGGAAACCAAATTCGTCGTCCTCAGCAAGGTCGACAAATTCAAGTTCAAGAAAGTCGTCGTGCCCGGCGACCAGCTGCGGCTCGAGGTCGATTTCGTCAAGCTGAAAGGACGCGTCTGGCACATGAAGGGCCGGGCCGTCGTGGACGGGACGACGGCCGCCGAAGGGGATCTTTTCGCCTCCGTGCTCGACCGCAAAGACCTGGAAGACCGGTCGTAGCGCGTTCCCCGGGCCGGGACGGCTATCGCATGACGAACAGGGAGTCGTCGAGGCCCGAATTCACGATGACCTTGGTGACGGTCAATCTCATGGCCTCGACCCCGTCCTGCAGGTTCCGGATCGCGTGGGCGACGACGATGTTCCCGACCTTCCGGTAGTCCGAGAGATAGGTCTCGCTGTCGACCTCGACGCCGGCCTGATCGATGGTCCGTGTTCTCGTTCTGGATGGCAGATAGGTCACCGGATCGATGAAGGACGTGATCGTGTGGCCGTCGGCCCACATCTGTTCCAAGACAAAATGCTCACGGCCGTCGAGATCGACCCGCGGTTTCAGGGCCAAGGTGATGCCGTACTTGCCGGGATCGAGCAAGGCCGCGTTGCCCATGGCTTGACGGGCGAGCTCCCTCCCCTGGGCTTCGGGCATTTCCTGCGCCGACCCGGCCGGGGGGTCCGTGAACCAAGCCGTGGTCCCGTCGAAACCCTGGCTGATGATCATGCCCATCACGTCGATGTCCATGCGCAGCTTGTTCGGGCCTTTCTGGTACATGGTCAGTGAGGCCGTCAGTCCGTACTGGGCGACCTCGATCGACCCGCTGATGGTCGAATCCTTGACGGCTTGGAGGGCTTTTCGCCCGCCCATGGCATCGATCATCTTCGACAGGACATCCTGTGCGGTCTGGCCCGAACATGGCCCGGCGGCCATGGCCGCCATTATCAAGGCCCCTAGGACGCATACGAATGTTCGTTTCATCGATTTCCTCCAGGCCAACAACCGGTCTTCATGGATAATGGATGAGGTCATTCTACCGCACAGATCAGCGAATTGCGAGCGGTCGATAGGGTCCATTCAGGTTCGTTAGGAATGATGTGTAATTATATCGGACATTAAAAAAAATGCAAAACAAATATTTCACTTGATTTATGGCAAAAAATTGTGATATAATTCATATGTCCATATTATGGACATATTTCTCTGTTAGATTTTCGCCCGCGACAGGCACATGGCTGGCGGGGCGAGGCGGGAAGTCCGGACGATGGTTCGAGACCTTTGCTTGATCTTATGCTCCCATTTCGAAAGGGAGGTCCGGGCCGTTTCCGCTCTTCCGGAGTTCCGCGATATCCGTTTTGTCAACCTTCCCGTCGACTGCGACCTCATCGAGGCCCGTTGGGAGGGTCTGGGAGCGTCCGTTGAATCGTGCCTCCGGAAAGGGCATTCCGTCTGCCTCATCGGGAGCTATTGTCTGACCCGACCGGCCCAGGACCTGGGTGGCCGGGACATTTGCCCGGTCTCCCAGAGGAGCCAGTGCGTCGAGTGGATCGCGGACAAGGATGTCCTCGTCCAATTCCTCCGCGAGGAAGCTCTCCTCTTGCTCCCGGGATGGCTGAAAGATTGGCGAACGCACATCGAGAGGCGCTGGCCGGGTGATGAAAAAGGCGCCCGGGATTTCTTTCGCGGCTCGAGAAAGAAACTGGTGCTTCTCGACACGGGTCTCCATCCCCGGATTGACAAGGACCTCAAGGATCTCGCTCGGTTCCTGCGGCTGCCCAGCGAGATCTATCCTTCCGGCCTCGGTTTCTTCCAGCTGAGCCTCGACCGGATCGCCCTTTCCTGGCGGCTCGAACGGACCAAGGACGGGCTCGAAGAGCGGCTCTCGGGGTTGAGAGGGCAGATCACCGAATTCGGCCGGATCGGCCATCTCCTCGGCTCCGTGACCAAAGCCCGGGACGAGGACGAGGCCCGGGCGGGTATCCTCGAGATCTTCCGGGCCATGTTTTCCCCCCAGGGCACGTCCTTTCATCCGGCCGAAACCCTGTCGGAAAGCGATGCGTTTGACGGGACCCTCCGGGATCGGATGTTGACCCTGAACGCGGAATATGCTTGGGCCCAGGACCAGAACGGCCTTTTCCTGCGGATCGCCCACGGACGCGAGCTCTTGGGCGTCGTCGAGATGTCGGGGATGCCTTTATCCGACCGTAAGGAACACGACCTCAACTTGGCCCTGGCGGCGGCCAAGATCTCCGGGCTGGCCCTGGCGAACTCGCGGATGGTGCGGGCCCTGGCCGAGGAAAGGGCCCGGGCCCGATCGACCGAAGCCGCCCTCGAGGCCAGCGAGGAAAAGGTCCGATCGGTCTTCATGGGCGTCCCGGTGGGGATCTACAGGGCGACCCCTCAAGGCGAGATCGTGGATGCCAATCCGGCCCTGGCCCGCATGCTGGGTTACCCCGATGTCGCTTCGCTCAAAGCCGTCAACTCCTGGGACCTGCATCTCAACCCGGCTGACCGGGAAAGCTGGCAGGCCCTGCTCGAGGGCGACCAATACGTGGAGTCCTTCGAGACCCAGCTCCGCCGCCGCGACGGGACGGTCATCTGGGTCAGGGACACGTCCAGGATCGTG
The DNA here is from genome assembly GCA_964423315.1 of uncultured Eubacteriales bacterium. Lineage (GTDB taxonomy): Bacteria > Acidobacteriota > Aminicenantia > Aminicenantales > Saccharicenantaceae > RBG-16-66-30. Next base: position 160,259 of record CAYREO010000003.1, on the reverse strand, counting down.
AAGGACCGCCATGGCCGCGTCCTGTACTACGACGGGACCATCGAGGACATCACCAAAAAGAAACAGACTGATGCGATTCTTTCCTGGAACCTCCGGATCAAGACCTCCGAGGCCGCCGTTTCCGAAAGGCTCCTGACGCCCACGCCGATCGGAGAGATGTCGGCCGTGGTCCTCGAGCACGCCCGCCGGCTGACCTCGAGCGCGACATCGCTTGTCGGCTATATCGATCAAAAGACGGCCAGGCTGGTCGTGGCGGCCATGACCCCGGACGCCGGCGATATGGTCGCCGGCCACCCCGACCGTCTCGAGAGGGCCCATGAGCTGTCGTCCATGTGGCGGTGGGTGCTCGGCGAGGGGAAATCGATCCTGGCCAATGTTCCCAGCCTGGATCCCCGCTTCTCGGGGTCGCCCGACTGGCATATCCCCATCGGCCAATTCCTGGCCGTGCCGGCCATCATGTCCGGAAGCATCGTCGGGCTCATCGCCGTGGCCAATGCCGACCATCCCTACGAGGAAAGGGACCTCGAGGCGGTCGAGAGACTGGCCACCCTGTACGCGATCGCCGTTCACCGGACCCGCACCGAGGACGCGCTCCGGGAACTGTCCCTCGTGGACGATCTGACCGGGCTATACAACCGCCGGGCGTTCATGGCCCTCGCCGAGCAGCAGGTCAAGATCGCCAACCGGACGAGAAAGGACCTGTCCCTTCTCTTCGCCGACCTCGACGACCTGAAGAAGATCAACGACTCGTTCGGCCATGAGGAAGGGGACCGGGCCCTGGCCGACGCGGCCGGGGTCCTCCGGGAGGCCTTCCGGGAATCCGACATCATCGCCCGCATCGGTGGCGATGAGTTCGCGGTCTTGGCCATCGACGCCTCGGACTGGAAGCCGGCCGGCCTCCTGCGAAGGGTCCGGGAGAGACTGTCGGCCCTCAACGCCGATACGGGAAGGAGCTATCCGCTCTCGTTGAGCCTGGGGGTCGCCCGCTACGATCCGGACAAACCTTGTACCGTCCAGGAGATTCTCGCTCTGGCGGACAGGAAGATGTATGAGGATAAAACCTCGAAAAAGAACTGACGGCCCCTCCCTGCCTGACCGGCCCCCGTCCGGGGCTCAGGCCTCGATCTTGTACTTGGCGAGCTTATTGTAGAGCGTCGTTCTCGAGATGCCGAGGATCTTGGCCGTCTGCCGGATGTTCCTTTTCGTGACCTTCAAGAGATAGATGATGTAGTCCTTCTCCAGGTCGTCGAGGGTCGAGAGATGGTCCCTTCCGGCGAAGGCCAGGGCCCCTTCGGGGGGGATGAAATCCCGGAGGTACTTGGGCAGGTTGCCGACGTCGATGAAATCCTTCTTGCAGAGCATGGCTGCGCTTTCTAGGACGTTGGCGAGCTCCCGGACGTTGCCCGGCCAGTTGTACTTGAGGAACAGCTTCTGGACCTCCCGTGAGACGCCTCTCACGCTCTTTCCGAACCGCTTGTTGGCCGCCTGCAGGAAATGCCGGACGAGAAGAGGGATGTCCTCGAGCCGTTCGCGGAGAGGGGAGAGCTCGATGGTCACCTTGTTCAGCCGATGGAGAAGGTCTTCCCGGAAGGCTCCCGCCCGCACCCGGCCGGGGAGATCCCTGTTGGTGGCGGCCACGACCCGGACCTCGACCCGGGTGTTCTCCGCCGCCCCGAGCGGCCGGAACTCGTGGTTCTCGAGGACCCGCAGGAGCTTGGCCTGTACGGCGACGGGGACCTCGGCGATCTCGTCCAGGAAGATGACCCCGCCGTCGGCCTCCTCGAACAGGCCCCGCTTGTCCTTGTCGGCCCCCGTGAAGGCCCCTTTCTTGTAGCCGAAGAGCTCGGATTCGAAGAGATTTTCCGGGATCGCCGCGCAATCGCAGACGACGAACGGCCGGTCCTTGAAAGGGCTCAGGGCATGGATGGCCCGGGCTACGACCTCCTTGCCCGTGCCGGTCTCCCCGGTGACCAGGACGCTCGTGAAGTATTTGGCGATGTTCTCGATCAGGCCGAAGACCTCGAGCATATAGGGGTTCCGGCTGATCAGGCCCTGGAAGACGTACTTGCGCTCGAGTTTGCGCTCGAGCTCGTAGGTCTCGCGGCGGAGGGTCCTCTTACGGGAGATGCGGCCGAGGATGTCCTGGAGGATGTCCCCCCGGTAAGGCCGGGCGATGAAATCCGTGGCTCCCGCCCGGATGATGTCCTGGACGGTCTCGGGACCCGGGGACTCGCCTCCGATGAGGACGTCGATGAGCGGGTCGAACTTCTTGAGCCTCTTGAGGATGACAAGGGCCTCGGCCAGGGAGTCCCCCGAATCGACGAGGACCACCCGGATCCGGTGGTCGCGGACGACGGCCTGATAGTCGTCGTCGGCCTGGGAGAAATAAACATTGACATCGACGCCCACGGGCGCCTTCTTGATCGTCTCGTAGAGCGAGAAGTCGTCGGAGATGATGAGAAGATCCGTCTGCGTGTCCATTGCGTCCCGGCCCCGTTCCTCGCCGGCGGCCCTCATCTTATCAATTTCCCGCCCCCTTGACAACCGCCGTTGCGCCGGCCCGTCAGGGGACCCTGGCCGAGTCCCCGGGCCGGCCCCTGGCGAAGGTCAGCCGGACCCGGCCGCGGACCTCCTCCTCGATCCGGACGGTCTCGAACTTCACCCGCCCCAAATACTTGACGTGGGCCCGGAGATAGGCCAAGCCCTGCTCGCAAAGGAACTCCAGCCAGTCGCCCGTGGCCGTCTCGTCCATGACCTCGGGGGTCTGCTCGACGAAGGTCGCCTGGGACCGGGCCGTCAGGCGGGTCTCCACGGGGCCCCGGCGCCGGGCGTAGATGTTGACCCCGCCGGCGATCTCCAGGGCGTTCATGTGAGGCCCCCAGCGGGCGGCCCAGCGCTCGTAGCGGTCGTAGAACTTCCGGTTGGAGGCGGCGAACCGCTCATCGGCCTGGATCTCCTCGATGATCAGGCCCATCAGGGCGTCCGCTTCCTTGCGCTGCTTCTCGTAGATCGGCAGGGCGGGCGAGCGGAAGTAGGTGAACCAGCCCCGGGGGATCCAGTAGTCCCGGAACAGGTAGGGCGTGTAGTTCGAGAACGGCTGGACCCATTCATGGGAGGGATAGCCGTGAAGGTTGAGAAAGATGTCCGGGAGCCACTTCTCGTAGAGGCGGGTCCGGACCATCGCTTCCGGAAGGAGCGGCTTGGAGCCCGTCTGATAGCCGATGTCCACGCCGAGAGAGCCGTAACGCCCGGCATGGAGGCTGTGGAATCGGGAGATCTTCTGGAGCTCGGTCGCCAGCTCGGCGCCGTCCGGGTTCTCCAGGGGCTGGAAGACGAAGCTCATCTTCCGGAGGGCGTCCCCATGGGCGGGATCGCGGGCCGTGAGCTCGACAAAGCGGAGGAGGTAGTTGGTCGCCGAGACTTCGTTGGCGTGCTGGCGCGCCGTGACCTGGAGTGTCGGCTTGAACGTGATGAGCCGGGCCCTCGAGGCGTAAGTCGCCAAGGGCAGGAACATCTCGATGACCGGCACGTCCCGGCCCTCGTAGGACCGGCCTCCGACGTAGCTCCGGACGGCGTCGAATCCGGACAGGCGCTCGATGATGTCGGCGCACATGGCGGGCGAAATGATCTCGCGGGTCGTCACGATGGGCTCCCCGGGGGCGGCGGTGGAGACCGGCCCGCCGGCGGGCTTTTTCCCCGCGGCGAGGTGAGCGACCGGCAGCCCCTCCTCCTTTTCCCGGTCGCCATGACGAAGGCGGACGGCGATCTCTCCGAGGCCCGGGAAACGGAAGGCGTCCTCCAACACCCCGGCCGAGGCCAGCTCGCGCCAGGCGCCGATGATCTCGACGAGAGCCAGGTAGTCGGCCTCCTTGTCCCATTCCGTTTCGAACATCAAGGACTTGACGCGTCGCTCCCGGCCGTCGAGGGCGAGCTCCGTGAGGCGCATCGCCTTCGGGACGAGCTTGGGGAAGGCGGACTGCCGCACGACCTCCTCGCGTCCGGCCGCTTTCCAGCGCACGGTCAGCTGGGGCGACGGAGCAGGGGCGTCCTCGAGGACGGCCTTGATCGTGGCCGGGCCGCCTTCGAGCGACGGGTGCATGACGGGCAGAACGTTGCCCGGCGCCGAGGACCGGGAGGCATCCTCCGGGAGCTCCTTGTCCTCAGGATCAAAAAGGGTGATCCCCCTCAGAAGGTCGAGGGTGTCGAAATAGACCTCGTCATGGAGGGCCTCCAAGGAGCTTACGATCTCCTCGTCCAGCCCGAGCTTGAAGTCCGGCTCGCTGGCCCGGACATCGATGAGCAGCCTCTTGAAGTAGGGTTGCTTGGAGAAGGTCGGCTGCCCGCCGGTTTTCTGTCGGACATGGGCGACGAGCGGCTTGAGAACCTCTTCCTGATAGAAGCTCCAGATCTTCTCCAGATCGGTGCGCAGGAGGGCCTCATGGATGACATCCCGGCCCGATTCGATCCGCAGCCAGCCGCAGGTCACCTTGGCCGTGCCCCACTCGGGCAGGACGTCGAGAAGAGGGATCTCTCGGACCGCAGGGGAGAAACGGTCCTCCAGAAGGACGCTCCCTTCGGCATCGAAGGCCAGGACCTCGTAGACGGGACCGCCGGCGTCCTTGATCTCGAATTCGATCCTCTCGAGCGGCAGCCCCAGGTCCCGGGCGAGGATCTCATCGACGGGATAGAGCTCCTGGAGCCACCGGGCCGGCTCGGCATAGGTCCGTTTGGGCCGGGTGATGTCCTCGTCCTCGCGGGAGAAGCGGATAACGAGGCGGTCCAAATTCCGCCCCTTCAGAGCGGGGAGGACCTTTTCGACCATCCAGAAGAAGCCCGGCTTGTAGGCCGACAGGACCTCCACGTCCGGTTCGACCCGTCCGGCCTCGCGAACGAGCCTCAGGACCTCCCGGCGGACCCTTTCCCGGACCGCGGGGGATTCGCTGAGCCCCAGGCTGATCCTGAGAGGAAGGTCCGAGCCCTCCGCCCTGCCCAGCCCGCGGATCTTCTCCTCGATCGACGACAAGGCGTCGTCGCCTTCCCAGGTGAAGGCCGTCTCTTTCTCGAAGACCTTCCGGCCGGTCCTGAGATCGGCGGATTCGACCCTGATCTCCCGCGCTCGGACGGCGCCGGCCAGCCGCGCGCGGACGGCATCCTCGAATTTCGGGTTCGGCGCGGGCAGCAGGAGGCGGGCCTCGAAGAGATCCAAATCCAAACCCTTGACCTCGGCCGCGGCGCCGTCGAGCGCGTTCCGCAGCCAGGCCTCCGCCGCCCCCTTTTCGCCCTTGAAGAACTTCTCCAGGTCGGCCGCGGCGTCACGAAGTTCAGGGCGCCCGTCCCCGAACCCCTCGAAGTAAGGGAAGGTCCGGCTGAGATAAGCCAGGACGCCCTCCAACCCCGCCTCGTTCGCGGCGTGAACGACCAAGGCCGAGGATTTCCCGAAGGCCGCGGGGACGATCTTCAGGAGCCCTTCGGCCGGGCCGAGCGGCGGCAGCTTGAGCTTGCCGGTCCTGAGAAGATCCGCCGTGAGGGTGTTGGGGCCGACGAGAATGGGCGCGGCCAGAGGTTTCCTGTGCTCGATCTCGGTGTCGAGCCGGACGATGGGGAAGGAGCCCCCCGCCGTGTCCAGGACCAGCCTTGAAGATAATAGGGAGGTCCCCAAAGCCGGTCCGTCCGCCGGGATGACGACCGTCGTATCCAAGCCGTCCGGGATCCCGTCGCGGTCCTGATCGGAATAGACGCCTTTCGTCGAGAACACACCGAGGAGGTCGAACTCCTTGCCGGTCGGCTCGGCCGCCGGCCGGTCCTTGAAACTCGGGGTCAGAAGCCGTTTCGTCGAACCGGTCCTTGGCAGTTCGATCCGCAGCACGCCCGCGTCGCGTCCGCGGAGCACGAGGCTCAGTCCGGCGCATCCGGGGTAGGACAGGATGTCCGTTCGTATCCCCCGGCTCTGTTGGGAGCGCAGTGCGGTCAGGGCGTCGAGGGCCCGGGCTTTCCCCCCATCGTCCGCGAATTGGACCTCGACCGTCAGGTCCCGGATCTGCCCTTGGTCGAAGGCCAGGGCCTGCAGGGAGTCGGCGGCGGCCGGAGGGACGATGAATTCGTAAAGGGCCTCTTTGACGGCCGTCCGGGAGGGCCGGGCGTCCGCCTCGCCGAAGAACTTATCCAGATCCTCTTTGAGAGCCTCGTAGGTCGCCCGGGCCTCTCGCCCCCAGATCTCCCAGAAATAGGGCCAGCGGAGGAAGAAGGCCCGTCCCGTCCTGAGCAAGGTCTCGTCCGAGCCGGCGACGCAGGCGATGCCGCTCTGGCCTTTGAGCTCGAAGGAGAAGACCAGGCCTTGATGGGCGGCCGGGACACCGCCCCCGCGGCCGGTTCTCTCTTTGAGGGCTTCACGGGCGAGCGCCAGACGGCCTCCGATGAGGATAAGTCCCGGCAGATCGCGGCGCCCACGGATCTCCGACTCTCGCCGGACCAGGCCGAGATCGACAGCCAGGCTCTCGAAGTTGACCCGCGCGGCGATGTCGGCGGCCAGGGCCAGCTCGTAGGGAGTGGGACGGTCCGGGACGACGATGGTCACCGCCGGTTTTTCAGGGAAGCCGTCGCCATCCATGTCCATGACGGCTGAGCCCGGCGAGAGGAGTCGGGCCAGGTCGGTTCCTCCGGCCAATCCGGCCTGATAGGTCAACAAGGCCGTGAGCAAGGCGGTGAGCGCTTTTTTCATGGTCCGTCCTCCGAAAAGCGGATTCGCTGAATTCTATCACAAGTCGCAGGCGCCCAGAACAGGGTTGGAGGGGCGAGCGGAGGCCAAGGATTTCCTGGCCTCGGATACAACAGGTTGTGTCCTCTTCGGGAATGTGTAGCACATATAGATTTTTCGCTTGACAATGGGCCTCTTTCCGTGTAGAATGAAGGCGTAAATCAGTCAGCCAGGAACCCCATGAGTTTGCATAGGATCAAATACATCTTCATCCTGTTCCTCGGATTCTTTTTCTTCGGCGGCATCCCGGTCGAATTCGGGACCGAGGGGGATTTCTTCCACGGCTTCATGATCCCCAAGCCGGTCATCACCATCGGTCTCGGGCAGAACCTCAAGGACATCCGGATCGGCTCCTCCTCGGGCATGAAGATCTACGAGGTCGGCGCAAGCTATAAGCTCATCTCGGACGACGCCTCCGAGGCCCTGATCAAGGGCGGCGGCGAGAAGCTCACGGAGAAGTACGTGCTCCTGTTGGCCTACGCCAAGGACCGCAAGGAAGCCGAGCAGGCCGCCGCCGACTTTCGAAAAAGGATCGCCGGGAACATCACCGTCGAGGAGAACCTCGAGAACGGGGCCGGAGGGGTCTTCGAGATCAAGCTCGGCGATTTCCTGACCCGCGGCGACGCCCTGGCCAAGCTCCAGGAGCTCGACGGTCTCGGCCTCAAGGACGTTTGGGTCCAGCGCGAAGACATCACCGAACCGGACTCCAAGCCTCTCTGGATGGTCGTCGAAGCGGCGCTCAAGCCGCTCGGTCGCGACTCCGTCATCTATTTCATCCCGGCCAACAGCCAGAGCTTCCTGACCTTCAACGGCCGGAGCTACCGGGGCTTCTTCGTCCTCCGGGGAACCCGCAAAGGGGTCGTCCTGACGAACACCCTCAATCTCGAGGACTACCTGATGAGCGTCGTTCCCGGCGAGCTGTCGCCCGGGCAGTTCAACAGCCTGGAGGCCCTCAAGGCCCAGGCCGTGGCCGCCCGGACCTACGCGGTCAAGAACCTGGGGCAGTTCAAGGACCTCGGCTACGATCTGGTCCATACTCCGCGCTCCCAGCTCTATATGGGCATGTCCGCCGAGCACCCTCTGAGCAACAGGGCCGTTGCGGAGACGCGCGGCGAGGTCCTGCGGTACAAGGGCGAGCTCATCAACGCCCTCTACCACAGCACGTGCGGCGGGAGGACCGAGAACGCCGAGAACGTGTTCGGCGGCCGGGCCGTCCCGTACTTGAAGAGCGTCGAGTGCAGCACGGACAAGCAGCCGGAGTGGCTGCTCGAATCCAAGAGGCCGGTCATGCCTATCTATATCGGCGGACGCAATGCGAGCCTCGACGCGGCCATCCTCGTCAGCCTGGGAGTCATCCCCGTTGGGGCCGCCCCCTTGGACTTCCGTGAGCAGGCCTCTTTCGAAGAGGCCGTCGAATGGGTCCGGGACAGCCTCAAGCTGATGGGGCTCCGGGCGGAGGGCTTCGATCCCGCGCCGTCCCCCCTCACCTTCGGCGCCCTGGCCGGCATCCTTGTCGACGCCTTCGGCTGGAGGGACCGGGCCGAACGCCTTCTCCTGCAAACCGAGGTCGATTTCCTTCTGAGGGACCTCCCGGCGGCCGAGGTCCGAAACCGGCGGGCGCTGGCCTACTGCCTCCAGGCGGACCTCTTCCCCGGCTCGCTCGAAGCCGAGGACCTCCGGCGGCCCGTCAGCCGCGCGGAGCTGGCCATGGCCCTGGCCCGGGCCGTCACGTCGGAAAAGGACCAGTTCCAGATCGGGGACTTCCTGTCCGCGACGAAGGGCCGGATAGAGGTCGCCCAAGCGGATGGACCCAAGACGCTCAACGTTGCGAACCACATCCACCTCATCCGCAAGCTCGACGGGGCCGCCATCTTCGCTTCGAAGCTGACCTTGCTCGGCGGGGAAAGGGTCCGCTGGATCGAGCGGGGAGGCGAGGTGACATACCTCGAGGTCATCTATCCGCCGAGCTCCAATGTCCTCGACCGCTCTTCCCGATACAACCGCTGGCAGGTCCGCAAGACGCGGGACGAGCTCGAGGCCCTGCTCGGCCGGTCCTATGCGATCGGCGGCCTGGTCGATGTCTCGGTCAATTCGCGGGGCGCCTCGGGCCGGGCCCTCGACCTCGTCATCAAGGGGACGGCCAAGAGCGTGACGGTCAGCGGATTCCCGATCCGCGCCGCCCTCGGCCTGCGCGACACGCTGTTCGTCATCGACCGGACCTACGACGAGGCCGGGCGCGTGGATTCGTTCATCTTCACCGGGCGTGGCTGGGGTCATGGCGTGGGCCTCTGTCAGGTCGGGGCTTACGGCATGGCCCTGGCCGGCGCGCCCTATCAGGACATCCTCAAGAAATATTATCAGGGCGTCAAGCTCGACAAGCTCTACTGACGCTGTCGACGATCCTCCGAGGAGCCTTCCACACCGGTCATCCGCCGGTTTTTTTCGGTCCGTTGGTGGGGCGGACTCCCGCGTCGGCGCCTCGGTCAAGATCGGCGAAGTCGCTCTTCACGAAATGTGGTATCATGGCCGACCGGGAGGAGAACCGACCATGAAGATCGCCAAAGCTCTCAACACGAAAAAGACGGAAGCCCGGGAATATCAGACGGCCGCCTCGGGTATTTTCTTCACCGTCCAGGACGTCCTCTACGAGGGGCGGTCGAAGCTCCAAAGGATCGAGATCATCCGCAACAAGGAGTACGGGCGGATCCTGCTCCTCGACGGGCTCGTCCAGACGACCGAGCGCGACGAATTTTATTACCACGAAATGCTGGTCCATCCGGCCATGTGCTCCCATTCCCGGCCGGCCAAGGTCCTGATCATCGGCGGCGGGGACGGAGGGGCCTTGCGCGAGGTCCTCAAGCACCCGGTGAAGAAGGCCTGGCTCGTGGAGATCGACGGCCGGGTCATCGAAGCCTGCCGCAAGCATTTCCCCTGGCTGAGATCGGCTCTCCGCGACCGTCGGGCCGAGCTCGTCGTCGAGGACGGCAACGTCTTCATCGACAAGGTCCGGGAGACGTTCGACGTCATCCTCGTCGATTCCTCCGACCCCGTCGGACCGTCGACCGTCCTCCACCAGGAGGCCTTCTACTGGAAGCTCAAGTCGAAGCTCGCTCCCGGCGGGATCATCGCCGCCCAGGCCGGCTCGCTCATGCTCCACCTCGATTCCCACGCCCGGAAGAGCGCTTTCCTGAAGCGGATCTTCCGCCGCGCCCGGCTCTACCTCGGCCCCGTGCCGACCTACCCGGTGGGCACGTGGTGCTACGACTTCCTCTCGGACACCGTCGACCCGGACAAGGTCCGGACGCTCTTCATCCCGGACGGGCTGAGGTATTTCAATGCCGAGATCTTTCGGGCGTCCTTCGCCCTGCCGAACTTCTTGAAGGATCTCCTGCTGTAACGCCGGAGACGGCGGGCTTGAGCGGCAGCCAAGGAGAGGTTCGCTTCTTAGGCTATCAGGGTGGTCAAGGGTCCAGCCGGCCGGCGGCGTGCCGCTTGCCGAGGACCGACAGCATGTCCGCCGTCATCGCCGCCAGGTCATAGCCCGGTCTCCAGCCCCACTCCTCGCGGGCCGCCGAGTCGTCGATCGTCGCCGGCCAGGAATCGGCGATGTCCTGCCGGAAATCCGGGGCGTACTCGCAGACGAACCCGGGGATGTGCTTGCGGATCTCGGCCGCCAGCTCGCCGGCCGTGAAGCTCATGGCCGTGACGTTGAAATTCGAATGGTGCTCGAGGCGGGCGAAGTCGGCCTCCATGAGGTCGAGCGTGCATTTGAGGCAGTCCGGCATGTACATCATCGGCAGGCGCGTGTCCTCCCGCAGGAAGCACGTGTAGCGGCCCTGCTTGACGGCCTCGTAGAAGATGGCCACGGCGTAGTCGGTCGTCCCGCCGCCGGGCAGCGTCTGGTGACTGACGATCCCCGGATAACGGACGCCGCGGACATCGAGACCGTACTTGCGGACGTAGTAATCGCAGAGCAACTCCCCCGCGACCTTGGTCACCCCGTAGATCGTCCGCGGATCGAGGACCGTGTCCTGGGGGGTCCGCTCGCGCGGGGTGAGCGGACCGAACACGGCGATGGAGCTCGGCGAGAAGACCCTGGCCACGCCGAACTCCCGGCAGGCCTCGAGGACGACGTGGAGGCCCGTCATGTTGACCTCCCAGGCCTTCTGGGGGTTCTTCTCTCCCGATGCGGACAAGAGAGCGGCCATGTGATAGACCGTGTCGACGCGGTGTTTCCGAAGAAGGGCCGCGACGGCCGGTCCGTCGGTGACGTCGAGGAGCTCGAAAGGCCCGGCGGCCGCCGGACCGCCGGCCGGCCGGACGATGTCCGTGGCCACGACGTTGTCGTTTCCGAACATTTTTCTCAAGGCCGGGACGAGCTCCGAGCCGATCTGGCCGGCCGCGCCGGTCATCAGGATCCTCTTGGTCTCTCTGGGCATGGGCCGTTCTCCGCCGGGGGATGAGCGCAAAATGAGCCTTCACTTATAGCATAGGGCTCGTTGCGGGTCAAACTCGCGGGCCGGGCTGGCGCGCCCGGGCCTCTTGCCTTCGCCGGCGTCTTCCGATAAAGTGATAGACCGCCGCCGCGGAGACCATCGCTGGACCTGATCGGAGACACCGCCATGCCCATCACCCTTGACGGAAAGAACCTGACCATCGAGAAGGTCGTCCAGGTGGCCCGGGACCGCGAACCCGTGGCCTTGGACCCCGAAGCGAAGAAGCGCATCGAGAAATGCCGGGCCCTGCTCGAGGACAAGATCCGCAAGCGCGAGATCATGTACGGTGTCAATACCGGCATCGGCGAGCTGGCCAACGTCGTCCTGACCCAGGAGCAGGTCGAGCGGTACCAGCGCTACATCATCTACAGCCACGCCGCGGGCTACGGCCAACCCCTGCCCGAGGACGTCGTCCGGGCGGCCATGCTCAGCCGCGTCAGCTGCCACTGCCACGGCCATTCCGGCCTCCGCCCGGTGGTCACCGAGACCCTCGTCGAGATGCTCAACAAGGGCGTCACGCCCGTCATGTGCGAGAAGGGCTCGGTCGGGGCCTGTGGCGATCTGTCGCCCATGTCCCAGATGGCCCTGGCGGCGATGGGCGAGGGCGAGGCCTTCTATCAGGGCGAGCGCCTTCCGGGCCTCGAGGCCCTCAGGCGGGCCGGCATCGAGCCGCTCGTCCTCCACGCCCGGGACGGCCTGGCCATGATCAACGGCTCGAACGTCATCACCGGGATGGGCGCTCTCGAGATCCACGACGCCCACCGCTGGCTCAAGATGTCGGAGATCGCCGCGGCCATGACCCTCGAGGTCCTCAACGCCAACATGAAAGCCTACGACGAGCGCCTCCACAAGACCCGCGGCTACCCGGGGGCCCTCGAGTCGGCGGCCAACATCCGCCGCATCACCGAAGGCAGCGAGCTGCTGGGCCAGGCCGGCAAGAAGGTCCAGGACGCCTACAGCCTCCGGAGCACGCCCCAGGTCGTCGGCGCGGCCCGCGACGCCCTCAAGTGGGCCCGGAGCATGATCGAGATCGAGCTCCGCGGGGCGGCCGACAATCCCGTCTTCTTTCCCGACGAGCAGTTGGTCCTGACGGGGGCCAACTTCCAGGGCGTGCCGATGGCCTTCGCCCTCGAGCTCTTGGGCACGGCCGTGACGACGGTCGCCGTGCTCTCCGAGCGCCGCCACAACCGGCTCATGAACCCCCATCTCAGCGTCGGCCTGCCGGCGTTCTTGACCAAGGGCGCCGGGATGTTCTCGGGCCTGATGCTGTCCCAGTACACGGCGGGAGCCCTCATCTGCGAGAACCGGGTGCTCTCCCACCCGGCGGCCACGGGGTCCATCCCGGCCGCGGCCGACCAGGAGGACTTCGTCAGCATGGGCATGACGACGGCCCTCAAGACCCGCCAGATCATCGACAACGCCCAGGCCGTCATCGCCATCGAGCTCATGGCCGGGGCCCAGGCCGTCGATTTCCGCAAGCCCATCAAGCCGAGCAAGGGGGTCCAGGCCGCCTACGAGGTCATCCGCAAGCATGTGGCCCATCTCGAGGAGGACCGGCCGCTCTACGACGACATCAACCGGCTCAAGGCGGTCGTCGAATCCGGGGAGATCCTGGAAGCCGTCGAGAACGCCGTCGGGCCGCTCGTCTGACGAAATCAACCGCACGGAGGCCGTCCATGAGCCTTCGCATCGCCCTCGTGACCGGCGCCGGCCGGGGCATCGGGCGGGCCGTCGCCTTGAGGCTCGCCGACGATGTCTCGGGCGTCGCCATCCACTATCTCACCGGCCGGGAGGCGGCCCAAGAGCTGGCGGCCGAGATCCGCGGGAAGGGCAAGCTCAGCGCCTGCTTCCGGGCCGACCTGACCAAGAAGGCCCAGGCGGCCGGCCTGATCAAGAAGGTCGAAGAGCGATTCGGCGGCATCGACGTCCTGGTCAACAACGTCGGCCCGTTCCTGGTCAAGCCCTGGGATCGGCTTGAGGTCTCGGACTGGGAGCGCGTCCTCCGCGGCAACCTCCTGAGCTCCTACTTCTGCATGAAGGCCGCCTTGGCCGGGATGAGGCGGCGGAAGTGGGGGAGGATCGTCAACATCGGCTACGGCCGGGTCGAACAGCTGACCTCCTTCCCGACCATCGTCCCCTACGCGGCGGCCAAAACGGGACTTCTCATCCTGACCCGCACGGCCGCCGTCGCCGAGGCCGAGAGCGGGATCACGGTCAACATGGTCTCCCCCGGCCTGATCAAAGGAGGCGCCCTGCCTCAGGTCCGGAACATTCCCGAGACCCGGCTGGGGACGGTCGAGGATGTCGCCGAGGCTGTAGCCTTCCTGGCCTCGGAGAGGGCGGCGGCCGTGACCGGGGCCGACCTCATCGTGGCCGGCACCTGGAAGATGTGACGGCATCCGGCGCCCGCAGCTCCCGCGGCGGTGTGGTATAATAGGAAGGAATCGACACAGGAAGGATGATCATGAGAAGATGCCGATTTGTTCCCGTGGCCGTCCTCGCCGTCCTGACGGGAGGCCTTGCCGCGCAGACCATCCAGCATGAGACGAGGACCCTGAACATCGAGATCCCCGTCCGCGTCTTCAAGGGAACGGATTTCGTCGATAGCCTCCAGCTCGAGGATTTCGAGATCTTCGAGAACGGACGCCCCCAGAGGCTCGAGGCCGCTTACCTCGTCAAGAAGGCGGTCATCGAGCGCCGCGAGGAAACGCGGCCCTTCGCTCCCAGGACAGCACGGCATTTCACGCTGCTTTTCGAGATGTCGGATTACGATCCCCGGCTCTACGAAGGATTGAGCTATTTCGTGAACAATGTTCTCATCCCCGGGGACAGTCTGGTTCTCATCACGCCCATGAAGACCTACCGGATGAGGATGGAGATCTCCATCGATTCGGACCGCAAGATCATCCTCGATCGCATCCTCGCCCTTCTCCGCCGCGACATCCTCGTCGCCAACGCCGAGTACAGGGGGGTCATCGACGATCTCAAAAAGCTCAGCGGGGTCCTCGCCTCGACGGCCCGGGCCAGCTCCTCGGGAGTCGAGGGCACGCCGGTCACCATCATCGGCGGGGTGGAGGTCGACCCCGCGGCCTACGCCGCGTCCTTCGAGGAGAATATCCAGCTCTACTCGTCGGTCCTCCAGAGACTCGAGCGCATGCGGGCGGTCGATGAGAGCAAATTCGTCAATTTCGCCCGCTACCTCAAGGGCCTCGACGGTCAGAAGGACGTCTTCCTGTTCTATCAAAGGGAATTCATCCCCAAGATCGATCCCAAGGTCCTGACCAATCTCATGAGCCTCTACAACGAGCGGGCCGATATCGTCTTCAATCTCATGACCCTCTTCGACCTTTCCTATCGGGAGTCGACGATCGATACCGAATCGATCAAGAAGGCCTTCTCCAACGCCTCGACGGCCATCCACTTCCTGTTCCTGAGCACTTCGCCGCAGTCCATCCCGGGCGTGGTCATGGAGGAGCGGACCGAGGACATCTTCCTGCCGTTCAGGGAGATGGCCCGGGCCACGGGCGGGTTCACCGAGACGTCGGGGAATTTCGGGGCCATCATGCGGGCGGCCGTCTCGGCCCTCGAGAACTACTACCTCCTCTACTACACGCCCGACGACTACCGGGCCGACGGCGCGTTCCGCACGATCGAGGTCAGGGTCAAGGGAGGGAGGGGCTACCGGGTCACCCACCGGGCCGGCTACATCGCCGATTAGCGGCCTCGTTTGACTTTCCCCCGGCGGCCAGCGTATCCTTCGGCCTAGCGACCCATCCGTCGCGGGAGGTCCATCATGATGGCTTTCGTCTGGATCGGTATCGTCATCGTCGTCGTGTTCCTGGCCGGCATCCGCATCGTCCGGCCCACGCACCGAGGGCTCATCGAACGACTCGGCAAATACCATCGGTTCGCGATGCCCGGCTTCAACTGGATCATCCCGGTCATCGAGACCCTTCACCAGGTCAATGTCACCGAGCAGATGGTCGATGCCGCACCCCAGGAGATCATCACCAACGACAACCTCAACGCCCGGGTCGACGCCCAGGTCTATTTCCGCGTCAAAGAGGACGAGACCAGCGTCAAGGCGTCCCAGTACAATGTCAACAAGTTCCAATGGCAGATCGTCAACCTGGCCCGGACGACCCTCCGCAACATCATCGGCACGCTGACCCTCAAGTCGGCCAACAGCGAGCGGGGGAAGATCAATGACGAGCTTCTCAAGACGCTGTCCTCGGAGACGGCCCGCTGGGGCATCGACATCGTCCGGACCGAGCTCAAGGAGATCGACCCGCCCAAGGACGTCCAGGAGACGATGAACAAGGTCGTCAAGGCCGAGAACGAGAAGATCGCGGCCATCGACTTCGCCACGGCCCGGGAGACCGCGGCCGACGGCGACCGCCGGGCCGAGATCAAGCGGGCCGAGGGCGTCCGGCAGGCCAAGATCCTCGAGGCCCAAGGCGAAGCCGAGGCCATCCGCTTGGTCAATGAGGCCGCCGAGAGATATTTCGTCGGCAACGCCCAGATCCTGCGGCGCATCCAGGCCCTGGAGACCGCCCTGCAGGCGAACGCCAAGATCATCGTCCCGTCCGACAAGGACCTGGTCAACGTCATCGGCGAGATGGCCGGTCTCGTGCCCCTCAAGCGGGGCTGAGCCCGGCTCCGTCGCGGGGCATCCCGAGGGACCTCAGTCGATGCGGACCAGGGTGACCTGGACCTTGCGCGTTTTCCCGTCCCTGTCCACGGTCAGCGTCACCGTGTCCCCGATCTGATACGCATCCAGCGCGTTGAAAAGATCGTCGAAGGACTTGATCTCGGTCCCGTCGATGGCCACGATGACATCCTGGATGTAGCGGCGACCGGACCGGTCGCGGACGAGTCCCCTCAGCCCCTTGCGGTAGGCTTCGCTGTCCTCGGGCGCTTCGTAGATCACGGCCCCCTCGACCCGGGCCTGACGGGCGTAGCGGTCGGCCAGGAAGGTCACGCCGAGGCCCGGCCGGATGACCCGTCCGTGCTCGATGATCTGAGGGACGATCTTGGCGATCGTGTCGACGGGGATGGCGAAGCCGACCCCGCTCGAGCCTCCCGAGGGGCTGATGATGACCGTGTTCATGCCGATGAGCTCTCCGGCCGAGTTGAGGAGCGGGCCGCCCGAGTTGCCGGGATTGATGGAGGCGTCGGTCTGGATCATGTCGCGGATGGTCACCCCCCCGGAGCCCGGCATGCTCCGGCCGAGGGCGCTGACGATGCCGGTCGTCACGGTGTGATCGAATCCGAAGGGATTGCCGATGGCGATGACCTTGCGCCCGACCTGAAGGTCCCGGGAGGAGCCGATCAGGACAGGGGCCAGCCCCTCGGTCTTTTCTTCCAGCTTGAGGACGGCGATGTCCTTGCGGGGCTCCCGGCCGACCAGCCGGGCCGATGCCTCCTCCTGGTTGGGGAGGGAAACGATGAACCGGACCCCGTCCTCGACCACGTGGTAATTCGTCACGATGTGCCCCTGGTCGTCCCAGACGAAGCCCGAGCCGCTGCCCCGCGGGACCTCCTGGGCCGAGGAGAAAAAGAAACTCTCGATGCGCTGGATGTT
This sequence comes from uncultured Eubacteriales bacterium, assembly GCA_964423315.1. Classification (GTDB taxonomy): domain Bacteria; phylum Acidobacteriota; class Aminicenantia; order Aminicenantales; family Saccharicenantaceae; genus RBG-16-66-30. The sequence continues at coordinate 143,425 of CAYREO010000003.1, read as the reverse complement.
GGTGATGAAGACGACAGAATTCTTGGTCCGGCGGACGATCTCGATGGTGTTCCGCTCGTCCTCGGTCAGATAGGCCTCCCCGACGGACGGTGCGGTTTGAACCTGGGCCCCGACGACGGACGTCAAGGGGGCCGGCGGGGCCCCGCTCGCAGCTTCCGTCGTGCCGGCCACGGCGCCGTCGTCCCGGCGTCCGGGGTCCGCGCAGGCCAGCAAAGCCAGGCCCAAGGCGACTGCCGCCCATACAACACTCGCATTCGTTCGGCGTGTCATGGGATCCCTCTCTTCTTAAATGTCCCCACGGACGAGCCGCCCCGGCGTCCTCATCAAACGGAGCATATAGACGATGAGGATCAAGCCCATGGCCGCCAGGGCGGGAAGAACGTCCCGCAGGGCGAGGAGGTCCGCCTCGCCGGCGGCGACGCGGACCGTGCCCCTCAGGAGGACGTAAAAGAGCAAGTTGAGGGCCGCCGTGAGCCCGGCGAAGAACTCGCGCAGGAGGTCCCAGTAGACCTGCTGTTTCTCCTCCGGCAGCTTGAGGAACTCCTCCTTGTGAGGGATGTTCAGGCGCCGGGGATTTCGGGCCATGCGGGGCAGGAACCGCATGATGAGATAAAAGGTCAGAGTCAAAACGAAAGGCACGGCGGCCAGGGCCAAGAACGACTCCCTTCCGCTCCATCTTTCCGGATTGCCGGCGAAATCGAAATGGGAGGGGATGCGCTCCGGGAGCCGGGGATACCAGGAATGGACGAAGCTCCCGATGAGGAAGAGGAGGACCAGGTTAGCGGCGTCGAAGATCCTTTTCATGGTGGGTGCACCTCATGCTCTCGGCGATCCCGTCGTCCGGAAATATACCCCTCGGCCCGCCGGACTGTCAATCGGCCGGCCCTCCCGCGAGCGTTTGGCGAAATCGCCGGGACATGGTATATTCCTCTTTCAAGGGAGAGGCCGTTATGAACATTCAACTGACCAAAGAGCAGCTTGAAACCCTGGTCAAGCTCGTTTACCTCGGCAACCGGATGGCCAACGACTGGCGGATCGACGACATCCTCGAGGAATACGATGAGGTCGAAAGCCTCATCCTGGCGGCCGCCCAGAAGCACGGTCTTGGGGATTATGTCGATTTCGAAGAGGAGAGCGGCAAAGCCGTCCCCTCCGGGGAGCTCGAGGAGAAGATGTCCGAGATCGCCGATTTCTATAACGACAACACGTTCTGGGATCAGCTGATCTACCGGATGGCCGACCGCGACTACGTGCGGAAATACGGCGAGGACTCCCTTGATGAGCTCTACACCGAGCAGGGCATGGAGCGGGAGCGGCCGCTCGTTGAAAAGTACGAGAAGGAGTTCAACGAGCATGGCCTCGACCGGCTCGAGATCCGCCGCGATAATTGATAAAATCCATCGAGGTCCAAGGAGGACTCATGACCACCCATAAGATCTACTGGACGGAGACCGACGAGGCCCCGTACCTGGCCACGTTCTCCTTTTTCCCGATCATCAAGGGTTTCACCAAGGGCACCGGCGTGGAGGTCGTGTTGAGCGACATCTCGCTCGCCGGCCGGATCATCGCCAACTTCCCCGACTACCTGACCGAAGCCCAGAGGATCCCCGACAACCTCGCCTTCCTGGGAGAGCTGGCCCTGACGCCCGAGGCCAACATCATCAAGCTGCCGAACATCAGCGCCTCGGTCCCCCAACTGCAGGAGGCCATCGCCGAGCTGCAGTCCCAGGGCTACAAGCTGCCGGACTATCCCGAGAGCCCCAAGACCGAAGCCGAGAAGGAGATCCAAGCCCGTTACGCGAAGGTCCTGGGCAGCGCCGTCAACCCGGTCCTGCGTCAGGGGAACTCCGACCGGAGGGCGCCCCTCTCGGTCAAGAAATACGCCCAGAAGAACCCCAAGAAGCTGCCTTTGAAAGACTGGAAACCGGATTCCAGATCACATGTTGCCCACATGACCGGCGGCGACTTCTACGGCAACGAGAAGTCCGTGACCATGGACCGGGGAGAGGATTTCCGGATCGAGTTCCAAGGCGCCGACGGGGCGGTCAAGGTCCTGAAGGACAAGCTGACGGCCCTGGATGGCGAGATCCTCTCCGGCACCTTCATGAGCAAGAAGGCGTTGCGGGCCTTCTACGCCGAGCAGATCGAGGATGCCAAAGCCCAGGGCCTCCTTCTGTCGCTCCATCTCAAAGCGACCATGATGAAGGTCTCCGATCCCATCCTGTTCGGGCATGCCGTCTCAGTCTATTACGAGGAGGCCCTGACCAAGCACGCCGCGGTCCTCAAGGAAGTCGGGTTCAATCCTAACAACGGCATCGGGGATCTGTACGCCAAGATCAAATCCCTCCCCGAGGCGAAAAGGGCCGAGATCGAGGCCGACATCCAGGCCGTCTACGCCAAGCGGCCGCCGCTGGCCATGGTCGACTCCGATCACGGGATCACGAATCTCCACGTCCCGAGCGATATCATCGTCGACGCCTCCATGCCGGTCGTCGTCCGCGAGTCGGGCCAGATGTGGGGGCCTGACGGCAAGCTCCACGACACCAAGGCCATGATCCCCGACCGCTGCTACTCGATGATCTACAAGGCCATCATCGAGGACTGTCAGAAGCACGGCGCCTTCGACCGGGCGACCATGGGCAGCGTTCCCAACGTCGGGCTGATGGCCCAGCAGGCCGAGGAATACGGTTCGCATCCGACGACCTTCGAGATCCCCTCGGACGGGACGATCCGGGTCGTCACGGCCGCCGGCCGGATCCTCATGGAGCACAAGGTCGAAGCGGGCGACGTCTGGCGGATGTCCCGGGTCAAGGATATCCCCATCAAGGATTGGGTCAAGCTGGCCGTCAAAAGGACCCGGGCGACGGGTGCCCATGCTGTGTTCTGGCTCGATCGCGACAGGGCCCACGATGCCCAGGTCATCGCCAAGGTCGAACGATACCTCAAGGATCACGACACGTCGGGGCTGACGTTCAAGATCATGCCTCCCGTCGAGGCCATGAAGTATTCCCTGGAACGGATCCGCAAGGGCCTCGATACGATCTCGGTCACGGGCAATGTCCTTCGTGACTACTTGACGGACCTGTTCCCGATCCTCGAGATCGGCACGAGCGCCTACATGCTGTCCATCGTTCCGCTGCTCGCCGGCGGCGGGCTGTTCGAGACGGGCGCGGGCGGGTCGGCCCCCAAGCACGTCCAGCAGTTCGAGAAGGAGAACTACCTGCGCTGGGATTCGCTCGGCGAGTTCTCGGCCTTCGGCGCCTCGCTCGAGCATCTGGCCGCGACTTTCAAGAACGAGAAAGCCAAGGTCCTGGCCGAGACCCTCGACGCGGCCATCGGCAAGTTCCTGGACAACGCCAAGTCGCCGGCCCGCAAGGTCGGCCAGATCGACAACCGCGGCAGCCACTTCTATCTGGCCCTCTATTGGGCCGAGGCCCTGGCCGCCCAGGATAAGGACAAGGACCTCCGGGCGCGGTTCGCGCCGGTCGCCAAGGCCCTCGGCGAGAACGCGGCCAAGATCGATGCCGAGCTCATCGCGGTCCAAGGCCGGCCGGTGGACATGGGCGGTTATTACCACCCGGACAAGAAGAAGGTCGAGGCGGCCATGCGGCCGTGCGCGGCCCTGAACGCGATCATCGACGCGCTGTAGGGCGTCCGGATCCGCCGCGAGTCCCCGCGGCCCTGACACGGCCCTGAGCGACCCTGAGCGCGCTTGACATCGGTCGTGGATTTCCCCTAACCTAGGGGCGGGAAGGAGGCCGGCGGCCATCCGGCCGAGAGGATCCGTGACGAAAGGCAAGCCCCGCCCGGTCATCGATTTCGATAACCCGCCATGGCCCTATGTCCTCGAGGATGAGCTGAAGCGGCTCTTCGGTGTCCCCCTTGTTTACGGACCCCACGTCAGGAGCCTGAAGATTCCCGCCGGAGCGAAGGTCCTCGACCTCGGCTGCGGCGGAGGCTCCGAGGCCCTGGCCCTTCTTCGGGCCGTCGGTGCGGCGGGGCGGGTCACATGCGTCGACACCTCGAAATACTGGGTCGACCGGGCCCGGGAGCGGTTGGCCCGCTTCCCCAATGCCGAGTGCCTGCATGGGGACCTCCGTCTGCTCGATATCGAGGACGAATCGTTCGACGCCGCCGTCGCCATCCATGTCATCCACGATATCATCCCCGACTTGAGGGCGGAGACCATCGCCGCAGTGGCCGCCAAGCTCAGGCCCCGGGGCCTGTTCTTCGTCCGGGAGCCGTTGCGTCCCGGTCACGGGATGACCATCGAGGAGGTCCGCCATCTGACGGAGGCGGCCGGTCTTCGGGAGGTCAGCTCGAAGATCGGCCGGCGGTCCTTCAAGGTCAAATTCGAGAAGACAAAACCTCGGGACCCCGATCCCGGGAACGAAGGGAATTCTTCGCGGTCCCCGTGAAGCTCGGGCTCCGCGACCGGCCGAGGAGGAGGTCCGAGGTCGCGATCTGGCCGCTCTGCGGCTATCGGTGATCGTCTCGCCGCCGATTTCGATCCCCTCTTGACAAACGCTTCCGGCCGCATTATTCTTTAGTGGGTGAACAAAATGGTAAACACATTGAGACGGGAACTGACCCAACGGCAGGCCAAGGTCCTCGAGGCCGTCGAGGAATTCGTCCTGGGGCACGGGTACGCCCCGACCATCCGCCAGCTGGGGGCGGCGCTGAAGATCCCCAGCCCCTCGGCCGTCCTCAAGCACCTCCGGAGCCTCGAGCGCAAGGGCTACCTCCGCCGCGAAGGCGGCGAGATGCGGACGGCGGGCCTCCCGGCCCTTCTCGACAGCCAGGTCCGGGTGCCGGTGGCCGGCCTCGTCCCGGCCGGCGGGCCGCGGGAGGCTTTCGACGTCTCGGGCGAAGCCATGGACGTGCCGAGCTGGATGGTCGGCCGCCGGCGGGGCAACGTCTTCTGCATCCGGGCCGACGGCAAGAGCATGATCGACGCCTATATCGACGACGGCGACCACGTCCTCATGGAGCGGACCAACACAGCCAACTCCGGCGAGATGGTCGTGGCCATGCTCGAGGACGGTTCGGTGACCCTGAAGCGGCTGAGGCGCGAGAACGGGCGGGTGTTCCTGGTCCCGGAGAACCCGGCCTTCCGGCCGATCGAGGCCCCGGGGGCCCGGATCCTGGGCCGGGTCATCGGCGTCCTGAGAAAGTACTGAATGAATCGCCGTTACGTCGTCCACGTCGACATCGACGCCTTCTTCGCCGCCGTCGAGGTCCTGCTCGACCCGTCCCTGCGGGGCAAGCCGGTCATCGTCGGCGGCCTGGCCCACGAGCGCGGCGTGGCCTCGACCTGCTCCTACGAGGCCCGCAAGTTCGGCGTCCACTCGGGCATGCCCCTGCGCCGATGCCACCAGCTCTGCCCCGAGGGCGTCTTCGTCCGCGGCAGCTACCAGGTGTATCAAGCCTTCTCCGAGCGCTTCTTCCGCGTCCTGCGCGCCGCGACCCCCGACGTCGAGGAGGCCTCCCTCGACGAGGCCTACTTGGAGCTGACCCGTTGCGGTCATCTCTACCCGTCGTTCACGGCCGCGGCCCGGGAGCTCAAGCGGCGGGTCGAGGGCGAGATCGGCGTTTCGGTCTCGGTCGGCGCGGCCCCCAACAAGATCCTGGCCAAGCTGGCGACCTCGAAAGCCAAGCCGGCCGGGTTCTTCGAAGTCAGGGAGGGGGAGGAGAAGGAGTTTCTCCGCGGCCTGGCGATCGAGAAGCTGCCCGGCATCGGGCCCAAGGCCCAGGTCGTCCTGCGGCTGATGAACATCCACCGGATCGGCGAGCTGTGGGAGCTGCCGCGAACGACCCTGCGCACGCTCTTCGGCCAGGCCGGCGACGACATCTACCTCCAGTCGCGGGGCCTCGACAGCCGGCCGCTCGTCACCCGGACGGCCCCCAAGTCGGTCTCGCGCGAGACGACCTTCCTCGAGGACCTCTGGGACAAGCGTCTGCTCCTGGCCCACCTCGCCTATCTCTGCGACCGGCTGACGAGGGCCCTGCGCGAGGAGAACCTCTACGCCCACGTCATCGAGGTCAAGGCCCGCTACGCGGACTTCCGGACCGAGATCAGGCGCCGCCTGGTGCTGACCCCGCTCCAGGAGATGGGCCGGATCTACAAGATCGCCGAGGAGCTCTTCCTCGAGCTTTTCTCCGGCTCGCGGCTGGCCCTGCGCCTGGTCGGGGTCAAGGCCTCGGACCTGGCCCGCGTCCGGCCCCTGGCGCTGTTCGAGCCGTACTCGGAGCGGCCGGAGCGGCTGGGCCGGGCCCTCGACCAGGTCCGGGAGAAATACGGCTTCGGGGCCGTCCTGACGGCCCGGGAGAAGATGCTCGACGCCGTCTATGCCTTCGAGCCCCGTCGCGGCTATGTCCTCAAGACGGCGTCCCTGACGAAGTGAGGCAGGAGAGCGCGCGCATGTTCGTCCCGCTCCGCATCCATTCGGTCTTCAGCCGAGGCAAGGGGAGCGTGACGCTCGAGGAGGCGGCCGACTGGACGGCGCGGCGGCGGCTGCCGGCCGCGGCCCTGGCCGACACGGGGAACCTCTACGGCTGGGGGAAGTGGAAGAGGGTCGCCGTGTCCGCGGGGTTCAAGCCGGTCTTCGGCTGCGAGCTCGAGCGCGGCGGCCGGCGGTTCGTGTTCCTGGTGAAGACCCGCGAGGGCTACGGGAACCTGATGGAGATCTTCAACGGCGGCGAGGTCCGGGATACGGCCGGCCTGATCGTCATCTATGTCCCCGACAAGAGCGGGGATAGGAAGGGGGACACGGACCCGGGGTCCGGGTCCCCGATCGGGAGGGCCCGGGACGGAGCGAACGAGGGGCGGCGGGAAAACGGCGGCCGGCCGGACGAGACCGCGATGTTGCGGGGCTTGCGGGAGAGAGTCCCGCCCGGCGACCTCTATCTGGGGGCCGACTTCGCCAATTTTCATCGGATTGGCGGGGACATGTACCAAAGGGACATGTCCCCGCCGGTCGTCTGGGCCAATCCCATCAAGTATCTGACCAGTCCCGAGCGCCTCGTCCTCGTCCACGCCATCGACAAGAAGATCCCGTATCCGCCCGAGCGCGACCGCCTCCTCGGACGGGCCCGCCTTTTCGGGCCCGATCAGGAAGCGGCGGCCCTCCGCCGCTTCGGCGATGCGGCCATGGCCGCCCTCGCCCGGACCTTCGAGGTCGCTGAGAAGTGCGCTTTCGCCTTTGACGATATCGTCCCGAACCTGCCGGCCGACGTCTTCCCGCGGACCCTGCGCGACGTCGTCACGGAGCGCCTGGCGGCCGCCGGCGACCTGAGCTGGAGGGAACGCCAGCGGGCGCGCCGCGAGCTGGCCGCCGTCGAGGGCGCCGGCTTCGGCCCCTACTTCCTCATCGTCCACGACATCGTCGAGTTCGCCCGCCGCCGGGGCATCCTCCACAACCTGCGGGGATCGGGGGCCTCGTCGTTCCTGGCCTGGCTCCTCGGCATCTCCCACATCGACCCGCTCGAGTTCGACCTCTACTTCGAACGCTTCCTCAACCGCGGCCGGCCCGACCCGCCCGACATCGACCTCGACTTCGACTCGCGCCGCCGCGACGAGGTCCTGGCCTACGTCATCGAAAGATACGGGGCCGGCAAGACCGGGGCGGCCTTCGTCTGCAGCCTCAAGAGCTTCGGCGCCCGGTCGGCGCTCTACGAGACCCTGCGGGCCTTCGGCGTCCCGCCGGAGGAGGCCCGCGGCCTCTCGAAGCGCGTGCCGTATTTCGCGGAGCCGTCATGGCTGCGGCGGGCCGCCCCCGCCCCGGGCTGTCTCGAGGCCTGGAAGCTCGCCGCCGGGCTCCAGGATGTCCACCGGGAGATATCGCTCCATGTCGGCGGGGTCATCCTGACCCCCGCCCCCGTCGAGCGCCGCCTGCCGCTCGAGACCTCGGCCAAGGGACTGCGCATGACCCACTTCGACAAGGACGCGGTCGAGGACCTGCGCCTGATCAAGCTCGACCTCCTCTCCGTGCGCGGCCTGGCGGCCATCTCGGGGACCCGGGAAACACTCAAGCTGAGGGTGCTGCCGGCGGGCGACGCCGGGGTCTATGCGGCGCTGAGCAGCGCGCGGACGGTCGGCTGCTTCCAGGTCGAGAGCCCGGCCATGATGAACCTTCTGCGCCGGATGAAGCCGGCGGACATCCACGACCTCACCCAGGCCTTGGCCCTGGTCCGGCCCGGCCCGACCGAGAGCGGCATGAAGGAAGCCCTCCTGCGGCGGCGCGACGGGCGAAGGGATCATGGGGACATGTCCCCCCGGTGCGCGTCCCCATCGGAAGGCCCGCCGCCCGTCGCGGACGCCTTCCTGGCCCGCATCCTGCCCGAGACCGGAGGCGTCCTTCTCTACGAGGAGCAGGTCATGCAGGTCGCCGAGCGCGTGGCCGGCATGCCGGCCGAGGACGCGGACCTCCTGCGGCGGAGCCTGCGGAAGGGGAGGGGCGGCGATCCGGTCCTCCGCGAGAGATTCTTCCGCGAAGCGGGGGAGCGGGGCTACGCCCCGGCCGAGATCGAGCGGCTGTGGAGGACGATGGAGAAGTTCTCCTCCTACTCCTTCAACAAGGCCCACAGCGCCTCCTACGCCCACATGGCCTATCAGGCCGTCTACCTCAAGGTCCACCACCCGGCAGCCTACTTCGCGGCCGTGCTCAACGCCGGCGGCGGCTACTACGATCTCCCTGAGTATGTCGCCGAAGCCAAGAGGAGCGGCCTGCGCATCCTGGGCCCCGACGCCAACCGCTCGGGGTCGGGATTCGAGGTCGAGAGAGGCGGCGGCCGGGAGCCGGAGGTCATCCGTGTCGGGCTGGCCTCGATCAAGGGGCTGGGGACGAGGACGGTCGAGCGCATCCTCGAGGAGAGAAAGGCGGGAGGCGAATACGCGTCGGTCGCCGATTTCCTGGCCCGGGTCAAGCCGGCCAAGGCCGAGCTCCTCGCGCTCATCCGGGCCGGGGTCTTCGATTCCCTCGAGCCGAGGCGGACGCGCCAGGTCCTCCGCTACTTCCAGGGCCTCGAGCACATGGAGGAGGTCGCCGACATCGCTCCGGACGAGAAGAGCCGCATGCTCTACGAGTCGCTGGGCTTCCTGCCGGAGGGCGACGAGCTCGATCTCTACGCGGGGAAGCGCCCGGCGCTCCGCGTCAAGGACCTCAAAGACCGCGCTGGGACCGTGGTCGAGCTCGTCGTCCGGGTCGTCGATGCCCGCCAGCGCCTGACGTACGGGATGATGCGGGGCGGCGATCGGGGCGGGGGCCATGGCTTCACGGCGGGCGACGATGAGGAGTGCGGCTCGGGGAGCGGGAGCTTGAGGGATGCCGCCGGGAACGGAAACCGCGGCGCCGCCGGACGAGGAGCGAAGTATTTCTATCTGTTCGAGGACGAAACGGGGCTGCTCGAGGGGATCGGAGAGACACGCTGCATGACGTACGGGACCCCGCCTGTCTGCTTCCTGCGGGGCGAGGTCCGCAGGGACGGCCAGGGAGTGCCCAAGATCCACAACTGCTCGTTCCTTAGGGCATTTTAAACGGGGACATGGATCGCAGGCATGTGTCCCCAGCCGAGGAGGCATGATATGGACGATTACCGGTTTTCCGTGTACGTCATCCGCGACGGCGAGGGCTGGGCGGCCGTCTGCCCGGAGTTCCCCGATTGCCGGGCCCGGGGCGCGACATGTGACGAGGCTCTGACCAACCTTCGGGAGCTCATACAGATCTTTGTCGAGGACGGACTGGGCGACGACGAGCCGCCGCCTCAGTTTGGGGACCCGCCCTCCATGGCAGCCATAAAACTTTCGTATTGAATGAGTTATCGCTTGCACATTGGGATTAGGGAATTCCACTTGACAATAATAAGATAATAGCATATAAAATATTATGGAGTATGAAATGATAAGAAAAACAGTGCTTCTGGATGATGGTCTTGCCAAGGATATCGAGCTTTTTGCCCGCAAGGATGAAAGGGATTTTTCGGGGGCCTTGAGATACGCGGCCCGGATCGGGCTTCTGGCCGTCGAGAACTCTGAGCTGACCGTTCAGGAGATCAAGGACATCCTCGAGGCCAAGGCGGAATACGAAGCAGGACGGGTTTCCGAGTTGGACATCCGGGCGATCTGAATGCGCCTGCTCGAAACCTCCAAGTTCGGAAGGCTCAGGTCCAGGCTCAAGGACGATGCCGAGCGCGAAGCCTTGAAGGGCGCCGTTCTGGCCGTCGCCGAGAATCCCTTGTCCGGCAAAATGCTCAAGGGCGAATTCAAGGAATTGCGCTCTTTCCGCTATGCCGTCCGCGGGCAAGCCCGCCGGTTGATCTACAAGCTGGACGAGGATGCCGTCGTTCTCTTCTCGTTCGGTCCCCGGCAGGGGATCTATAAGTGATCCGGGCGGTTGTCAATCGCGGCGGGCTGCGTTAGAATGGGAACATCCCTGTTCCTCCGACCATGGCCGATGATCATATATCCCTGAGCGAGGAGGTCCTGGCCAGGATCGCCGAGCTCAAGAGCGTCGACATCCTCGTCGGCATCCCCAGCTTCAACAGCGCCCGGACCATCGGCCATGTCGTCCGGGCCGTCGAGGCCGGGCTCTCCAAGTACTTCCCCGGGGCGCGGTCCCTGCTCGTCAACTCCGACGGCGGTTCGACGGACGGGACGATGGACGTCGTCCGCCAGGCCGGGGTCGACTTCGGATCGGTCCTCATTGCTCCTCAGGACGGCCGGTTCCACAAGCTCGTCACCCCCTACCACGGCATCCCCGGCAAGGGCAGCGCGTTCCGGGCCGTCTTCGAGATCGCCCGCGAGCTCGGCGTCAAGGCCTGCGCCGTCGTCGACTCCGACCTGCGGAGCATCACCCCGGAATGGATGGAGCTGCTCATCAAGCCGGTCCTCGAGGAGGGCTACGATTACGTCTCCCCGTACTATCTGAGGCACAAGTATGACGGGACGATCACCAATTCCATCGTTTACCCGCTGACCCGCTCCCTCTACGGTAAACGCATCCGCCAACCGATCGGCGGCGACTTCGGGTTCTCGGGCCGCTTGGCCGAGTTCTATCTCGGCAAGGACGTCTGGGAGACGGACGTGGCCCGCTTCGGCATCGACATCTGGATGACGACCACGGCCGTGGCCAACGGCTTCAAGGTCTGCCAGGCTTTCCTGGGCGCCAAGATCCACGACGCCAAAGACCCCGGGGCCGACCTCAGCGCCATGCTCCATCAGGTCGTCAGCGCGGTCGTCGATCTCATGGAAGAGTACCCCGATGTCTGGCGGAAGGTCGAGGGCTCCGAGCCCGTGCCGACCTTCGGGTTCGCCTACTCGGTCGGGCTGGAACCCATCCACGTCAACCTCGACAAGATGCTCGAGAAGTTCCGGCTGGGCGTCGGCGACCTCGCCGTGCTCTACCGGTCGTTCCTGCCGCCGGCCCTGCTGGGGTTCCTGACGTCCCTGGCCGAAGAGCCCCGGGCCCGGTTCGTCTTCCCGGACAAGGAGTGGGTGAGGACGATCTTCCGCTTCGCCCTGGCCTGCCGCCGCCGGGTCATGAGCCGGGAGCACATCATCAAGTCCCTGACGCCCCTCTACCTCGGCAAGGTCGCGTCGTTCGTCATCGAGACCTGGGACAGCAGCGCCGAGGACGTCGAGAACAGGCTGGAAGAGCTGTGCCGGACGTTCGAGGAGGAGAAGCCCTATCTCGTCGAACGCTGGGAGCGGAAGCCCCGGAGATCCGTCTCATCGAGGAGGTCGCCATGAGAAACTTCATCGCCAAGGTCGTCACGGAGCCCTTGCGAGGCCTGTTCGACAAGGCCGCCGAGTACCTGCCGACCGTCCTCGCCGGACTGGTCGTCTTCCTGCTCGGCCTGCTCCTGGCCTGGCTCGTCAAGCTCCTCGTCGTGCGGCTCGTCAAGATCCTGAAGATCGAAGGGGCCTTCCTCCGCTCCGGCGTCACGGAGGCCCTCCAAAAGATGGCCGTCAAGGACACCCCGGCCAAGCTCATCGGCCGGATGTTCTACTGGCTGGTCGTCGTCATCTTTTTCATCCTGTCGCTTTCGGTGATGAAGATCCCGGTCATCGACGATCTGCTCCGGAGGTTCCTCCTCTACCTGCCGAACATATTCGTGGCCCTGGTCATCATGGCCATCGGTCTTTTCCTGGGCAATTTTTTGGGCCGGGCCGCCCTCATCGCCTCGGTCAACGCCGGGATCCGGCTCTCGGGGCTCCTGAGCAAGGGCGTCCGCACAGTCATCCTCCTGTTCGCCGCCGTCATGGCCTTCGAGCAGCTGGGAATCGCCCGGAGCACGGTCGTCGTCACCTTCACGATCCTGTTCGGTGGCGTTGTCCTGGCCTTGGCCCTGTCCTTCGGTCTCGGAGGCAAGGACCTGGCCGCCTCCTGGCTGGAGAAGCGTCTCAAGAAAGCCGGCGGCGGGGAGGGCGAGGATCGAGAGGACGAATTGCACCATCTTTGATCCGGTCTGACCGAAGGGAGGACCGGAGTTCAGGCCCGTCCGGCAAGCCGGGCGAGCTCGGCCATCCGGCCGGCCAGGGCTCCGTCGAGCGCACCCGGTTCGAGACGCCATTCCCAGTTGCCGCCGATCGTCGCCGGCTTGTTCATCCGGGCCTCCGCGCCGAGACCGAGAAGGTCCTGGGCCGGTATGACGGCCAGGTCCGCCCGGGACATGACAGCCAGCCGGACGAGTTCGGCGGCCACCGAAGAGGCCTCGACGGGATGGCCGAGGTAATGCGCCAGCCGGCCCTTCTCCTCCTCCTTGGCGTCGAGCTCGAACCATCCGCGGGCCGTGTTATTGTCGTGTGTCCCCGTGTAGACGACGCAGTTCCGGTCGTAGGTGTGTGGCCGGTAAGGATGGTCGGCATCGTCGTCCCCGAAAGCGAACAGCAGGACCTTCATCCCCGGGAACCCGAATCGGTCCATGACCTCGCGAACGTCGGGAGTGATGACGCCGAGATCCTCGGCGATGATCGGCAGGGGGCGGAAGATCCGGCGCAGCCGCTTGAAGAGGTCCACGGCGGGGGCCTCGACCCACCGGCCGTTGGCCGCCGTCCGCTCACCGGCCGGGACCTCCCAGTATCCGACAAGCCCCCGGAAATGGTCGACCCGGACGAGGTCGAAGAGGCGGAGGTTGTGCTCCATGCGCCGGACCCACCAGTCGAACTTGCGGGCCTTGAGGACATCCCATCGGTAGAGCGGATTGCCCCACAGCTGGCCGGTCTCGCTGAAATAGTCCGGCGGGACCCCGGCCACGGCGGCCGGGGCTTTCCGGTCGTCCAGATGGAAGAGCTCCGGCCCGGCCCACACGTCCGCGCTGTCGTGGTCGACGTAGATGGGCATGTCCCCGATGATCCGGACGCCGTTCTCTCGGCAGCGGTCCCTGATCGCCGTCCACTGCCGGTAAAGGAGATATTGGCGGGCCTTCTCCTTCTCGATCTCCCGTCCCAGATCGAGGGCCAGCGCGGCCGTGGCCGCCGGCTCGCGGTCTCGGATCTCCGGAGGCCAATCGGTCCACGGCCGGCCTCCGAAGCGGGCCTTGAAGGCCGTGAACGCGGCGAAGTCATCGAGCCAGCCGGCATGGCCTGCGCAAAAAGCCCGGAAAGCCGGGTCTTCCGGCCGTTCGAGAAACGCCTCGCCGGCCTTCTCGAGGAGCGGCATTTTCCAGGCCGTCACGCGCTCGTAATCGACGCGGTCTGCCCTCCCGGCGGGAGCGGCGGCCAGATCGTCGGCCCCGAGGAGCCCGTCCCGGACGAGCTCTTCAGGGCTCGCGAGGAGAGGCGAAAAAGCGAACGCGGACGGGCTGTGATAAGGGGAGTTGCCGAAAGCCGTATCGGTGGGCGTTAAGGGCAGGACCTGCCAGCACGTCTGTCCGGCCTGGACCAGGAAGTCGACGAAACGGAAGGCCTCCGGGCCGAGGTCCCCGATGCCGAATGGAGAGGGCAGAGAGGTCACGTGGAGCAGGATGCCGCTTTCCCTCCCCGTCATCGGCGTCAATCCGCGGCGAAGGACAGCTGGGCCCCGATCCTCTTGAGCGCAGCCCGCGCTTCGGGGTCTCCCTCTCCACTCCCTCCGGCCTTCCCGGCGTGCTCGAGGTCCCGCTTGATGGAGAAATAGATGTTCTGGCTCCTCCAGAGATTGGGCTCGAGGCCCAGGATCCGGATGACCCGGAAGGCCTTCTCGACGGCCTCCAGGCGGTCCGGATCCTCGGGGGATGCGGACAGGGCTTCGAAGAGGCCGTTCATTCGGCGCTCGGCCTCGAAGTTCAGGAGGGCTTTATCCATCGCCAGGCCCCAGCGGTCGAATTCCGAGGCCAACTTCCGGGCCTTCTCGGGATCCGGGTCCTCTTCGGCCAGCAGGCGCCGCAGTTCGGCGCTGAGCGCGAACTCGGCCGCTGCGGCCAGCGTCCGGGGGATGGGCATCTGCATGTCGCGCAGGACCTGCATGAGGGGATAGTTGTCGTCGTGAACGCGGCGCAGGGAGGTTTCGACGTCCTTCAGGGCCGAGGCCAGCACGGTCTCGAGGACCTTCCGCCGGACGTCTCGGAAAAGGTGCCGCAGGGAGAACCGCTCGGGCCCGAAATGCTTCTCCATGAGCTGGATGACGCTCGGGATGTCACTCCGGGCGAAGGCCTCCTTGATCTCGGCCCGGGTCTTCGAGAACCCGTCGCCGCCGTGCAGCCGGGCCGCTGCGATGAGATCGTGCCCTCCGAGATGGAGGACGGCGAAGCGGACCCGCTCGTCATCGCCGAGGATCTCCGAGCGGACGAGACATCGCCCGACGAGCAGGCTCTGGCGGCCGGCCGAGGACCTGTCGGAACCCAGCCCGGTGACCGTGTAGGCCCCGATGGCGACCTGCCTCGGGTGGCGCTCGAAGAGCGACGAGATGGCGAAATGGACGCCGACCCGGAGCAGATCGACGACGGCCGGCTTGACGTGCTCCTCATAGACGGCGGCCCCGTGAGGGAAGCGGGGGAGATTGCCGCGGGCTTTCTCCAGCGTCCGGAGGAAATCCGGCTCGAGGTCGGGGCCCCCGCACTCCCGGGCCAGCTGCATGGCCCGGGCGGCGTACTGCAGGACCTGGACCGTTTCGATGCCCGTGACGTCGTCAAAGAACCAGCCGCAGCTCGTGAACATCAGCTGGGCATGGCGCTGCATCTCCAGCAGCCGGAGCGTCCTTACGCGTTCATGGGGATCGGGTTCCCTTAAGGAATTCCGGGAGAAGAAATCCGCGAGGCTCCGCGGCGAGCGGTCCAGAACGACGCGGATATAGTCGTCCCGGGCCCTCCAGGGGTCGGCGAAAACGGCCGGCGCCTCCTTCTCGAACACGGCCGCCAGTCCGTCCCGGAGCCCATCCATGGCGGCTCTCAGAGGGGCCCGCCAGGCCTGATGCCATCCGGGATGGGAACCGGTATTGCAGCCGCAGTCGCTTCGCCAGCGCTCGACCCCGTGAGCGCAGCTCCAGGAGGAGTTCTCGACGATCTCGACCTCGTTCTCCGGAGGATGCTTCTCCAGGAACTCGCCGTAGACCGTCAGCCGCGTCCGGTGGTCCCGCTCGATGGTCCGCAGGGCATAGGCCAGGGCCATGTCCCCGAAGCGGTGGTGATGCCCGTAGGTCTCCCCATCGGTCGCGATGTGGACGAGCTCGGGCCCCTCCCCGCGGCCGGAGAACGCGCCCGCGATCCTGGCGCTGAAGCCTTCGCCGCTTTCGAGCAGGCGGCCGAACGCGACGTCCCGCGAGATCGGCCCGTCGTAGAAGAAGACGGCGATCTCCGCGCCGGACGGCAGGCGGCAGAGGTAGGGGCGATTCGGATCGATCCGCCCTCCCGAGACGTCCGTCCAGTCGCCGCCGCCGAGCGGTCTCGTCCGCGCGGCCTGGCCCGGGGAGAGAATGGTGAAGCGGAGGCCGTTCTCGGCCAGGATGTCCAGGGTTTCCGTATCCACGGCCGTCTCGGGCAGCCACATCCCTTCGGGCTTGCGGCTGAAGCGGTGCTCGAAGTCGGCCAGTCCCCAAACGACCTGGGTTCTCTTGTCCCGGGTGACGGCGAGCGGCAGGATGATGTGATTATAGGCCTGCGCCAGCGCCGCGCCGTGGCCGGAGAACCGTTCCCGGCTCTTGCGGTCGGCCTCGAGGATCGCGGCGTAGATCGCCGGCTCGTGCCTTTCAAGCCAGGCGAGAAGGGTCGGCCCGAAGTTGAAGCTCATCTTCTCGTAGTTGTCGACGATGTCGACGATCCGCTTCCCGGCGTCGAGGATGCGCGAGGCGGCGTTCGGGCCGTAGCACTCGGCCGCGATCCTCCGGTTCCAGTCGTGATAAGGGAAGGCCGAGTCCTGGAACTCGACGTCCTCGAGCCAGGGGTTCTCCCGGGGGGGCTGGTAGAAATGCCCGTGGATACAGACGTACCTGTTCGCGGAACTCATGTGATCTTCAGAAAGAGGACGGCGAGCGGAGGCAGGTTCAGGGCCACGGAGTGGCCCCGGCCGTGACAAGGGATGGGGCGGGCCTCGGCGCCGCCTAGGTTCCCCAGGCCTGAGCCGCCGTAGACGCTCGCGTCGCTGTTCAGGAGCTCGCGCCAGAAGCCTCCGGCCGGCACGCCCACCAGGTAATCATGCCGGGGAACCGGGGTCATGTTGCAAACGACAAGCAAGGTGTTATCAGGGGACCGTCCTTTCCTCAAGAAGCTGATGACGCTGTTGTCCCGGTCCCCGAAATCGACCCACTCGAAACCGGCCGGCGAGAAGTCGAGCTCATGGAGGGCCGGCTCGTTGCGGCTGAGCCCGTTGAGGTCCTTGACCCAGCGTTGGATGCCGGCGTGGGGCTCGTATTGAAGCAGGTGCCACTCCAGGCTCCCGTCGTGGGACCATTCCCCCCGCTGGCCGAGCTCCGAGCCCATGAACAGGAGCTGCTTGCCGGGATTGGCGAACTGGAGGCCCAAGAGGAGGCGGAGATTGGCGAACTTCTGCCAGTCGTCGCCGGGCATCCGCCCAAGGAGCGAGCCCTTGCCGTGGACGACCTCGTCGTGGGACAGGGGCAGGATGAAATTCTCGGTGAACGCATACCAGAGGTTGAAGGTCAGCTTGTCCTGATGGAACTTCCGGTGGACGGGATCCTTGGCGAAGTATTCCAGCGTGTCGTGCATCCAGCCCATGTTCCATTTCCTGCCGAATCCGAGGCCGCCGAGGTAGACGGGCCGGGTGACCATCGGCCAAGCGGTGGACTCCTCGGCGATCGTCTGGACGTCGGGGAAGGCGCCGTAAACGACCTCGTTGAGGCGTTTGAGAAAAGAGATGGCCTCCAGGTTCTCGCGGCCGCCGAAGGCGTTGGGGATCCATTCGCCGTCCTTTCGGGAATAGTCGAGGTAGAGCATGGAGGCCACGGCGTCGACCCGCAGGCCGTCGAAATGATATCTCTCGAGCCAGAACAAGGCGCTGCTGATGAGAAAGCTGCGGACCTCGTTGCGCCCGTAGTTGAAGATGGCGCTCTTCCAGTCGGGATGGAAGCCCTTCCGCGGGTCCTCGTGCTCATAGAGGTGGGTGCCGTCGAAGAACCCCGGACCGTGCTCGTCGTACGGGAAATGGGAGGGCACCCAGTCGAGGATGACGCCGATGCCGGCCCGGTGGAAGCTGTCGATCAGGAACATGAGGTCCTGCGGGGTCCCGAAGCGGCTGGTCGGGGCGAAATAGCCGATCGTCTGGTATCCCCAAGAGCCTGCGAAGGGGTGCTCGAGGATGGGCAGGAGCTCGACGTGGGTGAAGCCCATCTCCCGGACATACGCAGGGAGGATGCCGGCCAGTTCTCTGTAGCTCAGGGACCGGTTCCCCTCTTCGGGCACTCTCCGCCAGGATCCGAGGTGGACCTCGTAAACGGACATGGGGGCGTCGTCCGCCCCCGACCGGCCCCTCCCGGCCATCCAGTCCCCGTCCTCCCATCGATATCCGAGATCCCAGACGACCGAGGCCGTCCTCGGCGGGCCTTCCCAGAGGAAGGCCACCGGATCCCCCTTGTCCGCTTTGTAGCGCCGGACGTTCGATTCGATCCGATATTTATATAGCTCCCCTTCGCTGGGGCCGGGAACGAAGCCTTCCCAGATCCCGGAGCCGTCCCAGCGGACGGCCAGGGGGTGGGCTTTGGGATCCCAGCCGTTGAAGTTGCCGACGACCGAGACCCGCTTCGCGTTCGGCGCCCAGACGGAGAAGAGCGTGCCCCGCCGCCCCTCGATCTCGAGGACGTGAGCGCCGAGCTTGTCGAAGAGCCGGAACTGGTTCCCCTCTTTGAAGAGATAGATGTCCTGGTCGGTGAACAGGGACGGCCCGTGGACGACCTGTCCCGCTCCGGAGCGCGGGGGAGGGTCAGGGATGGTCTTTTTCCGGGAACCGGGGCTCATATCCCCTCTCTTATAACAAAATCCGGAGGGATTTCCTAGGGACGCGCTCTCTCCCGGCCAAGCCTAAGAAATGGCTTTTCGGGCCGTTCCGAACCGCTCGTACTCCCGTCCTTCGACGATCCCGCGCAGGTGCCGGACGAGGCGCCAGAGCTCGGTGAACGTATTGTAGAGCGCGACGGGAGCGACGCGGATGATGTCCGGGGGCCGGAAATCGGGGATGACCCCGCGGGTCCGGAGGGCCTCGGCGATGCGCATCCCTTCAGGGTGGATGAGGGCCACGTGACCCCCGCGGCGGCCGTCCTCGCGCGGGGTCCCGATGGAGAAGCCGTAGGGCCTTTCCGCCAGCAGGGCGTCGGCCATGTCCATCAGGAAGCGGGTCATCTTCAACGATTTTTCCCGCACCGCGGTCATGCCCGCTTCCTCGAACACGGTCAGCGAGCCGATGAGCGGAGCGGCGTTGAGCACCGAGGGAGAGGAGATCTGCCAGCGCCCGGCGTTCGGCGCGGGCGTGAACTCCAAGGACATGTCGAACTGCTTGTCTTTGGCCGAGCCGAACCAGCCGGCCAGGGCGGGCTCGGCGTCAAAGTGGCGGCGGTTGACGTAGAGGAACGCCGTCGCCCCGGGGCCGCCGTTGAGATACTTGTAGCTGCACCAGAGGGCGAAATCGACGCCCCAGCGGCTGAATTCGTGCGGCACGGCGCCGACGGAATGGGAACAGTCGAAGCCGATGGGGATGTTCCTGGCCTGTGCCTCGCGGGTCAGGAGCTCCATGTCGAGCAGCTGGCCGTTGCGATAGAGCACGGACGGCAGGAAGACGAGAGCCGCCGTGTCGTCGAACGTCCGGATGATGTCCCGCTCGTCGAGGGTCCGGCCGTCCCGGCTGCGGACGAGGACGAGATGGTCGACCGGATCGAGGCCCCGCAGCTTGAGGGCGCTCTTCAGGGCATAGATGTCGGTCGGGAAGTCGAGCTCGTCGGCGATGATCTTCGTCCGGACCCCGGAGGGGCGGAAGAACGTGTTGACGAGGGCGTGGATATTGACGGTCGTCGTCCCCGACAGGACGACCTCGTCCGGGTCCGCGCCGACCAGAGCCGCGCACCGCGCCCCGAGCCCTTCGGCCATGTGGAACCAGGGCGGGTCGGCCTCGAGCCAGCCCCGGATGCCGAGCTTCCTCCAGGAGGTTGTGATCTTTCCGAGCCAACGCTCGGCATCGCGGGACAGAAGGCCGAGGGAGTTGCCATCGAGATAGATGCCGCCGGGCGGAAGGTGGAAACGCCTCCGGAATCCTCTCAACGGGTCCTCCCGGTCGAGGCGCCGGGCTTCTTCGCGGAAATCCTCGAGCGTCATGGCCGCCTCCTGTTCTGGGGAAGTCACCTCCGCTTGTCGGGGTAGGGCGGGGCCTTGGGGACCTCGACCGGGTCCTTGGCGATGAGCTCCTGGAGATGCTTGACGGCGGCCTCGAGCTGGGCGTCCCGCCCCAGAAACGTCTCATGGGGCAGGTTGTCGATGATGATGTCCGGATCGACGCCGTGGCCCTCGATGAGCCATTCCCCTTCCGGGCCGTAAACGCCTGTCTCGGCGGCCGAAGCCAGGCCGCGGTCGACGAGGACGTTCGACGAGCTCAACCAGATCTCGCCGCCCCAGGTCCGGGTGCCGATGATCTTGCCCAGCCCCAGGCGCCGGAAGCCCTCGCTGAAGGCCTCCCCGTCGGAGGCCGTATATTCGTTGCACAGGACGACCATGTGGCCCCGGAAAGCGTGCTGCATGTTCCAGTAAGGATTGCCGACCCGGGGCTGCCAGTAGAACCAGGCCCGCCGCAGCAGCTTCTCCAGGATCCAGGAGTCGATGTTGCCGCCCCGGTTGTGGCGGACGTCGATGATCAGGCCCTTGCGGTCGAAGACCGGGTAGAAGTTCTTTACCCACTCCGTGTAGTTGCCGCCGCCCATGGCTCTCAGGTGGACGTAGCCGATCTCGCCCCGCCCGGCCTTCTCGACCTCGAGGCGCCGGCTGTATTCCCAATCGGCGTACCGGAGGTCGGACTCGGCCCCCGGCGTGAGGGGATAGACGATGGCTTTGTACGGCGGACCGCCGGCAGCCGGCCGGATGTCGAGCAGGACCTGGCTTCCGGCGGTGTTCCGGAGCAGGACGGCCGGGTCGGGGACCCCGAGCGTCGGGACGCCGTTGATGGCCGTGATGACATCCTCCTCGCGGATGCCGAGCTGGGGTTTCGCCAGGGGCGAGCTTCGCTCCGGGTACTCCGGATCGGAGCGGTAGATGCGTTCGATGCGGTAGCCGCCGGCCTTATCGTCCCGGGCGAGACGGGCGCCGAGGGACCCCGGCGAGACGCTGTCGGCCCCCTGCCTCAGGTCCCCGCCGCGGACGTAGGTGTGAAGGGCCGAGAGCTCGCCGACGAGATGGGCGATGAGGTCGTTGAGCTCGGCGCGGTCGCTGACCCTCTCGACGAAGGGGCTGTAGCGCCTCATGAGCCCGTCGTAGTCGACGTTGTGGAGGTTGCGATCGTAGAAATAGTCCCGCTCCATGCGCCAGGCGTCGACGAACATCTGCCGCCACTCCGAGCGCGGATCGACGGAAAAGGACCACTTCGAAAGATCGACCCGGCGCTCGGCGAGTGTCGCCGGGGTCGGCTGGGCCGTGCCGGCGTCGATGACGAACAGGTCCTCGCCCCGGCGGACGAGGAGCTTCTTGCCGTCGAGCGACAGCTCGAACTCCCGGACGTCCTCCATGAGGGTCCGGGCCTCGACGCCCCTGTTCTTGATCTCCACGGCCTTGAGCTTGGCCCGGCCCGCGGCCCGGCTCTCCCGGTCGATGAAGAACAGGGCCTTGTCGTTGACCGCGAGGCTCGAGTGGACGCCGGGCGGGAGCGGGACCTCGAACACCCGGTCCTGGATGCCGGTCAGGTCGATGACGACTTTGACCGCCGGGGTTTTTGTGTCCTTTCCCGCGGCGGGGGCGGGATCCTTGGGCTCCTTCGGTTCGGCCTGCAGCTCGTTGGCGGGGGTGAACGGGAAGACGTCCCTGCCGGAGAGGCCCAAGGCGTAGATGCGGGTCGTTTTATCGAAATAGGGCTCGGGCTGACGCGGCCCCCAGGGGCTGCCGACGACGCTCTGGAAATAGCGGTCGGACAGGAAATAGAGCCATTTCCCGTCGCGGCTCCAGGCCGGCGAATAGGAGTCGACGCGGTCGTTGGTCAATGCCGTGATGTCTCCCGTCTCGATGTTGAGCAGCATGATCTTGGAGAAGCGGTTGTCGGCGGCCTGAACGTAGGCCAGCCAGCGGCCGTCGGGCGACCAGACGAGATCGCTGAACATGCCGTTGGCGGAAACGGCGGCTTTCCGCAGGGCCTTCTTTTCGATGTCGAACAGCCAAAGCTGCTGGTCCTTGTCCCCGAAGGCCAGGCGGCGACCGTCCGGGGAAGGAAGGCCGTCATAGCGCAGGACCCGGGCCCCGCTCGTCAGCCGGACGGCCGCCCCGATCCCATCGGCCGGAGCGCGGAGGAATTCCCACTCGCCGCTCTCGTCGGACAGGACCATCAGCGATCTCCCGTCGGGGAAGAACCTCGCTCCTCGGGACCGTACGCCTTCCTCGCGGGTGACGCGCACCCATCGGCCGTCACCGGCGGGGGCCACGAAGACGTGGCCGCGCGAGACGAGAACGACCCTGTCGCCCGTGGGGGAAACGTGGGCCGACGTCAGGTAGTCGAGGGGTTTCGAGACCCACCGCTCCCGCATCTGGTCGAAATCGGAGGGCAGAACGATGTCGATCTTCCTGTCGCTCCGGGCGGCGATGTCGTAGACATGGAGGTCGGACACCAGCTGATAGACGATCCGGCCGTCGTGGAGCGACGGCGAGCTCGCGTCGAATTCCTTGTGGAAGGTGAGCTGCTCGAGATTCTTGCCTTCCAGGTCCATGGACCACAGGTTCATGATCCCGTCGCGGTCGCTCGCGAAATAGATTCGGCCGTTCCAAACCAGAGGGTTCTTGCTGGTCCCCGGGTAGTCCGGCGTCAGGGGCGACGCTTCACGGCCGGGATCGAACTTCCAGAGGCTCTGGACCGTTCCGCCCTTGTAGCGCTTGGTGTAGCTGCCCTGGAACGGGAGGCGCGTGAAAAAGAGCGTCTGTCCCGATGGGTCGTAAGCGCCCTCGGCCGCCTGGTCGAGGGGGATGAGCGTCTCGAGGCCGGAGGCCGGGTCGAGCGCGACGAGCCGTGTGTTGGGCAGTGTCGAGTGCTTCTGGGTCGCGTAGAGGATCTTTCCGTCCGGGGTCCAGCCGACGACGGTCGACGCCTGGCCGGCGAACGTCCGGCGGACGGGAAGGCCTCCGGCCATGGGCATCGTATAGACTTCCGTCGGGCCTTGGTACTGGGCGGAGAAGGCGATGGTCGAGCCGTCCGGGGAGATGGCGGGGTGTGTTTCCTGACCGTGGTGGGTGGTCAGGCGCCGGGCCGGCCCGCCTTTGATGTCGACCGACCAGAGGTCCCCTTCCGAGACGAACACGACCGTCTCCTTGTGGATGGCCGGGTACCGGTAGTAGCCGTTCCGTCCGGAGGCCTGCCCGGCCTGGACGAGGCCGGCGATGAGGGCGAGGCAGACGGCGAGGGCGACGTGTCCGAGGGCTTTTTTCATGTCCTTCTCCTTGTCTTTGACGAAGACCTATTGTATGGAGAGCGACGAGGGGAATTCAAGGGATTTTCGCCGGATCGTCGAGGCCGTCCGTCACCGATGGCCCGAGACCCGGAGAGGTGACAGGGCGCCGCCGCGGCGATGCGGGTCGGGAAGAGAGGTTCAGTAGAGGCACTCGCGGGCGGCCTCGGCGTAGGCCCGGAGGTTTTCGGGAGGCGTCTCGAAGAAATGGTCGCAGCAGGACAGGATGTAGCCGCCGTCCGGCCCGACCTTCTCGAAGAGCTCGTGGACCTTGGCCCGGATATCGGCCGCCGCGCCCCTGGTCAGGACGTTGAACTGATCGAGCCCGCCGATGAGCGCCAGGCGACCGGCGATCTTGGCCTTGAACTCCCAAGGCTCCTGGTTGCCGCCGATCGACGGCGGGGCCAGGGTCTCCGAAGCGTCACAGCCGTTGCGGACGATGAGCTCCTCGATGCCGAGGGTCCCGCCGCAGGTGTGGTAAACGATTGGGAAGCCCGCCTCGTGAAGGGCGTCATGCATCTTTCGGTCATAGGGCAGGCAGAATTCCTCATGGATGGCCGGCGAGATGAGGGTCGAGGAGGCCGCTCCGCCGCCGGTCTCGACGATGTCGAAGCGGGCGCCCTTCATGGACTCGATGAACCGCAGCTTCTTTTCGAGGAGGACGCGGAGAAGCTCATGGACCCAGGCCGGGTCGTCGAAGGTCTTGAGGATGAGGGTCTGGGCATCCATGAGGCAGGCGGCGTGCTGCCAGCAGCCGGCCTGGTCTCCCCAGACGAAACCGCGGAGGATGCCTTTGTCGCCGACCGCGTCGTAGGCCCGATCCGCCAGGGACCGGTCGAGCGGCGGGACGGGCATATATCGTTCGACGAGGCGAATGTCATCGTCGTGCTTGATGAGATAGTCCGACACCCACGTCGTCATCCGGTCGCCCTCGGTCGCGTAGGTCAGCACACCGCCCGGTGTCGTGATCGTGTGGTGGACGACGCGGTGATCGGGAGCCGCGCTCACGATCCGGGCTTCATCGCGCCACTCCGGGGTTGAGAACCGCCGGAACTCCTCCGGGGCCAACCAGAACTGCCCCAAGTCCTGCGTGTACTGAACGGCCGCGTCGAGCCCGAACATCGCGAAGGCTTCGAGCTCGCTCACGCCGCCCAGGAAGGCATCGAGATGGTATCTTTGCCACTGGTGGACGGTGGCCGGGAGACGATCGGGCTTCTCCCGCGCCAAGGCCCTGAGCATCCGCTCTTGGGAGGTCATGGCCGGTCCGCCCCCGCTACATGTTCCCGAACCGCGGGTTGACGACGTTGCTGTAGATCGACCCGAACCGGTAGTTGAAGCCGACCTGGAAGCTCAGCTTGTAGCCTGAGGCCAGACGCTTGAGCTCGAGGAGGATCTCCTCCTTGCTGGCCCCGGCCAAGGGCAGCGACAGCTGGTCCCGGATCCTCTCATATTCCCCACTGACATTGAAGGACAGCCCCTTGAAAAGGTTGACCCAGAGTCCGACCTCGGCCTTGAAGCGGTTCTTGCTGAGGTCGTGCAGGAAGGTGCTGCCTGAAAGCTGGGCACCGACCGAGCCCCAGGGTTCCTTGATCTCCAGGACGATCTGGAGGTTCTGGTTGAACAAGGTCTCCTTCTCCTTTTCGTACAGGGTGATCTCGTAGTAGTCGCGGAAGACGACGCCGACCCGGTACTGCGTCCGAAGCTCGCGCCGGGTCGATTGCGAATAGGGAAAGATATTGTACTCGATGCCCGGGCCGATCGAGGCATACAGGCGCGCATTGTCAAAGGTCGATGAGTAGAGGTTGCCGGAAACGGCCCATGACCAGTGCCCGTCGATGCTCTTGACGAAGGACGGCGACAGGCTATTGCGGTTGCTCCGGCTGATGATCGGTTCCTCGTCGGGGACCTCGTAGCGGCGATGATTGTTATTGACCGTCGCGTACATCCGGAACTTCGAGGCCTCGGTCGTCCGGTTGGCCGAAAGGTTGACCTGATAGGAATATCGCTTGGATCTTTCCTCGAAGTTGCCGTTCCCCCGAAGACCGATGCTGAACACCCAATAGTCCCATGCGTCGTGCTCAGCGGTCGGCCGGAGCTCCTTCTTCTGGTTGTAGCTGATGGAAATGAATTCGGCCAGAGGCGTGTCGTAGACATACGGGATGAGACCCTGCTTGAGAACATTGACGAATCCCCGGCGGACCTGGTCGGCGGTGTCCGTGGGTTTGGAGTAATATCGCAGGACATCATCCTTACCCTTGTGACGCCGGAGGCCCAGAAAGCTCAATGTGTACTCGAAGCCCCCGCCCCCCGTGGCCTGGAGGGTGACGATGACGTGGACGTCGGCGCTTTGCCGATCGCGCACGTAATTGACGAAGGTGATCTCGGTCTTGACATAGTCGAAATCGCAGATCTTGCGGTCGCAGTCAAGATAGACGTTGGGGGCCACGCTGCGAGCCTCGTCCTGAGGGAGGGCCTGGGAGCGGGCCGCCGCCGGAAGGAATAGGATCGAAGCGGCCAGGATGAGCAGAGCGCAGAATTTTCGGATAATCCGTTCACGCATGAAAACCGTCCTTGATGTCCTCAATTCGTCCGGACGAACACCTGGCTCCAGGGGATGATGTTGACCTCGGAACCGCGGGCGAGCCCCGGCCCTTGAAGGAAACGCTTGAAGAGCCAGGATTGCATGACAAGGATCCGGAGGGTCGTCTGCGCAGGGACCCGGTCGGCGGGGACGACGCACTCGGTTTCGGCCGTTTGCCCGCTCCTGAAGAACTCGCCGCCCCTCCGGAAATCGTAGGCGGTGACGTCGACGGGGGAGGCGAACCGGCTGAACCGCCAACTGATGAGCAAGTCGTGATCCCGCTCCAGGATCGCGGGCCGCGGCGCCTGGAGAGCGAGCCAGGCGGGGAGAGGGACCGTTTCCCGGAACCCCGGCCGTCCGTCGCCGGCGATCTCGACGATGATCTCTTCGGGCAAGGCGTCCTTGTCGACGACGATCCTTTTTTCGTAATGATCGGCGCGGAAGTCGAGCTTGCGGTCGAGGACCGTGACGTGAAGGTCGGGGACGGCGTTGCCCAGCGGAGAGGCGAGCCGGATATCGGCGTAGGCGCGGATCTCGTAGAGATCAAGGTCGTTGTTGTAATCGTAGCGGGACAGACTGGCCGTCGGGTACAGGGTCAACCGAACGTAGAGGGGCCCGGCGGCCGGAGGCTTCTCTCGGACCGGGGGTTCCTGTTCTTGTCCCATCGAAAGGCCGCCGAATGCCAGGAGAAGCAGGCCTGCGATCATCCAGCGCTGGTTGCTCATGCGCGCCTCCTCGTTCCCCGACATTATACAGGAAGGCCAAGCGCGGCGCGAGCGGCCGCCGCCTCACCGCCGGCGTCATTCCCGGAGCGCTTGCGGACCCGGCCCGGTCGTGCGATAATACGGGTGATCGGGGGTGCCTCTGGGAACCGCCCCTGGTGAGGAGGAACGATGGGAAACACGAGGACTATCTGGGAAGGGGATATCGCCCCCGATTTCACGTTGAGGGACCATCACAACCGGGAGTTCAAGCTGTCCGAATGCGCCGGCCGGAAGGTCTTGCTGTCGTTCCATCCTCTGGCGTGGACCTCCGTTTGCGCCGAGCAGATGAAGGCCCTTGAGAGCCGCAAGGGCGTATTCGACGAACTCGGGACGATCGCCGTCGGCGTCAGCGTCGATTCGTTCCCGTCCAAGCATGCCTGGGCCAGGGAGATCGGGGTCAAAGCGACGCGCCTTCTCTGCGATTTCTGGCCGCACGGCGCCGTGGCCCATGCCCTTGGCCTGTTCCGCGAGGAGGAGGGATTCTCCGAGCGGGCTAATCTCATCGTCGACGAGCGGGGGCGGGTGGCTTTCATCCGCATTTACGAGATCCCGCGGCTGCCCGACATCGAGGAGATTCTCGCCTTTCTTAGAAAGTAAGGTTCTTCTTTCATTCCGGGGGTCTTCGAGAACACGCAGTGTCGATCTCCATACGCGCGATTTTCCCTGCCACGGAAAGGTGAGAAGAACCGAAAGCAAAAGATCCCGGGACGATGCCCGCCGCGGATGCGGGGACGTCGCGGATCAGAGGAGAATCTCGCGGGGGATGTCCCGGAGATTGAAGTTCGAGGCCATGCTCCGGCAATAGGCGCCGGCGCACAGAACGGCCAGGACGTCGCCGCTGCGGGGCATGGGCATCGGTCGCTCCCGTCCGAAAATGTCGCCCGTTTCGCAGAGGTTCCCGGCGACGGTGATCCGGGCTTTCGCGGGGCCGTCGACCCGCGAGGCGTTGACGATCTCGTGCCGGGCTTGGAGATAGATCGCCGGACGGGGGACGGTGTTGTAGGTTCCGCCATCAACGCAGGCGAACAGGTTGCCGTAGCTTTCCTTGACGTATTCGACCCGCAGGAGCAGGACCCCGGCGTCGCCGACAAGGTACTTCCCCGGTTCGATGGCCAGGGCCTCGAGGGACAGGCCGGCCCGGTCGACCGCCCGGGCGATGTACCCGATGTAGTCCTCCACAGGGAAGAGCCCTCGCGACCTCAGATACCGGGGCCCGAAGCCGCCCCCGAAGTCCAGGAATTCGAGCCGGAAACCGGCCCGTTCGATCTCCCGGGCCTTGCGGACCATGCGGTCGACGGCCGCCGCGACCATCCCGAAGTCCCGCCGGACCCATCCCGAACCGAGATGCTGGTGGAGGCCGACAGGCCGGAAGCCCAGGCGGTGGGCCCGGGCGAAGACGTCCAGGACCCGGCCGTCCTCGATACCGAACTTGATCGGCGTTCCGTCCGGCGCGCGCCGGCCGGCCGTCACGACCCGGGAGTTGAAGCCCCGGCCGATGCCGGGATTTCAGCGGACAAAGACGCGGATGGGGCGCGACGGAAAAGAAGCCCGTTTGACCTCGGCCATGATCTCGATCTGCTCGGCGGCGTCGATGTTCACGGTCAGCCCCTCGACGGCGAACACGCGCTCGAGGTCCCTCCGGCTGACGCTCGTTCCCGTGAACAGGATGCGCCGGGCGGGGACACCGGCCCGCAGGGCAGTCTCGACCTCCCCGGGCGAGACGGCGTCGATCCAGGCTCCCTGGCGATGGAGCAGGCGGAGGATGCCGTGGTGGGGATTGGCTTTCATGGCATAGCAGATCCTGGCGGGCAGAGGGGAGAAACGGGCGAAGGCGGCCTCGAGGCGGGCGTACCGTTCAGCGATGCGGTCGCGGCCGTAGATGTAGAGAGGGGTCCCGTACCGGTCGGCCAGCTCCACCGCGCTCCGTCCGGCGACGAGCAAGGCGTTCCGCTCGACCCTGACGAAATCCGTCTGCCACCAATTCACGGCGCGTCCTCCTTTTTGAAGAGGCTCATCTGGCCCTCCTGGATCCGGCGGACGATGTCCCGGAGGACGGGGTACTTTTCAAGCAGAAGCCTGGGGATGTCGATCTTTTCCCCGGTGATCATGTTGCGGATCTGGAGGGCGTTGGCCAGGGCCTGGCCCCGGTAGTGGTTGTTGGTGATGATGTAGACCTGGCCGCTCTTCGAGCCCAGGTCCTTGATCCGTTGGACCCAGTCCCCGAGCTCGTCGCGGCTGTAGAGATAGTCGTAACGGTCGTCCCGCCCGGCGTCCTTGCGGAACCAGTTCCTCCGGTTGCGGCCGTGGAGGCGAACGTAGGCGAGCTCGGGGCTCGTGCTGACCGCCGACGGGCCGATGGAGTCCTTTAACAGGGGCTGGTCGATGTTGCAGAAGGCGACCTTGTTCTCGCCGAGCAATGCGTAGAAGCCCGGCTCGTCCCAGCTCGCGTGTCGCACCTCAAGGGCCAACGGGTATCCGGAGAAGGCCCCGAACAGCCTGAGCAGGTAGGCGGTGTTCTCGGGGGTGTTGCGGAAGGACCAGGGGAACTGGATGAGCAGGGCGGCCAGACGACCGCGAAGGAGGAGAAGGTCGGCGGCCGTTTTGAACCCGTCCACATCCTTGGCCGAGAACTCCCGGGCGCCGTGGGTGAAGATCTGGTGGAGCTTGACCGCGAACCGGAACTCGGGCCGGGCCCCGACCCTCTTCAGCCAAGAGAGGACCATGGCCGGGGCGGCCGGGCGGTAGAACGTGCTGTTGACCTCGACGATATCGATGTACGAGGACAGATAGGCCAAGGGATGGAAGCCCCTCGCCTTGGGCACGGGGTAGACGATGCCCTCCCAGTCCTCGTAGCTCCAGCCGGCCGTGCCGACGCGATAGATGGCCATCAACCATCCATTGTACCTTCATGGACCGAGTTTCTCAACGAGGCCGGAGAGCATGGAAAATTCGGGTTGGGCTGTGTTACCTTATGGAGGGAGGAGGACATGACCGTCGAGACAGGGAGTCTCGCGGCAGGGATCCGGACGGCCTACGCGCGGATTGCTGCGGACATCCGGAGAACCCCCGTCGAGCTTTCGGCACCCCTGAGCCGGGAGACCGGGGCCCGCGTGCTCGTCAAGTGGGAGTGCGACCAGGTCACGGGGTCGTTCAAGCTCAGGGGGGCCCTTCATAAGCTCCGGTCGCTGTCCGCCGAAGACAGGGCCCGAGGTGTCGTCTCCGCGTCGACCGGGAACCACGGCCTGGCGGTGGGTTACGCCGCACGGCTCGAAGGCGTGGCCTTGAAGCTCTTTTTGCCGGAGACCGTCGCGGTGGAAAAAAGGGCGAAGCTCGAGGCCATGGGCGTCGATATCGAGGTCCGGGGGTCGAGCTGCGAAAGGACGGAAACCCTCGCCCGCGAGGCCGCCGACCGGGCGGGGCAGGTCTTCATCTCGCCCTACAACGACCTCGACATCGTCCACGGCGCCGGAACGGCCGGCCTGGAGATCATCGAGGACGCCGGAGGGTTCGACGACGTCCTGGTCCCGGTCGGCGGCGGGGGGCTTGTCGCCGGGATCGCCGGGGCCGTCAAGGACGCCCGTCCCGGGGCGAGGATCATCGGGGTGGAGCCCGAGACCTCGGACTTCATGGCCGCGTCCGTTCGCGCCGGCCGGCTGGTGGATGTCGAGGAGCGGCAGACGGTAGCGGATGCGGTGGCCGGCGGGATCGAACCCGGCGCGGTCACTTTTCCTCTCTGTTGCGAGCTCGTTGATCTTTTCGTCCCCGTTCCCGAAGACTGTATCGTCCGGGCCATGGCGCTGATCTTCGAGCATCACGGGAAGACGGTCGAGGGGGCCGGCGCCCTGCCCTTAGCCGCCATGCTCCATGCCCCCGGCCTCTTGCGGGGCCGGACGGTCGTCCTTGTCGTCAGCGGAGGGAATATCTCTCCAAGGCGGTTCGCGGGGATCGTCGCCGGCGCCTGAAGCCGACGGGACCCCGGCCTCTCGGCATGGCTTGCCAGGCGAACGTCTTCTGGCATAGGATACATCCGATGTTCCCGCGCTCCTTTTCCGCAGGCTTCCTGGCTGTCGCCATACTTGTGTCCGCCTGCCGGGCTCCCGGGAGCGGCGATGACCGGCAGGACCCTCAGCGACCCCCGAGGCCCTATGTCGTCGGCATCTTCCAGTCCGTCGATTCCCCGACGGCCAATGAGGTTCGCCGCGGCATCCTCCAGGCCTTCGCCGAGGCCGGATTGCGGGACGGCATCGAGATTGTCGTCCGCATCCGGATCGCCAACAACGATATCGCCGAGGTCCAGCGGATCGCCCGCGAGCTCGCCGCCGGGGACGTCGATATGATCATGCCCCTCTCGACGCAGAGCCTTCAGGCCGCCATTCTGAGCGTCCGGCGGACGCCGATCGTCTTCAGCGCCGTCGCCGTGCCCTTCCTCGTCGGCGCCGGGCGGTCCGAGAACGACCACCTGGGGCACGTCACGGGTGTCGCGTCCACCGGCCCCGTCGCCAAAACCATGGCCCTCATCCGGGAGGTCCTGCCGTCCGCACGGCGGGTCGGCTCGCTCTGGACCTCCTCCGAGATCAACTCCGAGTTCTACCTCGAGCTGGCCCGGGAGAGCGCCTCGGAACTGGGGCTCGAGCTTGTGGCTGTGCCCGTGGCCAGTTCCCACGAGATCCCCCGTGCCCTTCAGGCTTTGATGAACGAGAAAGTGGACGTCCTGTTCCCGATGTCCGACAACACGATCAACACGTCCTTCGACGTGGTCGGACAGGCCGCCGAGGAGAATGGACTGCCGCTCTTCGCCAGCTTCCTTCGGTCCGTCGAATTCGGGGCCTGCGCCGCCCTGGGCTACGATTTCACCGAGATGGGCTTGAAGGCGGGCCGGATCGCCGTCCGGGTCATGAACGGAGAGAGCCCGGGCCGCATCCCAATCCAGACCATGGACGAGGTCAGGCTCTATCTCAATACCGCCGCGGCGCGGACCCAGGGCGTTGCTTTCCCGAAATCCGTGCTCGATCGGGCCCACAGGATCATCGGTCCGGGGACCGGCGCCTCACCGGCTTCCGGGCTCGGCCAAGCGCCATGACCGGCCGCCCCTCTTGCGAGGGGACCGCCGTCCGGATGGCCCGCGACGTCCATTCAATGCCTCGGGCGCAGGCGTCCGCGAGCGGGTGTCCCCGGACGAGAAATGCCAGGATCGAGGCCGACAGGCAGCAGCCCGTCCCGTGAACGTCCCGGCCGGCGCGGGGATGCTCGAATGCCCGGAAGCGGCGGCCGTCGAAAAGGATATCGACCGGCCGGCCCGAAAGGTGCCCGCCCTTGACGAGGCAGGGGACGCGGCTCGCACACTGGATCCGGCGGGCGGCCTCCCGCATATCCCCGATGGTCCGGACATCGAGGCCTGCCAGGGCCGCCGCTTCGTCCAGGTTAGGGGTCAGGAGAGTGGCCCGCTCGCGCAATTGAAGCAGGATCCGGGGCCAGGCTCTCTTCTCGAGCAGGAGCGCCCCCGAGCTCGAACGGAGCACGGGATCGATGACCCGGGGAATATCCGGGTTCCCGGACAGGATGCGGGCCGCCGCGGCCAGGTTCGCCGCCGTGCCGAGCATGCCGACCTTGATGCCGGCGACGTTGAAGGCTCCGGCCAACGCCGCGTACTGGCCGGTCAGGACCCGTGCGGGCAGATGGTGAACGGCCGCGACCCGGGCCGGGCTCTGGGCCGTGACGGATGTCAGGACGCCGAGGCCCCGGAAACCGAAACGCTCGAAGACGGCGAGGTCGAGCAGGGCCCCGGCCCCGCCCGAGGGGTCATGTCCGGCGATCGTCAGCAGATATTCAGCCATGTCCGGCTCCCAAGGGATTCTATCACAGCCGCGGGCTTCCGTTCATGCCCCGGGATTCTGTATGATATCCAAAGGAGTTCCCATGGGACGTTCCCAAGAGGGCCGTTGCACGCGGGTCCGCGTTCTCGTTTCGGGGCGGGTCCACGGGGTCGCCTTCCGGTACTTCGTCCGCGAATGGGCGTCGGACCTGGGCGTCACGGGTTGGGTCAGGAATCTGGCCGACGGCCGGGTCGAGGTCCTCGCCGAAGGTGACGAGGAGAGGGTTGATAGGCTCCTGGACCATCTCTCCGAGGGCCCGAGACTGGCCCGCGTGGAGAGGCTCGATGTCAGCCGGGAAGAGTTCAGGGGCGAGTATGTGGATTTCCGGATCGTCTTCTGAGGCCTTCAGGACCGCAGGAACCTCTTGCGGCACTCCTCCGAGCAGAAGAAGTGCTCGCGGCCGTCCCGGACCTCGCGCAGGGCCTCTTCCCGGGGGATGTAGGTATTGCAGACCTCGTCCTTGACCATCACGCCTTGGACCCGCCGGGGGGCGCTCTGAGCTCCGGCCCGCTTCAGGCCTCTCCAGATCCTGACGAAGAGATAGATCATGGTGGCCAGGATCAGGAAAAGGAGAAAACGGAGCAATCCGATCACCATTCGACCAGCATGGACGCCCAGGTCAGGCCGCCGCCGAAGCTCATCAGCATGACGAGGTCGCCTTTCTTGATCCGGCCCTCCTCGAGCGCTTCGTCCAGGGCCATCAGGATGGAGGCCGAGGAGCAGTTCCCCCGCCGGTCGACGTTGACGTAGAACTTGTCGAGCGGCACGCCCATCTTTTTCGCCGGGAACTCGAAGATCCGGGCGTTGGCCTGGTGGCAGACGAAGAGGTCCACATCGGCGAGCTTGATGTCCCGTGTCCTGCCCGGGTCCTCATTGGCCTTGGCCAGCGTTCTCGCGACGAGCTCGGGGATGATCTTGAGGACGAACTTCTGGACCTCGTGGCCCTTGATGAAGATGTTCGGGCGGACGGGGGGCTCCCGGTGGACGCGCAGGTCCTTGCCCACGCTGTGCGTCGCCTCGGAGAACCATGGGTCGGATCCCAGGAGGGAGCAGAGGATGCCCGAAGGGCCTTCCTCCCGTTTCAGGACGACGGCCCCCGCGCCGTCCCCCCAGAGATCGGCGTTGGTGTCGGCAAAGTCCAGGACCCGGCTGAGGACCTCTGCGCCGACGGCCAGTCCATACTCCGAGCTCGTCTCTCCGAACAGGAGGTGTTTGCGGATGAGGTCGACCGCATAGAGGCTGCTCGTGCAGGCGGCCAGAAGATCGAAGGCGGGAATGCGGAGCTTCATCTTGGCTTCGGGCTCCGGCCAGTCGCCGGCGGCGACCTTCTTCCGGATGACCTTGTTGAGGGCCATGCAGGCCGTGGACGGCCAGAGGGCTTCCGGCGTCGAGCTGCCGATGACGAGAATCCCGATATCCTCCCAGCCGATGCCGGCCCGGGCCAGGGCCTTTTCCGCGGCGACCAAGGCCAGATCCGAAGTGTTCGGCTCGTCCGACACCCAGCGGCGCTCCCGGATGCCGACGAGGTCGACGATCTTCTGGGAGGTCAGCTCCCCCGGCTGCCAGGGCTCGTTCGTCCCCGGCTTGAGGGCCCCGTGGGCCAGCAGGATCTTGATGATATCGTCGTTGGCGACGACCCTCCCGGGGACATCGGTGCCCGGCAGGCATTTCCCCACGCCTGCGATCTTCACTCGCATGTCACAACGATCTCCTCTGTCTTGGGATCCACCGGTACGGGCCGCGCCGTCGGGGCCGTCCAAGAGTCCTCCCATTATTGTCGGGCTTCCGGGGATTGTCAAATCCCGTCCGGGGCGCGTCCCGCGTTTGACCGCCCTCCGGCTTTCTGATAAATATCGGTTCCGGCGGTCCTTGGGAGGCCTTGACATGAGCGACGAATCGTTGCGAGGCATCCGCGTCCTCGACCTGTCCCGGCTCCTGCCGGGTCCCTATTGCACTCTTCTGTTGGCCGACATGGGTGCCGAGGTCATCAAGATCGAGGATGTCGGTATCGGGGACACGATCCGCGTGATGGGGCCGTTCATCGGCCCGCAGAGCGCCTATTTCCTGGCCCTCAACGCGGGCAAGAAGAGCTTCGCCGTCGACCTGAAATCGCCGAAGGGGCGGGACGCGTTCCTGAAGCTGGCGGCCACGGCCTCGGTCGTCGTCGAAGGCTTCCGGCCCGGGACGGCGGACCGGCTGGGAGTGGGCTACGAGGCCGTCAAAGCCGTTCGGCCGGATATCGTCTACTGCTCGATCTCCGGCTTCGGCCAGGACGGCCCGGAAAGGGCCCGTGCCGGCCACGATCTCATCTACCTTGCCCGCGCCGGGGTCCTGGACCTGATGGGCAGGCCGGGTGAGCTCCCGACGATCCCACCCGTCCAGATCGCCGACCTCGCTTCGGCCATGTATGCGGCCGTCGGCATCCTGGCCGCTTTGCGCGAAAGCGAGAGAACGGGCCGGGGGCGTTTCCTCGATATCGGGATGATGGACAGCGCCATGGCTTGGCTGGTCATGGCCCTTGCCGAGCACTCGGCCGGCGAGCGGGGCGGCCGGGGGAACAGGCCCCTGACCGGCAAGCATCCGTGTTACAACGTCTATCGGACGCGCGACGGGGGCGATATCGCCCTGACCGCACTTGAACCCAAGTTCTGGCAGGCGTTCTGCGCGACGCTCGACCGGCCCGATCTCCTCGACCGGCAGTTCTCCGAAAGGCCCGAGGACCGGGACGAACTCGCCGCCCTGTTCGCCGCCAGGACCCGTGAGGAGTGGCGGGCATTCCTCACGGGAAAGGATTTCTGCTGCGAGGTCGTCCCGACCTTGGAAGAGGCCCTCGCCGACCCCCAGGTCCGGCACCGGGCCATCGTTCAGCGAACCAAGACGGAAGGGGGCCTCGGCCTCCGGGTCAACCACCCGCTCAAGACCGCAAGAGGGAAGGAGCCCGAACCTTGCCCGGTGCACGGCGAACACACCTTCGCCCTGCTCAGGGAGCTCGGGTACGGGGACGAACACCTGGCAGAGCTCGAAGCGTCCAAGGCGATTTGCGGTCAGCGGCCTCCGTCCGAAAGGAAAAGCCCATGAACCTCGAGACCTTCTATCGCCGGGCCGTCGGCATCGGCATGGACCGGGATCCCCGGGGGCCGGACGAGCTCCGCCGTCTCCTCGAGGAGGAAGCGGAGAAGTCCAAGAAGCTCGACAAGGAGGAGGCCGACGCCTACGACCGGGACAGGCTGTTCAATCCCTATCCGGACACCCGGATCCTCTTCGGGGACCCGGGGATCGAGGTCCGGAAGGTCGCCGTCGGCATCGACATGGAGGTCGGGGAGATCCTCCTGGCCCACACGCTCAACAGGGACCGAGGGCAGGGGATCGACCTGGTCCTCGCCCATCACCCCGAGGGCTTCGCGCTGGCCCAGCTCCACGAGGTCATGAAGCTTCAATCCGACCTCCTGGCCGCCTTCGGGGTCAACGTTTCCGTGGCCGAGCAACTGATGGACAAGAGGATCGGCGAGATCGAGCGCCGCCTCCTGCCGGTCAATCACAACCGGGCCGTCGACGCCGCCCGATTGCTGGGCCTGCCGATGATGTGCCTCCACACCCCGGCCGACAACTGCGTGTCCTCCCATCTCACGGCCCTGTTCGAGCGGGAGAAGCCGCCCCGCCTCAAGGACCTCGTCGAGCTTCTCAGGGGGATCCCCGAGTACAAGCGAGCGGCCCGGCGGATGGCCGGACCGAAGATCGTGTCCGGCTCCGACGGCGCGCGCTGCGGCCGGATCTTCGTCGACATGACCGGCGGGACCGAGGGCTCGAAGAACATCTATGAGAAGCACGCCGTCTCGGGCGTCAGTACGATCGTCGGCATGCACCTCAGCGAAGAGGCCTTGGAGAACGCCAAGAAGGCCCACCTCAACGTCGTCATCGCCGGCCATGTCTCGAGCGATACGCTGGGCCTGAACCTTCTCTTCGACGAGCTCGAAAAAGGGGACGGGCTGGAGTTCGTCGGCGTTTCGGGCTTCGAGCGGATCCGGGCCTCCGAACGCTGAAGCCGCGGCTCAGGTCCCCCGGGAGGCCCCGTGGGCGCTGAGGGCCGTGATCCGCGCGGCGAACGCCTTGGCTTCTTCCAGGTCGTGGGCGTCGGGGTGTGTCGCCGCCGAGGCCGCCATGTCGGCCCAGGCCTCGTGTTCGGGCGACTTCATCAGGACCTCAAGGGCCTGCATCGACACTTTGCCCCGGCAGGAGAATGTTCCCAGAAGCTTGGCCCGCGAGACCAGGATGGACGCGTATTCCAGAGCCTCGACGGACAGCCGGCTGCCCGTGACCGAGCCGTGCGTGGAAATGAGGGCGATCTTCTTTCCGGAGGGGACCCGCTTGAGGAATTTTTCCACCTGGAAGGGAACGCTGTGGGCGTGGACGGGGAAGCCGACGAAGATGAGACCGTAAGCGGACAGATCGCCGGCCTCGGCCATGGGCTTGATCTCCTTCTCGCCGCCGAGGGCCTCGAAGACGGCCTCGGCGACGAGCTTGGTGTTGCCCGTCCGGCTGAAGTAGGTCACCAGCGTCTTGGCCATTACGGTCGTCCTTTCTCTCCGGCGCCCTCCATTATCCGGGAAAACGTCGGGAAATGCCAGTCATGCCGGAACCTCAGGATCCCTCGAGCGGGAGCTCGATGATGACGGTCGTCCCTCTCCCGGGCTCGCTCGTCACGCGGATGGACCCGCCGTGCTCCTCGACGATCTTCTTGGCGATCGGCAGGCCCAATCCCGTCCCGGAGTCCTTGGCCGAGAAGTAGAGGTCGAAGATCCTCTCGACCGTTTCCCGGCTCATCCCGGCGCCGCTGTCGCGGACCGAGATGAGGGCCCTCCGTTCCCGCTCGGCGATCGTGACCGCGACCTCCCCGGCCCCGCTGATGGCCTCGACGGCGTTGGCGACGATGTTCCGAAAGGCCGTCTTGAGCTTGCCCGCGTCGCCGAGGGCCCGGAAATCGTCCCCCTCGATGACGACCCGGAATCGGATGCGCTCGGCGAGGAGCTTGCGATAGGGCTGGAGTGTCTCGTCGAGAATGGTCCTCAGGTCGACCGGCTCGCGACGAACGGTCGTGTCCCTCGAGATCTCCATGAACTCCTGGGCGATGCGGCGCAGGTTCTCGACCTCGCTGATGATGTAGGACATGGATTCCTTGAGGGCCTTGTCCAGGTCGCCGCGCTTGTCCTCGTAGACCTTGAGGACGTGCTCGGCCGACAGCTGGATGGGCGTCAGCGGGTTCTTGATCTCGTGAGCGACCTTGCGGGCCATCTCGGTCCAGGCGACTTTCTTGCTCATCTCGGCGAGCTCTTGTTCATGGGCCTTGAGGTTGCGGATCATCGTGTTGAAGCCGTCGATGAGGGTCATCATCTCATCGTGCGAGCGGTGGTCGATGGTCACCTCGAGATTGCCGAGGCCGACCTCCCGCGTTCCCGCCAGGAGCTTGCGGACGGGGACGATGATCATCGATCGGATGCCCCGGGCGAAGACGATGACCATGGCGAAGAAGAAGGCCGACAGGAGGACCAGGAACTCGACGATCTCCCGCGTCGCCCCGGTCAACTCCTCCTTCTCGAGAGGGAACGGGAGAGAGATGAAGAGGATGCTCTGTTTGAAGGGATAGGGGACGGTCAGCGTCTGGAACGAGTATTCGCCGAGCCGTGTCCGTTGGGTGAAAAAGGGCTTCCGCCCGTAGACCAGGGCGTAATAGGCCTCCCCGTCGAGCAGGTCCGGGAGCAGCCCGCTGTCGAAGAACTCCCGGCGGCTCGAGGCCAGCAGGACCGCATCCCCGTAGAGGATGACGTCGTTCGACAGCGTCGAGCTGATCCAGAGAGCCAAGTCCTCGGAGGGCGCGAGATAGGGGGAGACCTCGACGCCCTGGATGATGAGGAAGGCTTCCATCAGGCCTTTGGCGTAGCTCGCGTGAACGGCGGAGTCCCGCAGGAACCGCTCCGTGAACAGGCTGTCGAACAGGTTCCGGGTGAAGACCGTGTAGAGCAGGAGCGGGACGAGGGCCACGGCGAGAAAAGCCGCATAGACGCGATTGGAGAAGGACCAGAAAGGCCTGCCGAGGGCCGCTTTCCCGGTGATCAGAGCGACCACCCCAAGGACGAGGAGGGCCGCAGCCAGATCGAAAAAGAACAGCCTCAGGAAGCCGACGGCGCGGGTCTTGACCGTGATCCGGGGGGCGAACAGGCTGTAGCAGCGGTCCTTGGACCTGAAGAGATAGGCGTCGAAGACCGTCCCCCGGTCCCGGAAGACGGTCCAAAAGGCGGGTTCGGGACCGAGCAGCCTTTCGAGGTCTCCCGGGGGGATCCCGGACGTCAGCCTCCGGGGATTGAACAAGGAGTTCCCTTCGAGGTCATAGATGGCGCACCCGAAATCGAACTGACTCAGGGAGGGGAGAGGATCGGTCCGGAGGACCTCGAAGTACGGGTTCGCGGAGTAGAGGAAGGGCAGCATCTCCGGATCGAGGGCCACGTACAGGATGAGCCGGCCGAGGTAGAGGCCGGCGTCGTAATAATCCTTGTAGCCGATCAGGAACTCCTTTTCCTTGCCGATGAAGAGCAGGGAATGGGGGACGATGGTCCAATCCTCGGAGGGCTCAAGATCGGGGGGGCTACCGAGGATCTTGGGGACATTGAGCGAGAACCGGCTCAGGGTGTTGCCTTCGGGGTCGCGCAGCTCGAGGCTGGAATACCAGTTGAACTTGGCGACGGGGCTCCTTTCCCATAGGGTATGGGCGAAGTCCGGGTCCTCGGGATCCCGCAGGAAGGCGAGGATGAACCGGCGGTTGCGATCCAAGTCGGGGAACGACTGCTCGATGAGGAAATTCCCCCAAGTCGGCTGATAGACGATGGTGTGCTTGAGGGTCGTTTCGAGGAGCCGATGGGTCCTTCGGACGGTCATGTCGTCCAGGGAGAAGGACATCCACAGAGCGGCCAGAGCCAGCCCGGCGAACCAGACCTCTCTCCGCCGCGCCAAGGCCGGGAAGGCGACGGCGGCGAAGAGCCAGGCGAGAAGGGCCGCGTGCAGCACGGCGGCCGTCGGAGCCCGTCCCGGGTCGGCCGCCAGGATGACGACCACGGAGGCGGCCACGATCACGAGTCCGGACAGGGCCTTGCGAGGGGAGTGCAGAACGGCGAGACGGAAGGCCAGCCCGACCAGAATGAGGGCCGCAGCGAGGAACAGGAGAAGGCTCAGATGGAGGGCGAGGCGAGGCGGGTCGAAGGACCACCGCAGGAGGGAGAGATTGGAATTGAAGATGATCCGCCCGACGAGGCCCAGCAGCGCGAGAAAAGCCCCGGCCGCGACCGCCGCGGCCAGGACATGCACGGCCGGGGAAATCGCGCGGCCCGCCCGGGAGCCTTCGGTGCGGAAAAGCCGGATCCCATAGGCGGCCAGACATGCGGCCAGCGTCAGAGCCAGAACGGCGGTCAGAAAAATATCGGCGGGCGAGCCGGTTATGCTCCCCAGGGAGACAAAACCCGTCGATGCCGGGGAGAACACGGACAGCGATTGAAGCCTTTCCAGACGGCCCAGCGGCAGAGCGGCCGCCCTCAACCCGACCGCCAGGGCCGCGATCAGGATCCCCGGTCCGAGATCCCGGCCCTTCCAAAGGCGGGGAGATGTCCACAGAAAGACCATGGCCATCGCTCCGGCCAGACCCAGGAGCAGGAGGACGGCCAGCCAAAGGTCCTCGCGGACGGCGGTCAGCTTCGCGGTCAGCGAGGACGACGAGAGGGTGACCGTGGCCATGATCTGACCCGCACCGCCGCGGAGCGGGAAGAAGAGCGTTTGGATCTCGTTCTTTTGCCGAGGCTGGCCGGTGAACTCGTCGTCATGGCGTGCGAAGAACTGCTCGAATCCATCGACGTCCTCGCGGAAGTCCCAATAGTCGATATCGAACCCTGTCCGGAAGGAGCGGCGGAGAGCGTGGGATTCCCGGATGGAGGCGGATTGGAACCGCGGGATGAACGCCAAACGTTCGAAATGGACCAGCCAGGGCCGGTCCCCTCCGAGGCTCTGGAGAGAGACGAGATAGATGGACGATTTGCTCCGGACCAGGACCGCGGACGGGCTGTTCTTCATGGTCTCGATGTCTTCCCGGTCGATGTGGTCGGAAAGGCTCAGGACATTTCCATACCAAACATCGAGGAAACCATCCCCGTTCGCGAGGGCGATGCCTTCCCGTTCGGGATCCAGTCCGGCTTTCCGGAACCGCGGGAAAAGATCCTCAGGGTCGGCCGGCAATGGTTCCGGGAATAAGGCCTTCCGGGCTTCGAGCGCGGCCAGGAGGGAATCGAAGTCGCGTTTGACCCGGCGGGCCTGTTTTTTCAGGGTCTCCAGGCTCTTCCGGTCGTAGTCCCGGGATATCAAACCCGGGAGAGCGAGGGACAAAAGGCCCACGGCCAGGGCCGCGGCGACGGTTACCGCCGCCGCCTTGAGCAGGATCCCTCTCTTGAGAAGCCGGCTCTCCGGCATCAGAGCTTCTCCGCCCGGATCTCGATGATCTTGAGCCGGACGACGCGCTCCGCTGATCCCCTCCTGTCCTCAGGGGCCAAGAGGAAGAAGATGCGGACCGGGTCATGGTTCCCGGTCCTGTCGTTCCGGAAGGACCATCGGGCCTTCAGGATGCCTCCCGGGCTCCCCGGAAAGCGCGATAAGCGTGGGTCCGTCGTGAATTCCGTCGTCCGGAACTGCGAGAAGACGCGCTGGAACAGGAGGTAGGCCTGATCGGGGGAGACCTGGTCGGCGAACGACAGAGGATCGGGGAGAAATATGGGAATGGAGCCTTCGGAAACGAAGAGCTCTCTCAGGTCGTCCGGTGAGTTCTGGAGAAAGGCGCTCTCGATCGGTCCGGCCGCAGGCGACGGCAGGAGAAGGAGGAAGAACAGGGAGAAGACATGAAGGACGGCCACGTTCCTTCTCCCCTCCTAGCACACGCTGTCGGGGGCCGGCAAGTGCGGAGGGAAAGCCGCCGGACCGCCGGCCGGGCGCTCAGGCCGCCTGATCTTTTTTCGCTTCGGTCTCCTGTTCCAGCTTCTTGGTCCTCTGGGCATCCTTGATGCTGCTGATGCCGGCGATGAGGCCGATGAGCCCGCCGAAGAAGAGAACGGGCGGGATGAAGCCCAGGACGACCTGGATGAAGGCGTTACGGAAACTGGGTACGAGCAAGACCAGGACAAGACCTCCGGCCATGGCGATGAGGCCTGCGAGAACGGCGATGTACTTCCCCATGTTGGAACCTCCTTTGATCTCGGCGGGATTATAACAAAACCGTGGAGTGCGGGTCAACGCCCCGGGTTCCTCTTGATTTCGTGGCCCCGATGGAACACAATGGACGGGACTTTCGTGCCGGAGGATGAAGATGGCCGACGAAAAGCTGCTGCTCATACCCGGGCCGAGCCCGGTCCTGCCCCGCATCCTCGAGGCTTTGGCCGAGCCGACGGTCTCCCATGTCGGCCCGGAGATGGTCCGCGATCTCCGCGAGGCCTGCGACAACCTCAAAAGGATCGTCTTCTCGGAGGACGGCCAGCCGTTCGTCGTCGCCGGAGCCGGCACCCTGGCCATGGAGATGGCCCTGCTGAACACGGCCGGATCAGGCGACCGTGTCCTCGTCCTCTCCCAGGGCTATTTCGGACGGCGGATGGCTGATATCTGTGTGACGTTCGGCATCGAGCACGATGTCATGGAATGCGAGTGGGGGAGGGCCGTGGTCCCGGAGGATGTCGAACGCCGGCTGCGGGACAGAAGCTACAATGTCGTCGTCTGCACCCATGTCGATACGGCGACGGGCGCGTGCGCTCCGGTCGAGGACTATGCCGGCGTTCTTGACCGGACAGGCGCGCTGTTCATCGTCGACGGCGTCTGCGCGACGGGCGGCATCCCCGAACGGATGGATCCCTGGGGCATCGACGTCGTCCTGACGGCCGCCCAGAAGTGCCTGGGGACGCCGCCCGGGCTGGCCGTTCTGATCCTGTCCCCCATGGCCATGGAGAAGCGGCGGAGCCTCGGCCGGGTCCCGGCCTATTACGCCGACCTGCTCCGGTGGCTGCCCATCATGCAGGACCCGGCCAAGTACTTCTCGACGCCGTGCGTCAACGAGATCCGGGCCTTCGCCGAAGGGACGCGCATCGTCCTCGAAGAAGGACTCGAGGAAAGATTCGAGCGTCATGAGCTCTTCGCGTCCGCCCTCCGTGCGGGCCTGGCCGCCCTCGGGTTCACGTTCTTCACCGACCCCCGGTTCCTGGCCCCGACCCTGTCGGTCGTCCGCTATCCGGACGGGGTCGAGGACAAAGCCTTCCGGAGTGCTCTCTATGACCAGGGCGTCGTCGTCGCCGGAGGGCTGGGCGGGACGGCCGGCCAGGTCTTCCGCCTGGGCCACATGGGCAACCTGACCTCGGCCCAGGTGAGAACGGCGATCGATGCCGTGGAGCGGGCGCTCGGCACGCTTGGGTACCGATTCGAGGCGGGCGCCGGCCGGGCGGCCGTCGATCGGGCCCTGGTTGCGTAGACGAAGGAAGGGGCCAGGATGACCAGCAACGTCTTCTTCATCCCCGCCTCCGCCGGGGAATCCCCCGAGGCGCTTGCCGACAAAGCCCGGCGCGCTTATCTGGCCATGGGGCTCAACGAGCGCATCGAGGAAGGCGATTTCGCGGCCTTGAAGATCCATTTCGGGGAATCCGGGAACAAAGGCTACATCCAACCGCAGTGGCTCACGGGGCTCATCGGCGAGGTCCGCCGGAGAACGAAGCGCGCGTTCCTGACGGACACCAACACCCTTTATGTCGGGAATCGCTCGAATTCCATCGACCACATCCGTCTCGCCTGGTCCCATGGCTTTACGCCGCAGATGACGGGCGTGCCGGTCATCATCGCCGACGGGCTCATCGGCCGCGACAAGCACGTGACGGGGAGCGCTCAGGACCGGACCGCTTCCTCCAAGATCGCCGGCGCCATCCTCGATTCCGATGTCCTCATCTGCCTGACCCATGTCACGGGGCATGCCCAGACCGGGATCGGGGCGGCCCTGAAGAACGTGGGCATGGGCTGCGCCTCGCGGGCCGGGAAGCTCGATCAGCATTCCGTGACCCATCCCCGCGTCAATCCCAAGACCTGCCGCAACTGCAGCGTTTGCATGTCGTTCTGCCCGGAGGAGGCCATCGTCCAGGCCGAGGGCCATGTCGTCATCGATCCGCACCGGTGCATCGGCTGCGGCGAATGTCTGGTCGCCTGCAAGCATGGGGCCATCCGGATGAAGTGGGATGAGGATTCCCGCCGCATCCAGGAAAAGATGGCGGAGTACGCCCTGCGGGTCTTCGAGCGCTTCGGACACAAGGCGGGCTTCGTCAATTTCCTGATCAAGGTCACCAAAGACTGCGACTGCATGGCCAAGGACGAGGAGCGCATCGTCGACGATGTCGGCATCCTGGCCTCGCTCGATCCGGTGGCCGTCGACCAGGCCACGGCCGATCTCATCCTCGAACGCGCGGGCCGGGACGTCTTCCGGGCCGGCTACGATATCGATTGGTCGGCGCAGCTCGCCCACGGACAGAAGATCGGCCTCGGCTCGACGGCCTACAAGCTTATCCGGCTGGACTGACGGGCCGTTCCGTCAGCGCCGACCCTTCGGGCCGCCGGCACATTCCCTCCGGAGTCAGCGGATTATCTCCCGGGCGAGTGGGGCTGTGGTTGGGGAGGCCGACCGGATCCCGCGCCCCGAAGTGACCGCCGCGCCGGACGAAACGGGGGGAAGTGGATCGGGGAGGTGGGATTTGAACCCACGACCCCAGCGTCCCGAACGCTGTGCGCTAGCCAGGCTGCGCTACTCCCCGACCGTGAGCGACCCATTATACACATTCCGGCGCTTTTTAGGAAGAGGTCGCGAATGAGTTGACGCCGAAGAGAGGCCTATTATATGTTGAATGTCAGTCTATTTGCTTGAAAAGGAGGACAGCATGCGCCATCGAACCCCGACCATTCTCGCGGTCCTGGTGGGGGTATTACCGGCAATGACCTTGGCCGCGGGGTCCGTCGATGTCACCGGCGTATGGGAGATGACCATCCAGATCCCGCAGGGAGAGCAAACGGTCGAGGCGACCTTCACCCAAGAAGGCGAAAAGCTCAAGGTCTCGATGGAAGGGCCC
This sequence comes from uncultured Eubacteriales bacterium, assembly GCA_964423315.1. GTDB lineage: Bacteria > Acidobacteriota > Aminicenantia > Aminicenantales > Saccharicenantaceae > RBG-16-66-30. The sequence goes on along the minus strand of CAYREO010000003.1, from coordinate 98,998 downwards.
CAGGGCTACCCGCTGGAGGGCGAAGGCACGATCAAGGAGAACGCTGTCGAGTGGGCGCTGACGATCAGCTCCCCCATGGGGGAGTTCTCGCTGCTCTTCACGGGCAAGGTCGACGGCGAGATGATGACCGGCGAGGTCCAGATGGGCGATTTCGGCGCCGCCGGCTGGTCGGCCAAGAAGAAAAAATAAGCGCCGCGTCGTTCCCTGGAATCCCCCGAATGGAGAATACCTCTCCGTGCAGCGTCCCGGCGGCATGACCGCATGAAGGACACGAACATGACCAGGTGGTGGCGTCTCCCCGAGAGCGAAGTCGCTCGGGTCCTGGCGACCGATCTTGCGGTCGGGCTCTCCCCGGAAGAAGCGGCCTCCAGGCTCGCCGCCCACGGCCCGAACGAGCTTCAGGAGGCCAAGGGTCGGGGGCCCCTGGCCATCTTCCTCGACCAGTTCAAGGGCTTGATCATCTGGGTTCTCGTCGGGGCGGCCGTCGTTTCGGGCTTTCTCAAGGAGTGGGTGGACGCCCTGGCCATCCTGGCCATCGTCATCCTCAACGCCGTGCTCGGCCTCGTCCAGGAATACAAGGCCGAAAAGGGCCTGGCGGCCTTGAAAAAACTATCGGCGCCATCGGCCAAGGCCGTCCGGGGAGGGGAGTCCGCCCACATCCCGGCCCGGGAGCTCGTGCCTGGCGACCTCATTGAGCTCGAGGCTGGGGACCACGTGCCCGCCGACAGCCGGGTCGTCTGGCACACTTCGAACTTCGCCGTTCAAGAGGCCAGCCTGACGGGCGAATCGACGCCCGTTAACAAGACGGACCTGGTCCTCGAAGAAGAGGAGATCCCTCTTGGGGAGAGGGCCAACATCATCTATCTCGGCACGTCGGTCGTTTCGGGCAAGGCCCGGGCCGTGGTCGTCGAAACGGGCATGAGGACGGAGCTCGGCCGCATCGCCGGGCTCATCCAGGAGATCAAGAAGGAAACGACCCCTCTCCAGCGCAAGCTCGAGCAATTCGGCCGGTGGATCATCTATCTCTGCTTCGCCCTGGTCGCCGTCGTCTTCGTCCTCGGCGTGCTCCGGGGCGGCGACTTGATGGACATGTTCCTGACGGCGGTCTCTCTGGCCGTGGCGGCCATCCCGGAGGGCCTGCCGGCGGTCGTGACCATCGCTCTGGCCCTCGGCGTCCAGAGGATGGTCAGGCGGCACGTCCTGATCCGCAAGCTGCCGTCCGTCGAGACCCTCGGTTGCGCCACGGTCATCTGTTCGGACAAGACCGGGACACTGACCAAGAACGAAATGACGGTCCGGGCCGTCTGGACCTCACGGGAGGTTTTCGAGGTCATGGGTACGGGCTATCGCCCCGAGGGCGAATTCCGGGCGGGCGGCCGGTCTATCGACCCGTCCGCCTATCCCGATCTCATCCGGAGCCTCGAAGTCGGCGCGCTCTGCAACAGCGCCCAGATGACAAGGGACGGGTCCGGAACGGTCCGCACGTTCGGCGACCCGACCGAGATAGCCATCCTCAGCGCGGCGGCCAAGGCCGGCATCTGGAAACGCGACAGGGAACAGGAATTCGAGCTCCTGGAGGAGATCCCGTTCGATTCCGAGCGCAAAAAAATGACCATGGTCCGGAGGGCGGAGGAGGATATCGTCGCCTTCACCAAAGGCGCTCCCGACCTCCTGCTCCGGGATTGCTCCTTCATCCTCGAGGACGGCCGGGAACGTCCGCTCACCGAGGAGGACCGTGAACGGGTCCTCAAAGCCAACGACGCCTTCTCCGACGAAGCCTTGCGCGTCCTGGCCTTTGCCTACAGGGACCTGGAATGCGAGCCGCATTCCTACGAGGCCGCGGCCATCGAGAAAGGCCTCGTCCTGGCCGGTCTCGTCGCCATGATCGACCCGCCCCGGCCCGAAGTCAAGGAGGCCATGCACAAGTGCCGGACCGCCGGCATCCGCACGGTCATGATCACGGGCGACCACCGGAACACGGCCGTGGCCATCGCCCGCGAGCTCGGATTTTACGGCCCCGACTCCCTGGCCCTGACGGGCGAGGATGTCGACCGGCTCTCGGACGAGGAACTGGACAGACTCGTGGAGCGGACGGCCGTCTACGCCCGCGTCTCCCCGGAACACAAGCTGAGGGCCGTCCGGGCGTGGGGACGCCGGGGGGCCGTCGTGGCCATGACCGGCGACGGCGTCAACGATGCCCCGGCCGTCAAGGAAGCCGACATCGGCGTCGCCATGGGCATCACCGGGACGGACGTGACCAAAGAAGTCTCCGAGATGGTCATCACCGACGACAACTTCGCCTCCATCGTCGCCGCCGTCGAGGAGGGCCGGGGCATTTACGACAACATCAAGAAGTTCATCCATTTCCTGTTGTCGTGCAACCTCGGCGAGATCCTGGTCATGTTCACGGCCGCCCTGCTGGCCCTGCCCGTGCCGCTCGTTCCTATCCAGATCCTCTGGGTCAATCTGGTGACCGACGGCTTGCCGGCTTTAGCCTTGGGCGTGGACCCGGTCGACCCGGGGATCATGGACCGCCCCCCCCGCAGGCCTGGCGAAGCCGTCATCACCCGGGCCGGCGCGGGTCTGATCGCGTTCCAGGGCGCCCTCATCGCGGCCTGCAGCTTGTCAGCGTTCCTCGTCGTCCTGCTCGTCGAGAAGGAAGGCATCGTCATGGCCCGGACAGCGGCCCTGGCGACCCTGGCCTGCAGCCAGCTGTTCCACGCCTTCAACTGCCGGAGCCAGACGCGGTCGATTTTCCGGTTGGGAGTGCTCTCCAACCCCTCCCTCGTGCTGGCCGCGGTCTCGTCCTTCCTGCTCCAGATGTCCGTCATCTACGTGCCGTTCCTGCAGCCGATCTTCAAGACCCAGGCCCTCAGCGTGCTCGATCTCGGGATCATCATGGCCTTCTCGTCCCTCCCGCTGTGGATCATGGAGGCCGTCAAGGCGGTCAATCGAAAGATCAGGATCTACGAAGCGGCCTGAGCGGCGCTTTGAACCGGGCGGCCTGTGCCGCATCTCGTCCAAGGAGTGCGCGATGAACCTGAAAAGAACCGTGATCATCCTGGCCATCATTCTGGCCGCGGGGTTCCCGGGCCGGGCGGACGAGGGCATGTGGATGCCCCACCAGATGAAAGACCTCGACCTCAAGGCCCTCGGTCTGCGGATGGATCCGGGGGACCTCACCAGGAAAGACGGCACGGGTCTCATGAGCGCGGTCGTCAATCTCGGCGGCGGCACGGGCGCGTTCGTCAGCGCCGACGGCCTCGTCCTGACCAATCATCACGTCGCCTACGGCGCCATCCAAAGGGCTTCGAGCAAGGAGAACGATTACATCACGGACGGCTTCCTGGCCCCTGACAGGGCCCGGGAGATCCCGGCCCAGGGCTCAACGGTCGGCGTCCTGCTCGGCTACGAGGATGTGACGGGCCGGGTCAATTCCTACTTCAAGCCGAAAATGAACCCGCGGCAGCGTTACGACGCCTACGAGAAGGCCCAAAAGGAACTTATCGCCCAAGCCGAGCGGGCCGGCCGCGATTTGCGGGCCGTGCTGGCCTCGATGTATAGCGGGAACGCCTATTACCTCTTCCTATTCAAACAGATACGCGATGTCCGCCTGGTCTATGCTCCACCCCAGGACCTGGGGAATTTCGGGGGAGAAGTGGACAATTGGATGTGGCCGAGACACACCTGTGACTTCGCCTTCCTCCGGGCTTACGTGGCGCCCGACGGAACGGCGGCCGACTACAGTCCGGACAATGTTCCCTACCGCCCCAAGGTTTGGCTGAGAGTCTCGCTCGACGGCGTCAAGGAGGGCGATTTCACGTTCGTCATGGGCTATCCCGGCCGGACATATCGGAACTTTTCCTTGGCCGAGCTCGAGCAGGATATCGAGAACATGTCCAGAAGCGTCGAGGACAGCCGGGAGCTGATCGCCTTCTATGAACAAGCGGGGAAAGCCGACCGGGAGATCGAGATCCGCTATGCCTCCCGCGTTCGGGGCCTCTACAACGGCCTCAAGAACAGGCAAGGCAAGCTCGAAGGCTTCGAGAAGTACGGGATCCTGGAGAGGAAAGCCGCCCAGGAGCGGGAACTCTTAGATTGGATCGCGGCCGACGCCGCCAGGGCCGCGAAGTTCGGCCGGGTCGCCGCCGACCTTGAGGCCTTCCTCGCCCGACAGAGGGCTTTCGGGGAACGGACGGACCTGCTGAACCGCGTCCTCTCGGGCTCGACGATCCTTTCCCAGGCCCATACCATTGTGAGGACGGTCGACGAGCTCCGGAAACCCGACAAGGACAGGGAACAAGCCTACCAGGACAGGAACCTACCCCGCCTCAAGCAGACCATCCAGCTGGCGGAACGGGGTTATGTCTTCGGGACGGACAGAGAGCTCATGACATGGAATCTCCGCAGGCTGAAAGCCGGCCGGCCCGACGAAAGCGCGTGGCCCACGGCCCTGAAAAGCCTCGTCTCCGGCAGCGAGGCCGAAATCGCCGCACGTGTCGATGACATGTATGCGCGGACGACCCTCGGCGATCCGGAGCGCAGGCTCGAGCTTCTCGGCCTGAAGCCGGCCGAACTGGCGGCGGTTGACGATCCCTTCCTGAAGCTCGCCGCCGCCATGGAGAAAGAGCTCAAGACGTTCCGCGAGGAGGGTCAAGTCTTGGGGCGGGAGGGTGCCGACTTGAAGATGGCGTATGAAGCGGCCATCCTGGAATGGAAAAAAGGGGCCTATGCCCCCGATGCCAACGGGACCATCCGTTTCACCTACGGCCCTGTGATGGGGTACCGGCCCCGGGACGCGGTCGAATACCTGCCGCAAACAACGCTCAAAGGCGTCATCGAGAAGGATACAGGGGAACCGCCTTTCCGCGTCCCCGCCAGGCTCAAGGACCTTTGGATGGCCGGGGATCTCGGGCGTTACCGGGACCCGCGGCTCGGGGACGTACCCGTCTGTTTCCTCAACACGACCAACGTCACGGGCGGCAATTCCGGCTCCCCGACGCTCAACGCCGAAGGCGAGCTCGTCGGCATCATTTTCGATATGACCTATGAGAGCGTCATCGGCGACTACGACATCATCCCCGAGCTCCAGCGCTCCATCAGTGTCGATATCCTGTACGTCCTGTACGTCACCGAGAAATTCTCCGGGGCGAGCCATCTCCTGAGAGAGATGGGCCTTTAAAGCGCTCTCGGGGGGGGCGGGGAATCACCGCTCGAATCACCCCCGGAGGCGATGGACGGAGACCGGGCCCTCTCCGATACTGGTCCCGTGGACACAGCCGAATCCTTGGGCAGGAGCCCGGCATGATCGAAAGACGCACGAGAAAACGCTTCGTCGGCCGTCACGAGGTCTTTATCCGGGAGGCCATGGACATGAGCGAGGCGTCGGGGATCCCGGCCCATACCTATGATCTCTCGACCGGCGGCGCCAGGCTCATCTGTTCCAGAGAGTTCCCTCCGGGGACCATCATCCGGGTCCGCATGAAGCTGACCAAGACCGGACACGACATCGCCCTCGACGGCAAGGTCAAATGGCTCAAGCCCCGGGCGGAGGAAGGCTATGAGTTCGGCGTCGAGTTCATGAGCCTGACCTCCCCGGCCGTTCTGGCCCTCATCCGCGAGCTTTACGGCGCCGACGAGGGCATCCCCGTCACCGTCTCCTGACCGGCTCCTGACCTGGACCGCCCCCTCCCGTTCGGGTAAAATAAGGGGTCATGATCATCGTCGATGACCTCTCCAAGAGCTACGGCAAGCAGTCGCTCTTCGACTCGATCAGCTTCAAGATCAACCGCCGCGAGCGGGTCGGCGTCGTCGGCCGCAACGGCCACGGGAAAACGACCTTGTTCCGGATGATCATGGGGGAGGAGGAGCCGGACTCGGGGACGATCTCCAGGCCCCGGAACTATCGCGTCGGCCCCGTCGAACAGAAACTCGCTTTCACGGAGGAGACCGTCCTGGGCGAAGGGGCCCGGGCCCTGCCGCCCGATGCCCACAACGAGATCTGGCGGATCGAGAAGGTCCTCTTCGGGCTGGGATTCGAGGCCGACGACCTCGAGAAGCACCCGACGGAGCTTTCGGGCGGCTACCAGGTCCGGCTCAATCTGGCCAAGGCCCTCGTCGGCGACTACCAGATGCTCCTCCTCGACGAGCCCAGCAATTACCTCGATATCACATCCATCCGATGGCTGGAAAGATTCCTCGCGGCCTGGCCGGGCGAGCTGATGATCATCACCCACGACCGCAGCTTCATGGACAACGTGGCGACCCACATCCTCGGGATCCACCGGCGGAAAGTGCGCAAGATCCGGGGCGATACCGGGAAGTATTACGAGCAGATCGCGACCGAAGAGGAGATCTACGAGAAGACCCGGGTCAACGACGAACGGAAAATGAAGGAGATGGACCTGTTCATCACCCGGTTCCGGGCCAAGGCCCGGCTGGGCGGGCTCGTCCAGTCGCGGGTCAAGTCCCTGGAGAAGATGGAGAAGAAGGAGAAGCTCGAGACATTGAAGACCCTGGAGTTCTCGTTCTCCGAGAAGCCGGGATTCCACAAATACGCCATGGACGTCCGGGATGTCTCGTTCGCCTACACCCCCGACCGGCCTCTCCTCCGTCGCTTCTCGATCAGCATCGGGGCCAAGGACCGGGTCTTCGTCGTCGGCCGGAACGGACGGGGCAAGACGACGCTGCTCAAGCTCCTGGCCGGGGAGCTCGAGCCGCGGTCCGGCGAGATCACCTCGCCCCAATCCGTGGCCCCGGGCTATTTCGAGCAGACCCACATCTCGACCCTCTCCGAATCCAACACGGTCCTCGAGGAGATCGCCTCGGCCGACCCCGAAGGCGACCCGAAGCGCGCCCGTTTCATCGCCGGCGGGATGATGTTCGAGGGCGACAATGCCCTCAAGCCCATCCGGGTCCTGTCGGGCGGGGAGAAAAGCCGCGTTCTGCTCGGAAAGCTCATCGCGACACCCCTCAACCTCCTGCTCCTTGACGAGCCGACCAACCATCTCGACCTCGAGTCGAATGACGCCCTGCTCGCGGCCATCGACAACTTCGACGGCGCCGTGGTCATGGTCACCCACAACGAGATGTTCCTCCACGCGCTGGCCGACCGCCTGATCGTCTTCGACAACGATGACGTCATCGTCTACGAAGGAGGGTATGGGCGGTTCCTGGAAAAGGTCGGTTGGAAGGACGAGGTCATGGCCGGCCCGTCCGGCGGGCGCCCGGGCGGCGAAAGCGGCGGGAAGGCCCGATGGACGCCGAAGGAGCTCCGGCGGATGAGGTCCGAGATCGTCACCGAACGGTCCCGCCTCCTGCGCCCCATCGAAGCGAGGATGGAAGAGGTCGAAAGGGCGATCGAGGCCCGCGACGCCTCGCTGCGCGACTTGAATCAACAGCTCGCCGAGGCCTCGCGGATGAAGCAGGGGAGCCGGGTCGTCGAGCTCGCCCGGTCCATGCATCAGATCAAGAAGGAGAGCGACGGTCTTCTCGACGAGCTGGAGGCCCTGACCCGCGATCACGAAGCGAAAAGCGCCGATCTCGATGCCCGGCTCCGGGCCCTCGACGAAGCATGATGGGTTTGCCTTGAGACCGCTTTTCGGTATAATCGGCCTTCCCTTTCATTCAAAGGCCATGACCGCGATCAAGAAGCTGTTCGTCCTGACGGCCGCATGGGCGTTCGTTGTCGCGTCCGCCGGCTGTCGGGGGGGAAGATCGGGGGCCGACCTGACCGTCGCCGGGTCGACGAGCATCCAGCCGTTCGCCGACAAATGGGCCGAGGTCTTCATGGAGAAACGGCCCGGACTGGGGGTCAACGTCCAGGGCGGCGGCTCGAGTGCCGGTATCCAGGCCTGCAAGAGCGGCGCCTGCCAGATCGGCATGTCCTCCCGCGAGCTCAAGCCCGACGAGAAGGACCTCACCGAGATCGTCGTCGCCCATGACGGGCTGGCCGTCATCGTCCACCCGTCCAATCCCGTGAAGGCGGCGACGCTCTTCCAGATCAAGGAGGTCTTCTCGGGAGAAGTGCGGAGCTGGCGCCTGCTCGGCGGACCGGACCGGACGATCACGGTCGTCACCCGAGAAGAGGGCTCCGGGACCCGGGGGGCCTTCCAGGACCTGGTCATGGGGAGGACACGGATCTTCAAAGGGGCCATCACCCAGGACTCCAACGGCACGGTCCGGGAGATCGTGGCCCACGACCCCAACGCCATCGGCTTCATTTCTCTCGGCCTGGTCAACGAGCAGGTCGAGGCCCTCGCCTTGGACGGCGCCGAGGCCACCGACGAGAACATCGAAACGGGCCTCTACAAGCTCGTCCGGCCTTTCCTTTTCCTCAGCCGAGGGGAGCCGACGGGCCAGGCCAGGGAATTCATCGACTTCGTCCTCTCGGAGGAAGGCCAGGAGCTGATCCGGAAAGAAGGGCTCATCCCCGTCAAGCGGACCGGACGGGATTGACGCAAGGCGCAACATGAAAGGGCGCGCGAAGAACAAGCTGGAGCGCACGGACCGGCTGATCCGGCTGGCGTTGCTCACCATCGCCCTCTCGGCGGTCTCCATCCTGGCTATCATCACGGTCTTCATGTTCGAACAGGGCACGCCGATCATGTTCAAGTACGGGTTCCGTAGCTTCCTGGCCGGCACGGACTGGTACCCCACGGAGAGGGTCTTCGGGCTCTGGCCGATGATCGTCGGCTCCATCTATGTGACCCTCGGGGCCATGGTCATCGGCGTCCCCTTCGGGCTGGCCTGCGCCGTCGTCCTGACCGAGTTCTCCTCATGGCGGGTCCGCCGGATCATCAAGCCGGTCATCGAGCTCCTGGCCGGGATCCCCTCGGTCGTCTACGGCTTCATCGGGGTCGTCATTCTGGTGCCCTTCATCCGGGAGACGCTGGGCGGTCCCGGGCTCTCGGTCCTGGCCGCCTCCATCATCCTGGGCATCATGATCCTGCCGACGATCATCAGCATCTCGGTCGATTCCATCCAGGCCATCCCCCTGAGCTACCGGGAGGGCTCCGTCGCCCTGGGGGCCACAAAGTGGCAGACGGTCAAGATGGTCCTCCTGCCGGCGGCCCGCTCGGGGATCATCGCCAGCATCATCCTGGGCATGGGCCGGGCCATCGGCGAGACCATGGCCGTCATCATGATCGCCGGCAACGCGGCCAGCGTCCCCCGCTCCGTCCTCGATCCCGTCCGGACCCTGACCTCGAACATCGCCCTGGAAATGGGCTACGCCTCCGGGGAGCACCGCCAGGCCCTGTTCGCGACGGGCGTCATCCTGTTCGTCATCATCATGATCCTCAACACGGTCGCCAACGTCACGTCCTCGAGGATGAAAGGCTCGAAGGGATGAGGATCCCGCCGCGGATCGAGCAGCGCCTCGTCGGCGCCGTCTTGTGGGCCATGACCATCGTCACCGTCGCGGTCCTGGTCTTCATCATCGCCTACGTCCTCAAGAAGGGGCTGCCGGCCGTGGACTGGGGCTTCCTCGTCCGCAATCCCACGGATATGGGCAAGGAAGGCGGCATCTTCTCGACGATCGTCGGGACCGTCGTCCTGACAGCGGGGGCCATCCTCGTCGCCACGCCCCTCGGCGTGGGCACGGCCATCTTTCTCACGGAGTACACCTGGGAGGGCCCGGTGACCCGGGTCATCCGCTTCGGGGCCGAATGCCTGGCCGGGATCCCGTCCATCATCTTCGGCCTGTTCGGCTTCATCCTGTTCGTCACCAAGCTCAAGTTCGGCTGGTCCATCCTCAGCGGCAGCCTGACCTTGGCCTTCATGATCCTGCCGACCATCATCCGGACGGGCGAGGAGGCCATCAAGAGCGTGCCGCCCGGCTACCGCACGGTCAGCTTCTCTCTCGGCAGCACGAAGTGGCAGACGGTCACCCGGGTCGTCTTGCCCTCGGCGCTGCCCGGCATCGTCACCGGCATCGTCCTGAGCGTCGGCCGGAGCATCGGCGAGACGGCGGCCGTCATCTTCACCGCCGGCAGCGCCCTGCGCATCCCGACGTCGATCTTCTCCTCCTCCCGGACGATGTCGGTCCATTTCTATATCCTGGCCCGGGAGGGCATCTCCATGGCCAACGCCTACGGCACGGCGGCCGTCCTGGTCATCGCCATTCTCGGGGTCAATGTCCTGACCTATTACCTCATGCACCGCTTCATCCGGAAGTATTCATGACCGCCGCCATCGAGGTCCGCGGATTCAGCCATTATTTCGGCGACGAGCGGACCCTCATGGACCTGGACCTGAGCGTCGAGCGGAACGAGATCCTGGGCATCATCGGCCCGGCCCGCAGCGGCAAATCGACGTTCCTCTGCGCCCTTAACCGGCTCAACGATCTCATCCGCGGCTCGCGGATCGAGGGCACGATCACCATCGACGGGCGGAACATCTACGACCCGGACGTCGACGTCGTCGAGCTCCGCCGGAGGCTGGGCATGGTCTTCGCGACGCCCGTCCCCTTGCCCCGTTCGATCTACGAGAACATCGCCTTCGGGCCGCGCCTGGCCGGCACGAGGGACCGGGCTTCCCTCGACGCGATCGTCAAGGACAGCCTCGAGAAGGGCGGGCTCTGGGGGGAGGTCCGGGACAGGCTGGACACGAGCGCCCTGAAGCTGTCGGGCGGCCAGCAGCAGCGGCTCTGTCTGGCCCGCATCCTGGCCCTCAAGCCCGACTACATCCTCCTCGACGAGCCGACCTCGGGCCTCGACCCCATCTCGACGATGAAGATCGAGGATTCCCTCCGCAAGCTCAAGAAGGATTACACGATCATCCTGGTGACGAACAACACCAAGCAGGCCGCCCGGATCGCCGACCGAACGGCCTTCTTCCTCAACGGAAAGCTCATCGAGATCGGCCCGACGGAGCGGATCTTCACGGCCCCCGGGGACCAGCGGACCGACGACTATCTCCGGGGGAAGTTCGGGTAAGCCGTCATGAATGTCATCGAAGTCCGCGACCTCTGCTTCTACTACGGGAGCTTCCAGGCCCTCGACCGCATCAGCCTGGACATCGAGAAGAACCGGATCACGGCCCTCATCGGACCTTCGGGATGCGGCAAGACGACCTTCCTGAGGTCCCTCAACCGGATGACGGATATGATCGAGAACGTCCGGGTCACGGGCCGGGTTCTCATCGACGGCGAGGACATCTACCGTCCGGGGGCCGACCTCCTGGCGTTGCGCAAGAAGGTCGGCATGGTCTTCCAGCGGCCCAATCCCTTCCCCCTCAGTGTCTACGACAACGTCGTCTACGGCCTCCGGGTCCACGGCCTGCGGGACAAACGGGACCTCGAGGAGAAGCTCGTCCGGAGCCTCGAGTCCGTCCATCTCTGGGACGAGCTCAAGGACCGACTGGCCGTGAACGCCTTGACCCTTTCCGGGGAGCAGCAGCAGCGGCTCTGCATCGCCCGGCTGGTCGCCGTCGAGCCGGAGATCGTCCTCATGGACGAGCCCTGCTCGGCCCTGGACCTGGCCGCGACGGCCAACATCGAGGACCTGATGTACGAGCTGAAGAAGCGATATACGATCGTCATCGTGACCCACAACATGCAGCAGGCGGCCCGGGTCTCGGACTTCACGGGGTACTTCCTGCTCGGCGAGCTCGTGGAGATCGGTGAGACCCACCGGGTCTTCACGGCCCCCCGCGATCCGCGGACGGAGGATTATATCACCGGGCGGTTCGGATGACCGGCGGTTCCTCATCGGCCGGAACTCGTGTATAATACGGGCGGATGAGCGAGGAGGGATCATGAAGAAACCGGCCCTCATCGGGCTGTCGGCGGGCTGCCTCGTTCTGGCCGCGTCGTGCATCATGGTCATGGATCCCGACCGGCCGATGAGCCACCCGCCGCAGGGGGAGTTCCGCAAGACCGTCGATTTCGCACCCGGCAGCGTCCTGGTCCTGGAGTTCGGGTCCGGCGACATCGAGATCACCGGCGGGAACCGGGAGACTCTGGAAGTCATGGCCCGGGGCCCTGCCGGTTTTCCCGCCCAGGGCCGCGGCATCAGGATCGCCGGCGCCTGGGCTCAAAGGCCGGACCTCGCCGTGCAGAGGATCGCCGATGGATACCGGATCAAGGCTCGGGCCCTCGACGGGCCCTATCGGCCGCCCCGGTCGGATGTCCGGGTCCGCGTCCCCCATTCCGTGGTCATCGAGGAGGTCCGGGCCGAGAACGGGAACGTCACGATTTCGGATACTTACGGCCGCGTCGTCGTCTCGCTGGGCAAGGGCGACGTGGTCATCCGGAATTACTCCGGTCCGGTCGACATCTCGGTGGGCACGGGGACGGTCGATGTGGAAGTCCTCGATGTCCGCGAAGGAGATGCGATCGTCCTCTCGACCGGGGAGGGCGACATCGTCCTCCGGTTGGAGCCCGACGCGGAGGCACGGATCGAGGCTCGGGCCCCGAACGGCGTCGTCCGGAGCGAGATCGATCTGGGTGTCGACCTGCCGGCCTCCGAAGTCTCGGGGCGGATGGGCTCGGGAGGAGCGAGCATCGTCCTCGAGACCCGCGACGGGAACATCGACATCCTCCTCGTCAAGGAGGTGGTGAAAAGCCATGGATGAACTCGATCACGAAGAACAGCCGAGATCGGACGAGCCGAAGAAGATCCGCACCCTGGCGGCCGGCATCCTGCTGGTCATTCTTGCGGCCGTCGCCCTGTACTATTTCCTGGTGATCCGGAAGCCGTCGCCCGGCGATGTCCCCGCGGACGTGGTCCTCGAGACCGTGGTGCCGACCGAGGAAGAGGTCCTTACGGGGGCGGCGAAGCCGTCCTCCCTGGATTTCCCCGCCGTTCCGCTCGACGAGAGCGACGCCGCGGTCCGGGAGTTCGCCCTGGCCCTCTCCTCCCATCCGTCCTTCGCCAAGTGGCTCCAATCGAAGGAGCTCATCCGCAAGTTCGTGGCCGCCGTGGACAATGTCGCCAACGGCGTCAGCCCCAAGCCGCACATCGATTTCTTCTCGCCGGCCGGAGAGTTCAAGGTCGAGCGGACGATCGAAGGGACGTTCATCGACGCCGCCGGCTACAGCCGCTACGATCCGGCCGCCGATGCCTTCCGGTCGCTCGACAACGAGGCCCTCGTCCGGCTTTTCCGGGCTCTCAAACCCCTTTTCCAGGAGGCCTATGCGGATCTCGGGTATCCGGGGGCGGATTTCGAGGAGACCATGGTCCGGGCGGCGGTCGAGCTGTTGAGGACGCCGGTCGTCGAGGGCCCCATCAGGCTCGAGATGAAGGTCTTGAGCTACGCCATGGCCGACGAGGCCCTGGAGAACCTGAGCGCGGCCCAGAAGCATTTCCTGCGGATGGGCCCCAGGAACATGGGCCTCGTCCAGGCCAAGATCCGGGAGCTGGCCGCGGCCATGGGCGTGCCCGCGTCCCGGCTGCCGAAGGCGAGGTTCTATAGGCCGCGAAGCGACAAGCCCTGATCCGGCGACGGGCTCTCCGGCCCTCGGCGGGGATCATTTCCAGCGGAAAGGCGCTTTTTTCCTGAAGTCGGGGAGGAGGTGCTCGTCCGGCCGGAAGGGCTCCGGTTGAAGGAAGAGCCGTTCAAAGCCGAGTTCCATCGCCACGCCGGCGGCTTTCTCGTATTCCTCCGAGGTCAGCGATCTTTGAAGCTCGGGCGGGGCTTCGTGGCAGGGGTGGTACTGACTCATCAGGCTCAGTCCGATGAAAGGCGAGAGGTTCGCGCGGAGCCAGCGGAGAACGGCCAGCGAATCGTCGACCTGACCGGGGAGGACGAGGTGCCGGACGATGAGGCCCTTCACGGCCGTGCCCTCGGCGCCGAGCTCGAGGACCGGCGCTTGAACGGACATCTCGCGGAGGGCGTCCGAAGCATGTTCGAAATAATCCGGGGCCCCCGAATACCGGTCAGAGATCGCCGGTGAGCGATACTTGAGATCGGGGAGGTAGACGTCGACGATCCCCTCCAAGGCCCGGATGATACCGGCATGCTCGTAGCCGTTGGAGTTCCAGACGAGCGGGATGTCCAATCCCTCCGCGAGCGCGGTCCGCAGGGCCCGCAGAATGGGCAGCACGATGTGGGTCGGAGAGACGACGTTGATATTGTGAGCCCCACGGCGCTGGAGGTCGAGCATCATGCCGGCCAGGTCTTCATCGGTCACGGGATGTCCCTCGAGGAGCCAGCTGATCTGGTAGTTCTGGCAGAAAAGACACCTGAGATTGCACCCCGTGAAGAAGATCGTCCCCGATCCGGCCGCTCCGCTCAGCACCGGCTCCTCGCCGTGGTGAAGAAGGGCGTGGGACACGGAAGCCCGGACCCCGGTCCGACAGAAGCCCTTACGGTCCGCCGTCCGGTCGACGCCGCAGTCCCGGGGGCACAAGGCGCAGGACCGCTCCAGAGGGGACAACCGGTCGAGGGCCCGCTCCACGAGCCCGAGCTTTCTCACGCGATCCGTCATGTCATGGTCCGTAGGGGATTATTCTACCAGAACGCCTCCTGACGGTCGCTCCCAAGGGCCCGCTCCCCTGATTGACACCGCCGCGAGGCCGGCGTTATACTTCCGACGTGATCAGGAAGCGGTGCTCAGCGTTCGGAGATGCCTTTCTCGACGGCGCGCACAAAGGGAAGCGCGGTCGTTGAGGATCCTCCGCAAGCTATACGATTGGGTTCTCCACTGGGCCGAAACCCCCTATGGAGCGCCGGCACTTTTTCTTCTGGCTTTTGCAGAATCGTCCTTTTTCCCGATCCCCCCGGACGCCTTATTGATCGCCTTAGCCCTCGGTGCATCAACACGGGCTTTCAGATTCGCTTCCTTATGTACCCTGGGCTCGGTGCTCGGCGCTCTTCTCGGCTATGTCATAGGGCATTTCCTTTGGTGGACTCCCGCTGGAGGATTTACCGGTATTGCCGAGTTCTTTTTCGCCAATATCCCCGGTTTCACTCAAGAGGCGTTCACCAGAATTCAGAACGCGTATGAAGCATATGATTTCTGGATCATATTTACGGCAGGATTCACGCCCGTTCCGTACAAAGTCATCACCATCTCTTCCGGGGCGTTCAATATCGGGCTGTCCGTTTTTATCATCGCTTCAACCATAAGCCGGGGAGCTCGATTCTTTCTGGTCGCTTTTTTGATCCGGAAATTCGGCCCGCGGATAAAGAGCTTCATCGATAGATATTTCAACTGGCTGGCCGTGGCCTTCACGGTTTTGCTTATCGGCGGTTTTCTCGCCATCAAGCGATTTTGACTTTTCCGCCGGAGATCCCGGACGCCAGCCGCTTGAAGAACACCCCCCGGACCGCCTGATGGTCGGTCATGTCCTTGTGAAGGGGGGTGATTGACAGATAGCCCGCGGCCACCGCCCTGATGTCGCTCGTCACCCCGCCCGAAGGCTGGGGCCGCCCCGTCCCGATCCAGTAGTAGGAGTTCTCCCGAGGGTCCTTCTTCTCGATGATCTCCGGGGTGTAGCGTTTCTGGCCCAGGTCGGTGACACGGACCCCCGCGCAAGGCGGCGGAGGAACGTTGACGTTGAGGGTCGTGCCGGCCGGCAGGCGGTGCGTCAGCAGGTAGGAGGCCAGCGGACGGACGAGGCGGGCGGCGTCGTCGAAGAGATACCGTTCGTTGCGGTCGGGCGAAAGGGACACGGCCGCGGAGGGAATTCCGAGAAAGGTCCCTTGGACGGCCGCGGCCACGGTCCCGGAATAGGCGATATCCTGCTGACCGAGGTTGGGGCCGCGGTTGATCCCGGAGAGGAGCAGGTCGGGCGGGCGCGGCAGGAGCTTCCTCACGGCCAAGTACACGCAGTCGGCCGGCGTGCCATCGACGGCGAACCCCCGCGGGCCGCTCGACTGGACGCGCAGGGGACGATGGAGAGTGAGCGATAGGGAACACGCGCTCTTTTCCCGGTCGGGGGCGACGATCCAGATCTCGCCAAGCCCGCGGACGGCCCGCCGGAGGGCCCGGAGCCCGTCGGCGACGAAACCGTCGTCGTTGGTCAGGAGGATGACGGGACGGCTTATCGCGGCCGGACGGGATGTCTTGGGGCCCATGGGCTATTTCTTGATCATGACCAAAAGCATCTTGAAGCGCGTCGCGGCCTCGAGGGCGTGGGGAACGCCGGCCGGCATGATGAGCATCTGCCCGGCCTTGATGCGGTGCCGCGCTCCGCCGATCGTGATGTCGGCCCGGCCGTCGAGGCCGATGACCATGGCGTCGAACGGGGCCGTGTGCTCGCTGAGCTGTTCTCCCTCGTCGAAGGCGAAGGCGGTCACCGTTCCCGCCGGACGGCTGACGATCTCGCGGCTGATGATGGACCCTTCCTGGTAGCCGACGAGCCCGGCCAGGTCGACCGTCCGGCCCTTCAGATCCTTTTCGCTCTTGTCTTTCTTGATCGGGGTCATGTCCAGGCTCCCTCCGGGATCAGGTTCCTTCCGGGACGTGCCGGCAGCCGCCGAACGCGACCGGCCCGCATTCTTTATGGCCGCGTTCCTTTGATGGGGCTGAAAATACTGGTCGGGACGGGCGGATTTGAACCGCCGACCCCATGCACCCCAAGCATGTGCGCTACCAGGCTGCGCCACGTCCCGGACCGGGTTGCTTATTATAGCAGAAACGGGCCCGCTTTCTAGCTTTTTTTCCGCCCTTTATCGAGGGAGGAGACGATCTCCTGGAGCCCGTCGCGGACCGAATGAAGGGCCTTTCTCATCTTTTCCGGATGGACGGGATGGGCCCGGGCCAGGCCGAACTCGTCCTCGATGCGCCTCTTGATGCCGGCCATCGTCAACGTCTTGGAATCCAGGAGCTCCCGGATGCGCCGGATGATGGCCACGTCCTGCTGGCGGAAGAACTTCTGCCCGCCGCCGGTCCGTCCGGAATTGAGGAAAGGGAACTCGTTCTCCCAGGATTCGAGGGTTTCGGCGTCGACCTTGGTCATCCGGACGACCTCGTCCACTTTGTAGACGAGCTTGTCCCCAGGTCTTTCGTCCTTGAAGAGCCCGGGCGAAGCGCTGTCTGTTTTCTGGGCCATCGAGGGCCAACGGTAGCACGTTCCCGGGCTCCGGTCAAGGCATCGGGGACCGGTGTTATGCTATAATCCGGCCGTGGCGCCTCCGAAAGCGGAAAAGAAGATAGCCGGCCCGGAGAAGACCCTTCACACCCCTCTGGCCGAACGGATGAGGCCGCAGAGCTTCGACCGGGTCTACGGCCAGGGCCATCTCCTCGGGAGGGGCAAGCTTCTTGCCGAGCTCATCGAGTCAGGGCGCCTCGTCTCCATCATCTTCTGGGGGCCGCCGGGATCCGGGAAGACCACCCTGGGCATGATGCTGGCCCGCCATTTCGACCTGCCCTGCGAGTTCTTCAGCGCCGTGCTGTCCGGCATCAAGGAGGTCAAGGAGTTCATGGCCCGGGCCGAACAGCAGCGCAAGCTCTTCGGAAAGCCCATGATCCTGTTCATCGACGAGATCCACCGTTTCAACAAGGCCCAGCAGGCCGCGTTCCTGCCGTACGTCGAGAAGGGCGATATCATCCTTTTCGGCTCGACGACCGAGAATCCGTCGTTCGAGGTCATCGCCCCGCTCCTGTCGCGGACGCGGGTCCTGGTCCTGAAGGAGCTCGACCGGGAGGCCTTGGGGAGCATCATCCGGGACGCCCTCGAGGACCGGGAGCGGGGATTGGGCGCGCTCGGACTGGCCATCGAACCGAACGCTCTGGACATGCTCGTCGACTACGCCAACGGCGACGCCCGCCGGGCCCTCAATACGCTGGAGATCGCCGCCGGGCTGGCCCGCGAGAGGACCGTAACCAAGGGAAATGTCGAGGAGGCGCTCCAGCAGAGAACGCTTCTCTACGACAAGTCGGGCGAGGAGCATTTCAACCTCATCTCGGCGCTCCACAAGAGCCTCAGGAACAGCGACGTGGACGCCTCTCTCTATTGGCTGGCGCGGATGCTGGCCGCCGGCGAGGATCCCCTCTATATCGCCCGCCGCCTGGTCCGGTTCGCTTCGGAGGATGTCGGCCTGGCCGACCCGCAAGCCCTGGCCCTGACGCTCCACGCCAAGGAGGCCTACGATTTCCTGGGCTCGCCCGAGGGCGAGTTGGCCCTGGCCGAGGCTGTCGTCTATCTTGCCTCCGCCCCCAAGAGCAACCGCATCTACGCGGCCTTCGGAGCGGTGCGGCGGGATGTCGAGCGGAGCCCGCATGAGCCCGTCCCGCTCCATATCCGCAACGCCGTGACGCCCCTGATGAAGGGGCTCGGCTACGGAAAGGACTATCAGTACGCCCACGACCGCGCCGGCGCGACGACCGACATGGAGACCCTGCCGGAACGGCTCAAGGGCCGGACGTATTACGAGCCGGGGAACCTCGGCTTCGAGAAAGAGGTCCGCAAGCGCATCGAATGGTGGGCGGCCCTGAAGGACAGGATCAGGGAAGGAAAAGGGCCGGAGGAGGCCGATGATGCCGGGGCCAAGGGCCGTGACGGCGCCTAGGCTCCGGGCGCCCCGGGCGGGGACTCGTCCTGGTCCTCTTTTCCCTTCAGCAGGTAATAGATCTCCCAGCTGATGTCGTCGGCCAGGCAGCCGATGCACGATTTCGGCGTCGTGGCGATCTCGTCGTCGGCGATCTTGTCCTTGATGATCTTCTTGACGAGGCGGCGTATCTTGTAGAGGAGAATGTAGTTGACCATATCCGGCTCTCAGAGCGGGATGATACCAACTTCCGCCGCCCAACGCAAAGTTGTTATATAATGCCGGCAGAACCATGAACGGGATCAAGCGCTTCTACCCGACAACGATCTGTCTTCTTTTCATTTCCTGTCTCGCCGTTCGGCCCGAGAGGCCGCTCATCGATCCCGTCACCCTCCGCTTTCCCCTCGTCGAGGCGGGATCCATCGACCTCGGCGTGGCCGTCGCCGGACAACCGCAAGCCAGGGACGGCATCGTGTACTATGCGACCCGGGATGGCCGGCTGACGGCCGTCGTCGTACCGGCCCGTCAGGTCTTCTGGCGGTTCAAGGCCGATCATCCGGTCTCGGCCGGTCCGGAGCTGGGCGAAGGCCGTGTCCTCCTGCGGGACGAGGGGAACATCCTGTATGTCCTGGGTGCCCGCGGGGGCCTGCTCCACAAGAGACCGCTCGGCGTGGTGGTGACGACGGCCGTCCGGGAACGAGCCGGGCGGATCACCTTCGGGACGGAGGACGGAAGGATCCAAGCATGGGACGTCGGGGCGCAGGCGGGCGACGGGCCGGTCTGGACGTATGTCGCCTCGGCGCCGGTCAGGGCCGGTCCGGTCTTTGCCGGAGAGCTCGTCCTCTTCGGCACTGCGGACGGGAGGCTCATCGCCCTCGCCGGCGACGGGGCCCTGGCCTGGGACTTCGCCACCCGGGCGCCGATCACAGCCGACCCCGCCGTCGCCGGCGACCGCGTCTATTTCGGCACCGAGGAGATGTCATTTTTCTGTCTGGACGCGAGGACCGGCAGGAAGAGATGGTCCCGCCGCCTGCAGGGAGCCCCGCTCCATCCCGCCCTCGTTCACGGCTCGAAGGTCGCCGTCGCCGCGTCGAACAGCATCGTCTATTTTCTCTCTCGCCGGGGCGGATCCATTCTTTCGTGGCAGGTTGTCGAGTCACGGATCGTCCGCAAGCCCGTCGCCGCCGGGCCTGTGCTTCTCTTTGCCTCCTCCGGCCGGGGACTTGCGGCCTACGATCTCGAGGCCGGCCGGCGGGTCGGAGAGCATCTCTCGTCAGGGGCGTGGGTCTCGGGCCCCGTCTGGGCGCCTCCGTTCGTCGTCGGCTTCGAGGAGGACGAGGCCTCAGGCCGTCAGCGCCTGGTTCTTTTCGAGCACCTGACCAAGCGATAATCCTTTTTTCCCTTTCCCTCTTGACAAAGCCGGCAGCGGGGCTTATATTGTTAATGAAAATGATAATCAATAACGACTGAGGAGAGGGCATGCCGGGTCGACATCACTGGCACCATCGGTTCCGGGAGAACGTCTCCCGCTGGACGGCTCCCCGGGAGTCCATTCTGGACCTTCTCAGCCGGAACCCCAAGCATATGAGCGCCAAGGAGATCTATGCCTCCCTCTATGCCCGGCACCCAGGCCTCGGTCTGACCACCGTTTACCGCACCCTGGAGCTCCTCCTCGGAATGGGCATCGTCCAAAAAGTGACCTTGGGCGACGGGCAAGGCCGTTACCAGCTCAAGAGCCCCCGTCCCGACGACCACCACCATCATCTCATTTGCACCCGGTGCGGAAAGATCATCGATTACCGCGATTTCGTCAAGGAGGAGCTGGAGCTGGTCCGCAAGACCGAGGAGGCCCTAGCCAGGAAATATGATTTCGTGATCCAGGACCACAACATCGAGTTCCTGGGTCTTTGCCGGAATTGCCGTTAGAAGAGGCTATAAAATATCCTGAAAGGAGATATGATATGCCAGCAGGTGATCGCACAGGACCTTGGGGCATGGGGCCCCGGACGGGACGCGGAATGGGATATTGCTCCGGCTACGCCCGGCCGGGCTATTGGACCGCCGCCCCCGGATTCGGATTCGGACGAGGCACCGGGCGAGGCTTCGGAAGAGGCCTGGGTCTTGGCAGGGGATTCGGCCGCGGGCGGGGCATGGGGCGGTTCCTTCCGTTCATGGCCCCGTGGGCCGGCTATGCCGGGGGGTATCCTTACCCGGCGGCCGCTCCCTACGCGGCTCCCGGGGCCGTCCCGCCGCCGATCGATGAAGAGCAGACCCTGGTTGATGAAGCCGCCTTCCTCGAGGCGGAGCTTGACCGCGTCCGTCAACGGCTCGGAGAGCTCAGGAAGGCCGGAGAGAGCCGGAAGGCGAAGAAAAATGAGAAATAGGCACCGCCGGATGTTCGAGCTGACCGGCCTGCCGGGGTGGATGCGCTTGGGATACTCGCCCGGCTGGCAGGATCGTTCCCCCTCGGGCCTGGGCCCCTGCGCCGAGTATCTCATGTCCGGGGTTTGGCCGACCGAGGCTATGAACGATGCCTGGGCCGGGGGTCAGGTCCCCTTTTTACCGGGACCGGGATTCCCGATGCCGGGCTTTCCCACGCCGTACGACCCCTGGGGCGCGGCGGAATTGACGCCCGAGCGGGAGCTGGCCTTCCTGAAGGAGGAAGCCCGGCGTCTCGAGGACATGTTGAAAGGGATCGAGGAGAGAATGGCGGGCGAGAAAGGCCGCAAGCCATGAAGGTCGCCGTGTCCGCATCGTCGCCGAACCTCGGCGACGCCGTCGATCCGCGCTTCGGGCGTTGCCCATATTTCCTGATCGTCGATACGGATACGATGGCCTCCGAAGCCGTCGAGAATCCCTACGTGGACGCCCCCGGGGGTGCCGGCATCCAATCCGCCCAGCTCGTCGCGTCCAAGGGGGTCCAGGCCGTTCTCACCGGCAACTGCGGACCCAACGCCTACCAGACCTTGACGGCGGCCGGCGTCGAGGTCGTGACCGGGATTTCGGGAACGGTCAGGAATGCGGTCCAGAGCTACGCCGCGGGATCCGGTCCCCGGCCGGCCGGCCAAGCCAATGTCGCCCCTCATTTCGGCATGGGAGCGGGGATCGGGGCAAGGGGAGGAACAGGCATGGGACGAGGCATGGGACGAGGCATGGGACGAGGCATGGGACGAGGCATGGGTCGAGGCATGGGCCAGGGCATGGGTCAGGGCATGGGTCAGGGCCGGGGCATGGGCCGAGGGATGGGAGCCGGACGAGGCTCCGCATCCTGGCCAGGTCCGGCATCGCCGGCCTTCCCCCCGCCGGGACAGGAAGTAGGGGACCTGACGGCCCTCAAAGAGGAGGCCCGCAGCCTCCGTGAGCAACTCGAGCGGATCACCAAGAAGATCGCGGATATGGAAACACGCGGCCGCAAGGAGACAGCATGAAAATCGCCATCTCGACCGACGGAGGTTCGGTCTCCGCACACTTCGGGCGCTGCCCGTCCTACACGATCCTCGAAATCGCCGACGGAAAGGTCATCGCGAAGGAAGAGATCGCCAACCCGGGGCACTCGCCGGGCTTCCTGCCGGGGTTCCTGGCCCAGCGGGGCGTCGAGATGATCATCGCCGGAGGGATGGGCCCGCGGGCCCAGGGCCTGTTCGCCGAGAAGGGTATCCGGACGGTCATCGGCGTCCAGGGGCCCGTGGACGAGATCATCGACCTCTATCTCCAAGGCCGGTTGGCGCCGGGAAAGGACCTCTGTGACCATGGGACGGCCCACGAAGGGCCGTGCCGGCATGGCCATCCCGAACCGGCCTTGGAGCGGCCGTCCCTCTCGTCGGGAACGATCGCCGTGACGGCCAAGGGCAAGGATCTCGATGCCGAGATCGACCCGCGCTTCGGCCGGGCGGAGTATTTCGTCTTCGTGAACCTGGGGACGGGGGACTTCGAATCGTTCGCCAATCCTTTCGCCGGGGCGGCCCACGGCGCGGGCATCCAGGCCGCCCAGTTCGTGGCCGGCAAGAGGCCCGCCGCGATCCTCACGGGGCAAGTCGGGCCCAACGCCGCCCAGGTCCTCGGGGCCGCCGGCGTCAGGGTCATCGCCGTGGATGGCTGCAGCATCCGCGAGGCGGTCGCCGAGCTGAAAAAAGGCTGATCCGTGGCCCTCCGCGAAGAGAACGCCAAAGTCGCCCAGCGGCTGGCCCGGATCAAGAACCGCCTCCTCGTCTTCAGCGGCAAGGGCGGGGTCGGCAAGAGCACGGTCGCCGCCAACCTGGCCCTGGCCTTTTCCCGCAAGGGGTTGCGGGTCGGGGCCTTGGACGTGGACATCCACGGGCCCAACCTGGCCAAGATGCTCGGCGTCGAAGGCCATAAGCTCCAGGGCACGGAAGGGTCCATCATCCCTGTCCGAGTCGCCGATAACCTGAACCTCGTCTCGATGTCCTTCCTTGTCGAAGACCCTGACCTGCCCATCATCTGGCGGGGTCCGATGAAGATGAAGGTCATCGAGCAGTTCCTCGGGGACGTCGAATGGGGCGATCTCGACTGGCTGATCATCGATTCGCCTCCGGGGACGGGCGACGAACCGCTGTCGGTGGCCCAGCTGATCCCGGCCACGGGCGCGGTGGTGGTGACCACGCCGCAGGACGTCTCCATCCTCGATTCCCGGAAAGCCGTGGTCTTCACCCAGAGGCTCGGGCTCGAGCTCTACGGCATCATCGAGAACATGAGCGGCCTGTCCTGCCCCCACTGCGGGAAGCCCATCGATCTCTTCAAAACGGGCGGCGGGAAGAAGGCGGCCCTGGAGATGGGGGTCCCGTTCCTGGGGAGCATCCCCATCGACCCGCGGATCGTCGTTTCGGGCGACGCGGGACGGCCGTTCGTCGCCGCCGCCGAGGATTCCGAGGCGGCCAAGGCCTTTGCCGGGATCGTCGACAGGATCCTGGCCCGGACGTCATCGTGAGCGATATTCCAAGGAGGAGAACATGAAGAAGATCGGGATCATCATC
Source organism: uncultured Eubacteriales bacterium (assembly GCA_964423315.1). GTDB lineage: Bacteria > Acidobacteriota > Aminicenantia > Aminicenantales > Saccharicenantaceae > RBG-16-66-30. Next base: position 75,569 of record CAYREO010000003.1, on the reverse strand, counting down.
TGTGGCCGTTACCAGACGTGCGGGGGAGGGAAGTGCCTGAGGGCCGTCCGCGAACGCGTTGGGGGCTTCGCCCGCTACCCCAAGGACGAGCCGGTCGAGGTGGTCGGATACTCCTATTGCGGCGGCTGTCCGGGGGGCAACGTCGAATACGTCCCCGAGGAGATGAAGAAGAACGGGGCCGAGGTCATCCACCTGGCCACCGGGCTCGTCGTCGGATATCCCCCCTGCCCCCGCATCCGGCAGTTCAAGCAGTTCATCGAGACCCGCTACGGCCTGCCCGTGGTCGTCGGCACCCATCCCATCCCCCTCAAGTATCTGCACGTCCATGAGAAGCTCCCATTCTGGAAGGCCGCGAAGATGGACGAGCTGGCCGGGGACCTGATGAGCGAGGACCGGGCGATCATGGAAGCCTATAACTGATATGCCTCCTGGACTGACCGTCTCCGTCGCCTCGGGCAAGGGCGGCACGGGCAAGACGACCGTGGCCGTCAACCTGGCCCTCGCCCTGCGGGACTCCCGTCCCGTCCAGTTCCTGGACTGCGACGTCGAGGAGCCCAACGCCCATTTCTTCCTGAAGCCGGAGATCGGCGAGAGCGAGGAGGTCACGACCCTCGTTCCCGAGATCGACGATTCTCTGTGCGACTATTGCGGGACCTGCGCCCGGGTCTGCGCCTATAACGCCCTGGCCGTCGTCAAGGGCACGGTCCTCGTTTTCCGCGAGCTCTGCCACGGCTGCGGGGCCTGCGCCCATCTCTGCCCCCGGGACGCCATCCGGGAGGTCCCTCAGAGGGTCGGCGTCATCGAACGCGGCCGGGCCGGGTCCATTGATTTCCTGCAGGGGCGGCTGGACGTCGGCCGGGCCATGTCGCCGCCCGTCATCCGGGCCCTGAAGCGGAAGCTCGATCCCGGCCGGACGGCCCTCATCGATGCCCCGCCGGGCACGAGCTGCCCGGTCGTCGAATCCATCCGGCACAGCGATCTCTGTCTGCTCGTCACCGAGCCGACGCCCTTCGGGCTCCACGATCTGGAACTGGCGGCGGGAGCGGCCCAGGCCCTGGGCATCCCCCGGGGCGTCGTCATCAACCGGGCCGACGGCGGGCCGGGGGACGATAGGATCAAGGCGTTTTGCAAAGACGAAGGCATCCCCGTGCTCATGACCGTCCCCTTCGACCGGCGGATCGCCGAGGCCTACTCGCGGGGGCAGACCATCCTCGAGGCCGATCCTTCGGCCGCGGAGGGCTTCGTCGGGCTCTTCGAGGCCATCCGGAAGGTGCTCCCGTGAAGCAGCTCGTGGTCATCAGCGGGAAGGGCGGAACGGGAAAGACCGTGGTCACGGCCTCGCTCGCCGCCCTGGCCCGCAACGCCGTCCTGGCCGACGTGGATGTGGATGCGTCGAACCTCCATCTGCTCTTGGGGCCGGTCATCCTCGAGAGGAACGACTTCGTCGGCGGACGCAAGGCCCGCGTCGATGACACTTCCTGCACGGCCTGCGGCCTGTGCCTGACGATCTGCCGTTTCGGCGCCCTATCGGCGGACGGCGAGGGAATAGCCCGGGTCGATCCCCTGGCCTGCGAAGGCTGTGATTTCTGCTCCCATGTCTGCGAGCCCGGGGCCATCGTCATGGAGCCTTGCATCTCGGGGGAATGGTTCGTTTCCTCGACCCGCTTCGGCCCGCTCGTCCACGCCCGGCTCGGCATCGCCCAGGAGAATTCCGGGAAGCTCGTCACGGAGGTCCGCAAGAAGGCCCGGGAGATCGGCGAGCGGGAAGGCCGGGAATGGCTCATCATGGACGGTTCCCCCGGCATCGGCTGCCCGGTCATCGCGTCGCTCTCGGGAACGGACCTGGCGCTCGTCGTCACCGAGCCGACCCCGGCCGGGGTCCATGACATGGCCAGGATCGCCGAGCTGGCCGCCCACTTCAAAATCCGGACCATCTGTGCTATCAATAAGTTCGACCTCAACACGGCGAACTCCGCGCGGATCGAGGCCTGGTGCCGAGACCGGGAGATCCCCGTGGTGGGCAAGATCCCCTTCGACGGGGAGGTCGTCCGGTCGGTCGCCCGGGGCGTGCCCCTGATCGAGAATTCCGAGGGGCCGGCCGCGCGCAGCGTCCGGAGGATATGGCCGGCGATCGAAGAGCTGTGGGACTGACGCGGCCTGCGGGGAGCGCGGCCCGCTGTGGAGATAAGGACAGATGAGCGACGACGAGCGGAAAACGAACCTGGAGGAAGCCGCCCGAAGCCTCCAGGAACAGATGGAGCGGGACATCCTGGCGGCCTACGGGCCGACGGTCCTCGAGCATTGGAAGAATCCCCGGAACGTCGGCCTTCTGGAGAATCCCGACGGCTTGGCCCGTCTTGAAGGGACCTGCGGCGACACCATGGAGATGTCGGTGAAGGTGGACAACGATGTCGTTGTGGCCTGCGGGTTCGCGACCGACGGTTGCGGCTCGACGGTCGTCTGCGGCAGCGCCGCGACCACACTGGCCACGAACAGGACCCTCATCGAGGCCCTGGGCGCCGTGACCGCGCGCGGCATTCTCGATCATCTCGGCGGACTTCCCGAAGGCGACGTCCATTGCGCCGAACTGGCCGCCGAGACGCTGCGCCGGGCCTTGGCCGACTACCTGGCCCACCGGAACGAACCCTGGAAGGCGTCCTACCGGAAAACTTGACGTGAACAAGGAGATCGTCGACCACTTCCAGAGGACCTGGAAGGAATACGATGACTGGTATAAGGCCCATCCGGCCCTGTTCCGGACGGAGCTGGCGGCCCTGAGAAAGGCGGTTCCGGCCCGGGGGAGGGGCCTCGAGATCGGGGTCGGGACCGGGCAGTTCGCCGCGGCTCTTTCCATCCCTTACGGGTTGGATCCCTCCTCCGGCATGCTCGGGCCGGCGCGGCGAAAAGGGATCCAGGTCGTCCAGGGCTTCGGCGAGGCCCAGCCCTTCAGAGCGGGCAGTTTCGATTACGCCATCGCCGTCTTCGTCATCGAGTTCGTCGACGATCTCCGGGGCTTCCTGGCGGAAGCAAGACGGATCCTGCGGACCGGCGGCGTGCTGGTCACAGGGTTCATCGACCGGGACAGCGTCTGGGGACGGCATTTCCTCGAAACGTCCCAGGCGCGAAGCTTCTTCCATCCTCCCTCACCCCGTGAGCTCATCGACATCCTCGCAGGCCTGGGTCTCGGGCTCAAAGGCTCGTGGCAGGCCCTGTTCGGGCCGCCGCCCGACCTCGAGGAAGAAGAGGAGCCTCGAACGGGCTTCGGCCAGGGCGGCTTCATCGTCCTCAAGGCCCAGAAAGCGTGACAGGCCGGTTGAAAAGAGATCGAAGGAGACGTAGAATCCAGGGAGAGAGAAAGGAGAGAGCCGATGACCCGCGAAGAAGCTTTGGTCCTGCTCAAAGAGCATCTCAAGAACAAGAACCTCGTGAAGCACTGCTTGTCCGTCGAGGCCTGCATGCGGGCCATGGCCGTCCGGTTGGGGCACGACCCGGAGCCCTGGGGATTGGCCGGCGTCGTCCACGACCTGGACTACGAGGTCACCGAGAAGAGCCCCGAGAACCACACGACCGAGACCGTCAAGATCCTCCGGGAGAAAGGCCTCTCCGAACCCGTCATCCATGCCGTCCAGGCCCACGCCGGCAAGGTCCCCTGCGAGTCGCCCATGGATTGGGCCATCTACTCCATCGACCCCCTGACCGGCCTGATCATCGCCGCGACCCTCATGCACCCCGACAAGAAGCTCAAGTCCATCGATCTGGAGTTCGTCAAGAGGCGTTACAAGGAGAAGAGCTTCGCCAAGGGAGCCCGCCGCGAGGAGATCGAGGAGTCGCGCCACCTCGGGCTCGACCTCGATGAGTTCATCTCCATCTGCATCGGGGCCATGCAGGGGATCGACGCGGACCTCGGCTTGGCCTGAGAGACGCCGTCCTCGCCGCGGGTTTCTTCGCCGGAACGATCTTCGTCTGGGCTAGGGCGGCTAGATCGTCCGCTCCGGATCCTCTTCCAGAGCCTTGATCTCGTCGGGGGTCATCTTGTGCATGGAGAATCCCGTGTACCCGTAGAGGACGGTGATCAGCGGGATGGCCAGGTTCAGGAAAGCATAAGGCAGGTAAAGAAGAGGACTGATCCCCAGGGTCGCTCCCATGAACGCCCCGCAGCTGTTCCAGGGGATGAGGGGCGAGGTCAGCGTCCCCGACGCTTCGAGGGCCCGGGACAGGTTCTTGGGGTGGAGCCGGAGCTTGATGTAGGCGGACCGGTACATCCGGCCCGGGATGACGATGGCCATGTACTGGTCCGAGGCGATAGCGTTCATCCCGATGCAGCTCATGACGGTCGTGGCCACCAGGGCCCCTGTCCGGCGGACCTTCCTCAGCAGGGCTTCGGCCAGGACCTGGAGGATGCCGGTCCGCTCCATGATCCCCCCGAAGGCCAGAGCGCAGAGGATCAGGGCCACCGTGTTCATCATGCTGTCGAGGCCGCCGCGGGTCAGGAGGTCGTCGACCATGGGCACCCCGGTCGTGCTGACGAACCCGGCCTTGGCGGCCAAGACGACCTCGGCCAGCGTCCGGCCCTGCATGGCCATGCCGAAGCCGCCCCCGAGCAGCATCCCTCCGAGCAGAGCTGGCAAGGGAGGGACTCTGAGGACGACCATGACGATGACCAGCACGGGGGGAAGGAGCAGGACGGGGTGGACCTGGAAATTCCCCTGGATCGTTCGGAAGAACGACTCGATCTTGTCCGATTCGATGTGGCCGCCGGCGAAGCGCATCCCGAGCACCCCGTAGAGGACGAGAGCCGCGAGATATCCCGGCACGGCCGTGTACATCATGTGGCGGATGTGCGTGAACAGGTCCGTTCCGGACACGGCGGGAGCCAGGTTCGTCGTGTCGGATAGCGGTGAGATCTTGTCGCCGAAATAAGCCCCGGACACGATGGCCCCGGCGACCATGGCCGTCGGGATGCCGAGGCCCTGGCCGATGCCGATCAAGGCCACTCCCACGGTCCCGGCCGTCGACCACGAAGACCCTGTCCCGATCGAGACGATGGAGCAGATGACCATCGTGGCCGCCAGGAAGATGCCGGGCGAGAGGATCTTGAGCCCGTAGTACATCATAGCGGGCACGATGCCGCCCGAGATCCATGTCCCGATCATGGTCCCGACGACCATCAGGATGAGGATCGCGCCCATGGCCAGGGAGATGCCGTGAATGATGCCCTTCTGGATGTCCGGCCAGCGGTGACCGTGGATGACGCCGACCGCGGCGGCGACCGCGCCCGCCAGGAGCAGCGGGATGTGCGGGTCCTGCTTGAGGACGACGATGGTCACGAAGAGGGCCGCGATGAGGAAGAGCACGGGGACGACCGCGACCGCGGGACGGATGCGCTTCGGCGCAGCGTTCGGGCCTTTTCCGGATGCGGGCATAAGGAGGCATTATAAGGAAGCCCCGGGCAAAAGGCAAACCGGCCGCCGCGATTCTCTCTCCGCCCCCGTTTTGACAGTCCGGAGAGCGCTGTGCTATAAAAAAGCCGCTTCATGAAGATCGTCGCCGTCGTCGGGGCCTCGGGCAGCGGAAAGACCCGCCTCATCACCGGGCTCGTCGCCGAGCTCAAGCGGCGCGGCCTGAGGACCTGCGTCCTCAAGCATTGCGCCCACGGCTTCGCTCTCGACACGCCGGGGAAGGACACCTGGGCCTATGTCGAGGCGGGGGCCGACGGAGCGGCCATGTCCGGTCCGGGAGAGTGGGCCGTGCGGATGAAGATGGCGCCTGCATCTCAACAGGACCTCCGGGGCCTGGCCCGGCGGCTCTTCGCGGACGCCGATGTGGTGCTCGTCGAGGGCGGCAAGACGGAGCGATTCAAGAAGATCGAGGTTCGGCGTGCGGGCCTGTCGGGGGACGTGCTCACGGCTGATAACGAGCTCATGGCGGTCGTTTCGAGCGAGGCCGGCCCGGTCCGGGCCTCCGTGCCGGTCCTTGAGCCGACGGATACGGCCGCGATTTGCGATCTGATACTCTCTCGAGGGGAGGACATCATGTCGGAGATCACCTTGGAGGTGGATGGCCGGGAGGTCAACATGAACCCGTTCGTCCGGACGATTTTCGAGAACACGATCCGGGGAATGGTCGGCTCGCTGAGCGGTCTGAGCCCGGACCCGGAGACGATCTCGATCATCATCCGGAAAGGCGAATCGCGGAAAGACGCCTGACCCTACGGATCGAGCGCTCCGTTGAGGACTTGGGGAGGGCCCATGAAAACACGGTCCAAGGACTTCGAGAGAGAATATTTCGCCCACAGGGAACCGCATGTCCTCGAGGCGCTCCGCCGGAGCACGGTCGGGATCGCCGGAGCCGGGGGCTTGGGCTCCAATGCCGCCGTCTCCCTGGCCAGGGCGGGCGTCGGACGGTTGGTCATCGCCGATTTTGACAGGATCGAGCCGTCCAACCTCAACCGCCAGCAGTACTTCGTCGAGCAGGTCGGAAAGCTCAAGGTCGAGGCCCTGCGCGAGAACCTGCGGCGCATCAATCCTTTTGTGCGCTGTGAGGTCCATGCCGTGCGCCTGAGCCGACGCAACGTCCCTAAGATCTTCCGGGAAGCCGACATCCTGGTCGAGGCCTTCGACAGGGCCGAGGCCAAGCAGATGCTCATCGAAACTTGGCTGGGCTGTTTCCCCGATAGGCCCATTGTCGCCGCGTCCGGCCTGGCCGGGTTCGGTCGGAACCGGAAGCTCAAGAGCCGCCGCCTGGGGAACCTCCACATCTGCGGTGACGAGGAAAGTCAATGCCCGCCCGGGATCAGCCCGATGGCCCCGAGGGTCTCCCTGGTCGCCAACATGCAGGCCAACCTCGTTGTCGAGCTCCTGGTCGGGCTCAAATAACGGTTTCGAAGCGAGGGATGAGATGATCAAAGTCAACGAGTATTTCGAGGGCCAGGTCAAGTCGCTGTCGCTCCAGACGGCCGAAGGCCCGGCGACCGTCGGGGTCATGGCCCCCGGCGAGTACGAGTTCGCGACCTCGAGCCTGGAGATCATGACCGTCATCGCCGGCAAGCTGACCGCCAAGCTCCCGGGCGAGGCCGAATGGAAGGACTTCGGCCCTGGGGTGTCCTTCACGGTCAACGCCAACGAGAAGTTCCAGCTCAAGGTCGCGGGCGATACGGCCTACCTCTGCCTCTATCGCTGACCGCCGCCTTCGCTCTCCGGAAGCTCCCAGACCTTCCGGAACCTGAGGAGAAGGAGCTCGGCCGGGGAGAGCTCGAGGAGCTCGTCCCGGAGGCGAACGGCCACGTCGGGCACATCCGTGATCAGCCCGGCCGCGCCGCGCTCGATCGCGGCGATCATCCGGTCCGGGCGGTTGACGCCCCAGACGTAGACAGGCAGGCCCCGTCGCCGGGCGGCCCGCATGAGCGCCGGTGTGGCCCGGGAAAAGGGGACGCCCACGAAGTCCGCGTCGACCCGGGCCAGTTCGCCCGCCGATAGGACGGAAAGATAGCCGACGGAGATGTCCGGGGCCAGCTCCTGGATCTGCCGGACGCCGCGCGGGTGGAGCGACATAAGAACGGCCTCGCTCTCCATCCCGTGGGCACGGACCAGCCGGACGCATTCCTCGGCCAGCCGCGGCTCGAACCCGAAGTACTTGAGCTCGATCTGCATTCCGATGCGGCCCTTGGCCAGCTCCAAGCATTGCTCGAGGGTCGGGATGCGCTCGCCGGCGTATTCCGGTCCGAAACCGCCGCCGATATCGACTCCGGAGAGGTCGCTAAAGCGCATCTCCCCGATCCGGCGAGGGTCGCCGGAGATCCTCATGAGGTCGGCGTCGTGAAAGACGACGATGACCCCGTCACGTGTGCTCTGGACGTCGATCTCCACGAGATCGACGCCGAGCTCGATGCTGCGCTCGATGGCCGCGAGCGAGTTCTCCGGGGCCAGAAAACCCGCCCCCCTGTGGGCCGCGATGAGAATGTCGATCCTCACGGGCGCGCTTTGCAGCCGGACGAACGTCAGCGCCCCGGCCAAGACCATCAAGCCGGCCAGGAGAGAGACCGTGCGCCGCGGCCGGAGCCAGGGCCGCAATGCCCTGATGACGGTCCGCGTCGGCCGTTTCGCCAAGGCTTCGGCGCCCGGCGCGGCCCGAAGGTGTTCCCCGTCCTCGTAGTAGAACTTCGTCAGAAGGGTCGAGACCACGGCGAAGCCGATGAAGGAGACGACCGCATCCAGAACGACCGCCGCGATCAGGTAGGCGGCCGAGGCGTAGACCATGCCGAGAAGGGGCAGGCCGAGCCCCCGGATGGCCAGACCGGCCGTCCAGAACAGGGCCGCGTCGAGGAGCGCCCGGGCCCCGACCCAGGTAAAAACGGCCGATCCCATGACGCGGAGAAGCCGTCCGCCCTTGCCGGCCGTCCTTCGCCAGCTCTCCCGAATCGCCGCACGCAGCGGGCGGTGCCCGTCGAGGAACGCGGGCAGGGCGAACAGGGACCGTAAGGCCGCGAACAACACGGGCAGCCCCCAGACAAAGCCCCAGACGGCGACCGCCCAGAGGGCCCTCGTCCATTCGGGCGGCGCGGCTTCGCGATAATAATTGAGCCCGTGGGGGCCGAGAAAAGCCGCGTAAATCAGGCCGAACCCTCCGGCCAGGGGGAGAAGGGCGATGATCGCCAGCACGGTGACGCCCAAGCACAGGCGAAAGAGCGCCGGAGCCTGCAAGGCCAGGTGAAGGGCTGTGCGTTTCAGTGAAACGGGATGACCGCGGCGGTTGTCCGCGAGGATCCGAAAGATGCCCGCATAGCGGAGGACCGCGGCCATGATGGCCAGCGCTCCCCCGATGAGGACATAGGCGGCCCCCCAGGGAGACAGAAGCCAGGATACGAGCTCGATGTTGCTGACGACGACCCTGTCCCCCCGGATGAGGAGCCGGGCGAGGACCAGGCTCGACAGGGGGGCGAGAACGAGGATCTCCGCAGCCCAGACGATCGCCGCCCAGCCGGCCATCGGCTTCCAGAGCTGGAGGAAACGGCCCAGCGCGGTCCGCGTGACCCGGTCGCGAAGCGCGCTGCGCAGAGGCATGCTCGAACCTCTCCCCGCGGGTCCGCCGCCGCCCCGTCAGCCGCCCGAATAGATCGGCGAGATGACGACCCGGTCCCCGGCCTGAAGCTCCTCGCCGGGCGCGATCGCCCGCCCGTTGCGGGTGACGATCTTCGGCCGCGAGCGGTCGATGGCCACGATGCCGAGGAGGCCGTCCGCCGTCGTGCCCGGAGGTATGTCGAGGTCCTTCTCGCTGAAGCCGAAGGCCTGGACGAAGGGGCCGATCAGCTTGACGGTGATTTTCATGTCAAGGAGCCGAATTTCTCCGCCGCCTTGGCCTCTTCGGCCAGCCCGAGCTTTTCCAACGTGGCCCGGGTCGGGATGCCGCGCCGGTCATAGCCGCGGATGTCGTAGTAGTGCTGGAGAAGGGCGTCGTACTTGTCGTATTCGAGGACCTTCCCGGCGATGGGGCCCTCGGTGTCGGCGTTGGCGGGGTCGAACCAAACGGCCGGCGGGTAATCGAGCTTGCGGTCGGTCTGCGGATATTCCCGGAGCCAGAAGAGCTTGATGAGGGCGTAGATCCTGTCCGAGACCGTCCAGAAATCGTCGAGGGTCCAATTGAGGCCGCTGACGAGATTGAAATACTTGGGGTAGTTCTCGAGTCCCCAGCCGACCTCGATCCAGGGGAAGCGGCAGGCCACGATATATTCGAACAGGCCGCCGCGGATCCGCTGGAGCTCGATGACCTTCTGGGCCTTTTCCGGCCCGTAGGACTCGCGGGAGGTCTGCTTGAGCTCGAAGGTGATGACCCAGGATTCCTTGTGATGGGCGCCGATCGGGCTGACCCCGAAGGCCAGGGCCATGCCGGGAATGAACTTGCAGTTGTAGGCGGCGACCTCGAGCCCCTTGACGTGCATGGCATAGGCCTCGGAGCCATGGCCGAACTGGCGGGCCGCCCTCATCGTCCCCTCCGCCAGGATGTTGCCGATCTCCCCTTCGCGCCGGGCGATCATCCCCAAGAGCTTCTTGGAGCCTTCGGCGTCGCCGAAGCGGTAGTCGCCTGTCGCGGCCCCGTGCTCGATGGCGTCGGCGTAGAAGCTCAGGACGCAGCCGCCCGACATCGTGTCGATGCCGTAGTCGTCGCAGAGGTAGTTGAGGGCCCCGACCTGGGGAAGGTCGAAGATCTCGAGATTCGGCCCGAGGAGGCCGATGTTCTCGTAGTCGAGCTCGGACTCGCGGCCCTCGTCGTCGTGAACGGTGATGCCGCAGCGCATCGTGCAGTTCGGGCAGCCGTAGGTCGCGATGCGGGCCTCGTTGAGGCGCTCGCCGTCCACCCTCCAGGCTTCGGGGTGGTGGGTCTTCCGGAAATTCCGGACGGGGAGGGCGGCGACCTCGTTGCACCAGGCGAGGACGCCTGTCGTGCTCTGAATGGACCAGCCGGTCTCCTTATCGATCTCGTGGACTTTGCGCAGGTCCTCCTGGCCGGCCTTTTTCATCCCGGCCGGGTCGGCTTGGGGGATGGGCTTCGAGCCTTTGACGACCACGGCCTTGAGGAGCTTGGAGCCCATGACGGCGCCCATGCCGGCCCGGCCCCCCGCCCGCCCCTCGAGGCTGCGGACGACGGCGTAGCGGACCATGTTCTCCCCCCCCTGGCCGATGTTGAGGACGCCCACGCCCTTGCCGTACTTGGCGTAGATCCAGTCGTTGGTCTCGTAGGTGCCCTTGCCCCAGACGGCATCGGCCGGGAGGAATTCCACCTTGTCATCCTCGATGACGAGCATGGTCGGCCGGTCGGCCCGGCCCTCGACGATCAGCGCGTCGTAGCCGGCCTTGCGGAGCTGGTCGGCGACCCGGGTGCCGAGATTGCCATCGCCGTACCCCCCGGTGCTGGGAGACTTGGCGGCCACGACGGCCTTTCCCGTATTCGGAGCGGGGATGCCGGCGATGGGTCCGAGGGCGACGATGAACTTGTTCTCGGGCCCCAGGGGGTCGATGCCCGGCTTGAGCTCGTCGTACAGGATCTTGGCGGCGAAGCCCCGGCCGCCGATCCATTTCCGGGCGAATTCTTCCGTGAATGTTTCTCTCTTAAAGGTCTTCGAAGTCAGGTCGACCCTCAGGATGTGTCCGGTCCAGCCGTTCATGATGATCAGTCCTCCTCAAAAAATAAAAAAAACCACTTCAATCTTAAACAGATGAATGCCTCGAGTCAACATGGTCCGTTCCTAATAAATCCAGATTTGGTCCCCAGGCTCCGCGAAACGGGAAGATCTTCTCCCAGATAGACCGGCGTTTTGAAGCCAGGCCCCAGGAAAAAGGGACGGGCGGAAAGGCAGGAAATTTCGTATAATAAGAGGGAGAGGGGCGCAGCCCTTCCCCGAGAAAGGAGGCTTGAGATGGCCAAGAGGCTTTATCGCTCGTACAGCCAGAAAATGCTGGGCGGGGTCTGCGGCGGCCTGGCCGAGTACTTCGACATCGACGTCTCGCTCGTCCGGCTGATCTTCGTCGGGGTCGGCCTGGTCACCGCCATTCTGCCCATGACCTTCTTCTACATCATCGCCTGGATCGTCGTTCCCCAGGACAAGCCCAAGCCGTAAGCGAGGCCGGCCTCCCGTTGACTTGGCCTGCCGTATCGGATATAACCAAGAGGGTCCTGCCATGGGCATGAAAAGCGCCTTGGAGATCCCGTTCAAGCATATCGCCGTTGAAGGCGTCTTCCTGTCGCGGAAGACCCAGCTGGCCAACGTCCTGGCCCAGCGGATCGGCGGGAAGATCGTCCTCGACCAGGTCGGCAACCCCTACCTCAAAGACTTCTACAACGAACGGGACGGGGCGGCTTTCCTGGCTCAGCTCGTTTTCCTGGCCAACCGGTACCACCAGCAGCTCCGCCTCCTCCAGAGGGACCTGTTCGTCGACCGGATCATCTGCGATTACCTGTTCGAGAAGGACAAGATCTACGCCTACCAGACCCTGACCGACGACGAGCTCATGGTCTACGAGAAAATCTACGGCATCCTCTCCGAGCGGGTCCCCAAGCCGGACCTCGTCATCTATCTTCAGATCTCGCTTGCGACCCTCGTCCGGCGCATCGCCAAGGAGGGCGACGAGGTCGAGAGGAACATCTCCGAGAAGTATCTTGAGGATATCGTCGAGGGCTTCGACTATTTCTTTTTCAACTACCAGGGAGCGCCCTTGCTCGTTGTCAAGGCTGACGACCTCGATTTCGCCAGGGAGGAGGACATCCTGGACCTCCTCGACCAGATCCGGGAGATGAAGAAAGGCTCCCTCTACTACGTCCCCCAGAGCTACGGGGGCAAGGCCGGGAAGAAATGAGAGGCCTACGGAGTTGGCCCGGAGGCCGTGGGGCCCCGGGACCGGTCCTTCCCGGCGATCGATGAGGGCCTGCCCTCAATCCCGCGGGCCGAGGCGGGATGGGGAGAAAGGACGGACAATGCCCGATCAACGTGAAGAGAGAGTGACCATCCCTTCCCTTCGGGCCCGCAAGGGCGTCGGGCCGAAAATCGTCTGCTTGACAGCCTACGACTACCCGACGGCGAAGATCCTGGACGAGCGAGGCGTCGACCTCATCCTCGTCGGGGACTCTTTGGGCATGGTCGTCCTGGGCTACGAGAACACCGTCCCCGTGACTATGGAGGACATGCTCCATCACACCCGGGCGGTCTCCCGGGGCGTCCGCCGGGCCCTTGTCGTCGGGGACATGCCCTACTTCTCGTTCCATCTCGGCCGGGACGAGACCGTCCGCAACGCCTCCCGGTTCCTCAAGGAGGCCGGTGCCGAAGCCGTCAAGATCGAAGGAGCCTCGGCGAAGCGACTGAAGCTCGTTGAGGCCCTGGTCGAGGCCGAGATCCCGGTCCTGGGCCACGTCGGCCTGACCCCGCAGTCCATCCACCGGCTGGGCCGGTTCGGGGTCGAGGGCAAGACCCTCGAGGGGGCCCTGAAGATCGTCGAGGATGCCGCCGCTTTGGAACGAGCCGGGGTTTTCGCGGTCGTCCTCGAATGCGTGCCGGCGGAGGTCGCGGACAAGGTCACCCGGTCCTTGAGCGTGCCGACCATCGGCATCGGCGCCGGTCCGCACTGCGACGGGCAGATCCTGGTCTTCCACGACATGATGGGCTACTCGACCGGATTCTTCCCGAAGTTCGTCAAGAAATACGCCCGACTCCACGAGACGATGGGCAGGGCCGTAGCGGCCTACGCCGACGATGTCCGAAAAGGGAGCTTCCCGGATGCCGGCACGTCTTATCACCTCAAGCCCGAGGTGGCCGCCGATCTCGGCCGACGGGGCCGGGCCGCCAAGATGGGGAGCAAGGCCCGGACGAAATGAAGACCGTCGTTGATATTCCCGGGATGAAGGCCCTGTCCTCGGCGTGGAGGACGGCCGGGAGGACGATCGGCTTCGTCCCGACCATGGGCTATCTCCATGAGGGCCATCTCAGCCTCGTCCGGGAGTCGAAAAAGCGGTGCGGGGCGACGGTCGTCAGCGTTTTCGTCAATCCGGCCCAGTTCGGACCCGCAGAGGACCTCCAGAGGTACCCCCGCGACCTCGAGAGGGACACGGCATTGCTCGAGAGGGAGGACGTCGAGGCCCTCTTCGTCCCGGCTGCGGAGTCTGTTTATCCGCCCGGCTATAAGACCTACGTGGAGGTCCACGACCTCCAAGACCGGCTCTGCGGCCATTCCCGTCCCGGACATTTTCGGGGCGTAGCGACGGTCGTCCTCAAGCTCTTCCATATCGTCCGCCCGGACATCGCGTTCTTCGGGGCCAAGGACGCCCAGCAGGCCGTGATCATCAAGAAGATGACGCGCGATCTCGACCTCGACGTGGGGATCGAAGTCTGTCCCATCGTCCGCGAGCCGGACGGACTGGCCTTGAGCTCCCGCAACACGTATCTCTCCCCGGAGGAGCGGAAGGCGGCCCTCGTCCTCTCGAGGTCGCTGGCCGAAGCGCAGAAGCTCATCCAGGCAGGGGAGAGGGATGCGGCCCGCCTCAGGAACAGGCTGAAGGACGTCATCGCCGGCGAGCCCCTGGCCCGGCTCGACTACGCCGAGATCGTCGAGGCGGAGAGCCTCGAGCCGGTCGTCGAGGTTGGCGGGGATACGCTCATTCTATTGGCGGTTTTCATCGGCCGGACCCGGCTCATCGACAATGCCAGGATCCGGGCCTAAGGAGAGATCATCATGCTGAGAGCCTTTTTGCGTTCGAAGATCCATCGGGCCACCGTGACCCACGTCGACATCGAGTATGAAGGCAGCCTGTCGCTCGACGAGGACCTCATGACGGCCGCCGACCTCCACCCGTTCGAGAGGATCGACGTCTGGAACGTCTCTAACGGCGAACGCTTCTCGACCTATCTCATCAAGGGACCCGAGGGAGCGGGGCGGGTCGGGGTCTATGGGGCGGCCGGCCGCAAGGTCAATGTCGGCGACAAGATCATCATCGCCGCCTACGGCTACATGGACGAAGCCGAAATGGAGCTGTTCATGCCCAAGATCGTCCTCATGGAGAACGGCAACCGCATCGCCGCCGTCAAGTAATCGGCAGTTCTATCAATTCCGAGGATCATCAACAACGAGTTGTGCCGATAGATATCCCCCTTTGCTCCCCCCAGACCCCCGGGAACCTGTCCCGACGGTTCCCCCGCCGGCGCCCGGCGGGCCCCCCTCCGCTATGGGCTATCCCCGGAATTGAAAGACCAGCCGATTGAATGCTCAGCCCGGCTGGACGGTTAGCCGCCGAGGCTTCTCAGGAAGACGAAGCCGGCGGTGATGAAGAAAATGACCAGGGTCAGGCCGAAGAGGGCCATGCCCAGGGCCGGGGCGCCTTTCAGGAAGCCCTTGAAGAAGCGGACGACGAGCCACTTGAGGAGGAGGACGGCGACGAGGGCCTCGGCCAGGACGATGTGGAAGATGCCCCGCATCGACATGCCGTCGCCCATGTCCCGGACGAAGCCCAGACCGATGACGGCCAGGGGGACGAGCAGGACGATATAAGCGTACCCGAGACGCTTGTGGGCCTTGCGGAGCTTGGCCGGGTCGCCCTTCCTTTCCCCTCCGCCCATGAGGACCATCATGGTCAGGAGCGAGCCAGCGGCGGCCACCAGAAAGGCGGCGCCGATGAGGGTCTTGATCCAGATGCTCGACATCTCGCGATCTCCTTTCCCGGACGGTCAGTCGAGGTGATAGTTCGGAGCCTCCTGGGTGATGACCACGTCATGGACGTGGCTCTCCTTGAGGGAGGCCTGGGTGATCTTGATGAACTTGGCTTTGGTCTTGAGCTCTTCGATCGTCCGGCAGCCCGCGTACCCCATGCCGGCCTTGAGACCCCCGACGAGCATCTGGAGGATGACCGTGGTGCTCCCCTTGTAGGGGACCCGGCCTTCGATGCCTTCGGGAACGAGCTTGGCCTCGCTCAGGGGGGTGTCCTGCATGTAGCGGTCGCGGCTCTTGCCTTCCTTCATCACCGAGATGGAGCCCATGCCCCGGTACAGCTTGTAGGCCCGCCCCTGGTACATGACGACCTCTCCGGGCGCCTCCTCGGTGCCCGCGAGGAGATTGCCGAGCATGATCGAGTCGGCCCCGGCGGCGATGGCCTTGGTGACGTCGCCGGAATACTTGACGCCTCCGTCGGCGATGAGCGGGATGCCCTTGCGGCTGGTCACCTTGTAAACGTCGGCGATGGCCGTGATCTGGGGGATGCCGGCCCCGGTGATGACCCGGGTCGTGCAGATGGACCCCGGGCCGACCCCGACCTTGACCGCGTCGACGCCGAGGTCGATGAGCTCCTCCGCGGCCCGGGCCGTGCCGATGTTCCCGGCGATGAGCTCCTGGCCCGGGAACTCCTTCTTGAGCATCCGGACCGTCTCGAGGACCCTCTGGGAATGGCCGTGGGCGTTGTCGATGACGAGGACGTCGCACTTGGCGGCGACCAGGGCCCGGGCCCGGTCGAGGCGGTCCGAGCCGACCCCGACCGCCGCGCCGACCCGCAGCCGTCCCAGGCTGTCCTTGGCCGCGTCGGGGTACTGGATTTTCTTGAGGATGTCCTTGTACGTGATGAGCCCCTTGAGATGGTAGCTCTCGTCGACGACGAGAAGCTTCTCGATCTTGTGTTCGTGGAAGACCTTCTCGGCCTCCTCGAGCGAGGTCCCGACGGGCACGGTGACGAGCTTCTTGGTCATGACCTTCTCGATGGCCAGGCCGAAGCGGCTCTCGAACCGGATGTCGCGGTTCGTCAGGATGCCGACGAGCTTGTTCGATTCGTCGGTGATGGGCAGCCCCGAGATGCGATGCTCCTTCATGACCTCGAGGGCCCGCGAGATCTTGTCCTGGGGCCGCAGCGTGATGGGTTCGACGACCATGCCGCTCTCGTGGCGCTTGACCTTGTCGACCTCCTCGGCCTGGCCCTCGATGGACAGGTTCCGATGGATGATGCCGATGCCCCCCTGCTGGGCCAGGGCGATGGCCATCCGCGACATGGTCACGGTGTCCATGGCCGAGCTGACGATGGGGATATTGAGGGAGATGTTGCGGCTGAGCCTCGTCCGGACGTCGGCTTCGGCCGGGATGACGTCGGATGCGGCGGGGACGATCAGGACATCGTCGAAGGTCAGCCCTTCGGAAATCTTGTCGTCGAGCATGATGCCTCCCTCCCTCAATGGCGCTTGCGCTTGCTGGGGATCATGGACCGGGCCTGCTTGGCCCGCTGGCCCGAAGGGCCGTGCGGCCTCTGGTAATAGACGGGGGCCTGTTTCCTCTCCAGGACCGGCTGTTCCACGACCGGCTGGACGAGGAAGAGATAGCGGACGGCGTCCTCCTCGATCCGGTCGAGAAGGGACTGGAACATGTTGAAGCCCTCTTTCTTGTACTCGATGAGCGGGTCTTTCTGGCCGTAGCCGCGCAGGCCGATGCCCTCCTTGAGGTGGTCCATCTCCAAAAGATGGTCTTTCCACTGGGTGTCGATGACCTGGAGGAGGATCATCCGCTCGAAATCGCGCGTGAACGCGCCGAGGAGCTTCTCCTTCTCCTCGTAGGTCCGTCGCAGGGTTTGGACGATCGTGTCCCGGAGCTCGTCGTAGACGACCCCCTCCCAGTCGATCTTCAGGGTCTCGATGTCCAGACCGAACTGGGCCTGGACGGCCTGGCGGAGGGCGTCCTTCTCCCACTCCTCGGGCGGCTTGTCCTTGTTGGCGTAAGTATCGAGCATCCAGTCGACCAGATCGTCGATGAGACCTAGGAAATACTCGCGCTGGTCCTCCCCCTTGAGGATGCGCCGGCGCTGGCCGTAGATGGTCTCCCTCTGCTTGTTCATGACGTCGTCGTACTGGAGGAGGTGCTTGCGGATGGTGAAGTTCTGGCCCTCGACCTGCTTCTGGGCCCGCTCGATGGCCTTGGTGATCATGTTGTGCTCGATGGGCACGCCCTCGCCCATGCCGATGCGGGCCATCAGCCCCGAGATGCGGTCGCTGCCGAATATCCGCATGAGGTCGTCCTCGAGCGACAGGTAGAACCGCGAGGAGCCGGGGTCGCCCTGACGGCCGGCCCGGCCGCGGAGCTGATTGTCGATACGCCGGGCCTCGTGTCGTTCCGTGCCCAGGACATGGAGGCCCTCGAGGCCGACGACGGTGTCGTGCTCCTTTTCCGTGACCGCCCGGACCTCGGCCAGGGCCGCGTCGAGCTGTTCGGGCGTGGCCTTCAGGGGATCGATGCCGTTCTTCTTGAGGCGCTCCCGGGCCAGGTATTCGGGGTTTCCGCCGAGGAGGATGTCGACGCCCCGGCCGGCCATGTTCGTGGCGATGGTCACGGCCCCGACGCGCCCGGCCTGGGCGATGATCTGGGCCTCCATCTCGTGGTACTTGGCGTTGAGGACGACGTGCTTGATGTTCTTGCGGCGCAGGAGCGCGCTGAGGTGTTCGGACTTCTCGATGGAGATCGTGCCGACCAAAACGGGCCGCCCCTTCTCGTGAAGCTCGGCGATCTCCTCGGCGACGGCGTCCCATTTCTCCCGGGCGGTCCGATAGATGACGTCGGGGTACTCGATCCGGATGAGGGGCTTGTTGGTCGGGATCTCGACGACGTCGAGGCCGTAGATGTGCCGGAACTCCTGGGCCTCCGTGGCCGCCGTGCCGGTCATGCCGGCCAGCTTCTTGTACATCCGGAAGTAGTTCTGGAAGGTGACCGAGGCCAGGGTTTGGTACTCCTCCTCGACCCGGACCCGCTCCTTGGCCTCCAGGGCCTGATGAAGGCCGTCGCTGTAGCGCCGGCCCGGCATCAGCCGGCCCGTGAATTCGTCGACGATGACGACCTTGCCGTCCTGGATCATGTAGTCCACGTCCCGTTTGAAGAGATGGTGGGCCTTGAGAGAGGTGTTGATGGCGTGGACGACCTCCATGTTGGCGAGGTCATAGAGGTTGGGGATGCCGAGGACCCGCTCGGCCTCGGCGACGCCCGCCTCCTGGATGGAGACGGTCCGGCTTTTCTCGTCGATCGTGAAGTGCTTGTCCTTCTGCAGACGGCGGACGAGGGAGTCGGCCCGGTAGTAGAGCTGGGTCGATTGCTGGGTCGGGCCCGAGATGATGAGCGGCGTCCGGGCTTCGTCGATGAGGATGCTGTCGACCTCGTCGACGATGGCGTAGTTGAACTCGCGCTGGGCCAGGTCCTCGAGCCGGAACTTCATGTTGTCCCGCAGGTAGTCGAACCCGAACTCGTTGTTCGTGCCGTAGGTGATGTCGCTGCCGTAGGCCGCACGGCGCGCGGCGTCGTCCAGGCCGTGCTGGATGGTCCCAACCGTCAGGCCCAGGAAGCGGTAGATGGCCCCCATCCATTCCGTATCGCGCTTGGCCAGGTAATCATTGACCGTGACGATGTGGACGCCGTGGCCGTCCAGGGCGTTGAGGTAGGCGGGCAGGGTGGCGACGAGGGTCTTGCCCTCGCCCGTCTTCATCTCGGCGATCTTGCCCTGGTGCAGAACGACCCCGCCGACGATCTGGACGTCGAAGTGACGCATGCGGGTCGTCCGGCGGGAGGCCTCGCGGACGACGGCGAAGGCCTCGGGAAGGATGTCGTCAAGGGCCGCGCCTTGGGAGAGCTTCTCCCGGAATTCGGCCGTCTTGGCCCTCAGCTGGGCGTCGGAGAGGGGCTGGATGCGGGGCTCGAACTCGTTGACGGCGGAGACGATCGGCCGGATCCGTTTGAGCGTGCGGTCGTTTTCCGTGCCGAACAGCTTGCGGGAAATCCACTTATACATTTATCATCTTCTATCAGAAAGCCCTCCGAATGTCAATTTGGCCCGCCCCGGGCGCTTTACAGAAGTCCCTGTTTCCCCTATAATTGGAGCCCCTGCCCCCTCCCGGAAGGAACGGCTTGAACCCGATCGGACCCCGAGAGGGAAGGTTGCAGGAAAGGATCGACGGCATGACGCTCATCGAAGCCCCGCTCAACAGGCCCCTGCGGATCGTCAATCTGGCCGGCGGCGAAGGGGTCCGGCGACGGCTCATGGCTCTGGGTTTTCACAAGAACGATATCATCGAGCTCGACGGCCAAGCCATCCTCCGCGGACCCCTCCTCGTCCGCAACGTTACGACCGACACCAAAGTCGCCCTCGGCCGCGGCGTCGCCCAGAAAGTCCTGGTCGAAGAGGTTCATGAGCGGCCCTAAGATCCCGGTCGTCGTCTTCATCGGCCAGCCGAACGGCGGCAAGAGCACCCTGTTCAACTCCATCGCCGGGCACAAGGCCGAGACCTCCAACTTCCCGGGCACGTCCATCCAGCACACCCACAGTCGGGTCAACATCGAGGGCCGGCTCCTGGACATCATCGATCTGCCGGGCACCTATTCGCTCTGTCCGACCGACCGTGCCGAGCAGGTCGTCCTGTCACATCTTTTCACCGAAAAGCCCGACCTCGTCGTCAACGTCGTCGACGCCTCGACCCTCAGCCGGGGTCTCGAGCTGACGCTCGAGCTCATCGAGCTCGGATATCCCCTCGTCGTCGCCCTCAACATGATGGATCTGGCCGAGAGGAAGGGGATCGCGGTCGACGCGGCCAAGCTCGGGTCCCTGCTCGGCGTCCCGGTCGTGCCGACCATCGCCGCCTTCGGCCGCGGGGTCAAGCAGCTCTTGGAAGAGGCGTTCTCGGTCCTGGGCGGCGGCCAGAGCCTGCGGGCGGTCCGCGGCTCCGAGGACGTCGAGGACAAGATCGCCGAGGTCGAAAGGTTCCTCCCGCCCGGCTTCCCGGTCGTCGGCAACCGGAGGTTCACGGCTGTCAAGCTCCTCGAGTCCGGAGGAACGGCCTGCGGGGACATGCTCGGGAAGATCGACGCGGAGCTGGCCGCCGTCCTGGACCGGGTCAGAAGGAGCCTCGAGGAACGTCGCGGCGCGCCTGCCTACGAGATCATCTCGGCCGAGCGCCACCACCTGGCCATGAAGATCTTCGAGGCTTCGAGCCGTCTTCTGCACGGCCGGCGGCTGACCTGGGAGACCAGGGCCGACGCCGTGCTCATGCATCCCGTCCTTGGCTATCTCATCCTGGTCGCCGTGTTCCTGACGTTCTTCTTCATCATCTTCAAGGTCGGCAATCCCCTCGAGGTCCTTCTCCTCGGACCGTTCGAGGATCTCAAGGCCACGTTGGCCTCGCGCCTGGGCGACGGACTGGCTTTCCATATCACCGAAGGGCTCATCCAGGGAGTGGGCGGGGGAGTGGCCATCGTCCTCCCGTATTTCCTCCCCCTGCTGTTACTGATGGCCCTGCTCGAGGACCTCGGGTATCTGGCCCGGGCCGGCTTCCTCCTGGACACGTTCATGCACCGCATCGGGCTGCACGGGAAGTCGGTGTCCCCTTTCATCCTGGGCTTCGGCTGCAACGTCCCGGCCATCGTCTCGACACGCATCCTCGAGTCGTACCGGGACCGGGTCCTGACGGCGCTGCTCATCCCGTTCATTCCCTGTGCCGCCCGGACGACGATCATCCTGGCCCTGGTGGCCTTCTATCTGGGGCCCCTCTGGGCCATGGGCTTCTACGTGGCCAATCTCGCCGTCGTGGCCATCGTCGGCGGGCTCATCAGCTTGTTCCTCAAGGAGCCTTCGCCCGGGCTCATTTTGGAGATCCCGACGCTCAAAGTGCCCCGGCCGGCCTCTATCCTCCGCAAGACCTGGCTCCAGGTCCACTCGTTCATCAAGTTCGCCTGGCCCATCCTCATCGCCGGCAGCCTCGTCCTCAGCCTGATGGGCTATCTCGGCGCCGACCGGCTGGTCAACGACATCTTGGCGCCCCTGGTCTCCAAGGGTCTGGGCCTGCCCCGCGAGCTGGGGGTCACCCTCGTTTTCGGCTTCCTGCGCAAGGAGCTGTCGCTCATCATGATGCTCCAAGCCCTGGGGGTCGAATACCGGGACCTGCTCTCGGTGATCAGCCGGGAGCAGATCATCGTCTTCACCGTCTTCATCAGCTTCTTCATCCCCTGTCTGTCCACGTTCGCCATCCTGTGGAAGGAGATCGGGAAGAAGTGGGCCTTCGTCTCGGCCGGGTTGAGCGTCTCCGTGGCCTTGGTCTTGAGCTGGATCGTCCGGCTGGTGATCTGATGCGAAGGAAGGAAACGACCTCATGAACAACACTCCGCCCATTCCCGAACGCATCGGTCGTCTGGCCGAGCTCGCCGACAACTTATGGTGGAGCTGGCATCCTCCGGCCAGGGCGTTGTTCAAGGCCGTCAGTCTGCCGCTCTGGCGGACGACGCAGCACAATCCCGTCCGGATCCTCCAGACGGTCAGCCCGGAGCGCCTGGAGGCTTTGTCCCGGGACAGGCGGTTCCTCGACCTTTATGATCGGGTCACGGCGTCCTTCGACACCGAATGCAAGAACGGCCATCTCTGGTTCCCGAAAAACCATCCCGAGCTGCGGGATCCGGTGGCCTATTTCTCGGCGGAATTCGGCCTGCACAGCTCCCTGCCCATCTATTCCGGGGGGCTCGGCGTCCTTTCCGGGGATCATTGCAAGGAGGCCAGCGACCTTGGATTGCCGCTCGTCGGCGTGGGATTCATCTATCCCCAGGGCTATTTCCGGCAACAGATGCCGCCCGACGGCTGGCAGCAGGCGGTTTACGATACGTTGAATTACGATCATGTCCCCCTCCATCTCGTGACGGGGGGGGACGGCGCCAGGCTGCTCGTCGAAGTGGCCCTCAAGGGCGTCCCGATCCACGTCCAGGTCTGGCGGGTCAACGCCGGCCGGGTCCCCATCTTCCTGATGGACACGAACATCGACCGCAACGCCCCCTGGGACCGGGACCTGACGGCCCGGCTCTACGGCGGCGACCAGGAGGTCCGCGTTCGACAGGAGATGGTCCTCGGCATCGGCGGGGTCCGGGTCCTGCGGGCCCTGGGCGTCAACCCGGCGGCTTGGCACATGAACGAGGGCCATTCGGCGTTCCTGCTCCTCGAGCGCCTCCGCGAGGCGACCCACAGGGGCCTGTCGTGGGAGCAGGCGATCGACGAGGTCCGGAGAACGACTGTCTTCACGACCCATACGCCCGTCCCGGCAGGCCATGATGCGTTCCCCTTCCACCTCATCGATGAATATTTCGGCCGATTCTGGCAGGACATGGGCATCAGCCGGGAACAGTTCCTGGCTCTCGGCGAGTTCGACGGCCGGTTCAACATGACCGTGCTGGCCCTGCGCCTGGCCGGCAGGTCGAACGGCGTCAGCCGGCTCCACGGCGAGGTCTCACGGCGGATGTGGCAGCCCGTCTGGCCCGACCGGCGGCCGGAGGATGTGCCCATCGGGGCCATCACCAACGGCGTCCACGCCCCCGGCTGGATCGCATCGTCCCTGAAGTCGGTCTTCACGGAACGCCTCGGCGGGGAGTGGCTCGACCGCCATGACGATCCGGCGCTGTGGGAGAGGATCGACGACATCCCCGATGAGGTCCTGTGGGCGGCCCATGCGGACCTGAAGGCCAAACTGCTGGCCAGGATCCACGCCCGGGCCCGGCAGCGCTGGACGTCCGGCTCCCTGGATACCAGCCAGATCATGCCGTCGGGGGCCCTCCTCGACCCCGACGCCCTGACGATCGGCTTCGCCCGGCGCTTCGCCACCTACAAGCGGGCGACGCTCCTCTTCCACGACGAGCGCAGGCTGAACCGAATCCTCCAGTCCGAGAGCCGGCCCGTCCAGATCATCTTCACCGGCAAGGCCCATCCCGCGGACGGCCAGGGCAAGGAATACATCCAGAAGGTCTATCATTACGCCCAATCCACGGACTTCGGCGGACGGATCGCCTTCTTGGAAGACTACAACCTGCATATCGCCCACTTCCTCGTCCAGGGCGTGGACCTCTGGCTCAACACGCCCCGGCGGCCCAACGAGGCCAGCGGGACGAGCGGCATGAAAGCGGCCATGAACGGGGTCCCGAACCTGAGCGTCCTCGACGGTTGGTGGGCGGAATCCTTCCGGCCGGCCGGGGAGGGGCGGGCGGCCAACGGCTGGGCTTTCGGCGAGACCGAGTATGACAACAGCGACACCCAGAACGAGATGGACAGCCAGGCCCTTTACCGCCTGCTCGAGGAAGAGATCGTCCCCCTCTACTACGACCGTGATGCCGACGGCATCCCGAGAGGCTGGATCAAGGTCATGAAGGAGGCCATGCGGACCAGCCTGGCCGCCTTCTCCATGCGCCGCATGCTCAAGGAATACATCGAACGGATGTATCTGCCGGCCATGCGCCGCGAGGGCTGATGCTCAGCGGGGCTCCGCCCGGTCCCTCGATGGGTCCCTCTTCCGATAACGGCGATCCTTGAGCGTCTTCGTTCTGAGAGACCACGAGCTCGGGATAGGGATTTGAGCCTGTTCATTCCTGAGCCGTTCCTTCACCCTGGCGGCGGCCGTTCGGCCGACGACTCTCTCCAGATCGGGGACCGCGGCGGCCTGGATCGCCTCGAGACTCCCGTAGCGCGCCAAGAGCGCGGCTCTCTTCTTGGGACCGAGGCCGGGGATGCCCTCGAGCGATGAAGCAAAACTGCGTTTTTCGCGCCGGCCCCGGTGGTAGGATATCGCGAACCGGTGGGCCTCGTCGCGGATGGCCTGGACGAGCTTGAGGGCCGCCGACGTCCGCGGCAGACGGATCCCTTGCGGCGCCTCGGACGTGAAGAGGATCTCCTGGCGCTTGGCGATCGAGACGACCGGGAGGTTCTCGAGACCGAGGGCCGTGAGTGCCTTGCGGGCGGCGGAGAGCTGCGGCCTGCCGCCGTCGACCATGACCAGGTCGGGGAGGTGGCCCCATGCGGATAGCACCCGGCGGTACCGCCGCAGGATGACTTCCTCGAGGCTGGCGACATCGTTGGGCCCGGTCACGCCTTTGATCCGGAATTTCCTGTAAGCGTCCTTGTCGGGTCGTCCGTCCCGGAAGACGACCAGCGAGCCGACGGATTCTTCGCCGCCCGTGTTCGAGATGTCGAAGCCCTCGATCGCTTGCGGGGGGGTGGCCAGGCCGAGCGCTTCCCGAAGGGCTTCGAGGGGGCCCGGGGCCGCGGCCTGCCTGCGAAGAAAAGCCTCGGCGTTGCGGGCGGCCAGCTCGACCAGCTTTCGGTCCCGGCCGCGTTGAGCGACGGCGAGCCGTGAACGGCGCCCGCCCCGTCCGCCGAGGACGGTCTCGAAGGTCCCGGTGTCCGCGGGCCGGAAGGGGAGCAGCAGACGGGGGGGGACCTCGCGGTCCGAAGCGTCCCCGTAAAATCCGGCAAGGAGATCGCCGAGGATATCGGCGTCCGGCACTCCGGCGGGAGCCTCGACGAGAGCCGCTTCGGAGCTCCGGATCTTCCCCCGGCGCATGAAGAAGACGTGGAGAGCGGCCCGGCCCCCCTCCCGGGCGAATCCCGCCACGTCCTGGTCCTCGAGGTCCACGGAGATCGACCGGGGCCGGTCCCGCATGTCCTCGACGGTCCGCAGGACGTCGCGCCAGCGGGCCGCCTCCTCGAATTTCCGCTCCCGGGCCGCTTCGTCCATCCGCTCTCGAAGGGTCCCGGCCAGCTCGGGCATCCGGCCGTCGAGGAAAAGGCAGGCGGCCTCGACGTCGCGGCGGTAGTCTTCCTCAGAGATGCGCCCCACGCAGGGGGCCGAGCAGAGCTTCAGCTCGTGTTCGAGGCAGGGCCGCTTGCGGCCCCGGAACACGGCGTTCTCGCAACCCCGGATGCCGAAGAACTTGTTGACGAGGTGGATTGACATCCGGGCCCGGCGGGCGGGGCTGAAGGGGCCGAAGTAGCGGGAGTCGTCGCGATCGACCCGGCGGCTCGAATAGACGCCGGGGTACTTCTCGGCCGCCGTCACCTTGAGGTAGGGAAAGCTCTTGTCGTCCTTGAGCCGGAGGTTGAAGCGCGGCTGGTGCCGCTGGATGTAGTTGTTCTCGAGGAAGGCGGCCTCCTTCTCGGAGCCCGCCAGGACGTAGTCGATGGACGCCGTCTCCCGGAGGATCGCCCGGACCTTGACGTCGGGGCCCGGCAGGAAGTACGACCGGACGCGGTCGCGCAGGGAGCGGGCCTTGCCGATATAGACGACCTCGCCCGCGGCGTTCTTGAAGAAGTAGATCCCGGGCTTGGCCGGCAGCTCCGCGGCCCGGGCCTTGAGGCGATCCCCGACGCTCATGTCACAGATCCAGCTCGAGCTCACGCTTCTTGATGCGGGTCAGCTCATCGCGGTAGCCGGCGGCCTTCTCGAACTCGAGGGCCCGGGCCGCCTCCATCATGAGCTTTTCGAGCTCGTCCATCCGTTTCTTGCGCTTCTGCGGCGACAGGTAGATCTCCTTGTCCTCGGCGATCCGGGTGTAGTCGAGGTAGTCGCGCTCGTAGACGCTGGACAGGACGGTGTCGATGCCCTTGACGATGCTCTGGGGCGTGATCCCGTGGGCCGCGTTGTACTCCCTCTGGAGGCGGCGCCGCCTGTCGGTCTCATCGATGGCCGCCCGCATCGAATCGGTCACGACGTCGGCGTAGAGGATGGCCCGGCCGGCGACATGGCGGGCCGCCCGGCCGAAGGTCTGAATGAGGGCGGTCGCCGAGCGGAGGAAGCCCTCCTTGTCGGCGTCGAGAATGGCGACCAAGGAGACCTCGGGCAGGTCCAGGCCCTCGCGGAGGAGGTTGATGCCGATGAGGGCGTCGAACTCCCCCTTGCGGAGGTCGCGGAGGACCTTGACCCGGTCCAAGGTCTCGATCTCGGAATGGAGATAGCGGACGCGGAGACCGAGCTCATGATAGTGGCGGGCGAGGTCCTCGGCCATCTTCTTGGTCAGGGTCGTGACCAGGACCCGCTCGTTGCGGGCGGCGCGGGCCCGGATCTCGCCCATGAGGTCGTCGACCTGGCCCTTGACGGGCCGGACCTCGAGCTCGGGGTCGGTCAGGCCGGTCGGCCGGATGATCTGCTCCACGACGCGGCCGGGAGCCTTGGCGAGCTCGTAAGGGCCGGGCGTCGCCGAGACATAGAGGACCTGGCCGACGCGCGCCTCGAACTCGTCGAAGCTCAGGGGCCGGTTGTCGAGGGCTGACGGCAGACGGAAGCCGTGCTCGACGAGGGTCGTCTTCCGGGACCGGTCGCCGGAGTACATGCCGCCGATCTGAGGAACGGTGACGTGGGACTCGTCGATGATCGTCAGGAAATCCTTGGGGAAATAGTCGAGGAGGACGGCGGGCGGCTCGCCGGGCCGGCGGCCGCTGAGATGCCGGGAGTAGTTCTCGATGCCGGGGCAGTATCCGAACTCGCGGAGCATGTCGAGGTCGTAGAGGGTCCGTTCCTCAATGCGTGCGGCCTCGACGGCCTGGCCCCGGCGCTGGAAGTGCGCGACGCGCTCGGCCAGCTCCTTCTCGATGCCGGCGACCGCGGCGCGGAGGGCGTCGGGGGGGGTCGAGAAGAACGTCCGGGGGTGGATCATGACCGACTCGAGGGACTTGAGCGTCGTGCCGAGCAGGGGATCGACGAACGAGAGGGCCCGGATGGCCCCGTCCTCGAGCTCGACGCGGATGGCCGAGTTCTCGTAGCTCGGGAAGACCTCGATGATGTCGCCCCGGACGCGGAATCCGCCGCGCTTGAAGTCGCCCTCCTGGCGCTCGTACTGGACGGCGACGAGCTTGTCGAGCAGGGCCTTGCGGGTCGTGAGCTGACCGGCGGTCAGGCTGAAGCTCATCGCATAGTAGGTCTCCGGGGCCCCGATGCCGTAGATGCAGGAGACCGAAGCGACAACGATGACGTCGCGGCGGGCGAAGAGGGAGTTCGTGGCGCAGAGGCGGAGGCGGTCGATCTCGTCATTGATGGTCGCTTCCTTGGCGATGTAGATGTTCGAGGCGGGGAGATAGGCCTCCGGCTGATAATAATCATAGTAGCTGACGAAGTACTCGACCGCGTTGTCGGGAAAGAAGCGCCGGAACTCCTGATAGAGCTGGGCGGCCAGGGTCTTGTTGTGGGAGATGACCAGGACGGGCCGGTCGGCGCGTTCGATGATGTTGGCCATCGTGAACGTCTTGCCGGACCCGGTCACACCTTTGAGGACCTGATGGCGTTCGCCCTTCTCGAGGCCATCGGCCAGGCGGTCGATAGCCCGGACCTGGTCGCCCTTGGGTTCGAACTCGGAATGCAGTGTGAATGACATGGCCGCCGACAGAAGGTGACGCTTTTATCCCATCAGGTCTTCCGACGGGTCCCGAGGCCTAGGGCCTGGCTCCCGTCCGAATGCCGCCCGTGAACCGGGCGCCGTCCGCGATCGTGATCTTCGCGGCGGCGACGTCACCGTTCATCCAAGCCGTATCGAAGATCTGAACGCGTTCGCCGGCCTCCACGTTGCCCGCGAGCTCGCCGTGAAGGACGAGGGTCCGGACCTTGATGTCGCCCTCGACCCGCGCTCCCTTGGCGACGGTCAGGGTCCCGGACGGGAGCGTGACCTTGCCGTTGAGCCGGCCTTCGATCAGGATGTCCTCGTGGGCCTCGATATCCCCTTGAACGACGACGCTCGGCCCCAGGCGGGTGGCGGCGGGGCGCCCGGTCCGCTCCGGGGATGAACTCTGGGCCTGGCTGGCTTTTTCGTCCGGCATCGGTGGTCCTCCCGTCCGTCCGGTCTGAACGGTCCACTGCGATTATAGGGGCGCTTCCGGAGCCTGTCAACGCCGCTTTGACGGGACCGCTTTGACGGGACCGCTTTGACGGGGACGGGAAATATGCTAGAATGCGGCTCTCCATGAGCGGGCATAGCTCAATGGTAGAGTACCGGCTTCCCAAGCCGGGTGTTGTGGGTTCGAGTCCCATTGCCCGCTCCATTTATTTTAAAAAGAAGGGGTCAAATCTCCATTCGTTAAATTTCGACGAAAAGCGGACGACCAAGGCGATATTTAATGAGTGGAGATGTGACCCCTAGCTGGGCGTTGATCGTCGAGCCGGTCCCGCTTCCGGGGGCCCGGAACATGGCCGTCGACGAGCATCTGTTCCATCTGGCCCAGGCCGGGCCGCGAACCTTCCTGCGCTTCTACCGATGGCAGCGGCCGACCGTGTCCCTTGGCTTTTCCCAAGAGGCGGGCAAGGTCGTGGACCTCGATTTCTGCCGGAGGAACGGCATCGATGTCGTCCGGCGAATGACAGGCGGCAAGCTTGTCCTTCATCACCGCGAGGTGACCTACGCCGTCGCCTCTTCAGATATCGCCCTTTTTCGTGACACGGTGCGCGACTCCTATCGGCTCATCTCCCGGGCCCTGCTCGCCGGTCTCGAGCTCCTGGGGATCCCCTCTCGCATGGCCGGCCCCGCCCCGCCGTCATACGCCCGGGGGACCATGCCCTGCTTCGCCCACGCCGCCCGCGACGAGATCGAGACCGGCGGCCGGAAGATCGTCGGCAGCGCTCAGAAAAGGCTCGGGCCCGCCTTTCTCCAGCACGGGTCCATCCCCCTCGAGAACGACACCGAGCTCCTGGCGGCCGTGTCGCGTCCCGGCGGAGCGGGGCCCGGCGGAGGAATGACCTCTCTCTCCGAGGCCGCCGGCCGGCCCATCGATTTCGCCGCGGCCGTGGCCGCCCTGTCCCAGGGCTTCGCTGATTCCTTCGGGGTGGATCTCGTCCCCTTCGCCCTCGGCCCCGCCGACGAGAGCGCCGTCGCCGCCCTCCAAGCCGCTAAATACAGCGACGACGCCTGGACGCTGCGCCGCCCGCCCGGGCCCGGGCCTCGTTGACTTTTCTTTCGGCCCGGTGTTACACTTTCCCTTGGAGCGAGGATGGTCCAATGAACGAGATCGAAGAGCTTTCCAAGCTGGATCCGTCCAGCCTTCCCCCTCTCCGGACCATGCTTCTCGACGACCTCTATCAGAGCGTCCTCAAGAACCTCCACCTCGAGCTCGGCAGCGGTCCCGTCCTCTATCTCCTCTCGCCGAGCTATTCCGTCCTCAACCCGGCCGCCGACGCCCGGATCACCGATTTCATCACCCGCCACGAACCCATCCTCGACTGTCTCAAGGAGTCCATCGTCCAGAACCTGGCCGTCCACTCCGTCCTCGTCGACATCAGCAGCTACTTCATCGAGCAGAACAACGGTCTCGTCCTGGCCCGCCTCCGGGACCGCGATTCGGAGGGCCGACGCTTCGAGATCAAGTTCTACACCCATTCCCCCAAGGAGCTCCTCAGCCATTACGAGGACAAGATCTACATCGGGCGCGACTTCCTCGACCTGTTCACCCCCCACCGAAAATACTTTGGGATCAAGGACTTCATCGTTTCCCTGAAGTCCCAGTTCGAACGCCTCTCCGAACGGGCCGGGGCCAAACTCAAGAAGGCCCAGGAATTCGGTTCCTACTTCCAGGAGATCGGCGAGTCCGTCGGTGAGCTCCACAACGAGAGCCTCCTCATCCTGCAGAGCCTGCCGCCGCACCTCGACCTGGCCAAGCTCGGCGCCCAGGACCTCATCGACATCAACGCCCAGTACCGGACCATCAACCACTACGTCATCGAGCTCCACGACACCGTGGCCGAGTTCGAGAATCTCCTGCGATTCAAGGAGAAGTCGGATTTCGTCCGCTATGTCACGAAGTACAAGAAGGACGTGACCAACCTCATCTCGTATTTCAATATCAAGATCAACGGGGTCATCACCCAGCGGATCTATCAATGCAAGACCCGCCACGCCTGACGAGCGGGTTCAGAACGTCCGTCCCCCCTCCTTGACGCGGATATCCGCATAGGTCGTGCCCAAGAACACGAGCGGCAGGTCCGCGCGGTCCTGGAAGGCCTTGAGAACGGACGACCCGTTCGAGATCACGGCGTCGGGCCGGACCTCGAGCCCCCAGTCGACCGATCCGCCCCGGGTTCGGGCCTCGAGCCGGGCGACCTCCCCCGACGGCCAGTCGAGGAGGATCATGCCGTGCTCGTTGCGGACCTCCATCCCGTGCTTCAGATCGAGCGGCTTGAGGACGGCGTTGCCGTTGCGCAGAACGACCGATGCCTCGGCCGAGAAGCCGTCCAGCTCGACATTCGCATAGGACGTGCGGACGGAAACGGCCTCCCCGCCGATCCGGGTCGCCGAGACGGAGCCGTTCCTGGAGGACACGATGAGGTTGCCTTGGACATCCGTCGCCCGGACCCGCTGGTAGCTCGTCTCGATGTCCAGGTCGCCCCGGACCGTCTCCGCCGCCACCGACGAGTGACGGGCCCGGACCACGGCCGGCCCGACGTCCTCCAGAGCGACCTGCTGATAACTTGTCTCGACCTTGACGGGCCCCTTGATCCGGCGTCCTTCGACCTCCATGTGCCGCCCGAGGATCTCGGCCCGGCCTCCGACGTCCTCGACCCGGGCCCGGGCGTAACTTGTCTCGACCCTGAGATCGCCCGACACGTTGGAAACCCGGACCTGAGCGTGCTTGTTCGTGATCGCGACGTCCCCTTCGATACCCTGAACCTCGGCGGCCTGGTGGCTCGTCTCCAACGTGCACGGGCCCCCGATGTCCGCGACGAAGAGCTTGCCGTGACGGTTCCGGACGATGAGCCCGGCCACGCCCTCGGCACGGACCGGGCCGTGGGCGTTGACGATCTCGACCGTCGTTCCCCGCGGCACCGTCAGGATGAAGCCCGTTTCGAAGTTCCGTCGGCGGAACTCCTCCCGGTTGGTGCCGAGTTCCAACCGGGCCTCATTCCGGCGAACGGTGTATTGAAGCTGCCCGGCGACGTCCCGGGCGTCCTCCTCGCTCCGCCGCCGGATGATCTTCCTGAAGGTCAGTGCGATGTGGTCCTGATCGCCGCCCCGGACCTCGACCCAGCCGTTGCCGTTCTGGACCTCGAGCGCCGAGGGCACCGGGGCTTCGAAGACCCGGGTCTCCTCGTAGGAGTGCTCCCGGCCGAAGCCGAAGAGCTCGTCGTCCCAGTCGAACCGCAGGTCCCAGCCCCCCGTTTGGACCTGATAGACGACGAAGCCGGCGACCAGCAGGACCCCGAGAAGCAGGATCTCCCGGAATCTCATGGCCTCAGTCCTGCGGCGGGGCCGGCGGCTTCTCGCGCTCGCTCCTCTCCTTCAGACCGAGCATGAGCTTGTTGGCGCCCCAGACGATCAGGATGACCGGCCAGAGCCTCCAGACATAGCGCCAGACGGCGACGTCGAATTGCTCGAGCAGGAAGATCCCGCCGAGGACGATGAGGATGATGCCCCAGACGAGCGAATCGCGCTGTTTCGGCTTTGCCATGATAGTCCTCCTTCAGTTCCCGTTGCCGTTCTTCTTCTTGGCCATGGAGTCGGTGACCAGCTTGAGGCCGATGGCGATGACCGCGACGGGCCAGAAATCGAAGAGGGTCTCGTAGCGAATGACGTCGAAGTTGGCCAGGATGAGCAAGGCCCCGAGGATGATGAGCACGGCGCCCCAGAAGATCGAGCCGGAGGGCACGATCTCGGGCAGGCCCTGGACCCCGGCTTCGTCCGGCTGCTCGCCGGCGGCTTTCAGGTTGATGGCTTTGGCGACCTGCGCGCTGTCGATGATCTGGAAGAAGTAGAACCCGGCCAGCAGCAGGGCCTTGAAGGGCTGCCCGCCGCCGCTCGCCTGGATGGTTATCAGACCGGCGAAAAGGATCATATAGAAAACCCCTTTCGCGATCTGACCGTTGTACAGGGCGCCCGTGCCGGGGAAGATGGCCGACAGGATGCCGGCCGCCGCCGGCGACTTGGGCGGCTTCCGAGGGATGACGGATCTTTCGTCCATGGATATGACCTCCGTTGAGATTATGGTTTATCTTCGCCGGCCTTCAAGAGATCGACCGTCTTGAAGGACCGGAGGACGTTTCCCGTGAACTCCCCCAGCTCGCTAGTGATCGAGCCGGCCCCGGCGTAGAGCTTCTCGATCGTGCCGAGGCCGCGGTGGAACCGGATGTCGAGCTCTTTCCGGATGGCCTGTCCCTGGGGAAGGTACAGGACGAAGGACAGGACCAAAAAAAGGACGGTGAAGGCCGCGTAAACAGGCTGAAGGGCCGGGCGGGTCAGAAGATCGAAAACCGGCCGGAGCCATTTTTTCCTTCCGGCCTTTCGCTCCGGGATCCCGTACAGACGGGCCATGAGGGCGGGGGAGGGTTCGGCCTCGGGGAAGGAGGCCATGGCCCCGGTCACCTCCCGGAGCGCCTCCAGGAGCCCGGCGCAGGCGGGGCAGGACGCGAGATGGCTTTCCACCTCGGCCCGCTCCGCGGCGCCCAGCTCGCCCTCGAGGTAAGCGGAGAGAAGCTCTTCGATGCGTTCGCAGGTCATGACGTCCCTCCCTTGGCGGCCCTGAGGACCCGGGCCAGCTGGAGCCGGGCCCGGTTGACGCGCGACTTGACCGTGCCCAGCGGCAGGCCGAGCAGGCCGGCCATCTCCTCGTAGCTGTGGCCCTGCAGGTCCCTCAGGACGATGACCGTCCGCATCTCCGGCGAAAGGCGATCGAGCCCCTGCCAGACGAAGGCCTTGGTCTCCTTATCGGCGAGGCTCGCTTCAGGTCCGTCGTCGACGGCGTGGGCCAGGACGCGTTCGTCGAACTCGTCCCGCTGGGCGCGCTCCCACTTGGTCCGGCGGTACTCGTCGATGAGGTGGTTCTTGGCCAGGGTCAGGAACCAGGCCTGGAAGTTCTTGGCGGGATCGTACTTGGACAGGGCCCCGTGGAGCTTGAGGAAGACCTCCTGGGTCATGTCCTCGGCCTCCTGCCGGCTCCCGCTGAACTGATAGGCCATGTTAAAAATCCTCCGGGCGAACTGGTCCACCAGCGTTCTCCATGCTCCCTGGCTCCCGGCCAGGCACTGGCTGACGACTTCGCTCAAATCCACTCAATCCACCCTGGTTGACGGAATCGGACGGCGGAAAGTTCCATTTCCGGGCCCTATTCTCCAACAAAACGGCCCCCCGGGCAACCCGGGCAAAAAGGGGCCGAGTTGCTATAATAGGGGGAGCGGGAACGCAACTTTCCGCCGCCCGAGGAGTTTAAGGTAATGAGCATGGACGAACAAGAGCTGATCCGGCGCGTCCAGGACGGGGACGAATGGGCGTTCGGCCAGATCATGGCTCTTTATAAGGACCGTATCGTGAATTATTTGTACCACTTCTCGGGCGATTATCAGAAGGCCGTCGAGCTGGCCCAGGAGACGTTTTTGCGGGTCTACTTCAAGGCCCGGAAGTACCGCCCCATCGGTCCCCTCTCCTCCTGGATATATACGATCGCCTCCAACCTGGCCAAGACCGACGCCCGCAGGTCCCGGAGGGCGGCCACCGTCTCGCTGGAGGACATCCCCAACGACTTCGCGAGCGGTACCTACTATGAGGACCCGGCCGATCCCGGGCTCGTCAGGAACCTCCGGGAGGCCCTCGAAGAGCTCCATCCCCGCTACCGGATCCCCGTCGTCCTCAAAGACGTCGAGGGTTTCTCGCAGGAGGAGATCGCCCGGATCATCGACCGTCCGGTCGGTACGGTCAAAGCCCGCATCAGCCGGGGCCGCGATCAGCTCAGGCAAAAGCTGCAGAAGGCCCTGGAAGGGCGGGTCAGGCAAGTCGACAGCGAGGTGAGCGAACATGGAAGGGCATGACATCCTCGGCAAGATGAAAAAAGTCGGCGCCCCGCCCGACTTCGACCAGAGGGTCTTTTACCGCTTGCGGGAAGTCCGCAAGGAACGGGCCCGGCGCCGGGCCGTCGTCCGCTATGCCTTCGCCGGCGCGGCGGCTCTGTTCCTGGCCGCCTTCCTGATATTCGACAGGGGCTTCACGCGACAAGGGGCCTTTCCGTGGTTCGCGTCGAAGCGGGCCGCCGAGGCCGAACAGAGGTTCGAAACGAAGGACCCGTCCGCTTGGTGGGGGCGGGAGGAAGCCGGCCGGCCGTTCGTCCCGGTCCTCGAGACCCTGGACTACGGGGCCGATGTCCGGCGCGACTCTCCCGAGCCCCGGACGGTTTACATACTGGAGCAGGTTTCCGATGTCCGAACGTCGGGAATCATCTACTAGGAGGTCTTCGCAGCCATGAACACGAAACATGGACCGGCCCTCATGGCCATGGCCGCCCTGCTCGTCGGGAGCCTCTGGCCGCTCGCCGGACCGCCGGCGGCGATGGGCGCTCAGCGCGACAGCGCGGATATCGCGAAAAAGGTCTATCCGTCCGTGGTCCGGGTGGAGGCCCAGAACCACACCCGGAAGGTCGCCACGGGCGTCGTCGTCGAGAAGGGCGGATACATCGTGACGACGGCCCTCATCTCGCCCCGCGACCAGAGGATCGTCATCACCACGGCCGACGGAAAGAAGATCGATGCCGAATTCCTCGGCTTCGACACGGAAACCCAGCTGGCCCTCGTTCGGGCCAAGGACGCCGCCGGGCTCCCCGCCCTGGCCGCGGCGAGGGCCGCCGACCTATCGGCGGGCTCGTGGATCTGTGTCGTCGGGGTCTCTCCCGAGAGCACGCCGGCCGTGACCCAAGGCATCGTCAGCTCCGTCGCCGAGGACCGGCTGCGGCTCAACGTCTGGGTGACGCCGGGAACGAGCGGCGGCCCCGTCGTCGACGACAAAGGCCGGATGGTCGGGCTCCTCCGGGGCATCTACGTCGAGGAGAAGCCCGTCGTTTTCCAGTTCCGCGACCGCGAACAGACGGGCTCCGGCGTCGTTATCAGCCGCGGCGAAGCCCCGTCGTCCGGGATGGCCGTGGCCGTTCCTGTGGACGTCGTCAGGGACGTCGCCGCCCAGATCAAGGACAAAGGCCGTGTCGAACGCGGCTGGTTGGGTGTCGGCATCGGGCAGGACGAGGACGGCCGGGTCGTCATCGGCCAGGTCGACCGGGAGAGTCCTGCCGAACTGGCCAAGCTCCGGCCCGGGGACGTCGTCCTCAAGGTCGGCGACAAGGACATCGCCGGACCCGATCAGCTGGCCGCCGAGATCCGCAAACGGAAGCCGGGCCAGGAGGTCACCCTGAGCATCGAGCGGGACGGAAAGCCCCAGGATGTCAAGGTCAAGCTCGGTGAATACGCCGAGGCCGATGCCAGGCGGGAGCTCGAGGTCCGCTTCCCTCGGCTCTTCCCTCCGCCCCCGCCGGAACAGCCCGCCAAGCCAACGGCCCCCAAGGGTTTGGCGACGCCGGCCGTGCCGACTCGTCCGGGCTGGGCCTTTGAACAGCGGAAGTACATCGGGATCTACCCCATGGAGCTCAACCGGGAGCTGGCCGAACATTACGGCGTCAAGGAGGGCACGGGACTGCTCGTCTCGCGGCTGACCGCGGGGGGCCCGGCCGAAAAGGCCGGCCTCAAGGTCGGCGACGTCATCGTCCGGGTGGACGGCCGACGTGTGGAATCGACCAACGATCTCATCGACCGCATCCAGGCCAAGGCCAAGGGCGATAAGGTCAAGGTCGAGGTCCTGCGGGAGAAGAAGACCGTCAA
The DNA here is from genome assembly GCA_964423315.1 of uncultured Eubacteriales bacterium. Taxonomy (GTDB): domain Bacteria; phylum Acidobacteriota; class Aminicenantia; order Aminicenantales; family Saccharicenantaceae; genus RBG-16-66-30. Next base: position 39,688 of record CAYREO010000003.1, on the reverse strand, counting down.
TCTCGAGGTCGAGGTCGCCGAGGAGAGCTCGGGGGGCTTCTTCGGACCCGAGGGCCTGAGGGATGCGCTCGAGTCCTGGCAAGGCTACACCGACGCCTTCGAGAGCGTCCTCAAGAAATGGCGGTCCGATCATCTCCCGGAGATCAGGGAGAACATGAAGAGGATCCAGGAGGAGATGGCGGTCAAGAGCAAGGAGTCGGCCAAAGAGGTCGCCGCTCTCGTCAGGGGGGTTTTGCGAAGGGTCTAAGAGACCTGCTCCTGTCGATAGGGGGGACACGGGCCTTCGGGGCGTGTCCCCCCCTTTTTCGGTTCTTCTCCCATTTCCGGGAGCTTATAGGCCATGAGGTTCGCCGATAGACATCCCCCCTTGCCCCCCACGCCCCCGGGAACCAGTCCCGACGGTTCCCCCGCCGGCGGCCGGCGGGTCCCCCTCCGCGATGGGGGTCTTCAGGGGGACGTCTATCGTCCCCTCATGACCATCTGTTCCCCGGAAATGGGAGATGAAACTTTTTTTCGGGCGTCTTTCGGTTCGGTTTCTCCGAGCCGCCCTTATGGATCCTCTGGGGAGAGCCCGAGCCACATATGGCGAAGCCTCGCGAGCTCCTCGGCGGGGAGGCGGGGAGCGTCGAAATACCCCTTCTCCGATCTTTGCCGCAGGGCTTCGTAGAGGATGATGGCGACCGAGACCGACAGGTTGAGGCTCTGGACCATGCCCAGCATGGGGATTCGGACGACGCGGTCGGCGAAGGCCAGGGCCTCCTCCGTGATGCCCTCGGCCTCGCTGCCGAAGACGATCGCCGTAGGACGACAGAAATCGATCTCCGTGTAGGCGACCGAGTCCTTGCGGAGATGGGTGGCCAGGACCTGGAAGCCCGCCGTTTTCAGCGGTTGAAGGCTCGCGGCCGGCGCGCCGTGGACGCCGATCTCGAGCCACTTGTGGGCCCCCGTCGAGATGGCTTCGCTGAAATGGAGGAGCTCGGGATTCGGGGAGACGAGGTCGAGGTGGAGGATGCCGGCCGCGTCACAGGTCCGCATGACAGCGCTGGCGTTGTGGGCCATGGTCACGCCTTCGAGGACGACCCGCAGATCGGGCTGGCGGAGGGACAGGACGCGGTCGACCTTCTTGATCCGCTCGGGTGTCGGCATGGGTGAAATATATCAGAGGGGCGGGGGACGGGGCAACCATCCGGCCGTGAAGGTCAGGGGGATCGGTCTTGGGCAGATCGGCCCGGAAAAGCGGGCGATGGCCGGCCCGTTCAGGGTTCGGGAGGCCCCGACGGATAGGCGAAAGCGCTTGGCGAGAAAGGGAAGGAAGCCTAATCGATCGGCGGAGGTCCGATTATTGAAAAGCGCCGGCTTTTCCCTTATAGTGAACGGGCCGCGCCGGTGTGGCGGAACTGGCAGACGCGCTGGACTCAAAATCCAGTCCGGGGCAACTCGGGTGTGGGTTCGATTCCCTCCACCGGCACTTTAAAATCAGCAACTTAGGACCCTTCTCGGGGGCCGTTCATTATCCGGTCAAGGGAACCGAAAGGAGCCAACAACCGCCCTTTTCAGCGCCCAACACGAATGCCAACACGAAAGGTGAAACCGTGAAAAGAAAGGCCGCGTTAGAAAGAAACGAGGTGCGAGAGCCCTACGGTCAGCGGCAAAAACCCTGAACTATGAATGGGGGATGATTCATGTGTCAAGCGTTCAGATAGCCCAGGCAAAAAAGGCGGGTGATCAGGCGCTCCAGAATTCGGCTCTTGAAAGCTTCCTGGTCCATGCCAGGAATATCTGCGATTTCTTCCGCGTGAGCGGCTGGGAAGAGGATGATATTCTCGCCCGACATTACCTCGGGCGCACGCCGCGGGTGAAGTTGTCTTGCCTTCGGGATAACAAGAAGCGGCTGCACAGGCGAATCGCCCACATCCCCGTCCGCCTGGGTAAGATTTTTAAATGGCAAGACATATCAGCCTTCGGCCAGATTTTAGATGGCGCGATTCGACGATTCGACGGTTTGACATCCGCGGAGGCGGGGACTATCATGCTTTCTTCGCCGGCACCCGGTATCCTCCCGGCATCGCCGGCACCCTTCTCGAGGAGAGTGACGATGAACAGACGCGGGATCCTTTGCGGTTTGCTCTTGGCGGCCGTTCTTTTGGCGGGCTCGCCCGCCCCGGCCCAAGAGTACTACTGGGAACAGTACAAGCACTACGATGTGCCGTTCGTGCCGACCCCCATGGAGGTCGTCGACGAGATGCTCCGCCTGGTCGACATCAAGGCGGGCGACATCCTCTACGACCTGGGCTGCGGCGACGGCCGGATCGTCGTCGCGGCGGCCAAGAGATACGGGATCAGGGCCATCGGCATCGACATCGATCCCGTCCGCATCTCGGAGAGCAAGCAGAACGCCATCGAAGGCGGGGTCACCGACAAGGTCAAGTTCATCGAGGGCAACCTCTTCGAGGCCGATCTCAAGGACGCCTCCGTCATCACGATGTACCTCCTGACCTCGGTCAACCTGAGACTGCGGCCCAAGCTGCTGGCCGAGCTCAAGCCCGGCACGCGGCTCGTCTCCCACAGCTTCGACATGGGGGACTGGGAGCCGGACAAGACCTCCATTGTCAGCACGGCCTACGACGACGAACGTCATGTGTACTTCTGGATCGTCCCGGCCAACGTCAGCGGCCGGTGGGATTGGACCGTCTCGGAGGGCGGCAAGAACCGGCGCTACACGTTCCAGGCCGAGCAGAAATTCCAGGTCGTGAGCGGAACGATAACCTCGAACGACTGGCCGCTGACCGCCAAGGACATGAAGCTCGTGGGCGACCGGATCTCCTTCCGGCTCGACGTCGATATCGACGGCAAGATGACGCCTTACATGTATGAGGGCCGGGTCCAGGGGCACGTTATCAGCGGCACAGCCCGCCCCCTCGGCAACCCCAAAGCGTCGGAGTTCAAGTGGCGGGCCGTCCGCGACCCCAAGACCGTCGTGCCGCTCGACACCGGCGACGATGGAGCCCGCTCCGGGCTTTGAGGGGACAGCCGTGAAGCGGATCGGCCTCATCGGCGGCATGACCTGGGAGTCGACGCTCGAGTATTACCGGATCATCAACGAACAGGTCAAGGCCCGGCTGGGGGGCTTCCACTCGGGCCGGATCCTGATGGATTCCCTCGATTTCGACGAGATCGAGGCGTGCCAAAGCCGGGGAGACTGGGACGGATCCGCCCGCATCCTCGGCGACTCGGCCGAGAGCCTGGAAAGAGCGGGCGCGGACCTGCTCCTCATCTGCACGAACACGATGCACAAGGTCGCCGATGCCGTGGCCGCGAGGGTCCGTATCCCGCTCCTCCACATCGTCGACGTCACGGCCCGCAGGATCCTGGACGCCGGGCTGAGGACGGTCGGGCTCCTAGGCACGCGCTTCACCATGGAGGAGGACTTTTACAAGGGCCGGCTCGCGGAGAAGTTCGGTTTGACGGCCCTGATCCCCGGTCCCGAGGAACGGGCCGTCGTGGACGGCGTCATCTATAACGAGCTGACATTCGGCGTCATCTCCCCGGAGTCCCGGCGCAAGTACGTCCGGACGATCGAGGGCCTGGCCGAGAGGGGGGCGCAGGGCGTCATCCTCGGCTGCACGGAGATCCCGCTCCTCGTCAGGCAGGAGGACGTCCGGATCCCGGTCTTCGACACGACCCGCATCCACGCGGAAGCCGGCGTCGAAGCCGCTCTCGAAATCGGGGATTGAAGGCCCGGCCGGAGGCCGGGAGGACGGCGCCTCAGGAGACCGAGGAGGGGATGCCCTCCCGTTCGCTGTAGAGGTGCCGGATCAGGGATAAAAGGGTTTGGGATATGCTGTGAAGGAACTCCACGCCGATCTCGAAACGCTCCCCGTCCTCGCTTTTACGGGTCCACTTGACCTCGCCGTCGACCTTCAGGGACTGATGGGTCCTCTCGAGGTCGATGACGATGCGGATGACGCTGCCCACGGGGAAATCCTGTTGGCTGCAGATCCGGGCCCCGGATAGGGAAAGATCGCGGGTGCAGGCGTTGATGCCGCCATTCCTGGCCGCTTCGCGAGGTTCCAACGAGCCCTTGATGACGACATTGTTCTCTTCCACGAAACGCTTATCTTTGCGGTGTTCCATCTGAATCTCCTCTGGACGCCTTCATAGCGATCGTTCCAAGCCGCATTCTCGTACGCCTCCTCCAGGCGGTCAATCACCCCTAAAGGTGATTCGAAGGGTGATATCTCACCCCCGACCGACCCCCGTCCCTCAGTCCCTTTTCCGGACGGCAAGGTAGGCCATGAGGTAAAAAGACAGCATGGAGAAGTTGTAGAAGAAATCCTCCAGGGGGATGGAGATGATCCGGACGCCCCAGATGGCCTCGGGGCTGTACGTGACGATGGGTGGGGCGGTCAGGAGGTGGTTGAAGACGAGAAAAGGGACGAAGGAGATCAAGATATAGAGCCAGTAATGGGACGAGGCGAGCTGCTTCCGCCCCAGGAAGGCCGCGGCCAGGAAGAACAGGCCGCAGGAGCCGAGGACGAGCATCGTGTATCCCTGCCCGGAAAAGACAGCCGAACCGGCGAAGAACAGGGCGGAAAGGCCCAGGGCGGCCCCTTGAGGGAACCGGACGATCCTCTCCCGGGTCTTGGCTTTCAAAACCTCGTAGATGAAGATGCAGCTGAAGGGCACGAAAATGAAGAACATGTACTCTTCGAGCGGCAGGGCCAAAAACTTGATCCCCAGCAGATGGTCCGGGTTGAATCCCCAATGTCCCCTGGCCGTCACCCAGTTGTCCCAGGCGAGATAGACCGTTCCAGCTGTGGCCACGGCAAAGAGCAGGGCCGGCCAGCGGCGATAGTAGAGGACCGGCCGCCAAAAGCTGAAAAGGAGAGGCCCGGCGATGATGATGAGGTTGATGACGAGATAGCGGCTCATCAGCCCTTCAATTCCTTCGTGTCAAGCTGAATGCGAGAAGGGTTTCCAGAACCTCGCGATGGCATGGATCGACCGGCAGACCCCCGATGACCCTCTTCGCGCGGCGCCCGTAGCGGGCCATGGTCCTGCGGATATCGCCGTCGATCCCGTAGCGGCAGGCGAGCGCCCTGACTGACTCGATATCCTCTTCGGAGGCGTCCCGGCGTCCGAGGATGGACGTCAATCTCTTCCGCTCGCCGGCCGGGGCCCTCTCGAGCAGCCGGAGGTGGAGGAGCGTTTTCTTGCCCTGCCGGATGTCGGACCCCACCGGCTTGCCCAGGACCTTTTCCTCGCCGAAGAGGCCGAGCTCATCATCCTTGATTTGGAAGATCAATCCCAAGTCCTCGCCCAACCGTTCGAGTCGGGCCCGGACGGCCGGCTTGCCACCTTCGAGGACCCATCCCGCGGCCAGGGGGAGAGAGAAGGAATAGCGGGCCGTCTTGAACCGGTAGATGTCCAGGATCTCCTTTTCCGTGACGGGCCGGGAGGAGGCCCCGACGTGGATGTCCCGCATCTGGCCCAGGCCGACGAGAGCGAACGTTCCGGCGAAAAGCCTCTGGACTTCCGAGGTCCGGGAGCGGCCGGACCCGGAGGAAAGGCCGGCCAGGGCCTCGAAGGCCAGGAAAATGGCGATCTCGCCGGCGCAGATGCCCATGCTGATCCCGAAGTGCTCGGTGTCGGGAAGCCCCTCCTCTTCGGCCAAGAGGGCGTATTGGCGGTGGAGTGAGGGGGCGCCGCGTCTCCGGGCGTCCCTGTCCATGATGTCATCGTGGATGAGAAGGGCCGACTGGATGAGCTCCAGCGCGGCGCCAGTCCGAACGGCATCCGCCGAGATGCGCCGTCCGGCCATCTCGCATCCAAGGCAGACCAATCCGCCTCTGATGAGCTTGCCCTTTGCGGTGAAATCAGCCAGCCGGTGGATGACATCCGCTCCCCATGGCTCGAGATGTTCCAGTTCGGCTTTTTTGCTTTCCAGAAAACCGTCGAGGAACTTCAGCAGCTTCTTCCGTGTCCGTTCAAAATAGGTCTCAAAGGTCATCGGGGGTCTCCCTCCGGCTTGAGGACGTTGCGCAATCCCGTCACGAAGATCCTGGCCCTCGACGGTCGGACCTTGCGGCGGAAGACGACGAAGGGGTCGGCCGCGATCCTCCCCGCGGTCCATTCATACATCCCGGCGGCCGTCAGGATCGGGGCCCGAAGGCGCCGGGGGATGAAGGCGTATCCTCTTTCGGCCTCGGCCTGCCAGGTCCTGTACCGGCCGACCTGCTCCCTGACGAACTCCCGGAACTCCTGCGGACGGGACCTGGCCTCCGCTTCTTCGAGAGACGCCAATCCCGCCGCCTGCATCTCATCCCGGGGAAGATAGGTCCGGCCGAGGGCCAGGTCCTCCCGGATGTCCCGGAGGAAATTGATGTATTGCATGGCCCGGCCCAGGAGTCGGGCGCAGGGAAAAACCTCAGGGGGGAGCCCGAGAATGCGCGACATCATCAAACCGATGACCTCCGCCGACCCATAAACGTAGGACAGCGTCTCGGCCAGGGAGGCATAGTCCTTCTTGACGAGGTCCATGGCCATGGAGTCCAGGAAGGCCTCCGTCCACGCCGGTTCGAAGCCGCGGCGCCGGGAGAGATCGACGAAGCGGTCGATGACCGGCCCGGCCGAGGCCGTCTTCCCGTCCCGGCGGCCGATATAGGCCTCCCGGAACTTTCGGAACCCGGCGGCATCCTGAGGCACGCGGTCGACGAGATCGTCGGCCGTCCGGACGAACCCGTAGAGGTAGCCGACATCCTCACGGGCCGGCCTCGGGAAGAAGCGAGAGCTGCGAAAATAGGTCCGGCTTCCGCGCCGGAAGATGCCGTTGAAAACCCGGCCGTCAGGTCTCATGGACGACCCGTTCCGCGGCCAGCTCGGCCCCGATGAGGACCATGGGCATGCCGACCCCGGGATGAGGATATTGGCCCGTGAAATAGAGATTGGAGACCTTCCGACTCCTGCGCCTGGGCCGGAAGACGGCCGTCTGGAACAGCGTGTGGGAGAGGCTGAAAGCCGTCCCTTGATAGGTGTTGTAGTCGGAGATGAAGTCCCGGCCGGAATAGATCCGGCGGACGATGATGTGGGGAGCGATCCTCTGCCCGGTCAGGCGCTCGAAATGCTCCAGGACCCGGGCCGCGAACGCCTCCCGCGCTTCGTCCGTGTCGTCCAGGCCGGGGGCCACGGGGACGAGGAAGAACAGGTTCTCCATGCCCGGCGGGGCGACGGCCGGGTCGGTCTTGGACGGGCAGCTCACGTAGTAGGAGAACCTCTCGGGCCAGGACGGACGGCCGAAGACGGCGTCGAAATGCTCGTCCCAGCGGGTCTCGAAATAGAGATTGTGATGGAGGAGCCCCTCGACGCGCTTGTCGAGGCCGATATACATGATGAGGGCCGAGGGGGAAAGGACCCGGCGGCGCCAGTATCTCTCGTCGTAGGTCCGGAGACTTTCGTCGAGCAGGACCGTCTCCGTGTGGTGGTAATCGGCGTTGGAGACCACGGCGTCGGCTGGGATGGGGCCTTGGTCCGTCAAGACCTCGACGGCGCGGCCTGACTCCGCCCGGATGCCCCGGACCGGCCGGCCGAATTCGTACCGGACCCCGTGGGACAGGCCGAGCTCGTGCAGGGCTTTGACGATCATCGAGATCCCGCCCATCGGATACCAGACCCCCTGATCGAGGACGATCGAGGACATCAGGGCGTAGAAACCCGGCGTCTTCTTGGGTGCGCCGCCGATGAAGACCATCGTGAACTCGAGGATTTGCTGGAGCCGCTCGTCCCGGATCTCCCGGCCGGCCAGGCCGTGGACGCTGCCGATGACACCCAGGCGGAGGCCGTTCCTCATGATCCTCCTGTCGAGGAAGTCGGAGAGGCCGTCGTAGTCCCGGTACAGGAAGTGGCGGACCGAGAGGTCGTACTGTTCGCGGGCTTTCCGGAGATAGCGCTCGACCTTGGCCGCGCCGTCGGGCTCCAGCCGGTCGAAGAGCTCCGCGTTGGCCGCTGAGTCGTCCCGGACGTCGTAAACCTCCCCGCGGCCGGAGAAGACCCGGAACTGCGGATCGAGCCGGACGAGGGACAGGACGTCCGACGGGGATTTGCCGAAATGGCCGAAGTAGCGGTCGAAGGCCTCGGGCATGAGATACCAGGAGGGCCCCATGTCGAAGACAAAGCCCCGCTCTTCCCAGACCCGGGCCCGGCCGCCGGGCCGGTCGTTCTTTTCGACCACGGTCACGTCGCAGCCTTTCTTGGCCAGCAGGGCCGCCGTGGCCAGCCCTCCCAACCCCGCCCCGATGACGACCGTTCTCTTTATCATGTCCCGTCCTTATCGCCGGAGTTCGAGCAAGCTCTGTCCTTCTTTCCGGGCCGTCGCCGCCGGGCCCGGGCCTCGAGCCGCCGGACGACATCGAAGATCAGGGCCTCGGGCGTCGAGGCGCCGGAGGCGATGAACACCGTCGCGTCGTCGGGGATGTCGATCGTCTCGACGCACTCCGCGCTGTCGACGAGATGGGTGCAGGGGTTGATCCTCTCCGCGATGTGGAAGAGGTGCATGGTATTGGCGCTCCGCCGGGAGCCGATGACGATGACGCAGTCGGCCGTCCGGGTATGCCGTTCGACCTCCCGTTGACGGCTCTTGGTCGGCCGACAGATCGTGTCGTGGAAGACGACCGCGGGAACGATCTCCCGGATGCGGTCCAGGATGCGCCGGGCGTCCTCCTCGATGAACGTCGACTGGATGACGACCCCGGCCCGGCGGATCCCACCGAACAGCTCGGGCGTGACCTCCTCGGGCGTTCGAACGACAAGAGCCCTCCGGACCTGACCGACGATGCCCTGGACCTCCTCGTGGCCGACCTGGCCGATGACGACGGGAGTCAGCCCCTCGGCCTCGATCTCACGGATCCGCTCGTGGATGATGCGGACCATGGGGCATGTCGTGTCGACGAATTCGAGGCCCCGTTCCTGAAGCTCCCTGAAGCGCCGCTGGGGAGAACCATGGCTCTGGAGGATGACGACCCCGCCGTCCGGGACCTCTTCCAAAGTCTGGACGATCTTCAATCCCTTGGACCGCAAGGCCTCGATGACATGCTCGTTATGAACGATCTCCCCGAGCATGTAATAGGAGCGGTCCGGGTTCTCCGCCAGCAGTCGCTCGGTCAGGTCGAGCGTTTTCCGGACGCCGAAACAATAGCTGAGCGTTTCGGAGAGCACGATTGTCATGATGACCCGGGACCTCCCTCAGGCGCCCCTGACGTCGAAGCGGCGCGGCGCATAGAGGAAGCCGAACGACCGGGCCTGGCCCTTGCCGAAGCTCTGGTGGTGGTCGGCATGCGCCCGGACGATGCGCTTGAGGTAGAACGTCCAGGGCTTGAGACGGAGCCACCGGACCCGCTTGTGGAACATGACGTTATGGAAGAGGAAATAACCGAGCCCGTAAAGGGCCATGCCCGCGCCGACGGCGGACGCCGGCCATGCTCCCGCAAAGCGGCCCCAAAGGAGCAGCAGAAAGGACGGGACGGCGAAAAAGACCGCGAACAGGTCGTTCTTCTGGAATCCATGGCGGCGCGGCCGGTGATGGTCCTCGTGGAGGGCCCAGAGAAAGCCGTGCATGACGGACTTGTGGGTGGCCCACGCCACGCCTTCCATGAGGACGGCGACGGAAAGAGCGAGCAGAACGGCGGCCGCGGCGATCATCGGTGGTCCCTGGGGAAGGCTATATTGGCAGAAGTCCGAAGGCCTGTCAACGCGCCAAGAAACTCGAGTATCCGTCCGGTCGGCCTCACTCCCAGCGGAACATCTTGGCGGAAACATAGACGCCGATGATCAGAAGCCCGACGAGGACGGCGGCCTCGGTGGCGAAGCGGGAGAGAGGATTCCCGAACCAGAGCCCCTGGAGGAGATTGACGACATGGGTCAGGGGAATGAACTTGCCGGCCGAACGCAAGGCTGCGGGGAATGTCTCTTTGGGAATGGTCGCCCCCGAGAGGAACAAATTCGGAAAGTAGAGGACCATCCCCAGGATGTAGGCCGTGCGCGCCGTGCGGGCCGCGCTGGCCAGCAGGAAGCCGACGGCGAAGAAGCTCAGGCTGCTCAGCGTGAAGCCCAGCAAGACGATCCCCGCCTGTCCGGAGAACTTGAGATCGTAGACGATCCGGGCCGCGGCGATGAGCAGGATCCCTCCGAAGAGGGTCATCAGGAAGTGGACGAAGACCTGGGACGCGAGCACGGCGGCCGGGCGAAGGGGCGTGGCCCGGTACCGTCTCAGGACGCCCTTTTCGCGGTTGCTGCTGACGGCGATGGCGATGGTCAGCAGCCCCGTCGAGCCGATGATCATCGCCAGGTAGGCCGGGGTGCTGACATCGACCATGCCGCGGCCGCCGAAAAGGGGGTTGGGCTTGTTGCCGTAGATGCTGCCGAAGATGAACAGGAGGATGAGCGGGAAGAAGATGGTGAAAAAGGCCGCCTGGGGCTGCCGGATGTAGATCTTGGCCTCGACCCAGGCCAGCTTCCAGAACCCCCTCATTGGCCGCCTCCCTCGGGCCCCTGCCGACCGGTCAGGGTCAGGAAGACGTCCTCAAGGTCCGGCTGCTCCGTCCTCAAGTCCCGGAAGCGGACGCCGGCCGCGTCCAAGGCGTTGATGACGATGCAGACCAAGCGCTCGCCGGTCCCCGAGACCGCGCAGCGCTCCCCGTTCTTTTCGATCCGCGAGACGCCCGGGAGGGACCGCAGGGGGGCCGGATCGTAGTCCCTGTCCGCATGGAAGACGATGCGCGTCTCGGCCTGCAGGCCGCGGACGAGGTTGACCGGCGAGTCCATGGCCACGACCCGGCCGCGGTCCATGACCAGGACCCGGTCGCAGAGCTGCTCGGCCTCCTCCATGAAGTGGGTCGTCAGGAAGACGGTCTTCCCCCTCCGCCGGATGTCCCGGACGAGGTCCCACATGGACCGCCGGGCGTGGGGGTCAAGGCCGGTCGTCAGCTCGTCGAGGAAGACGAGATCGGGGTCGTTGACCAGGGCCAGGGCGATGAACAGGCGCTGCTTCTGCCCTCCGGAGAGCCTGGCGAACCGGGCCTGGCTCTTGTCGGCGATCCCCAGGCGTTCGAGAAGAGGCTTCCAGGGCGTGGGCTTCCGGTAGTACGACGCGAAGAGGTCCATGGCCTCCCAGACCTTCATGTCGTCGGGCAGGGAGCTCTGCTGGAGCTGAACGCCGATCCTCTCCCGCAGCTCGTATCCGTCATCGCGGGGATCGAGGCCGAGGACCCGGAGGCCGCCGCCGTCGGGCTCCCGCAGGCCTTCGAGGCACTCGATCGTCGTCGTCTTGCCGGCGCCGTTCGGTCCGACCAGGCCGAAGATCTCTCCGTGCAAGACCTCGAAGCTGATGCCGTCCACGGCCTTCAGAAGGCCGTAGGCCTTGCGGAGAGCCGAGACCTCGATGGCGGCGGGGGGATCCATGGGGTGGTTCATCGTCATACAGGCCACTTGGAACGACGGGGCGGATTATATCCGGCGGCTCGGCCCCGGTCAAGGGAACGGCGACCGGTGCGACGCTTGACTTGGGCCTGATGAAAATCCCGCGAACAGCACGGGCATCGCCGAGTCCTAAGCGCTGCCCCCGAACGCGCGGCGGAAATAGTCCCAGCCGTCTCGGACCGTCTTTTCGAGAGGGATGTAGGCGTGGTCGAAATCCGCACGGCTCTTGGCGTTGTCGTAATACGCCGTCCATCCGCTCAGCCGACCGTATGAGGCCGTCAGCAAAGGCCTGCGTCCGGTCAGCCGGCTGGTGCCTTCGAGGAGACCGCCGACAGCGGCCAGCAGGCCGGCCGGCAACGGAAAGGGGTGCGCCCGGCGGCCGCAGGCCCCGGTGATGAGACGGATGACTTCCCGATAGGGCAGGTTGGCCCCGACGATCAGATAGCTTTCCCCGAACCGGCCGCGACCCTCGAGCGCCTTGAGGATGACGGCGACGAGGTCGCGGACATCGACGACGGCCAGCCCTCCCGAGAACGAACCGAACAGGCGTCCTTGCGAGATCCGGCGGTAGAGCTCGTTGTGCGGGCTCTTCGGATTATGGTCTCCCGGGCCCATGATGGAGGCCGGATTGAGGATGACGGCCGGAAGCCCCCTTCCCCGGACGGCTTGTTCGACGAGGTCCTGTCCACGCCGTTTCGAGACCATGTAGAGGATATCCGGCGGCCAGTTGAAGGGGGTCGACTCGTCCGCGGGGCGACCGGACCTGTCGAACCCGATCGCACCCACGGAAGAGATGTGGATGAGGCGAGTCACCCGGGCGGACAGGCAGGCCTCGACGATCGACCGGACGCCGTCGACGTTGATCTCCTCCAAGCGGCCCGCATCCCCTTTCCAGTAGGAAATGATCCCGGCGAGATGGACGACATGGGTGTGGCTCTCGACGGCCCGGGCGACGGACGGCCGGTCCCGGAGGTCGCCCTCGATCAGGCGGATCCCCGATCGCCTCCAGGCATCGGGCAGGGTGTCGCCGGGCAGAACGAGAGCGGAGATATTCTCCTTGCCGTACCGTTCGACGAGTCCCGGGATAAGGACGGAACCGACGAATCCCGTCGCTCCGGTGACGAAGATCCTCACGGCCTCTCTTCGCGCTTCCGAAGAAAGAGAATGGTGTCCGTGGCCACCCCAGCCGCGGCGTGAATGAGGAACGTGTAGAAGAACGACCCCGTCAGCCAGGCGATGACCCCGAAAACGAGCCCCGCGCCGGCCGCGGCGAAGACCTCGGTGTCGGGATGTCCGATATGAAGGAGGGTGGAGATCATGGTCTGAACGGCGAGGGCCGGGATGAGCCCGATGGCCGGGATAAGCGGCAGGAAGAGGACGCCGCGGAAGACGAACTCCCATGGCATGTAATAGAGAACGACGTACCCTGCCTCATACGCCGCGAAGGTCCGGACCGAGGCGCAGGCGTCTTTGGCGAAGGGATACATAAGGGCCATTCCGGGATCGCGGGAGCCCGTGGCGCTGGCCAGGACGGCGATGGGGATGCCGGCCGCGGCGATGAGCGCCCCCAGGTCCGTCCGCCCGAAGGTCCAGCCCCATGACGCCAAGGTGGCCAAGGGTTCGGCCGCGGCCAGGAACACGATGAGCAGGGGAGCGGCCAGGCCGAGGCAGAAGAAGGAGATGAAATAGAGCCGGACGGCGCGGAGCTCGGGCCGCTTCTCCCGGAGGCGTCGGAAGTGAAGCGCGGTCGCGAGCAGGGTCAAGGCCAAAATGAGTTCCAGATAGACCAGAGCCAAGGGCCATCCCCCGCCGGCCGCGCCCTCAAGCCAGGCGTGCACGTCTCTTCTCCTCGAGATACCAGGCGACGATGCCCTCGAACTGAGGCCCGAAATCGTCGTCAGGGTCATAACCGAGGTCGGCGATCGTCGCTGAGATGTCATAGGTCGATTCGGTCGTGATCCGCTTGATCCGGTAGTAGTTCAGCTGGCATGGGACCCCGGGGACGATCCGGGCGAGCGTCCGGACCGCCCAGGCGGCCGTGAATGCGAACCAGACCGGCACGTAAACGCGCTGTCGCCGGCCGAGCCCGGCCTGCAGGGCCCCGAAAAACTCCCGCCATGTCGGCAGGATGCGATTGGTCACCGTGTAGGCCCGGCCCTCGATGCCGTCCCGGGTCAGAGCCAGCTCCACGGCCCGGCAGAGGTTGCCGACATGGCAGTAGGCGAAACGCCACCTTCCATGGCCCACGATGAGCGGGGCGCCCCGCTCACAGCCCCGGAGAAGGTTGGCGCATGTCACTCTGTCGTTCGGACCGAAGACGTCCCCCGGCCTGAGGATGACGAGAGGCAGCCGTCCGGCGGCCTGCTCGGCCAGCAGCTCCCGCTCGGTCCGGATCTTGTGACGGACGTAGGGCATGAATTCGGCGGATACGCCCGGCCGCTCTTCGGAGATATCGAGGCCGTTGTATCCGAGGACCAGAGCCGAAGAGAGGTAGATGAAACGCCGGAGAGGGGCCCCGGCCGCACGCAGACCGTCGAGGAGGTTCCGGGTCGCGTCGAAGATGTTCGATCGGCTTTCCTCGTCGCCGGCCATGTCGGAGACGAGGGCCGCGGCGTGGACGACGTACGGGACGTCGTCGGGGAACGCGATCCCGGAAGGCTCCCGAAGATCGCCTCGGATGAGGCGGACATCGAGGCCCTCGAGGAAACCGAGGTCCGACGACTCCCGGACGAGGCCGTCGACACGCCAGCCCCGCTCGAGGAGATGACGGCAGAGGTTGGATCCGATGAATCCGTTGGTGCCGGTGATCAGGACGCGCTTCATAGCCCCTCGCGGGTTCGCCGGGCCACCCACGCCTCCCACGTCTTCCGGACGACCGGCGACACGAGCAGGACAGGAACAGCCACGGCGATGCCGATGATGACATCGGTGAAATAATGGAAACGGCCGTAAACGGTCGAGACGTAAACGGACAGGACGATGGGGGAGAGGATCCAGAATCCCCATCGGGTGTGGGCCTTGGCCATGAACCACATGACCGTGGCCGCGGCGCAGTGCGGGCTGGGAATGGTCCCGCCGGGGGCATGGAAATGCGTCCGGATGTATTCGGCGGCCTGTCCGAATCCGCGGACGGGGAGGGGCTCGGTCAAAAGGGCCCGAACGCTCTCCCAGTGCAGCGGGCCCTTGACGGGGAACAGGATGAAGCCCCATCCGCAGAGGAGATTCACGAGTCCCAACCCGAAGAGATAATCCTCATTGGCGGCCTCGCCGCGCCGGAAATAGATGATCGCCCCGAGCAGGGGATAGATGACGACGTAGGCGACGTAGACGAAGAACATCCAGTCGGAGAGAAGCGGGGAATAGAACTTCTGGATCCAGACGAGCGGTTGGGTCCTGAAGAGCGCGCTTTCCCAGCGGAGCACGAGGTCATCGTTCCAGCCGAAGAACAGCAGCTGGAGATCACGGCTCGTGAGGTAGATCTGCAGCAAAAGGAGCTGGACCGAGCCCGTTCGGGCCAGGAATCGCAGCCAGCGGGGACGCAGCCGGGGAAGAACGGCGACCGCGGCCAGATAGAGAAGAAGGAAGATGAGGTGACGAGCGATGATCGGCCAGGGATCGGCCAGCCTCGCAGGGAACACGGAGGCCAGGATCAGGAGGGCCGCGCTGCCTCCGAGGACGACGGCATCGGCGGGCCTGAGCTCCAAGCCCAGGGCCCTGATGGTCGGCGTGCCGCCCGAAGTCAAGCGCGCACTCCTTTTCGACGGCCCATTTCCCGCATCATGGCGACGACCGCCCGTCGGACGGAGTCCCGCATGGTCTTTTCCGCCCGGAAGCCCAGATCCCGCTCGAACTTCGACCCGTCATAGATCCAATGATAGGCCCGGCCGGACCGGACGATCTCCCGGGTCAGATGGGGCGGGCGGCGACGGAGGGCGGCGCTTCTCTCGGACAGCCAGGCGGCCATGATCTGAGCGGCGTAGGGCACCCGCAGGACCGGTCCCCGGAGCCCGAGCTCCTCGCGGACGGCCTCGAGGATGTCCCGCCAGGCATAGGCCCGGCCGTCGGTCACGAAGTAGGTCCGGCCGACGCTGCGGGGGTCCTCGGCCGCGAGAATAAGGGCTCTGACGAGATCCTCGACATCGATGAGGCTCGTCCGCGGTCGGCCGTTCCCGAGCGAGGGAACGATCCGCCGGCGCATCATCCTGACGGCTTCCTCGAGCTCGGGCTGCCCGGGGCCCATGACGTTCGGCGGGCGGAGGATGGTCGCCGGGAGGCGGGGGAAGGCGGCCCTGACCAGCTTTTCGGCCTCGAGCTTGGTGCGCCCGTAGTCCGAGACCGGCCGGGGCACGGAGTCCTCGTCAAGGACCGCGCCTTCCGGGCTCGGGCCGACGGCGGCGATGCTGGAGACGTGGACGAAGCGTTCAAGGCCGGGAGCGGCCCGAAGGCAGGCCTTGAGAAGGTTCCCCGTCCCTTGGACATTGGCCTCCTCGAAGGCCGTCCTGTTCGGGGCCCTGATGGCGCCGGCCAAGTGGAAGACGACATCCCGGCCTTCGACCGCTGCGACCAGGGAAGCGACGTCCCGCAGGTCCCCTTCCCGGAGAAGGACCGGCAGGTCGAGAATCCGGGCCGTCCGGCTCGTCGGGCGAACGAGGCAGGCGACGTCGTGGCCTTCGCGGACCAACGTCTTGACGAGATGGCCGCCGATATAGCCGCTGGCGCCCGTGACCAGCGCTTTCATGCCGTCCTTTCCAACACCCGGCCTCCGATCGGAAAGAGATGAACTGGGGGTTGATTCTAGCAAAAGCCCGGGGCTGGGCCAAGCCCCCGTATAGGGTCAGGACAACCCAACAGACGATCTCGCCCGCTTTCGGGCTGAGGGCCGGTGGGGATATCCCCGTCAATCCGTCCTATGAATAACAACAATAGGATCATCATGGGCGGCGGTCAAGCGCACCCCTGCCATTTCAGCGCTCATGCGCGGATAAGGGCCCGTTCGGTGCTTGACTTACGAAGGGTTAATGTTTATGTATCTATGTATCCAGGAACCCGATCCGGAGGGCAACGCCAAAACACTTCGCCAAAATGCCAATGGTCGATGGTTGATCGATCGAAGATCAAAGCCTCGTGTTGCCAAAGGAGGAAATGAAATGAAAAGACCGCTCATCGCGCTGGGCATGATCGCCTTGTTCCTCATGACGGCCGCCGTCTCCGCGCAGGAGCGCGGCTCGGTCCGCGGCCTTGTCAAGGACCAGGACGGGAACGCCATCCAAGGCGCCACGGCGACCATCGCGGGGGCTTTCCTGCCGCAGGGGAGAGAGTTCGTCACCGGTCGTGACGGGGTCTTTCTCTTCCAGGCCCTTCCGCCGGGCCTTTATACCCTTCTCATCACCCATCCGCAGATGATGGATTATACGTCCGATGTCATCGTGGCCCTCGATCGACAAACGTCCGTCAATGTCACGATGTCCGCCGTCGGCAGGGTCGCAGAGGAGATCACGGTCATGGCCGCCTCGCCCATCGTGGACCTGAAATCGACATCGATCTCCGCGAGCTGGCACAAGGACCTCGTCGAGAAGCTGCCCATGGGCCGGTCCTATGCCGCGCTCTTCCAGCTGGCCCCGGGCGTCGCGGACAACCGCGATTTCGCGCCCAACGCCGGGGGGAACAAACAGGATAACGTCTATCTCTACGACGGCTCGAACGTCACCAATCCCCTCTTCGGCTACCTCGGCTCGAACTTTTCCGAGCTCGACATCCAGGAGGTCAATATCAAAAGGGGCGGCATCAGCGCCGAGTTCGGCCGGGCCGCGGGGATGGTCACCAACGCCATCACCAAGTCGGGCTCGAACACGGTCACCGGCTCGATGCGCTTCATCTTCGAGCCCGCCGGGTTCACCGCGGGCTTCGTCGATCCCAACATCATCACCAAGTACAACCAGTATCAGCCGGCCATCGGCCTCGGCGGCCCGATCCTCAAGGACAAGCTGTTCTGGTACGTCTCGGGGAACCTGCCCTACTCGAAGACGACGGGACGGATCAATAATCTGGGGCCCGTGCCGGATTCCAAGACGACATCGAGGGAGTTCTTCGGGAAGCTGACCGCCAACCCCCACCGGGCCCACCTCATCTCGTTGAGCTTCCGGAACAACGATTACACGAACGCGAATTCCGGGATCGGCGTCAACGATCACCCGAGCGTCGCCGTCAACGGCGAAGGATTGAACCGGATCATCTATGGGTCCTGGGTCTGGACGATCTCCCAGAACACGATCCTCGAAACCCGCTACAATCACGTCAACGAGAACTACGCGAGCGTGCCGATCACGAAGCTGGGCTATCGGCCGACCTTCGATCCGTCGAACCTGCCGGCCATGGGATATTTCCGGACGACGGCCGCCTATCTCGTCGGCGGGGCCACGGCCAGCGGGCAGTATGTCGGCGGGGCATCGGAATTCAATACCCAGAACTTCTTCCGCGACGAGCTCAAGTTCGTGCTCAGCCACTATATGGACTTCCCCGGGCATTCCCATGTCATCAAAGCCGGATTCTCCTTTGACGACGGCGGCGAATACTTGGAACGCCTGGCCAACGGCTGGGGGGCCATCATCGTCACGACCTACGGCGGCAACCCCGCTTTTCGGGCCCGGAACTACACGGAGCAGCCTCCCCAGGATTCCCGCGGACGGACCTATTCGATCTTCCTCCAGGACACCGTCACCATCGGCGAGCGGTTGACGCTGACCATCGGGGCCCTCGTCAACCGTGACGAGTTCAGCGCCAAGACCGCAGGCGACAGGAACACGTTCCTCAAATTCAACTTCGACCAGGAGTTCCAGCCCCGCCTGGGATTCACGTTCACGCTCGACCCCAAGGCGGGGGACAAGGTCTACGCGAACTGGGGCCGCTACAACAACATGGATAACCGCAGCCTGGCCCGGGCCGCGGCCCCCATCCGCATCTACCGGAACGACACCTACTTCGACCTGGCGGGCAATCTTCTGGCCGACAGCCCGC
The DNA here is from genome assembly GCA_964423315.1 of uncultured Eubacteriales bacterium. Taxonomy (GTDB): domain Bacteria; phylum Acidobacteriota; class Aminicenantia; order Aminicenantales; family Saccharicenantaceae; genus RBG-16-66-30. The sequence continues at coordinate 21,205 of CAYREO010000003.1, read as the reverse complement.
AGGCCGCGGAGACCGGCAAGGTCATCCTGCCCGATGTCAAGCCGACCTACACCGACGAGGTCGTGGCCGGCTACAGCCGGCCGTTCGGCCGCGTCTGGAGCATCGAGGTGTGGGGCCAGTACCGGACGATGAAGAACATCCTCGAGGATTTCCCGACCCGGAACAGAGAGACTGCTCCCTCCCAGTATGTCTACGGCAACCTCAACGGCCAGACCGTCACCTACGGCGAGAACCCGCCGTTCGAGGCCGGCTTGGCCCGCCGCGTCTACAAAGCCGCCAGCTTCGAGCTCAAGAAGCAGTACAGCGACCATTGGTCCCTGACGTTCATGTATACGTGGAGCCGTCTATCCGGGAACTGGGACCTCGACTACGCCGGATCGGCCCTGTTCTACGCATCCTCCTACCTCGAGGACGCCCCGGGCCTCTATGTCAGCGACCCGAACCGCGACGGGATTATGATCGGCGACAGGACCCATGTCCTCAAGCTGTTCGGGGCCTGGGAGTTCCTGAAGAACTTCACGCTGGGATGGTTCGGCCGGGCCCAGAGCGGGCGGCCCTGGGAAGCGCGAGGCCTGGATTACTACGGGAATTACTACCGTTATCTGGAGAAGGCCGGCTCCCGCACGCTCAAGACCTGGGTCAACCTCGACCTCCAGCTGTCCTACATGATCCCCCTGAACACGAGATTCCACGGCATCCTCGAGGCCAGGTTCATGAACGTCCTCAACACTCAGACGGCCCTGACCATCGACCAGCGCGCCGACCAACCCACATTCCAGGATCCGACATCCTACGCTCCTCCGAGAAAGTTCGCGCTCTCGCTCCACATCAATTTCTGATCCGGGGCTTCGTTTGGAACGAATGGGGCGGCCTTCGGGCCGCCCCTTGATTTATCCTTTGTCCCTTTCCAGGGAATGATCGATCGCCGCAGGACGGTTGCTATCCTCCCCGGGAGCCGGCGGAATCGATTCCCGCGGGCTCGGCGGCAAGGGGGACTTCCGGCACGGAACGCGTCCGGAGGTCCCCGGGAAGGCGCGATGAGCCTTTGTTATGCGCGGGGCGACGTCTTCTTGTCGGCGGCGAGCACCCCGGCGGCCATGAACCCCCGGGGAGACATTTCCTGGATCCAGACCCGGATCGTCTCGAGAGGGGCGCCGATGGATTCGTGGACGGCTCCGGTGACGGCCGCGAGGAGGGCCTTCTTCTGATCGTCCGTCCGGCCTTCGAGGAGATGGATCTCGATGAGCGGCATGGGCGGCTCCTTTCCGGACCATTCTATCAAAAACGCGGCTCTCGGTTGACTTCGGCCCGGTCTTCTGATAAACAGATGAGCGAAAGCGGGCCATTATGACCATTTCGACCCGAGACACCGGCGGCGTTGTCATTTTCGACATCACGGGTGAGATCCGGCGCTCCGACAACATGGAGACGACCCTCCATCACCTTGTCAAGTCCCACCTCGACCGGGGCAAGCGCAAGATCATGCTCAATTTGGAGAAGGTCGATTTCATCGACAGCTTCGGGGTCGGCGAGATCCTCGCCAGCTACATCTCCACCCAGAACCTGGGCGGGAGGTTCAAGCTGTTCAGCATCTCGAAAAAGCTCCTCCTCATTTTCCAGATCACGATGCTGACCAAGGTCCTCGAGATTTATGAGGACGAGGACTGCGCCCTGCGGAGTTTCGAACAGGCTTGACCGCGCCGGCGCCGAGCGGAACGCTCCATGCCTGATGACGGCCGGCTGAACAGGTTCCTGAACCGCTTCGGCCTCGCCGATGTCCGCGTTGCCGAAACACGGGCCGTCTCCTATCTCTTCACCCTCTTCTTCCTGACGACGCTTTCGTTCTACATCATCAAGCCGGTCAAGGAGACCTTCCTCATCGGCGTGACCCCCGCCTGGTGGCCGTACGCGGACCTGGCCACGGCCCTGCTCATCGGCTTCGTCGTGGCCCTCAATGCCAGGCTCCTCAACCGCCTCCCCCGGCGGGCCTACTTGACGGGGACCGTCCTGTTCTTCATCGCCTGCTTGTTCGTCTTCTGGTACGTTTTCGACACCGCCCTGCAGCTGCAGATGCGGACCCCCGTGATCCACTCGTCGGCCATCTACGGCGTCATCCCGGTCCAGGTCGTCATTCGCGACATCTGGCCCATTCCCGTATTCGTCTTTTGCTTTTTTTCCGATGTCTTCATCGCCATGTCCGTCACCCAGTTCTGGATCGCGGTCAACGACACGCTCGATCCGTACCAGGCGAAGAGGACGGTCGGCCTGTTCGTCTCGGGCGGGCTGTTGGGCGGCATCACCGGCGCCCTCCTGACGTCCCTCCTCGTCCGCGTCGTCGGCCCCGAGAACCTGCTTCTCGTCTGCCCCGGCATTCTCCTCGTCGTCCTGTCCGCCGTCCACCTCGTCTACGGCGAGCAGAAAAAGCTCCGCGGGGAGACCGAGCCCACGGCATCCCCGGCCAAGGCCCGCGTCGGATACCTGGAGAGCTTCGGCGTCGTCCGCAGGAACCGGTACCTCCGGCTCCTGGCCGCGCTCCTGGCCTCGGCCATGGTCGCCGGGTCGCTCATCAATTACCAGTTCAAGATCGTCGTCAAGAGCGTTTTCGAAAGCAGCATCGACCGGGCCACGTTCCTGGGCTCGTTCTTCTTCGCCATCCTCGTCCTCTCGACCCTTTTCCATCTGGCCGCCACGCGCCTGGTCCTCAAGAATTTCGGCATCCGGCTGGGCCTGCTCGTGGCCCCCGTCGTCCTGCTCCTCGGCTCCCTCTCGGTCTTCGCCCTCCCGGTCGGTCTCCTGATGGTCTGGGCCAGCCTCGTCCGGGGCGGCGACAAGATCTTCGACAACACCCTCGGTCAGTCGGTCCGGGAGCTGCTCTACATTCCCGTCCCCGACGAGATCAAGTTCAAGGCCAAGATCTTCATCGACATGTTCGTCAACAAGTTCGCCGTCGGGCTCGGGGCCGGGCTGTTCCTCCTCCTTTACCACGCGTCGCGCTTCGCCTACAAAACGGAATCGGCACAGGTCCGGGAGGTCGGGATCCTGGCCGTCGCCTTCCTCGTCCTCTGGATCGTCCTCACCGGCGTCGTCTATGGGGAATACCCGAGCGTCGTCAAGAAAGACCTGGCCCGAAAGTGGAAGGACGCCGACAAGGTCGTTGAGGCGAGCGTGGACGTCGATACGACCCGCCGCGTCTTCGACACCGTCCAGAGCCGGGAGCGCAGTGCGACCCTTTACGTCATGAACGTCTTCGATCTCATGCGTCGGGGCCGCCTCAGCCCCGAGCTCAAGGAGCTCCTGGGATTCCAGAGGGACGAGCTCAGGGCCAGGTCCATGGACTGCCTGTTCGACGTCGGGGGGGAGGTCTTCTTCCAGGGGTTCGAGGAGGCCATCGCCGACGAGGAGTTCGGGAAGGAGGTCGAGAAGGTCATCCAGTCGGATGATTACAAGGCCCTCATGGAAGCGCGTCTCGAGACGATCGCCGGGTCCGCCTCGGAGATCGAGCGGATGGAAGCGGCCAGGCTGATCGGGTTGATGGATCCGACGCCCAGGGCCATGAGGGTCCTGAGCGTCCTTCTCCAAGATCCGTCGTCCGAAGTCATCACCTACGCCCTCGACAGCGCGGCCATCCACCGGAGAAAAGAGCACATCCCCCTGATTCTCTCCCAGCTGAACAATCCCTTGATCTGCCAAGGGGCCCAAGCCGCCCTGGCCGCCTACGGCCCGGCCGCCGAGGAGGCCCTGAGAAACGCCCTCCAGGACAAAGCCGCTGCCCCCGGCGTCCGCCGGGCCATCCCCGATGTCCTGGGCCGGATCGCGACCCAGCGGGGGGCCGACATCCTGCTCGCCGAGCTCGGAAGGTGCGGGGAGGACATGGAGCCGGAGATCATCGGGGCCCTCTACAGGATCCGCTCCGCACGGCCGGATGTTTCGTTCAAGGAGAAGAAGGTCCGACCGGAGATCCTCCGCCTGATCAGGGAAGCGGGGGACATCTGCCTCGAACGGGTCCTGAGCGGACGGGATCCCGGCGCCAAGGCGGCCCTCGACCTTCAACTCAAGAGGATCTTCGACCTGCTGACGCTCATCCACCCGGCCGAGGACATCGTCAAGGCCTACCAGAACATCCTTCAGGGCACGAAAAGATCGGTCGATTATTCCCTCGAGCTTCTCGACAACCTGCTCGATCGGGAGCTGAGGAGGGCCCTCTTCCCGCTCATCGAGGACCTCCCGCCTGACGAAAGAAGCGTCCGCCTGAGAAAGGCCCTCCGGGGCTTCGGCCGGCGGCGGGCTTGAAATGCCCGGAGGCGTCGTCTACAATGAAGAGCGCAGGGGATGAGATGCCCGACTTCTACGTCTATCCCAAGACCGGCGACCCGTTCACCGTGCCGCTGAAGCCCGGAAAAATCACAATCGGCCGGGCGCCGACGAACGACCTCGTTCTGTCCGACCAATTCAGCTCGGGATGCCATGCCTCCGTCTACCCGACGACGAGCGGATTCGTCCTTCTCGATCACGGCAGCAAGAACGGCACGTTCGTCAATGGCAAGAAGGTCACGGGGGAGATCATGCTGGCCCGGGGGGACGAGATCCTCATCGGCTCGACGAGGATCTACTTCGACCGGGAGTTCCAGAGCAGCATCGAGATGGTCGAGGGGACGACCTTCACCCACAGCTCGAACACGATCATCCAGGTCAAGGACATCCTGAAAAAGGCGCCCACGGCCGTCGACTACCGGACGCCCGGAGGGGGCCTCGACCTCGGTCGTCTCCAGCAGGAGCAGAAGATGATCGCGGTCATGGGCGAGGTCAGCCAGGCCCTCATCTATCACATGCCCCTCGACAAGCTGCTCAACCACATCATGGACGTTCTCATTCAGTACCTGCCCATGGACCGGGGTGTCCTGATGCTCAAGGACCCGGCGACGGGCGAGCTCGCCCACAAGGTCGTCCGCGTCCAGAGCGGGGCCCTGAGGACCCAGAACATCGCCATCAGCAAGACCATCGTCCAGACCGCCGTCGAGAAGAACTCGGCCATCCTTCTATCCGACATCCGGTCGGATGAGCGGTTCGGCGGTCAGGCCAGCATCATCCAATCCCAGATCCATTCGGCCATGTGCATCCCCCTCTGGAACAACCAGACCATCATCGGGCTCATCTATGCCGACCGGGCCTCGCTCGTCGAGCAGTTCACGGAGGACGATCTGAAGCTTCTGACCTTGCTCGCCAATCTGGCCGCGGTCAAGATCGAGAACGCCCGGCTCGTCGAGGATTCCCGGAAGATGGAGCAGATGGAGCGCGAGATGGCGACGGCCGTCCAGATCCAGAAGAACTTCCTCCCCCGCGGGGATCCGTGGTTCGAGCCCTATGACATCACCGGCAGCATGCGGGCTTGTCACCATGTCGGCGGGGACTACTACGATTTCCTGCCCGCCGCCGAGGACCGGCTGGGGATCGTCATCGCCGACGTCTCGGGAACGGGGGTCAGCGCGGCCCTCCTCATGGCCAACCTGAGGGGCGCGCTCACCGAGAAGTTCCCGGTCACCCCGGACCTGGGCGAGCTGGTCGCCAAGCTCAACGACTTCGTCCATTCGAGCTCGGACAGCCATTGCTTCATTTCTTTTTTCCTGGCCGTCCTGGACCGCGCCCGGGACAGGATGACTTACGTCAATGCCGGCCATAACCCCCCTCTGCTCGTGGACGATCGCGGCCGGCTCAGCCGGCTCGAGAGCACGGGCCTTTGTCTCGGCATGTTCCCGGCCCAGGCCTACGAGCAGCGGACGATCGATCTCGGACTGGGGGATGTCCTGTGCCTCTACACGGACGGGATCGTCGAGGGGCGGAACAAGGAGGGGGAGGAATTCGGGGAGGAGAGGCTCGCGGCGATCCTCAAGTCCGCCGCCGCCATGCCGGCCCGGGGGATCATGGAAAGGATCTACGAGGAGGTCCTCGACTTCACCGGTTGTTCGGAGGCCGGGGACGACATGACCCTCGTCGTCGTCCGAAAGAACGTGCGACAAGAGGCCGGGATGCGGTCATCGACGGAGAGGGACGTCCGGGAGCTCCGCGTCCCGGCCGCCCTCGAGGCCGTCGACCGCGTCCGGGAGTTCCTCCGCGCTTATATGGGCGAACAACAGGTCCCCGACGAGGAAGCCCTGGCCATCGAGCTCTCGCTCCACGAGATCTGCGTCAATATCGCGATGTACGCGTACGCCGGAGGTCCGACGGGAGAGATGTCCGTTCGGATCTGGAACGACGACGGCATGTTGTTCCTCGAGATCCGCGACAGGGGGATCCCGTTCGACCCCGGGGGAAAGCCCGACCCCGATCTCCTCATGAAGGTCCACCGCGGCCAACGGGGCGGATTCGGGGTCTATTTCTTCAAGACCCTCATGGACGGCTTCTCCTACCGCCGGGAGAACGGCGAGAACGTCCTGATCGTCCGCAAGCGAGTCCCGCCGCGGCCGGCTCCGGTTCAGTAGAGGACCTTTTCTTCGCCGTTCGCCTTGACGAGCTTGTCGATCTCTTTGAGAATGAGGTCCCTGCGGATGAGAACGGCGCTGATCTCCTCGTCCGAGAGGTACTCTCCCACGGCCCCCTTGATGGCCTCGGCATCGAGCGCCTTGACCTTCTCGACGATGGCCCGGGGCAGCTCGCTCATGAGCTTGGGGCCTTCTTTGTGCTTTTCCGTGTAGATCAGGCTCTTCGTGAACTTTCCCGAGCTGCGGAACGAGCGGGAGTGGTCGATGAGGATCATCCGCCAGTCGGGTTGGGTGATGAGGATCTGGTTCTGGTGCCGGTCCTCGTTGGCGATGAGATTGTCCCAGAACCGCTGCAGGTAAGTCGCCCGGTTCCAATAGAAGACCCTGATCGGCGGGACCTTGAGGTTCTTCTGTTCCTTGTCCCGGAGCGTGATGCAATCCTCGACCCAGAGCTGGCAGGAGCCGCGCTCATTCCGGTAACGGCGTTCGACAGTGGGCGGGACCATGTTGAGCTCGAGATGCTTGTCGAGGAGGTAAGCGGCGACCTCGTAGTTCCAGCCCTCCCAGTAGCCTCCCATCCGCCCCTGGGCGTTTTTCCAGAGGGCCCGGTGGGTCACATCGTCCTTTTTCAAAGTGAGGACCCAGGGGCTGGTCACGGCTTCCCTGCCGGTCAGCTGGCGGCTCTCGACGACCTCGGCCGTCCTCAAAAACTCCTCCCACCTCTCCCTCTCGGCGAGGTCCTCGGGCGTGAATTGGGCAGCGTTGAGTATCGGGGCCGTCGCCCCGGGGGCGTTGCCCGGGCCCGGGTCATGGCATAGGAGGACCATGGACAGGGCGCCGACGGCGACGGCGCCGGACACGATGGATGCGATCGCGGTCTTCTTCATTCTTCCCTCCCTGATCTATCCGGTCGATGGCCAGGCCATCGCCTCTCCCTCAGTACAGGACGGCCGCTTCACCCTGTTCCCGGACCATCTGGCCGATCTCCTTGAGCAGGAGCTCGCGGCGGGCCAGGACAGCCCGGATCTCTTCGTCCGTGAGGTACTCTCCCACGGCGGCCCGGATGGTCTCGAAGGACAGCCCGCGGAGCCCGTCCACGAACGAGCGGGGCAGGCGCCTGAAAAGGAAAGGGGTCCCCTGCATGGATGTCTGCAGGCCTCTCCGGCCGAACATCAGCCTCTTGGTATGCTCCTTCGTGGCCCGGAAGGACCGGGAGTGGTCGATGAGGATCATCCGCCAGTCCTCGGTGTAGAGGACGTTCTGCTGGTTCCGGTCCTCGTTGGCGATGAGGCTGTCCCAGGCCCGGGTGAGCCATTTCATCTTTTCCGTGTGCTCCGCCACGGACACGGGGATGCGGATGTTGTCGTCGACGATTTTCTCCAAACTGTACTTGTTCTCGGCCCAGAGGATGAGGGCGCCGTTCTTTCCCTGGAACTCCCGCTCCACGGCCGGCGGGACCATGTTCAAGCCGATGAGCTTGTCAAGGCGGTAGGCGGCGATCTCGAATCGCCAACCCTCGTAGAATCCCAACTGCATGCCGCTCGGGTTCTTCCAGCAGGCCGCTGCCTCGCGGTCCCCCTGTTTGAGAGTGAGCTTGTAGGGCTTGGTCACCCCTTCGCCGATCTCCTTGAAGCCGGTGATCTCGGCCGTCCTCAGGAACTCCTCGAACGCGTCCCTCCCGGCGATCTCGCTCGGGGTGAATTGCCCGAAAAGAGCGGCCGACGACGTGACGGCCCAGAGAATGCCGACGGCGACACGGGACAGCTGTTTCATCCGACCCGATCTCTCTCTCACCCTTATGCTCCTATCATAGTCCGGAGGGGCGGCGAAATCAAGCGCTTGCCCGCCTCGGGCCCGCCTGGCGCCGCCGTCCGGCGGGATCAGGCTTTGACGGGGGCATCCTGGGCAGCCTTCCGCCTCTTATAAGCGGGAATGATCTTGAGACAGATGCCGATCAGGACGGCCACGGCGAGGACGTTGAGGAGAGCGTAGCTTTCGATGCGAAGTCCGAGAAGGTGAATGCCGATGAGGACCGCCAGCGCGGAAAGCGTGTCCCCCCCTCGGACGAAGAACGTATCGATAGCGGCCTTGGCCTTATACTTTTCCTCTCGCTGGGTGACCAGGAACAGGGCGGCCTTGGTCGTATTCTGAAGGGAGTAGTCCGTGCCGTTCTCAAAGGCCTTGACCCACCGGACGAGGACGAGAACAGCGCCGAAGGATATCAGCGCGTACCCGCCCAGGGCGATAAGGGGGAGGAAGAGCAGGGCTCCTCCCACGCCGATCCATTTGAAGATCCGAGAGACCAGGAAGAGCTGAATGATGAGGGCGATCAAATTCGTCAGGAACTGATAGCTCATGAACGCGCTGTGGATCGTTTTGCTTTCCGTCTTGGCCGGCAAGGTCGGCGAGGCCGCCGGGAGATCCGGATCGGCGCCTTCGCTGGGGTGCGGGACGGGTTGCCCCGGCGGATATTCGGCCGGAGCAGAGGCCCCGTTGGCGATCGACTCCCTGACCGTGACGGCGGTGATGATATATTCCCCGGTCGCGTTGATGAAATTGTACAGTCCGATCATGGCGGCGATGAGGAGGAGATAGCGGGACTTGAAGATCAGCCGGAAGCCCCCGCCCGCCTTGAGCGGCTTCTCGTTGACGAAGGGTTCCTCTTCGACCTTGGCAAGGCCCTTTTCTCGGGCCTCACGCGTTGCGAGGACGTCCCGTCGGTGGATGAGCCAGGCCAGGCCGATGCATACCAGCAGGATGATGCCCGCGATGAGCATGAGCTTGTATTCCCACTTCTCCCCGAGGATATCCCTCAGCCGTCTCATGATCGGCAGGGTCGCGACGAGCCCTCCGAGCGTGGCGCCCAGGGCGACGAGCGCAAAGGTGCGCTTTCCGACATCGTCGGAGTAGAGATCGTTCGCGAAGCCCCAGAACTGGGCGATCACGAAATAATTGAATATGCCGATCCAGATGAAGAACATGATCCCCATGGGCTTGACGGCCATCCCTCCCATGTTGAGGAGATAGAAGACGACGAGGTTGGAGATGAAAAACGAGGTCGTCCAAGTTATAAGGATGTGCCGCGGGACCCTGGAAGACAGGCGACTGAAGGCCTTGATGACGAATATGAAGAGGATGGCTTGGGCACCGCTCAGATAGCTCTTGATCTGGGGGGAGTCCTTATCGATAAGGAGCAGCGACTCGCGCAACGGCTTGAGGATGTAGTACGCCAGAAGCAACAGAAAGATGTTGAGGGCGAGCAGGAGGGCCTTGGGGGCTTCGCCCTTGCGGATATCGGCGAACAACCTGAGGAAGCGGTAGCCGATGTTCCAAGAGACGCCGCCCGACGGCGGGCTGCCCTCGCGGACCCTGTCTCCCATGTCAACCTCCCTCCGGGTGTTCAGTTCAGGACGTTGCCCTCCCCCCGCGTCTCGATGAGCCTCTTGATGATCCGGATGATCAGATCCCGGCGGGAATGGAGAGCCTCGATCTCTTCTTTGCTGAGGTGGGGCGACAGAAGGCCGGAGACCGCTTTCCTGTCCCACCCCTGGAGCTTGGCGTAGAGGTCTTTCGAGCACTTCCGGATCTCGCATCGGGGGGGGAGGTTCTTTCGGGGCGCGAAAGCTTCCGAGAAATCGACCCGGTAGATCCGCTCGTCGTCGCGGCTGATGAGCACGTCCCGGTCGTTGTCGCACTCCTCATGGACGAGCATCTCGAAGAGGCGCAGATCTTCCCGGTCCCGCTCGAAGGCCGCGGGCCGGGCCGGGGCGAGCTTCTGCTCCTTCCACTCGAACTCCGGAACGGCGTTCTCGACGAAGACTTGCAGGGAGCCGGGGATCCCGTCGATCTCCCGCTCGACGACCGGTGGGACGACCGTCAGCTTGAGATACTTGGCCAGGGCATAGGCGGCCAGCTCATAGTGGAAGCTGTCGGGGAGCGGGTGCGGGCGCCGCCGGTCGATATACTTGAACATGGCCCGTCGCGTGACGCCGTCCTTCTCGAGGGTCACCCGCCAGGGTTCCGTCCGCCCTGCGGTCGACGACTTGCGGGCCATGGCCTTGGCCGTCCGAAGGAACTCCTCGACGGCTTTGGCCGAGGAGGGGGGCTCTGAAGGGGTGACGACCGGAGAGCTCCGGGCGGCGGCTTCTTCCGTTTCCCCCCAGAGCTCGAACCGCCCGGACTCGTAGATCAGGGCCGTGGGCAGACCGCCGTAGATCTCGGAGATCCCGGTGTCGATGACGAAGACCTTGCCCCCGAAGCGGCTGACGGTCTCCAGGGTCGCGATGGGGCTCGACCCGTTGTTGTTGAGGGGAAGATAGCTGTGGCCGACGACGATGGCCCGGGCCCCGAGATTGTCCAGGATGCGGTCGACCTCGACCTGAGCCGTGCCCTCGGTATGGGTCGCCAGCCCCCGGAACCAGACCGGACCGTCCGATGAGTAGACGAGCTTGGGCTTGAAGGGCTTCATATAGCGATGAGGCGATCTGAGCCTGTCCTGGAACTCCTTGAGCTCCTTTCGCATGAGGTCGTTCGTCTCCTGCAGCGGCCGTTTCGAGTAATATTCGTTGATGCCGCCGTGGGTGTAAACGATGTCGTTGATCTTGATGACGGTGTTCTTCGTCAGCAGCCAGCTGCCGTAGAGATCGTTGAAGCTGTTGACATAGGCCAGACGTGCCTCCCGGTCGTGGCGGATGATGTTTTGCCAGTAGGCCCGGAAGCGCTCATCCGTCCCGATGTCCAGGCCTTCGGCCTCGGCCTGACGGCGCTGGTCGCGGGGAAGTCCGGCGATGTAGGCCGCCTCGCGGGACCTGCGGACATCGTCCGGCAGGAAGGAGACGAATTGCTCGGGCGTGACGTATTGAGGGTAATCCAGGGAGATGCCGGTGATGTTCATCTCCTCGTGGTTGCCGATGAGGACGTGGACCATGCCGCCGGCCTCCTCGGCCTCTTTCTCGAGGCGCATGAGGAGGTCCAGGATCTTCCTGGCGTCAGGGCCGCGGTCCATGATGTCGCCGAGCTGGACGAGATGGGTCGTTCCGGCGATCCATCGGAGGTTCGCGTCGATGATGCCGACTTCGGGATTCGCGAGGATGAAGACGAATCGGTCGTAATCGCCGTGGAGGTCGCCGACGGCGACGACGCGGCCGACGCCTGTCCAGGAATAGGGGATGTCCGCCGAGGAGACCAGCGGAACGGAGAGCAGGAAAAGCAGGAGAAAGAGAGGCACGCTCTTCGGGGTCGCCGAAGTCCTCGGTCTCGCCCGTCCCCTGCCGCTTTTGAGCATCCATAACCCTTATACCCGATTTCAGGCGGAGATTCAATATCATCGATCCCCGCCGGGAATTGACGGCCTTGCCGGCCTCCTGATATCCTGAGCGCGGCGGGACAGGCGCCGGAAAGGACGGTGGAGCATGCGCATCAAGTCCTTCCTCGGGAGAACGGGCGTTCTGGGGTGGCTTCTGCTCCTGGCTGTCGTGTGGGGATGCGGGGGAGGGGGTCGGCCGGCCCTTCCCGGGGATGCGCCCGTGGCGGTCAAGCCGGGAGTCGAGGTCTTTCTCGAACGGTACGCCGGGCTCGTCCAGGGGAAGCGGGTCGGATTGATCACTAATCCGACGGGGGTGGATAGGCGCCTGCGGTCCACGGCGGACCTGTTCGCCGCGCTCTCCGATATCGATCTGATCGCCCTGTACGGTCCGGAACATGGCGTGCGGGGCAACGCCCAGGCCGGCGAATACGTGCCGTTTTATGTCGACGACAAGTACGGGCTGCCGGTGTTCAGCCTCTACGGGCAGTCCCTGAAACCGCCTCCGGGGATGCTCAAGAACATCGATGAATACATGCGGTCGTTCGACACGGACACCGCCGGGAAGGTCCCCGAAAAGGCCATGGTCGAGGGCATCGACGTTCTCATTTTCGATATCCAGGATGTGGGGACGCGCGTCTACACGTACATCGCGACGATGGCCTATGCCATGCAGGCGGCGGCCGAGAGCGGCATCGAGGTCATCGTCCTGGACCGGCCGAACCCCATCAACGGCATGGACATGGAGGGACCGATCCTCGAATATCCCGCATTCAGCTCGTTCGTCGGGCTCTATCCGGTCCCGGAGCGCTTCGGGATGACCATGGGCGAGCTGGCCCTGCTCTTCAACGACCGGTTCCTCGAGAAGAAGGCCCGGCTGACGGTCGTCGCCATGGAGGGCTGGAAGAGGGAAATGTGGTTCGACGAGACGGGACTTCCGTGGGTCCTCCCCTCGCCCAACATGCCGGCTCTCGACACGGCCACGGTCTATCCGGGCCAGGTCTCTATCGAGGGGACGAACATGTCGGAGGGCCGGGGCACGACGCGCCCCTTCGAACTTTTCGGCGCGCCGTGGATCGACGGCCACGAGCTGGCCAAGAGGCTCAACGGGCTCGGCCTGGCCGGAGTGACCTTCCGGGAGGCCTGGTTCACCCCCTGGTTCTCCAAGTTCCAGGGGATGCTCTGCGGGGGCTGCCAGATCCATATCACGGACCGGAAGGCCTACCGGTCGTTCGCGGTCGCGCTGCACATCGTCAAGACGGTCCGCGACATGTACCCGGACAAGTTCGCGTTCCATGCGGACTACTTCGACAAGGTCATGGGGACGGACAAGGTCCGCCTGGCGCTCGAAGCGGGGGAGGAGGTCGCATCGATCCTCGAGAGCCTGGAGCCCGGGCTGGCCGCCTTCTCCTCGCTCCGCCGCCCCTACCTGCTGTATTAACGAAGAGGGGGTCAAATCTTCAATCATTAAATTTTCCAAGCAATAAGGCGGGCCTCAAACCCCTCGCTGGGGAAAATTTAATGATTGAAGATTTGACCCCCTCTTGGTTTGACCCCTTCTTGGTATTCCCATAAAATAGACATTCCCGCTTCACGGAACCGATCTACAAGGAGAGCGACGAGATGGCGAACAAGACCCCCCAATACGCCCTGGCCAATCCGTTGTCCAGGATCCTCGACAAGCCGGCCGCCGACTTCACCCGGGCCGACCTGCTCAAGGTCATCGAGGACCGGCAGATCGAGCGCCTCACCTTCCACTACACGGCGGTCGACGGCAAGCTCAAAGAGCTCAAGATCCCGGTCGCCGGCAGATCTCAGATCGAAGCCATTCTGGCCGAAGGCGAGCGGGCCGACGGCTCCTCGCTCTTCAAGGGCATGGTCGACACGGCCCTCTCGGACGTCTATATCGTGCCCCAGTACCGGTCGGCCTTCTTGAATCCGTTCGACGAGGGCAGCCTGGACTTCGTCTGCCGCTATCTGACGAAGGACGGCGACCTCGCCCCGTTCACTCCGGACAACATCCTGGCCCGGGCCGCCGCCATGTTCCGCCGGGCGACCGGTCTCGAGTTCAACGCCTTGGGCGAGCTCGAGTTCTTCCTTCTCCTCGAGCCGTCGGCCAGGATGTATCCGGCCGAGCCTCAGCGCGGCTATCATGGCTCCTCGCCCTTCGTCAGGGGCGGCCCCATCCTCGACGAGATGCTTCGCCACATCACCCGGGTCACGGGGGCCGTCAAGTACGCCCACAGCGAGGTCGGCCTGATCGAAAGCCTCAAGAGCGACCTCGATGAGATCCGCGGCCGCCGGGCCGAACAGATGGAGGTCGAGTACCTGCCCAAGCCCATCGAGGACATGGCCGACGACTTGGTCATCGGCCGCTGGATCATCCGCAACACGACCTACCGCCACGGCGCGATCGCCACCTTCGCCCCCAAGCTCGAGGAGGGCGTCGCCGGCAATGGCCTTCATTTCCATCTCGAGTTCATGAAAGACGGCCGCAACGTCATGGCCGGCCCCGACGGCAAGCTCACCGAGGCCGCCCGCAAGCTCGTCGGCGGCCTCTGCGAATACGCCGACTCGCTGACGGCCTTCGGCAACACGGTCTCCTCGGCCTACCTTCGGCTCGTTCCCAACCAGGAGGCCCCGACCCGCATCTGCTGGAGCGACCTCAACCGCAGCGCCCTTATCCGCGTCCCCCTCGGCTGGCACGGCGTGGGGAACCTGGCCCGCCGGGTCAACCCCCGGGAAACCGAGGAATTCGTCGATCCCCGCGGCGGCCGCCAGACCGTCGAGATCCGCAGCCCTGACGGAAGCGCCAACATCCACCTGACGCTGGCCGGCATCTGCATGGCCGCCAACTGGGCCCTCGCCTCCGACCCGGCCCTCCACAAGGACCACGGCCCCCTCGACCTCGCCGAACGGCTCTACGTCAAAGGCAATATCTTCGCCGACAAGGAGCTCCTCAAGCGCCTGCCGACCCTGCCGGCCAGCTGCGTCGCGTCGAGCCGCATCCTGCTCAAAAAGCGCCATCTCTACGAGCGCGACGGGATCTTCCCGCCGAGCGTCATCGACTTCGTCGCCCGCATGCTCCAGGCCGAGAACGACGAAGGCATGAACAAGCAGCTGGCGAGCGTGCCGGCCCACGACCGCCTCCACGAGATCCGCAAGATCATGCACAAGGACCTCCACAAGCATTGAGCCGCGACGCGATGACCCCGCTCGAGCGCTGGCTGGCCCTTCTCGAGGGTCGCAAGCCCGACCGCGTCCCCATGGACTACTGGGGGACCGAGGAGGCCACCCGGAACCTCGTCCGGCACCTTGGCTGCCGGACCCGGCGCGAAGCGCTCCGCAAGCTCCGCGTCGACTACGAGGTGCGCGTCAAACCGCGCTACGCCGGCCCGCGCCTGCCCCGGATGACCGACGAGTTCGGCCGCCGCTTCCGGAAGGTCGATTACGGGACGGGCGCCTACCGGGAATGCATCCATTTCCCTCTGGCCTCTTTCCGCACGGTCGCCGAGATCGAGCGCGGCTACCTCTGGCCCAGCCCCGACTGGTGGGACTACTCCGATATCGCCGCCCAGATCCGCGGCCACGAGGACTATCCCATCCGCGGCGGAGGGTCGGAGCCGTTCCTCATCTACAAGGAGCTCCGGGGCCAGGAACAGGCCTTCGTCGACCTCATCGAGAACCCGGAGATCGTCCACTACTGCTTGGGCAAGCTCTTCGATCTGGCCTACGAGAACACGGTCCGGATCTTCGAGCGCATCTCCGGGCGGGTGACCTTCTGCTATATCGCCGAGGACATGGGCGGGCAGACCGACCTCATGATCTCGGTCCGGCACATCCGCGAGTTCCTCCTGCCCGGCATGAAGCGGATGATCGACCTCGTCCACTCGGCGGGGGCCTACGTCTTCCATCACAACGACGGCAGCTGCTGGCGCATCATCCCCGACATGATCGCGCTCGGCATCGACATCCTCAACCCCCTCCAGTGGCGCTGCCCGGGCATGGAACGGGAACGGCTCAAGGCCGAGTTCGGGCCGAAGGTCGTTCTCCACGGGGGCGTGGACAACCAACACACGCTCCCGTTCGGGACGATCGAGGAGGTCCGCCGGGAGGTCGAGGACAACCTGCGCATCCTGGGGGCGGACGGCGGCTACATCCTGGCCCCCTGCCACAACATCCAGGCCAACACGCCGCCGGAGAACGTCGTGGCCATGTACGAAGCCGGCCTCGAGCTCGGCCGGACCTAGGCTGTCGGCCGCCGGCGGTCAGCCCCTTCCGCCGGGCGTCAATCCCCCGCGCCGGGCCTTGAACTCGGGGATGAGGCGCTTCCACAGCGAGTTGAACCGGTCCTGAAGCTCGGCATAGATCCCAGTGTTGGCCGGGTCGGGCTCGGCCGCGAGCTTGCCCAATGCGATACGTTCGGCGGTGATGTCGGCGATGGCCGCCTTCTCTCCCTTCTCGCGCAGATAGCACCAGATTGACTGGAGGGCCGCCCCGAAAGCGGCCGCCTCCTGTTCCTGAAGCGTGATGACCGGCGCGCCCAAGATGTCGGCCGCGATCTGAAGCCAGAGACGGCTCCTGGCCCCGCCGCCCGTGGCCCGGATCTCGCTCGGCTCGAGCCCGAGCTTGCGCATCCGGGCCACGCCGTAGCCGAGGTTGAGTAGAGTGCCCTCCATGACGGCCCGGGCGATATGGGCCGCGTCGAAGCTCCTGCGGTCGAGGCCGAAGAGGACGGCGCTCGCGAAGGGCAGCACCGGGACCCGCTCGCCGTCGACGAACGGCAGGAATAAGAGGCCATCGGCCCCGGGCGGCGCCGACCGGGCCAACAACTCGAGACGGGCATTATCGACCTTAAAGAGGGCCTTGACGAGCTCGGTCGTGTTCGTGACGTTCATCGTGCAGAGGAGGGGGAGCCAGCCCCCCGTGCTGTCGCAGAACGGCGCGATCTCGCCCCGGGGATCGACGAAAGGCTTTGCGGAATACGAATAAACCGTGCCCGACGTCCCCAAGCTCAGCGTGCAAACCCCGGGCTTGACGTTTCCGCTGCCGACAGCCCCCATCATGTTGTCGCCGCCGCCGGAGGAAACGAGGACCTTGCCGAAGCCGAAGCGGGCCGTCACGCTCTTTTTGATCAAGCCCACCGGCTGGGCCGGATGACTGAGGCGCGGGAGCTTGACGGCCAAGCCGGGGTCAACAGCCCGGACGGCCTGCGGGCTCCAGCGGCGGCGGCGGACGTCCATCAGCCCGGTCCCCGACGCGTCGCCGTATTCCATGTGGACGCGGCCGGTCAGGTGGTAGTTCAGATAATTATGGGGCAGGAGGACGGCCGCGAGCTTGGCGAAGTTCCCGCGCTCGCGGCGCTTGAGCCAGAGGATCTTCGAGATCGTATAGCCGACCGCCGGGGCGATGCCCAGCTTCTTGATCCAGCCCCTCGTCCCGCCGAGCCGGGCCAGTAGCTCCTCGGTCTCCTCGATGGTCGCAGTGTCGTTCCAGAGCTTGGCCGGCCGGATGGGACGTCCCTTGCTGTCGAGCGGAACGAACCCATGCTGTTGCCCGGAAACCCCCAGCGAGACGACGTGCCGCGGCTCGACACGCGACTCGCGGAGGGCCGCAGCGAGGGCCTTTTCCATGGCCCGGACCCAGGTCGCCGGGTCCTGCTCGCTGGCCCCCGGCCCGAGGCCGGGGATCATCATGTGCGGCGCATATCCCCGCCCGAGGACGAGGCCGGAATCGAAGTCGATGATGACAGCTTTCGTACCCTGGGTGCCGGAATCGATGCCGACGGCGCATCGGACGCTTTTCGCCCGCGATGATCTGTTTTTCATGGGCCCGCCTTTCGTCCGAGGAAGTCGTCGTGATGGTTGACCGGCTGCATTGTAAGGAAGCCCGAGCCGAGGTGTCAACCTTAGCGCTAAAAATGCTTGACAAATGGTTTTCGCCAATCCATAATCTCATCGAGGTTGGCAAGCGATGCCCGTGCTCGCTGATTCTTATTTTGGATCGCTATCTATCTATCTATCTATCTATCTATCTATCTATCTATCTATCCGCGCGTCTAAGATTCAGGTCGTTTTCCGCGCTCGCCTTTTCACCGATCCGATCAACGTCAGCACGCAAAAAATTCGCTGATTCGTCCGTATCTTGGATAAAACGTCATCTATTAAGGGGGGTATCATGAAGAACGCAAGCCGGGCCGCCACTATCACCGTTTTTTCGTTGATTTTTCTGTGTTTCGGTCCGTCTCTCTCGGCCCAGAGCGGCATCTTCGACCGCACGGGGGTCATCGCCGGCCACGGTTCTTATTCGTCCGTGCCCGTGGAGAGCGTGGATCTTTTCACCGGCAACCTGACGCTGCGCTACCTTGACATCTATCTTCCCGGCCCGAACGGACTTGATGTCGAGGTCTGGCGCGTTTACAACTCGAAAGTCCTCAAAGACCGTCAGGACGGGCAGGCGGCGAGCGTCCAGGCCGAGCACAAGTCCTGGGTGGGGATGGGCTGGACGATGCATATGGGCAGGGTCTATGACCCGTATGGCAGCAATCCGGTCATCGAATTCCCGGACGGGCGGCGGGAGGCACTCTATGTGGACAATTATGGTCCTCTGTACAAGCACATCAGCCGCGAGTTCCTGAAATATGACAACTCCGACCACAAGTTGTACTTCAAGAACGGCGTGGTCTGGACCTTCGGTGTGGAGACATCCGTTTACTTGGGCGACGCGACACCAACGCTCACGCGGGTAGTGACCAAGATCGAGAATCCGTACCACAATCCCAGTACAAACCATTCCATTACAATCTCTTATAACTCATATATTCAGCAGAAAATATTAAAACACCGCCCCACGATCAGCAAGATCACCGACAGCATGGGGCGGGAGATCACCTTCGTCTCGACGACGGAGACCTTCAGGAAGCTTCAACAGATCAAGGTCAAGGACTACCTGGGTAACGAAGTCGTCCACAACTACTCGGTCGGCGCCTTCCCGAACGGGAACTACAAGCTCCAGAGCGTCACGCCGCCGGGCCTTCCGGCGACGAGCTACCTGTACCACGACGGATCGAACAACCGGTTCGAGCTGACCCAAGTCACGACCGCCTACGGCGGGGTCCTGGAATACGTCTATGCCAACCATGACTTCTACTTCAACACGACCCGCCTCGACTCGCGGGTGGTCGCCCAGAAAAAGATCACCTTCGACCCGGGCGGGCAGACCCACACCTGGAACTACACCTACCCAAGCTACAACGGCGTGCCCTTCGCCACGACTGCCGTCCAGGGCCCGGAATACACGGCCGGCTTCACCCACCACGCATACGACGCCTCTTACCCTTGGAAGATCGGGCTGATCAAGGAGTGGGGCACGGGGGACGGCAGCCGCTCGGAGGCCTACGACTGGACCTACCAGGAGATCTCGAACCAGACATGGACCGTGCTGGGGACGAACATGGGGACGGCCAAGGGGCCGCTCCCGGCTTCGGTCACGGAGAGCCGGACGGGGGACGCGAGCCTCAAGACGGAGTTCGTCTACGAGCGGACGGACCCGAAAAGATACGGCTTGCCGACCCGGGTGAACGCCTACGCCAACGGCGCGGCCAATCCTGGAAGCTGGTCGGAGCTGACTTATTTTTTCGAGACCTCGAACGGTTTTCGGACCAGGTACATGTTCGCGTTCGTGTCCGAGGAAACGAGGCGTTCGGGAAGCGGCGCCCTGATGAAACGGGCTCAAACCTCCTATTTCGAGGAGGACGGGAAATGGGGCGCATTGAAGCAGGTGAAAAGATACCCGACGGATTCCTCGTGGCTTACCTGGAACTACACGTATGAGTGCTCGAGCCCTGCCCTGGTCAAGATAGGCGTCTTCCCGCCTGGAGCGACCGAGAAACAGGAGATCCACTACTCCTACGGAGTGGAGTGCCAGTTCATCCAGACAGACGGCATACCCCGGCGCACGCGGGTGATCTCGGCCTATAACAGCGCCGTGAGAAGCGAGGAAAACCAGCACGGCGGCACGATGACCTACTCCTATGACGCCGCGGGACGAGTCAGCAAGATCACCTTCACGTCGTCGACCAAGAACCTCAATGACATCGACATGACCTGGCGCCCGTCCGGCGAGAACAAGGTGGTCATCACCCGGGGCGCGAACACCGTCGCCAAGTACTGGGACGGGATGGGGCGGGAGACCGGCCATACGGAGACAGGCGGGGCAATAACGCTCTACTACCGCAAGGTCCTCGACGCCGAAGGCCGGCTCAAGGAGGAAAGCGCGGGCAGCACGAACGGCGCCGATAGATACACCTACGCCCTCGACGACGCCGGCCGGGTCACCTCCATCACCGATCCTATGCAGAACACGACGGCCATCTCCTACGCGGGAATAAGGAAGACGGTGACGGATCCGCTGCAGCGGACGACCCTGTACGACCACGAGGACCTCCCGGGCCTGCCGACGAAGGTCACGGACCCCCAGGGCCGGCAAGCCGTCCACGCCTATGACGCCATCGGCCGCCTGACCGGCGTGAACTTCAATGGGGCCAGGACCCACGCTTACACGTACGACTGGCTGGACAATGTCCTCACGGAGAGCCATCCGGAGACGGGGACGATCTCCTATGCCTACAGCGCCGGGACCGGGAAGATCGAAAGCAAGACCTGGGGAACGGCCGTGCAGACGTATCTCTACGATGAGGATACGGGCCGGCTGAAAGCCATCGAATCGAGCAAGAACGGCGGCCTTGATGAGGAAATTAAGTATAGCTATGATGAGAAAGGTCGGATTTACTCGGTTTATTCCCCGTTGAACGGCTGGAGCCGTGCCATTCTTCAATATAGCTCCTGGGGTTCGGTGGAGAGCGAGCGATTGACTACAGCCGGATTGGGCACGAAGACCGTCTCCTACGAATACGACGGCAACAACAACCAGAACAAGATCACCTACCCGGACGGCAGGATCGCGCTGACCGGCCACAACGCGCTGAACATGCCCCAGACGGTGACGTTCAACGGCAAGTCGATCATCGATGCCGCCACCTACGGGCCGAACAAGATGCCGACCGGGATATCGGTCGCCGGCAACGGCACGAGCCTCGCGGCATCCTATACGAGCTCGGGGCTGCTCGCCTCGGCGTCCCTGGCCAAGGGGGCTTCGACCCTCTACGACGCCGCCTACGGCTATGACGGCGCCGGGAACATCACAAGCATCGCCAGCACGGCGCCCGCCCCGGCCCTAAATGCCTCCTTCGGCTACGACGCCCTCAACCGTCTGACTTCGGCGACCTATTCGACCGGCCGCGTGGCCGGCTATGCTTACGAGTACGACCCCTACGGCAACCTGACAAAAGTCGAGGAAAACGGGGGCGCCGTGTTCGACAAGACCTACGACTACCAGAATAGGCTCGTCGGCTATTCCTACGACGAAC
>CAYREO010000002.1:0-240470 GCA_964423315.1 uncultured Eubacteriales bacterium | reverse complement strand
CAAGCTCAAAATCTACAACCTGCACACGCTCAGGTATCCATTTGTGTGATGAGCCTCGGCCAATAAAGCTCATTTTAGGCCCTAAAAGTGGCCCGGAATGATTCTTATCTTTATTTATATCAATTGATTACAACAGCCAAGGCAGGGGTTGGGGGTTGAAGGTGAAACACCTTCATGATAAGCTAATAGGCAGAGAAATGATCCCGAGGGAGGACATATCATGAAAAGGACCATTGTTCTTATTCTCACCCTAAGCCTCGTCGCTTGGAGCGCGGGCTGCGCGAGCTGGAGCAAGACGGCCAAAGGCGCGGCCATCGGCGCGGCCGGCGGCGCGGTCGTCGGCGGGGCCATCGGCAAGGCCGCCGGCAACACCCTCCTCGGGGCCATCGCCGGAGCGGCCGTCGGCGGCGCCGCCGGGGCCTACATCGGCCGCCAGATGGACAAACAGGCCGCCGAGATGCGCCAGGACCTCGAGGGCGCCACCATCGAGCGCATCGGGGAAGGCATCAAGATCACCTTCGACTCGGGCCTGTTGTTCGACGTCAACAAATACGATCTCCGCCCGGAGAGCCGCGACAACCTCGTCAAGTTGGCCGCCATCCTCAACAAGTACCCGGATACGAACATCCTCATCGAGGGCCACACGGATTCGACCGGCACCCGCGAGATCAACCAGCCGCTGTCCGAGAACCGGGCCAAAGCCGTCGCAGCTTTCCTGGCCCAGCAGAACGTCCTGTCGAACCGCTTCACGGTCATGGGCTACGGGCCCGACCAGCCGGTCGCGCCCAACGACACGGTCGAAGGCCGCCAGCAGAACCGCCGTGTCGACCTGGCCATCATGGCCAACGAGAAGCTCAAGAAGATCGCCAAAGACCAGGGCTGACGAGCCCTTTCCCCTGGCCCGGATGAGCGGAACGCTCTAACGGCGCGCGGGAGCCGGGTGCCGCCTTATCGGCCGGCCCCGCCGTTCGCCTGAGACGCCGCGAGAAGAAGCCCGACAGATGGACCGCAGAACGTTCCTCAAGACCGCCGGCCTCCAGGCCTTGGCGCTGTCCTCGGTCGCTGCGCCGGCGTGTTCCAAGAGGCCGCCCCGCAATCCCAACATCGTCTTCATCCTGGCCGACGACCTGGGCTACGGCGAGCTCGGCTGCTACGGCCAGCAGAAGATCCGGACGCCGCACATCGATCGCCTGGCCCGCGAGGGGATGCGCTTCACCGACGGCTACTCCGGCGCGCCCGTCTGCGCACCCGCCCGCTGCAACCTCCTCACCGGCAAACACGCCGGCCACGCCTTTGTCCGCGACAACTACGAGATCGGAGCCTGGGAATCGTTCGAGGGACAGCTCCCGCTCCCGGCCGGCATGCCGGCCCTGGCCGCGCTGCTGAAGCAACAAGGCTATGCCACCGGGGCCTTCGGCAAGTGGGGGTTGGGCGGCGTCGGCTCGACCGGCGATCCGCTCAAGACGGGCTTCGACACGTTCTTCGGCTACAACTGCCAGCGCCATGCTCACAACCTCTACCCGCAGTACCTGATCCGCGACTCGGAAAAGCTCTTCCTCGAAGGGAACCCCGGCGGCCCGACCGGCGAGAGCTACGCGCCCGACGTCATCGCTGACGCCGCGCTGGAGTTCATCCGGGCCAACAAGGACCGGCCGTTCTTTCTCTACCACCCCAATCCCCTCCCCCACCTGGCCCTGCAGGCGCCCCAAGAAGAGATCGACCGCTACAAAGGCCTCTGGCCGGAAACGCCCTACACCGGCGAGTCCTATCAGCCTCATCCGACCCCCCGCGCGTGCTACGCGGCCATGATCAGCATTCTCGACCGCCACGTCGGAGCCATTCTCGCTCTGCTCGAGGAGCTCGGGCTTTCCGAAGACACCCTCGTCGTCGTCACCTCCGACAACGGACCGACCCACGTCAAGGACCAGGTCGACACCGAGTTCTTCGAGAGTGCCGGCCCCCTGCGGGGCCTCAAGGGCTCGGTCTACGAGGGGGGCGTCCGCGTCCCGCTCATCGCACGCTGGCCGGGCCGGATCGAGGCCGGCTCCCTGTCCCGCCTGCCCGTCGCCCACTACGATGTCCCGGCGACCCTGGCCGGCCTGCTGGGCATCGCCCCCCCGGCCGGAACGGACGGACTCAGCTTCCTGCCGGCGCTTCTCGGCCGGCCCCGGCGCCAGGAGGAGCACGAATACCTCTTTTGGGACTTCGCCGGCTACGGCGGCCAGCTCGCCGTTCGCATGGGTCCCTGGAAAGGGGTCAAGCGCGGTCTCCGGAAAGATCCCGACGCCCCCCTCGAGCTCTACGACCTCGGCCGTGACATCGCGGAGAGCGAGAATGTCGCCGACCGGCACCCCGATACCGCCCTCCGTATCGAGGAGATCATGCTCGAGGCCCGGGAGGTCCCGGAGGTCGAGCGCTTCCGTTTCGGCCGTTACCGGTGATCCGGATTTGGCCGGCCCGGCCCCTTCCGATATAATGGATCCATCCGTTTTTCCGGGAGGAAACATGTCACTTCACTCCACCGCAGCGTTCAAGAATATGCTTCGCGGGACCGTTCTTGCGGTCCTGTTGATATCCCTGGCCGCTCTCTCTCCGGCCATATCCGACCCGCAGGACGCCTCGTCACCCCGGGAGAAGCCCGATGAGAAGCCCCTCCTCCGGGCGCCCATCGAGCGGGCCGTCGTCCTCAACGACCTGTGGAACATCCAGTCCTCGGAGAAAGCGAAAGGCACGGGGGAGCAGATCTCCCGGCCCGGCTTCCGGGTCGAAGGCTGGTACCCAGCCCTCGTGCCCTCGACGGTCCTGGGGACTCTCGTCCAGAACAACGTTTATTCCGACCTCTATGTCGGCGACAACTTGAAGTCCGTGCCCACCGAGCCCTTCGAGAGCTCCTGGTGGTACCGAAGGGAATTCATCGTCCCGATGGGGGCCGGCCTCAACCGGGCCCAATTGGAGTTCGACGGCATCAACTACCGGGCCGACATCTGGCTCAACGGGGTCCGCATCGCCGACGCCGCGACGACCTTCGGGCCCTTCCGGCGCTTCGCCATCGACGTGACCGAGGCGATCCGGACGACCGAGAAGAACGTCCTGGCTGTCGAGGTCTTCCCCCCGAAGAAGGGCGAGCCGACCATCGGCTTCGTCGACTGGAACCCGGCCCCGCCCGACAGGAGCATGGGCCTCTGGCGCGAGGTCAGGATCCGGGCCACCGGGGACGTCTCGATCGAGTTCCCGTTCGTCGTCACCAAGCTCGACCTCGAGAGCCTCAAGGAAGCGCAGCTGACGGTCTCGGCCGAGCTCCGCAACCACGCCGACCGGCCCGTTTCCGGCAAGCTCGAGGGCCGCCTCGAATCGCTTCGTTTCTCCCAGGAGGTCTCCCTCGGGCCCAAGGAGACCAAGACCGTCGTCTTCAACCCCGAGACACACCGCGAGCTCGTCCTCAAGGACCCCCGGGTCTGGTGGACCCACGACCTCGGCAAGCCCGAGCTTTATACGCTCGTCATGGCCTTCGAGCCCGCACGCGACAGGGCCCAGGAGAAGGCAGAGGCCGACCGCCTGGCGGCCGAGAAGCCCGCCGAAAAGACCGCCCGGCGGGCCAAGACCGCCCCTCCCCCGCGCGGCTTCGTCTCGGACATCCGGGGCGTCCGGTTCGGCATCCGCGAGGTCTCCGACTACATCAACGAGCAGGGCCACCGCGGTTACAAGCTCAACGGCAAGAAGATCCTCATCCGCGGGGCCGGCTGGACCGACGACCTGCTCCTCGACGTCCGGCGCCGCAAGCTCGCGGCCGAGATCCTCTACGCCCGGCATGCGAACCTCAACGCCCTCCGCCTCGAAGGCTTCTGGGGCACGAGCCGCGACCTCTATAACCTCTGCGACGAGAACGGCATCCTGCTCATGGTCGGCTGGAGCTGCCAATGGGAGTGGGAGAACCACATCGGCAAACCGGCCGGGGAGCCGTACGGCGGCATCACGTCTCCCGAGGACATCGCTCTCATCGCCGAGTCCTGGCGCGACCAGCTCCTCTGGCTCCGCAACCATCCTTCGATCTTCGTCTGGGCCCAGGCGAGCGACATGCTCCCCCACCCCGACCTCGAGCGCCGCTACATCGAGATCCACAAGGAGGTCGACCCGACCCGCCCGACCCTGGCCTCGACCAAAGGCAAGACGAGCACGATCTCCGGGCCGACCGGGGTCAAGATGCTCGGCCCTTACGATTACGTCCCGCCCGTTTACTGGTACGTCGACACCCGCAACGGCGGCGCCTACGGCTTCAACACCGAGACCGGCCCCGGCCCCCAGGTCCCGCCGGTCGACAGTCTCCGCAAGATGTTCGCCGAGAAGGACCTTTGGCCGGTCAACGATGTCTGGTCGTTCCGTTCGGCGCGGGGTCGATTCGACAACCTCGACCGCTACAACGAGGCCATGGAGCGCCGGCTGGGACCGGCCGGGACGGTCGAGGAATACGCGACCAAGGCCCAGTTCCTGAACTACGAGGGAATGAGGGCCATGTTCGAGGCGTTCACGGCCAATAAGCACAAAGCGACCGGGGTCATCCAGTGGATGTTCAACTCGGCTTGGCCCGGCCTCTGGTGGCAGCTCTACGACCACTACCTCAATCCCACCGGGGCCTTCTACGGCGCCCGCAAGGCCGGCGAGCCTGTCCATATCCTCTACAACTACGGGAGCGGCGAGATCGTCGCCGTCAACAACACCTTCACTCCCGCCCCCGGGCTCAAGGCCGTGATCCGGGTCCTGGACTTCGACCTCAAGGAGGTCATCGCCAAGACCGTCGATTTCGCGCTCCGGCCGGACGAGGTCTTGGTCATCGACTCGCTCCGATTGCCGGACGGCATGAGCCCGACCTTCTTCCTCGACCTCCGGCTCCAGCGGGCCAAGGGCCAGCTCGTCGACGCCAATTTCTACGCCCTGTCGTCGAGGATCGAGACCCTCGACGAAGAGAAGACGACCTGGTTCGTGACGCCGGTCAAGGACTATGCCGACCTCACAGCCCTCAGCAGCCTGAAGCCCGTCATGCTCAAGGTCAGGGAGAAGTCCTCGAGGGACGGCTTCAGGACCCGGCTCACGCTGGACCTCGAGAACCCGTCCCAACACCTGGCCTTCATGATCCAGATCCAGGTCGTCCGGGCCCTTTCGGGCGAGACCGTCCTGCCGATCTTCCTGGACGACAATTACATCAGCCTCCTGCCCGGGGAGAAGCGCCGCATCTCGGGATATTTCATCACGGAAGACCTCGGCGGCGAGCAGCCTAGGATCCGGGTCACGGGGTGGAACGTCCCCGAGCTGTAGGGATTCACTCCAGGCG
This sequence comes from uncultured Eubacteriales bacterium, assembly GCA_964423315.1. GTDB lineage: Bacteria > Acidobacteriota > Aminicenantia > Aminicenantales > Saccharicenantaceae > RBG-16-66-30. Next base: position 235,144 of record CAYREO010000002.1, on the reverse strand, counting down.
GGCGCCGAACGACCTGCCGACGACCTCGAGGAGCTCGGACCTGCCGGCCCGCCGGTCCTGGCTGAGCTCCCAGACGATGACCCCGGCCGATCCCTTGTCCTTGACGTACTGGCACTTGAGAGCGATCGACCGCATATCGTCGAAGGAAATGATCCGGGTCCCGTCCTTGCGACGCAGATACGGGACCTGGGCGATCCCGTCCCACAAGAGGGCCCAATCCGCTTCCGGCAGCTTCATGATCTCGGCATAGGGCCAGGCCTCGCTCGTCGTGAACGGCAGGCCCAGCCCGCCGCAATCGAAGGAGCGGCCCATGAAATGGAGGCCGACCAGGAGCTTCTCGGGGGGGACCAAGCGACCCCGGGCGTATCGGAAGGTCTCGTCCAACGATCCGCAGGTGTCCCCCGGCCAAGCGAAAAGGGGCGAGTCGTGGCCGGAATGGCCGGACCAGGAACCGTGATAGTCGTAGGTCATGAAGCCGATGAAGTCGAAGACCGAAGCCAGGCGCTCGAATTCGATCCACCGCCCGTGATAATTGTTCGACGGGGCGGCCATGGTCAAGAGAAGCGGCGGGTCCAGCGCCTTGAGGGCCGCGCCGAGCTCCTCGACGAGCGACGTGAAATCCGCCTTCTCCCGCTCGTTGGAGACGAACTCCCAGTCGAGGTCGACGCCGTCGTAGGCGTTCGCCCGGCAGAGATCGATGACCTGTCCGATGAACCGGGCCCGAAGGGACGGATCGGCGGCCGTCGCGGGGAATCCCGCGCAGTTGCCCCACCCGCCCAGGCCGAGGATCAGCTTGACGCCGTTCGCCCGGGCGGCGGCGTTGAGCTCGGGATAGAGAAAGCCCGTCGGGACGACAAGGTTCCCCGAGGCGTCGGGCCAGGCGAAGGCGTGAACGATGTGGGTCAGGGACCCGTATTGGATCATCGTGTGGTCGAATCGGGGTCTCGTCCACGAGGCGTAATAGCCCATGACGACCTTCGAGGGCCGGGAGGGGACGGTCGGGACGTGGGAGACTTTGCAGACGGCGGCGATGAACAGGAGCGCGGCGACCGGCAGGGCGGGGAGAAAGGCGAGGATCGACCGGCTCCGCCCCGGCCACGCCCGGACGCCGCTAATGGTCAGCTTCACGCGACCTTTTTATCCCATCAAGGGCTTTTTGACAATCGCCCCGGCTCCCGCGTCACGGGATCTCGGGAAGGCAAAAGGCCATGGTGTGGGCGTTCCCGCAGGAACCGCACCGCAGGGAGACCTCGAGCCGCTCGCACTTCGTCCCCTTGTCCGTCTTCAGGGCGATCTCCCATTTGCCGCCGCAGGCGCCGCAGGAGACCGGCGCCGCTAAGGAGATCTTGACGCGCTTGGCCCGCGGGCCCGGCCGCGGGACCTCGACCGTGCGGATGCGGAAATCCATGCCGTGGCTTTCCTTGAGCTCGGCCAGGAAGGACCGGTAGAAACGAAGCGTGTCGGCCGACTTCCGGACGGCCAGGCGCCGGGCCGACGGGGTCCTCATGTTCTGGGGCAGGACGGCCGCGTAGGTCAGCTCTTTGCCGAGGAAATCCACGACAGCCGCTTCGAGGTTGCGCCCCCGGAGGGTGGACTTGACGAAGAAGTTGGCCACCCCCAGGTGGCCGAACTTTACCAGGAAGTCGGCGTCATGGACGATGTCGGCCAGCCGGTTCCTGCGGGCCCCGGAGAGATAAAGGGACCGGAGGGCCCGGACGACGAGGCCCACGGCGGTCATCTTGAGCCCCGATTCCTCGAGGACCGTCCGGGCCAGCCCGGCGGCGGCCTCCTCTTCGGGCTTGTCCCCCGCATGGTAGCGGCCCTCCGAGAATTTTCCGGCGTCATGGAAGAGGGCCACCAGGGCCGCGAGCGAAGGATCCTCCTTTTCCGCCCGGGCCAGGCGAAAGGCCATCGAGGTCACGAGGACCGTGTGCTCCCAGAGGAAGCCGGAGGCGCCGTCCTTCTTGCCGGAGAATTTCTTCTCCGACTCCTCGACGGCTTTGCGAACCCGCTCGACGAGGCCGGGAGAGAGGGCGGTCAGCGAGGCGTAGAATTCCTGGTGTTTGAGAAGCATGGAAGCGTGCTGCCCGCCCATTATGTGATTCGTGACGGAGCATGTCAAGAGCCCCCGGGAACCAGCCGCGTCGGTTCCGCCATTTCCTTTCGTGCTCTCTCAAGAAATTTCTTGGAAGGGCGGCGTTGACACGATCGGGGACTTGTCCCTTTGCTATGTGTCCCCGTCGGCATTATGGACGCGGGACGGTCCATAGATATAATGGACACATGATAAGGAGAATCCGCTGCGCCGGCCGGCCCATGACGGTTGTCGTCCTGGCCGGCGGACGCGGCTCGCGGATGAAGGCCGACAAGGCCGGCCTCGTCGTGCGCGGACGGACCCTTCTCGAGCACGTCCTCGCTCAGCTCGAACCGCTCTTCGACGAGGTCCTGGTCAGCGTCTCTCCCGGGCAGGAACTCGGAGCGACCAAGACGCGAAGGGAGCCTGCCGGAACGCGCAAGAAAGGGTCGGCCAAGAACGCCGGCGGACCGCTCGCTGTGACCCGCTGGAAAGGCCGGGGGTCGCGATTCGTTGAGGACGAGGTCCCGGGCCTTGGCCCTCTCGGGGGCATCCTGGCCGGTCTGAGGGCCGCGGCCCACGAGGCCTGCGCCGTCGTCGCCTGCGACATCCCCGATATCGACGCCGGATTGCTCCGGCGGCTGGCCCGGGCGGCCGCGGTCGCGGAGATCGCCGTACCCCGCGACCCGGAGGGCCGGTACGAGCCGCTCTTCGCCGTCTATACGAGGCCGGTCGTCCCCGCCGCCGCGGCCCTCCTCCGGTCCGGAGAGCGCAGCGTTCTGCCCCTTTTCGATCGATGCCGAACGGCCGTCGTGGCCATCGAGGCGGGCAGGCGGCTGACCAACCTCAACACCCGTGCGGATTACCTGAATTATCTGAATTCCCTGCGGCGGGTATAGCCGACTCTTCTGTCGGCCCTCCGGCAACTTCCCTATGAGTGGATGTGCCGGCAGGTCAGGACCGAGAAGTTAGGGGCCGGGGCGTCCGATTCGGCCATAGAAGTGGAAGCGGCCGAGGACCTCGCCGATAAAGGCCAGGACCCAGGCCAGGCCGACGGGGGCGGCGAGGCCGGCCTTCGCGCCGAGGACGGAGGCGGGGCTCCCCCGCCAGATCGCCGCCGCGAGAGCGAGGCCTCCGAGGCCGAGCATGATCAGCCGGGCGACGTGAAGGGTCGAGGATGCTCCGCCGGGCGGCACGAGCGAGGCCGGAGGGCGCGGACCGAAAATCCCGTGTACGGGCGCCGTCAGCAGGGCCCAGAGAAAAGCGGCCGCGACAAGAACGAGGCACGCGGCGAGAAGGGGCTTGAGGGCCGACACACCGCTCGGCCGGATCGCTCCGGAGAGCGCGGCCGCCGCGAGACCCCCGAGAAGGGCTGTCGTCAGGAAGAACGAGACGGGTGTGTGCCCGTGGTCCCAGGCCGGGACCGATTTGAGCATGTAGACGCGCGACATGCTCCAGACGAAGAGGACCCCCGAGATCCCCGCGGCCGCGAACAGGGCGCGGAGAAGCCCCTCCTCCCCCGTCCGGGTCCCCAAGAGGAAGGCCAGGACGGCCAGAAGGGCCAGGACGGCAAGCTCGAAGAGGATCTCCCGGCTCAGCCAGGAGGTCCTGAGGTTGGCCAGGACGCGGACGGCACGGAGCGGGTGTTGGAGGTGGAAGAAGGACACGAAGGCGGCCGCGGCCATCAGGCCGAGCGCCGCGGCGACGACCGCGAGACGGGGCCCGCGGGCCGGGGCGCCCGGCGCGCCGCCCCTCGAGAAGAACAGGGGCAGGCCGGCGACGAGGAGGAAGCCGACGGCCGTCTGGCCGGCGATCGTGAAGGCGACGAGCGGCCACTCCTTGAGCATGGCCGCTCAGACCTCTTCCCAGTTGGCGACATCGGCGCCCCGCTCGGCGGCCCGGGCGGCGTCGCGGTGGGGACGCAGGACGAGCGCCGGGTCCGTCTGGGCCGGGTCCGGCAAGGGGTGGATCCGCCGAAGGTCGCCGTATTTCTTCCGGAGGTCGGCCAGCTCGCCGAAATCGAGGGCCCGCTGGGGGCAGGCCGCGACGCAGGCCGGCGGCTTGCCGGCGTCGATGGCGTCGTAACAGAAGTTGCACTTGGATACGGTGTTCGTGGCCGCGTTGAAGCGCAGGGCCGAATAGGGGCAGGCCCATTCGCAGTAGCGGCAGCCGATGCAGAGGTCCGTGTCGACGAGGACGATCCCGTCCCCGCGCTTCCAGATAGCTTTGACCGGGCACGCCGCGCCGCAGACCGGGTTCTCGCAGTGGTTGCAGGCCATGGAGACGTTGTAGGCGACGACCGAGGGGACCCAGACCTGGCCCTTCTTTTCCCAGTCGCCGCCGGTGACCTCGTAGACCCGGCGCCAGAGGACCCCAGGTCCGAGGTCGTTGCGGTCCTTGCAGGCCACCTGGCAGGCCTTGCAGCCGCTGCAGGCCGCGGCGTCGAAGAAGAAAGCGAGTTGGGTGGCCATGTCAACCCTTCTCCGCGCGGGCGACTTGGACCATGATCGTGTGCTGGGCGTTGCCGAAGGCCAGCGGCGTCCAGCGCTCCGAGGTCAGGACGTTGACCGACCCGCGCCGGTCGACGCCGTCCTTGTCGGGAGTCCACCATGCGCCCTGGGGCAGGGCGACGACCCCGGGCATGATCCTCCGGGTCAGCCGGCAGGGGACGACGCAGGCGCCCCGGTCGTTCCAGACCCTGACCAGGTCGCCGTTCCGGAGCTTCCGGGGCTCGGCGTCCACGGGGTTGATGAACAGCCGTTGGGGGAAGGCCTCCTCGAGCCAATCAACGCCCTCCAGGGTCGAATGGACGCGCGAAAGATAGTGGTGGCCGATGGCCGAGAGCGGGTATTTCGCCGCTTCGGGACCGAATGGGCTCTCCCATTCCTGGATGTACTTGGGAACGGCGGGGATCTCGGCCGGGTTCCCCATGTCGTAAAGGGCCTTGGAGAAGATCTCGATCTTCCCTGAAGGTGTCGGCAGGGGATGCTTGACGGGGTCGCGCCGGAAATCGGCGAAGGCCACGGCCGGCCCGGTGACCGGGACCGAATAGACGCCGGCGTTCGACCGTTCGAACTCGTCCAGGGTCGGCAGGCCCGGGAAGCGCGTCCGGCGGTAGCGGTCGAGCGACCATTTTACCCAATCGCGCTCGGTCCGGCCCTCGGTGTAGGCCTCCTCGAAGCCCAAACGGGCGGCGATCTCGGCGCAGATCCGGTAGTCGCTCTTGGTCTCGAAGGGCGGCTCGACGATCTTGGGCATCAGGATGACCTCGTCGCCGTACTTCCAGCCGTCCTCGAGGCCCCAGGTCTCGAACTGGGTGCAGACCGGGAGGAGGATGTCGGCGAACCGCCCCGTGGGCGTCAGGAAGTTGTCCTGGACAAGAAGGAACTCGACTTTCTTCTCGTCGTCCAGGATGGGGGCCGTGCGGTTGATGTTCGCGTGCTGATTGATGAGGGCGTTGCAGGCCACGGCCCAGATGCACTTGATGTCCGACTCGAGGCGGTCCGCGCCGCGGACGCCGTCGGCTGGGCCCATCTGCCGGCCCCGCAGGACGGCCTCGGTCCACAGGAAGCTCGGGATGAGGGCCCTGACCGGATTGCGGCCTGTGGGGAAGACGAGCCAGAACGGGCCGCCGTCGGGGGCCTGGAGGGCGATGCCCCCGGCCCAGCCGCCGGGGATGCCGACGTTGCCGGTGATGGCCGCGAGAACGCATCCGGCCCGGACGGGCTGCTCGCCGTAGGCCCGCCGCTGCATGCCGTAGCCCTGGTAGAGGACGCCGGGCTTGGTCGTCGCGTATTCGCGGGCGATGCGGGCGATGGTCTCGCGCGGGACACCGGTGACGGCTTCCGCCCACTCCGGGGTCTTGGGCGTGCCGTCGCGCGTGCCGAGGAGATAGTCGACGTAGCTCTCGGCGTCCTCGGCCCCCGGGGGCATCTGGGTGCGGTCGAAGCCGACACAGTGCGTCCTGACGAACTCCGCGTCGTAAAGCCTCTCCGAGACCATGACGTAGGCCATGGCCGACATCATGGCCGCGTCCGTCCCGGGCCGGATGGGGATCCACTCGTCGGCCAGGGATACGGCGCTCAGGGTCATCCGCGGGTCGATGCAGACGACCCGGGCGCCGTTCGCCCGGGCCTTCTGGACGAAGAACTCGGTGTTCGTGCCGTCGCGCATCTCGGCCGGGTTCCAGCTCCACATGAGGATGTATTTGGAATTGAGCCAGTCCTGGCGCTGGTTGCCGGTCACGCTCGTGCCGTAGACATAGGGGGTCGCGGCCGAGATGGCCGCCCAGGAGTAGCTGTTATAGAAGCCGAGCGAACCGCCGTAGAGGTTCATCAGCCGCTGGGCCGTCTGGCGGCCGTTGATCTGGTTGTAGCTGCCCGTGCCGTAGGGAACGTAGAAGGCCTGGTTGCCGTAGGCCTTCTTGATGCGCTCGAACTCGGCGGCGATGCGGTCGAGCGCCTCGTCCCATGAAATGCGGGCGAATTTCCCCTCGCCCCTCCTCCCCACCCGCTTCATGGGGTATTTCAAGCGGTCGGGATGGTACTGGCGGCGGCGGTAGGCCCGGCCGCGGACGCAGGCCCGCAGCTGGGGGTCGGCCACGGTGTCGCCGGGGCGGTCGTCGGTGTCGATGCGGACGATGACCCCGTCGCGGACAAAGACCCGGAGCAGGCAACGGCCTCCGCAGTTGTGCGAGGGACAGCCGACCCGGATCATCCGCTCTTCGGCGGGCGGGGCGGCCTCGACCAGGGCGTGGTTGGGGTCGCGGCGGCGGAAGGCGCCGAGGAGCTTATGGGAGGCGGCCGCGGACGAGCCGACGGCGGCGCTCCAGCGGAGGAAGCTCCGCCGGCTCATCGACGAGGTCTCGATCCGTTTCTTGAGGGCCAACTCGTCGCTCTGAACGGGGTCGACCGGGCGGCGTGCCGCTCCGGGGTAGCTCCGGTCTCGATTCGGGGCGAGGGCCGCGTCAGCCGACCTTGGTCGTCAGGAAGATCGGCAGGGTCATCTGCTTGATCTGGTCCTGGGCCTCTTCGATCTCGTCCAGGTGCTTGTCCTCGTCGTTGAGGATGTCCTGGAGAAGGTCGCGGGTCGCGTAATCCTTGACGCTGCCGGCCTGGATGATGGCGTCATTGTAGGCCTTGATGGCGTCCTCTTCGGCCTTGTGGTCGAAGGCGAACATCTTGGGGACGTCGGAGCCGATGAAGATCTTCTTGAGCTCGCTGACGATGGGCAGGCCCTCGAGGAACAGGATGCGGCCGATGAGCTTCTCGGCGTGCTTCATCTCGTCGATGGCCCGTTTCTCGAGCTCCTTGTGGAGCTTCTCGTAGCCCCAATCGTCGCACATCTCGGAGTGGACCATGTACTGGTTGATGGCCGTCAGCTCGTCGGCGAGGAGCGAGTTGAGGGTCTTGAGAAGTTTGGGATCGCCTTTCATGGATAACCTCCCTGGTCTTGTGGATCGATGGTTCGAATCAGTATTCTATCCGTCTTCCCGCATGTTGTAAAGACCCGGTCGGGACGCTGTGATGGCAAAGCCTGGATGTCCCCCTCTATGACAAAGCGGAAATGTCCTCTTCCGGCGGGAGGAGGTCTGGCCGCGGATCTCCTCAGGGAGTGAGAATTCGGGGCCGGCCGAGCGTCTTTAAAAGTGAAGTGGAAGGCCCGCCGGGATTTGAGGTAGAATGGGTCTTCCCTGGGCGGACCATGCGCGGACCGCCGGGCCCGGGAAGGAGGAGACAATGAAAAGAGCGTTCATCGCGGCGGCCGTCCTGGCCGCCATCCTGCTCGCGGCCGCGTGCGCCGCGGGCCCCAATCCCCTCGAGAAGACCGAGGACGCCAAGGGGAAGACGGCCGGGTTCTTCATGGGACTTTGGCACGGACTGATCTCGCCGGTGACGTTCATCATCTCGGTCTTCAGCAAGAGCGTCCGGTTCTACGAGGTCCACAACAACGGGACCTGGTACAACTTCGGGTTCGTCCTCGGGGCCGGGCTCTTCCTGAGCGGCGGCATCCTGGGACGGAAGAAGAAATAGCGGACAGCGGAGCGAGGCGACGGCCGGGCCATGGTATTAGGCGTCGATATCGGGAGCTCGGCCACCAAGGCGGTCCTCTGCGATGAGGATCTGCGGATCGTCGCGCGGTCCGAGAGAAAGAACCGGGGCGATCCCGCCGGCGCTTTGCGGTCCGTCGTCTCCGAGCTCGTCGCCGGCCTCGCGGGACGGCCCCTGCGGATCGGCGTGACCGGCGTCGGCCGCGGCCTTCTGGAGTCGCCCCCGGAGTTCTTTGTGGCCAATGACGTCGTGGCCCTGGCCCTCGGCGCCGCGCGCTCTTATCCCCGGACGCGTTCGGTCATCGACATCGGCGCCCAAACGGCCCGCTGGATCCTGCTCGAAAAGGCCGACGACCCCCTCGCCGAGCCGGAGATCATCGATTTCGCCCTCAACGATGCCTGCGCGGCCGGCTCGGGCGCCTTCCTCGAGCAACAGGCCGCCCGACTCAAGCTCGGGATCGAGGAATTCGCCGCTCTGGCGGCGGCCGCCAAGAAGGGGGCCAACATCGCCGGCCGCTGCAGCGTCTTCGCCAAGACCGACATGATCCACCTGCAGCAGAAAGGCACCCCGCTTGAGGAGATCTCCTACGGCCTTTGCTTGGCCTTGGCCAGGAATTTCACGGTCACCGTTCTCAAGGGCCGGGATCTCACCCCGCCCGTTCTGCTCGCCGGAGGGGGAGCCCTCAACGAAGGCCTCATCCACGCGTTCCGGGAGGTCCTGGGGCTGGAGAGCGGGAGCTGGGCCGTCGCCGATCCGCCTCATCTGCTCGCGGCGCTCGGTGCGGCGGCCGGCGCCGCCCTCCACGGCCATCCCGTGCAAAACGCCGGGGACGACGGTTTCGTCCGCCTCCTGAAGCCCCATCAGGCCGCGCCGAGGGCCATGGACCGGGCGCTCGGGCGACTGGACATCCGGCCGACCCGGGAACCTGTCCCTCCCGCCGAGGGCATCATCGAAGGGTTCCTCGGCGTGGACGTCGGTTCGGTCAGCACCAATCTGGCTCTCGTCGGCGGGGACGGGCGGGTCTTGGCCGGCGTGTACCTGCCGACCAAGGGCCGGCCCTTGGAGGTCCTCCGGGAAGGCTTCGCCGCGCTCCGGGAGAGATGCCCCGGGGGATTCGAGCTTCTCGGCATCGGAACGACCGGCAGCGGGCGCCACCTCGCCGGCTCCCTGCTCCGGGCGGATGTCGTTCACAACGAGATCACCTGTCAGCTCAGAAGCGCCGTCCATTACGTCCCCGACGTCGACACCATCTTCGAGATCGGGGGGCAGGATTCCAAGTTCATCTCCCTCCATGACGGGCGGATGGAGGATTTCACGATGAACAAGATCTGCGCCGCCGGCACCGGGTCCTTCCTCGAGGAGCAGGCCGAGATCCTCGGACTGCGCATCGAGGACGAGTTCTCGGAGCTGGCCGCGGCGTCCCAGTCCCCGGCCGACCTCGGCAGCCGCTGCACGGTGTTCATGGAATCCGAGCTGAGCGACGCCCTCGGCCGCGGCGTCCCGGTGACCGACATCGCGGCGGGACTGGCCTTCTCGATCGTCCGCAACTATCTGGAGAAGGTCGTGGCCGGACGGCCCGTGGGCCGGACGGTCGTCTTCCAGGGCGGCGTCGCCGCCAACCCCGCCGTCGTCCGCGCTTTCGCCATCGAGCTCGGGCGGGACATCCGGGTCCATCCCCATACGAGGATCTCGGGGGCCATCGGAGCCGCCTTGATGGCCCGGGACCGGGTCCGCCGGGCCGGCAAGCGGTCGCCCGGGGGAGCCGAGATCCTGGCCCGCCTGGCCAAGGAGAGCCGGACATCGAGCTTCACCTGCCTGCACTGTTCCAACCGGTGCCAGGTCAATCGGATCGCCATCGAGGATGAGCTCCTCTACTTCGGCGACACCTGTGAAAGATATACGGCCCGTCAGGGAGCGGCCGCGGCTGCCGCGGCCGGGGAGGCCGGGACCCCGACGCTCGACCTCTTCCGGGAAAGGGAGGACATCGCCCTCGGCGCCATCAAGAAACCGGCGCGGGCCCGCTTGCGCATCGGCCTGCCCCGGGCGTCCATCGTCCATGAGTTCCTGCCGCTGTGGGCGACGTTCTTCCAGACCTTGGACGTGGAGGTCGTGCTGTCCCCCGAATCGAACCCCGCCCTCGTCGAAGCGGGTCTCAAGAAGGTCCCCGCGGAAACCTGCCTGCCGATCAAGATCGTGTTCGGGCACCTCGCGTGGTTCGCCGGCCGGGAGGTCGACGGCGTTTTCCTGCCGTCGATCGTCGACCTTCACGGGAACCCCCGCCGATCGGTCTCCTTCTGCCCCTACACGGAAGGGGTGCCGTTCATGGCCAAGGCCGCCGCGGGGGTCGATCTCCTGGCGCCCTCGATCTGCCTGAACGGGACGCCCGAGGATCTTCGAAGATCTCTCGGGGGGATCGCGACCTTCCTCGGAAAGAGCGAGGAGGAGGTCGCCGCGGCCTTCGACGCCGGACGGGCCGCCCAAGAGGGATTCGAGGCCCGCCTGCGCGACAGGGGCCGGGAGGTTCTCGCGGCCGCCGGCCGCGAAGGCCGGCCTGTCTGGGCGATCATCGGCCGGCCTTACAGTCTGCACGACCGCTACCTGAACATGAACCTCGCCCTTCACCTCGCCAAGCTGGGGGTCGTGGCCGTGCCGGTCGATTTCCTGCCGCTCGACGGATCGGGGGCCGATCTCTGGCCGGACACGCCTCATTGGCGCTACAACCGTCAGGCGCTCGAGGCCGCCCTCTGGTGTTCGGAGCGGGCCGGTGTGCCGGCCGTGGTCCTGACGAACTTCGGATGCGGGCTCGACGCTTTCAACATGAGGCACATCCAGGCCGTCATCGGAGCGCGGCCCCATCTCGTCCTCGAGTTCGACGAGCACCGGGCGGAAGCGGGCCTGATCACGCGGCTGGAGGCTTTTGGGGACGAGCTCCGGGAAGCGCCGGCCGACGGGAAACGGGCCCGACCGCGGCGGATGCCCCCGCGTCGGAGCGCTTCATCCATCGAAGAGATCCGCGGCCGGCGGTTCGTCCTCCCCTATTTCGCCGACCACGTCTTCGCTTTCTCCGGGGCCCTCCGGCGCGTCGGCATCGAGGCCGACATCCTGCCTCTTCCCGACGCGCGGACCGTCGCTGCGGGCGAGCGGCACGCCAGCGGAAAGGAATGTCATGCGTATTCGATCATCGCCGGAGATTTCCTCAAGTTCGCCCATTCGAACAGAGCGGGCGGCGAGATCTTTTTCTTCCCTGGAGCGAAATACGCCTGCGTTCTCAGCCAATACGACAAGAGCCTCAATTTTCTGGCCGATGAGCTGGGGATCGACGATCTCGAAGCCCTGGCCCCCTCGACGTCGGTCCTCGCCCAGATCCTGGGCATGAAGGGGCTGCGGGCCCTCTGGCAGGGCCTCGTCTCGATCGACCTCCTGGTCATGGCCTCCTGCGCCATCCGTCCCTATGAGATTTGCAAAGGGGAGACCGAGGGGGTTCACCAGGCCAACCTCAAGGACATCGAGGCCGGTCTCGCCGCGGGCGACATCGGTCCGGCCTTGAAGCGGTCGGCCGAGAGGGTCAAAGCCATCGCCCGCCGCCGTGAGAAGCGGCCTCTCGTCGGGATCGCCGGCGACATCTACACGCGCCTCAATCCCGTGGCCAACCACGATCTCTTTCTCCGGCTGGAGGAGCTGGGCTGCGAGGTCCGGCCCTCCTCGTTCATCGTCGACGACGTCGATTTCGATCTGGGGCGGACGCTTCGCCGCAAGATCGCCAAGCGCAGGTACGGGGAATCGGCGGCCGCGGCCCTTCTCTATCTCCGCAAAGAGATCGAGAAGATCCGGATCCGCAAGAGCGTCGAGCGCGGCCTTCCCCTGCCCAAGGACCCGACGTTCAACGACATCATCCGGCTGAGCTCGCCGTACGTCGGGCTGGACAACAATCATGTCCTCATCCTGAACGTCGCCAAGATGGCCGAGTTCGCGGCCCAAGGAGCCGACGGGGTCATCAACGCCATCTGTTTCAACTGCATGCTGGGGACGGTGGCCGGGGCCATCGCCTCCCGGATCCGCCGGGATTATGATAATATCCCCATCCCGACGTTCATCTATACGGGGTCGGAGCTGGCCGCCGAGAAGACCCGGCTCGAGGCGTTCGTCTACCAGATCAAGCAGCGCCGGGCCCGAAAGAGCGGACGGCGAGAGGCGGGCGGAGAATGAGAGCCATCATCCTCAACGGGGGTCCCGGCGACGCACGGGGCGCGGCCTGCCGGGAGATCGCCGGGAAGGTCGAGGCGCTGGCGCGGTCCAAGGGTTGGGCCGTCACCGCCTTCGGTCTCGACGTCCTGGAGATCAAACCCTGCCGGGGATGCTTCGCCTGCTGGCTCAAGCATCCGGGCAGATGCGCCATCGAGGACGACCAAGAGGGGATCTTGAGGGCCGCTGCCGCGAGCGGCCTCCAGGTCTGGATCACACCGGTGACATTCGGCGGATACGGATCGGTCCTGAAGAAGTCGGTCGATCGCTTCCTCCCCAACATCCTGCCGTTCTTCATCCGGATCGACGGCGAGGTCCATCATCCTCAGCGCTACGAGGGGCGGCGCCGTTTGTTGGCCCTGGGGACCATGGCGGGCCCCGATGAGGAGGCCGAAAGGATATTCCACGGGTTGGTGCGCCGGAACGCGCTCAACTTCGGGAATGCCGCCGTCCGGTCCGGGATCATTTACGAGGGAGAGGAAGGAACGGCCGTCGACGAGAGGGTCCGGGGGTTGCTCGAGGCCCTCGAGGAGGCGGGATGAACATCGCGAAGGACGGATCGGGGGCGAGGAGGAAGGCCCTGCTCCTCATCGGCAGCCCGAAGGGGGCGAAGAGCACATCGCGCGTGCTCGGCACGGCCCTGATGGCCCGGCTCGAGGCCGGCGGGGTGGAGACGGTCGAAATGACGGCGGCGCAGGCCCTGCGATCGACGGAGGAGCAGCACCGTCTGCACAAGGCCGTCGACGCGGCGGAGCTCCTCGTCATTGCCTTCCCCCTCTATGTCGATGAGCTGCCGGCCCCCCTCATCCAGGCCCTCGAGCTTGTCGCCGACCGGCGCAAGGGATTGCTGCCGGCCTCCCCTGTCGCGGGACCTGCCATTCAGAAAGTCGCGGCCATCGTCCAGTGCGGCTTCCCGGAAGCCCGTCAGAACGAGGCCGCGATCGCTATCGTGAGGCAATTCGCCAAGGAAGCCGGCTTCGAATGGGCGGGAGGGCTGGCCATGGGAATGGGCGGGGCCATCGCCGGCCGTTCGCTGGAGAAAGCCGGCGGGATGGTCCGCAACGTCGTCAAAGCCCTGGATCTGGCCGCCGCGGCTTTGCTCGACGGGAAGGGGATCCCCGAGGAGGCCGCGGCCCTCATGGGCAAGCGCCTGATGCCGGGATGGCTCTACACGCTCGCGGGCAACCGGGGGATGAGACGTGCCGCCAAGAAGCACGGCGCCCTCGGCCGCACGCATGACCGCCCCTATGAGTAAGAAGGGGTCAAATCTCCACTTATTAAATTTTCTTCACTCTGTGTCGGTCAAGTCGCTGATTTTTTAATAAGTGGAGATTTGACCCCTTCTTCATCTTATCGATAGAAGAGGCCGTTGAAGAGCAGCTTGAAGGTGCCGTGGGGCTGGCCGCGGAAGGCGATCGCAGGCCCATAGAGGAAGACCTTCCCCTTCCCCACCTCCGCTTCGAGGACCTGGGCCGTCCTCCTCAGGTACGATTCTCCCCACGCCCAGCCGCTGCGAAGCAGAGGCCCGTCGTCGAACCAGGCGACCGGCCGCACACCCTTGAGACCGGCGTCGGGCGACAGAGCGAACGACGGCGTGTTGTCGAAGAACACATCGATCTCCTCCGGCATGCCGTGGGCCAGCGGATGGGAGTTGTCGACCCGGGCCCGGAGGATGGAACCGGGGATGTAGAACTTCTCAGACCGCAGCGGCGTCTCGGTCCCATCTTGGGACATTTCGACCAGCGCGTTGGTCACCGGCAGCCCGAAATGATAGGCCAGCACGGCCGCCGAATCCAGGGCCAGGATGGCCCCGCCGGCCTCCGCGAACTTCCTCAGCTCGGGGATCGTCGTCTCGGCCGAGACGCGGCCAATCCTGTTCTTGTACATCTCGGGGATGTTCGCCGGCGGTTGCATCTGGAAACCCCGGAAGTCCGTCGCCGGCTGTCCGGGGGCCGGCATCCGCGGGATGGACCCTCCAGGGAAGATCAGGACGTCGAATTTGGCCTCGAGCCCTCCGGCGTCAAGGGCTGGGGCGAAGACGAGCTCGTAGGGGAACTCGAACTGCTCGAGGAGCCACCGCGTCCAGCCGGAGGCCATGGACCCGCCGTACTGGTCCCAGAGCCCGATCCGGACAGGCTTGACCTTGGCCGCCTCGACCTTCGGGGCCGCCCCGACGGCCGCGACATCAATGCCGATCTCCTTGGCCGCTTGCCGCAGGACCGCGCCCGCCTCCGCCGTCCCGGGGACATAGAAAGCCCCCGCCGGCCACCGTCTCCCCTCAGCCTCGAACGCCGCCTTCAACCAGAGGACCTCCTGCCCCGCCTTGAGCAAACGGTTGACGGCCCGAAAGCTGTCGTTGACCCGCCTGTCCAGGATGTATCCGGCCAGGACGGCCCTCGACTCGAACGCGCCCGCGGCCGGCTTGATGACGCCTTGGACTTCCTGGAACGGCCCGCTGAAGCCGTCCAGGATGCGATCGAAGGAGACGTTCATCTGGTAGGCCAGCGTCCATCCGGCCGCGTCGTAGGGCGGCCGCGGCGGCCCGCCCGGATACGGGATGTCGTGAGGATGGTCCTGGGGCTCGAACATGGTCAGGACGTGCGGCCGGAAGGCCTGGGCCGTCATGATGACATAGGATCCCTTGGGATAGCTTTTCCCGGCCACCGCGAAGTCCGCCGTGGCCCTGTGCACGGCGATCCCGCTCTCAATAAGGGCGTTGACGAACTTCGTCGCCGTCAGGAAGTCGGGCTGGTCGGCCGTGATGATGTAGCCCCGCGGATCCCTCGTCGCCTTGTCAAAGATGGCCTCGTAATATTTGACCGCCGCCCCGCGCGCTCCGCGCCCGGCCGAGGCATCGGTCTGGGACGCCGCCGACCGGTCCTTGTCGATGGCCGCCTGGACCGCCGCCACCGTCCCGGGCACGATGGTCCACGAGTCCTTGCTGCCGGCCGCGATGGCGTTCCGACCCATCAAGTACCGCCGGTAAAGGAAGTCTTCGCGGTGCTTGGAAGCGACATCGAGGATGGCCATATCGGCCGTGATCGCGTATTCGACCGACTGCCGGAAGTGCCACTTCTGCGGCGCGATCGGAAAGGGGTAGTCGTGCTTCGGCAGGATCCTGTCCGGCACGAACGGGATGTCCACGGGCGTCGGATTGCCGATAGTCTCGGTCAGGATGCCGATGACGTTGTGGAAATACCCCGAGCTCCGCAATCCCCCGTTCCACCATGTCGAATAACCGGCCCCCGAGCGCATCGTGGCCCCGGCCTTGCCCTCGGTGACGAACCGGTTATGCATGGACGCCGAGACGAGGTCGATGCCGACCGGGATGAGGGGGTCGAAGACGTAGTTGAAAGGGTCCCTGAACGGCGGCGCGAAGAGCACCGTGCCGGCCGGCCCGGTCTGATGGTGGTTGTAGAGGATCTGGGGGTGCCACTCGATGTAGAGCTGCCGGCTCATGGCCTTCGTCTCGGGCTGGGTGTTCATGTAGAAGTCGCGGTTGTTGTCGTGACCGATGTATTTCTGGTAGAGGACGGGGACGCCGCTTATGGACCGCTTCGAGGGCTCCTTCTCGCGCATGTACCAGTCGGCGACGAGGTCCATGCCATCGGGGTTAGCCAAGACGGCCAGGAGGATGACGTCGTCGAGGATGCGCTTCGTCTCGGCGTCCTCCCCGCTCGCCATCCTCCAGACAAGCTCGACGATCTGCTGCGAGCCGAGGATCTCGGTGGCGTGGAGCCCGCCGTCGATCCAGACGACGGCCTTGCCCTCGGCGGCCAGCTTGCGGGCCTCGGCGTCGGTCAGGCCCTTGGCCAGAGCGAGGCGCTTGGAGATCTCCTTGTAGCGGGCCAGCCGGCCGTGGTTCGCGGGCGACGTGACGACGGCCATGAGCATCGTCCGCCCTTCGGCCGTCCGGCCGATGTCGAAGAGCTTGACGCGCGGGGATTCGGACTCGAGTGTCTTCCAGTAGGCGACGAGCTGCTTGTAATTGACGACATGATAATCGTCGCCGATGGCGAAACCGAACATCTCCTTCGGGCTGGTGACCTTGGCGGCCGCGGGGACCGCGAAGGCGGCGACGGCAAAGGCCAGGATGATCGCGGCCGGGACGGCTCGGCCGGAACGACGAAGGCGGGTCGCAGGAGACATGTCACGCTCCTCCTTGGTGGATTCGGCGGATCCGGAAGGGCTTTTATATCAGAGCCCGCGCGCGGCTGTCAAAGATGCCGGCGCTTCACCACACGCCGGGGACGAGACGGGCCCGGACGGCCTGCGCATACTCCTCGTACCAGAGCAGCTCTTTGCGCAGGAAGCGGTCCTCGAGCCCCGTGCGGATGACAAGCAGGACCAAGGCCCCCGCCTGCGGGACGAGGGCCCAATAGGAGCCGAGCAGAAGCGGCGAGGCCAGGCCGAACAGGATGCCTGCCAGATAGCCGGGGTGACGGATCAGCCGATAAGGCCCCTCGCGGCAGACCGTCTGGCCCCGGTCGGTCTGGAGACGGACAACACTGGAGAAGAACCGATTGGCCTTCTTGGCCCACAGCATGAGCGCCTGGCCCAGGACGTAAACGGCGACCGCCGCGGCGTAGAGGACGACGGGGACCGGCCGGCTCCAGTGCGTACGCCCCGCGTCGATGCCGGCCAGAATGACGGCCGCGAAATAGAGAGGGGTGGACGCGGCGAAATAGACCTTGTCCCACCACCGCGTACCCTTGCCGGGCCTCAGGCGTTCGGCGAGAAGACCAGGCTCGTTGCGCAGGACCCAGCCGGTCACGGCGAGAGTGATCAGGTTGAGCCCGAAGAAGACCCAGCCCTGCCAGTAATCCGCACCGCCGTAGGAACAGAAAATGAGGAAGGCCATCACGGTGATGCCCAGGGCCCCGCGCGCCCACGCGAGAACCTTGACCCTCGCGCTCACCCGGCCCGGGCGGTCCGCTGCCGCCGGGCGCCCGCCGCGGACGATGATGTTGATGTCCATCCGCCTCCGTCACTCCCCGCGCGCCGGCCCCTCAACAGAAGGACGGCTCGTTCGACTAATACTTGGAATGAATAGCGCCGCACGGGCATCCTCCGGCCGCGGCCGGACCGGAAGCCCGAGACACTCATTCTCGGGGTTTTGCGGTCGGGTGTCAACCCGGAGCCCGGGCGACGGCGAACATCAAAGGAGGTATGGGATATGCGCTGCAAGGCACTCTTCAAGCCTCTCGTCGTCTTCACCGTGATGGCCCTGGCCGCCTCATCTCTCGGCCTGGCCCAGACCCGGCGCCACGACCTTTCGGTCTCCTACGGGCTGGTCACGATCGACCAGGTGGCGGACGTCCTCGAGGACCTGCTGTTGATCGTCATCACCATCGGATCCTTCTACAAATCCGAGATGGACTTCACCGGGGCCCCCTTCTTGACCTATCATTTCGCTCCCAAGTCCCGGTTCGGGTTCGGGCTGGCCGTCGGCGGCTATCAAACGACCGGCACGCTCCTGAACAACATCACCGAAACTCCCGTCGGACCTTTCAAGGAAACGAACTATATCGGGGCGCTGGAGATCGACTACAGATGGGTCATGAAAAGGGGCTTCCAGCTCTACTCCGGGGCCGGATTCGGGGCCAGGATCCGCAAGGGAACGTACACCAATGTCAGTGAGACCGCGACCGACACGACGACGCTGCCGACGTTCCACATCAACGCCCTCGGCCTCCGTTTCGGGAACAACATCGGCTTCTTCGCCGAGCTCGGCGCAGGCTACAAAGGGGTCATCAACCTCGGGCTCAGCGCCCAATTCTGATCAGAAGCCGAGCGACCAGCCGAACGAGACCGAGAAGTCCGGCGAGGACTCCGAAAGCCCCAGCAGCCCGTTGACGAGCAGGCTGCTCTTGGGGCCGACCTTGAAGGACAGCCCCAGACCGGCCGAAGCGGGCGGCTTGGTGGCCTCGATGATCCCGGTCATCCCCAGGTAGGACGCAAAAAAGACCGCCTTGCCCCTGGAAAGCGGGAGGCCCAACGCCAGCGAGTAGGTCCATGGGTCCAAGAGCTCGAGTTCGGGGAGATCGCCGATCTTCCAGCGGCTGACGTCGGCGAACAGGAAGGCCGCGCCGATCTTCTTGGAAACGGAAAGGCCCGCGCCGTAATCCCATTCCCCGGTCCCGAAACCGCTCTCGAGCGTGGCCAAAGGGACCTTGGCGTTGGCCGTGATCGCGACCGCGGGCACGACCGGGCCCTCTTTCCACAGGCGGATGCCGGCGTGGAGGAGAGGATCGCCGACGCCGAACTGGCGGACCTGGACGGGGATGGGGAGATAGACGACCTCTCCGCGTTGCCTGCGGCTGACGATGACGCTTTCCGTGCCGCCGGACGGCAGGACCCCGACACCGCTGTAGGAGATGTAGGGCGTGCTCTGGTAGATGAGGGGGATCGTGGCGGTCAAGGTCACCGAGTCCGACGTGAAGGCGAAGCCGTTGAAAAAGTAAAGCCCTCTCGACGTCTGGTCGAAGAAGTACTTGCCCTGGGACAATTGGAGGGAGCCGGTATAGGAAAACGTCCCCGCGGCCGCGGGCAGGACCGCGGCCGGGGTCAGAAGGATGACCCCGGCCACGGCCGCCCCCGCCGCGAAGCGTCTCATGCGGGCGGCGCGCATGGACATGCTACTTTCCGGCGCCGATCTGATTGGCGATGCGCTCCATGATCTGCAGCATCTCGTGCATGTCGCCGGAGACCTTGTCGAAGCGGTTCTGCAGCTGGTTCATGAGCTTGGTCATCTCGCGGTTCTGGGTCATTTCGCGGTTCTGGATCATTTCCTGGAATCTCTCCATGTTCTGCTTCATGTTCTCGGCGACCTTCTCCATGGCCTCGCCCATGTGGACCAGGTTGCGATGCTGCTCCTGGGCCCGAACGGCGTTCTCGGGCAGGTTCTGGAGCTTCTGCTCGAGGTTGCGGACCATGTTCTGGGCGCGTTCCATGACTTTGTTCATGGCCTGGACCATGTTCTGGATCCGCAGCATCTGCTGCTGTTGCTGCTGGGTCTGCTGTTGGGTCTGCTGCTGGACTTGCTGCTGGACCTGCTGCTGCTGGGCCGCGCCCTGCGCGAACGAAACGAGCGACAGCCCGAGGACGACGGTCGCGACCATCAGCCCCTTGAGACCGGGTTTCCAATTTTTCATCTTGACCTCCTTGGTCATGAGATTTGGCTTGCCAGCCGCGACAATTATATGCACGCAGCGTGCCAATTTTTATCTAATTTATTTTCATAGATTTATACTCGTTATTGGCCGGGATGAGCGGACAAAGCAGTGGGCCTTCCCTACATTTTTGTATGAGCCAACTCCCATCAGAGCTGCCGTCATCTTGAATTCCAGTAAGCGCCCTTGGCCAGGCTCCCGGGCTGATTTGAGGCCGAGGGCCTGTGTTTTTGGCCCGGGTTTCTATATAATGAAGGCACGGAATCCACTCGAGGGGAGGCTTCCATGAAGAAAGGCATCGTTTTGGGGATGGTCCTGGCTATGGCCGCAGGGGCCGGGTTCCCAATCGCGGCCGTCTTTCCGTTGTCTCAGGAGGCGGCCGGGGACGCCCAGGCCATCTCTTGGGAAAACTGGCGCGCGGCCAAACAGAAGGCCGAAGAATACGACAATGCGGGTCAGTTCGTCGAGGCCCTCCAGCACTACCTCGAATACATCCGCCAGGCGGAGGGGCTGTTTCGTCCGGATCTCGTGGCCTGGGGCAAGAACAACGCGGCCTACATGATCATCAAGAGGCACAAAGAGGACCGCAGCGTCGATCTGGCCCCCGCCAAGCAGATGCTCGAGGAGGCGCTGGCCATCGACCAGGCGACCGAGGACTGCCGCCGGGTCCTTGAGTCGAATCTGGCCTACGTGAAGATGTTCGAGCGTTAGCCTCGAGCCGCGAACTTCGTTGAGCCCTATTCCGTGACGACGCGGACGAGGGTCACGACCGGCCTCATGATGTAGCGGCCGTTGCCGGTCGGGTGGACGTGGATGGACTTTTCGGCGTCGAAGTCGATGACGACCTCGGTCAGCTTGTCTCCCTGGATCTCGAAATCCACCGGGATCTTGATCTCGCCGCTCGGCACGAAGAGGTCGATCTCCGTGTCGGTCTCGTCGCCGAAGGCGACATAGGTCGCCTTGGTCAGGATGAGCCGGATCTGGGTGTAGGTCCCGGCGTCGATCGTGCCCTCGAAGATCTTGCCCAGGTTCTGCTTTTCGCCGTCGACCTCCCTCAGCTCGAGCAGATCGACCCGCAGGGGATTGCCTTCGCCGTCCTTGGTCTCGTAGCTCTTCCAATCGCCGTCCCCCTGGCAGAGGGCGACTTCGCCGAACGTGACCCAGACGTGGTCCATGTCGATGGGCAGGTCTTTCATCAGCAGCCGGAAGTTGCCCACTTCTCCGCTCGGCGTGCAGGCCGTCAAGCCGAAGGCCAACAGACCGAGGACGAACAGCATTTTCTTCATCCTTCCTTCTCCTTTCGGGAATGGCGTCATTCCCAAGCTTCCTCAATTATTATAGTCGTTTCGAAAACACATCGAGGAAAGCGCGGTAAAAATCACCTCATCCAAAGAGCAGCAATATCCGTGCCATCGAGCATCTCATTCTTTATCAATGCCATATGCGTCCCGAGCGGCGTCCATCGCCGACATTGTTGTCGGTCATTCTTACGTTTTTGTCAGGCGGCGGGCTTGTTCAGGAAGATCGTCTGTGTCGGGTAGGCGAACTCGATGCCTTCGGCCGCGAACCTGCGATACAGGGCCAGGTTGATGGCTTGCTGAGTGTCCATGTAGGCCGCGTAGTCCGGCACGGTCATGAAGTAGACCGTCTCGAAGATGATGGCGAAATCGCCGTAGGCCTGGAAATGAGAGCGATCGAAACGGGTCAGCTCCTGGGCCTCGACGATCTCTTTGATCATCCCGGGAATGGCCTCGAGCTTCTCCACCGGGGTCTGATAGGTGACCCCGATCGTGAACACGATCCGCCGCTCCTGCATCCGCTTGAAATTCCGGACCCGGGCCTTCAGAAGGTCGCTGTTGGCGAAGACGATCTCCTCACCGCCGAGGCTGGCGATGCGGGTCGTCTTCAAGCCGATGTGCTTGACCGTTCCCCTCAGGTCGTCGACGACGATGAAGTCGTCTATGACGAACGGCTTGTCGAGGACGATGGACATCGAGGCGAACAGGTCGCCGAGGATGTTCTGGACGGCCAGGGCCACGGCGATGCCCCCGACGCCGAGGCCGGCGATGAGGGTCGTGATGTTGACGCCCAGGTTGTCGAGGATGAGGAGCAGAGCGACCGACCAGAGGCCGAGCCGTCCGACGAAGCCCAGCGCCGAGAAGGTCGTCAGGCCGGCCTTGTCCTCTTCCCCCTTCTGCCTGCGGGACCGCTGGATCAGGTAATCGAGGATCGCGCCTCCCCAGACGACCGCCTGGAGGAGGAAAGCGATGATGACCAGCTTCTGCAGGAAGGCCTCGAGGCCCTCGGGCAGGGTCAGGAACTGCGAGCCCGCGTAGAGGGCCACGGCCAGCAGAAAGTAGAGCTTGATGCGGCGGAGGAGATCGGCGACCAGGTCGTCGACGTCCGTGGCCGTCTTCCTGGCCAACGCGGCGAACCGGCGGCGGAAAACGGCCTTGAGGAGGCGCAGGACGGCGAAGACGACGACCATGACCCCCGCGGCGATGATCCAGGTCAGGACCGTATTGTGATAGAAGACGGTGTCGAGCAGCGGCATGCGCCCCTCCTTAATATGGGTGCCTCACCTTCCCTTGGGCGCCGACACGTTCCAGCGTCGTCACCCTCTCTCTCCCCGCGAATCCGGGGGATGTCCCGACGGCCCCCCAGCCGGCCGGGCCGGCGGGGCCTCTCGGCTAAGGGAGTGTTCCAGGGGACACCCGTCGTTGGTGCCCGAGGCCCCGCGGACATGAACCAAACCTTATTTATAGCATCCCCGGCGGGCCCGGTCAAAATCCACGCAATTGCGCTTTCGGCCGAGGCGTGGTATAAGCGGCTTCCGAAGATGAGCGCGACGACCCTCCTTATCGTCAACCCGGCCGCCGGGCACGGCCGCGGCGCCAAGGCGTTCCGCGACCTGGAGCCCCGGCTCCTGCGGGATCTCCCAGGGCTCGAAGTGAGCGTGTCGGAGCGCGCTGGCCAGGCCGTCGAGATCGGGAGGGAAGCCGCTGAGAGGGGCATCGGGCGCATCCTGTGCCTCGGCGGGGACGGCACCCCGTTCGAGGTCGTCCACGGCTGGCGGTCGGCCGCCGGGCCGACCGGCCGGCCGCTCGAGCTCGGCCTCATCCCGGCCGGGACCGGGAATTCCTTCCTGCGGGATTTCGGCGTGACAACCGCCGAGGAGGCCCTCGACGGCATCCTGGCCGGGCGGCGGCGCCGGGTCGACCTGGTCGAGTTCGAGTATCAGGACGAGGGGCGGACCGAGCGCCGCTTCTCGCTCAACATCATCGGCGTCGGCCTTATCGCCGACATCCTCAAGCTGACAAACGAGCGCCTCAAGTTCCTGGGCTCGGCCGGCTACAGCCTGGCCGTCCTCCTGCGGCTGGCCAAGGGGATGAGCAACCGTATCGACATCACCGCCGACGGCCGGGCCTGGACCATCCGCGACAGCGCCCTGGTCGTCTCCAATTCCAAGTACACGGGCGGCAAGATGATGATCGCCCCGCCCGCCGAGACCTCCGACGGCCGGGCCGACCTGGTCGTCTTCCGCGAGGTCAACCGCCGGGAGATCGTGGCCATCTTCAAGGGCGTGTTCGCCGGGACCCATGTCGCCCACCCCAAGGTCGAGATGACCCGGGCGGCCGAGATGACCATCGTCGGGGACCCTCCCCTGCTGATCATGGCCGACGGCGAGCTGCTCGGCTACACGCCGCTGCGGCTCAAGGTCCTGCCCGGGGAGTTGACGATCCTCGCATGACGCGCTGGCGGGCGGTCCTTCGTTCACTCGCCCTGTGGTCGGTGGCCCTGCCCGTCTTTGCCGCCTGCTGCCTGCTCGTGCTGACCGCGGCCCTCATCCACCGGGGAAAGGCGCTCGACGCCCTCATCAAGGCCTGCTGCAAGCTCGTGCTCCTGTGCTGCGGGATCCGCGTCCGGACGCGCAGCGGCGGCAACATGGCCCCGGGCCGTCAGTACGTGGTCATGATGAACCACGTCAATTTCTTCGACCCCCTGGTTTTCTACGCCGGTTTTCCGGGACTGGCCCGCGGGGTCGAAGAGGAGAGCCACTTCCGCTGGCCGCTCTACGGGCTCGTCCTCCGGCGCATCGGCATGATCCCCATCGCCCGAAGGGACACGGCCCGGGCCCTCGAGAGCCTGGCCCGCGCGGCCCGGCTGGTGGGCGAGAGGCCCGAATATTCCATCGCCATCCTGCCGGAAGGGACGCGGTCGCCGGACGGAAAGCTCGGGACGTTCAAGAAGGGCGGCTTCCATCTGGCCCTGGAGACCGGCCTCGACATCCTGCCGGTCATCCAGAAAGGCGCCTACGCGATCAACCGCAAGGGCAGCCTGCTCATCCGGCCGGGTGTCGTCGAGATGATCGTCTGCCCGCCCCTGCCCGTTGCCGGATACGCCAAGGAAACCCTCGGCGATCTCGTTGAAAGGACGCGGGCGGTTTTCGTAGAGACTCTCGGCGGCTGAGAAGGGCGAGATTTTCCCATATGTCTCGTCCGGTGATCATCATCGGATCGTAGCTGACCGACTGGATCGCAGAAGATATTTCGGGCGTGCCGGGGGCGGGAATCGAACCCGCACAGGGCTTTCGCCCCGAGGGATTTTAAGTCCCTTGCGTCTGCCAATTCCGCCACCCCGGCAACGGGGCAAAATTACCACGAATCCCGACCCGAGGCAATGTCCACGCCGGGGCCGGCGATATCCGGGAGATCAGGATCGGTCCAGCTTCATATCAAGGTAAGCCAGGAAGGTCGAGATGAGCATATAGCTGTCGTAGTATTCTTTCCAGTTCACGGATACGAGGTTGTCGAGAAAGGTATGAAGCCTGTTCACCTTGTCCTGATTGAAGGAATGGATCTCCAGGACCGGGATCTTCAGCTTCAGGAACGGGCTGGCATCAGTACCCGCAACGCCTTTCATATCCACCCCCCGAACGGGCAGCCTCGTAACGGATGAAGCCCGGAGCATGGCCTCCCACAACGCTTTGTCCGAACGTTTGACCCAGACGGCCGTGGAATCGAGGCTGAGGCACTCCAGGTTGATCATGGCCCGGATGTTGGCTTTCTCGTCCGGCGACATGTTCTTTGCATAATGCTTCGAGCCGATCATCCCCCGCTCCTCGGCGGCGAAGGCCACGAACACGAAGGTGTGTTTCCGCGGATGGCGGCTGAGGGCCGCGTAGAGGGCCGGCAACATCGCGGCACCGCTCCAGTTATCGATGACTCCCTTGCCTCCCGGAATGAACCAGATCAGCCCTTCCGAGCTGTAATCATGATGGGCTCCCACCAAGATCGTTGACTTGGTCCCGCCGGGCAGTAAGGCGATGAGATTGGGTTCCCGGACCCCTTTCACCTTTTGGGTGAGCAAGTTATCACCGCGGCAACCGACATCCTCGAAAAAACCGTGCAGGGTCCGCCAGCGATCGTCCATATCCATAGGGCTTGCCCGCAGAAAGGCCTCCAGGTCTGTCCGGGCGATGGGCTCAACGGCCACGGATTGGCCGGAAAGGGCCGCGGGAATGAGAGCGGCCAGAACGATCCCCCATGCCGAAAGCGATCTCCCGGTCCTTCTCATCGGTCGATCTCCTCTATGCCGGCTGGCCTTCCGCGGTTCAGCGGACGACGATCTCGTCGACGAAGAACCATGCCGCCCCGCCCGCCGAGGCGTGCCACTCGGGAAGCGCCTTCGTCCCCACGATCCTGAAGCGGACACAGCGGACGGCGGCCAGCGCGGCCGGGTCGACGAGCTCGCCGGCCCGCCACGCGAAAGCCCGGATGAACTCTTCCCCGCGATGGTCCCCCTCGACCGTGATCGTCCCGAGGTCCCGGAACGAAAAGCCGTCGGCCGAGACCTCGCAGCCGACGGATCCGGGATGAAGGATCCAGCTCCTTTGGTCGGAGAGTGTGCTCAGGCCGATCTCCCGGACATCCTTCGCCGCGCCGAGGTCCAGGGTCAGCGTCGCGTCGACGCCTTCCCAGCCCAGCCAGTGGACCCGGAATTCGTTCGCGCCCCGCACACCGTCCGTCAAGACCGCGAGGTTTCCCTTGGCGTACTTGACGGACGGCGGTGGGTCGGCCGTGACCGCTCGCCGGAAGGCCAGGTTGCCCTCGATCTGGACGTCGATGAACCTCTTCGAGGCTTCGTGGTAGGCCTCGGGGGTCAGGCCCGCCTCGTTCAGGTTCCGCACGCCCGCCGCCCGGCAGCGTTCGAGGAATTCATCGAGCAGGACGGCCATCGCCGGCTTGACGGCATACCGCCCCGACCGCTCGACGAAAAAGCCCCGCGGGCCGAACAGGTCGTTCTTGCCGATCTCGATCATGGCGTACATGAGAGGCAGGCGCGCGGTCCTCGCCCGCAGCAGGACCGCCGGGTCGCCGGCCGCGGCGGCCTCGGCCTTGTCGAAGATCGCGTTGTAGGCGGCGACATCGGCTTCCGACAGGAAGCCCTCGGCGTGGGCCGCCGGCGGCTCGTAGATATCGAGCCCCGAGCCCGTCCGCTCGAGGGCCGTGCGCAGGGCGTCGAGATATCGTTTGATGTGCGGCCCGGCCTTCCCGTAATACCCCTGGAGGAAGTCCTTCATGGCCGCCTCGGCCCCGCCGTTCGGGTTCCAGAGGAGGCGGGCCAGGACGTAGGCCTTGAGCTCGCTCATCGCGTGTCCGGGACCGGCGTTGGTCTGCTGGAAGTGGCGGCGGACGCCGTGGTCCATGAACAACCGGATATTGGGCTCGAGGACGTGAAGGTTGGGGAACGGCGAGACCAGGTGCGAGAAGTTGACCGTGTAGTCCCAGAGATAGACGCGGCCGCAGATCCGGGTCCAGTCCTCGAGGTCGCGGACGAACGCCCGGCCCGACGGCGTATCGGTCAAGGGCCGGCTGCGGTCGCACTCGATCGTGCACAGCATGATCTCGACGTTCGGCGCCGGCCGCGTCAAGCGGGGGGCCGGCCGAGTGGACTGATAGGCCAGGGTCGAGATGATCTTATCCGGGAACGCGGCGGCCACGCGGTTGACGAACCGCAGGAGCGGTCCCGACGGCGAGCCCTCCTCCTCGATGACCGCCGCGCATTCGGGGCATTGGCAATACGAGAAGTTGTCGTTCTGGCTCACCGACCAGACATGCCTGTCGGGCCGGGCGGCCATCTCCTCGCGGAGCCTGGCGACGACCATTGCGAAGACCTCGGGCCGGGAAAGGCACGGCTGGTCGATGATGCGCTTGCCGTTCATCCAGGCGAAATACTCGGGATGGGCCGCGAAATGCTCCTGCCAGGGGACGAGCTTGTGGAAGGTGTGGACGTAGTAGCCGGGGCCGTAGATCTCGTCCGGCGCCTGGAGCCGCATCCAATCCCGGTAATCGGGGTCCCGGGCGAAGTCGCCGTTGACGATGCGGACCTCGTTGGCCGGGTTCTCGCGCTCGAGGAGGCAGCCGATGGCCAGGTCCTCGCGGTGGGGGAAGACCTCGGCCGTCGGGCTGAACATCCGGCACCCGAAATGCTTCTCCAGGAGATGGACGACGCCGTAGACGGCCCCTTTGCCCCCGCCGCTGATGATGAACAGGCTGCCGGTCGTCGTGCCGATGAGGAAACCGTCGGTGCGGACCGTGGATCGCAGGGAGGCCAGGGCCGGCGGCAGGTCGTCCCCGTCGAAGCCGATGGCCGCGACAGGGCCGGGCCCGGGCGCCTCGGCGGCCCGGATGGGCAGCGTCACCCCGCTCATCTTGCGGATCGAGGACTGCAGGATCTCCGCCGCTCTCAGCTCGACGCTTCCCCCGTCCGCGGGGATGACGATCGCGGCCGCCGCCCGGCCATGGTCGACGAAGACGAAGGCCCGGGCGCAGGGCGAAACGCCGAGGTCGAACAGACGCCCCGGCCGCGACGTGGAGCAGGACACGGCCCCCGCGAGGCAGACCCCGAGGACCGCGATGGCAACCTTCGTTCCGAACGATGGGGCCGCCGGTCGCCTCGATAACCTCATTCCCCCTCCATCATCAGCATGGATTCTATCCTCGCCTCGAGGGTCTCGATATCGGGCACGACCATGACCGGGAATCCGGTGAACGCCTGCGGATCGTCCGCGAGAATGAAAATGGCCCCGACCCCCGCGTCGACGGCCGCCAGGATATCGAAACGGGTGTCCCCGACGGCGAAACACTCATCGGGACGGAGGCCCATCCTCTTCATGGCCTCCCGCAGCGGCGCCCCCGAAGGCTTCCACAGGCCGCTCTCCCGGGTGATGACGCAATCGAAGTCCAGGCCGAACTTGCGGAGCAGGTAATCCGTGTTCCTGAACGTATTGTTGGTCACCAGGGCTTTGGCCACTCCCCGCTCCTCGAGGAACCGCAGGAGCTCCCTGACGCCTTCGCGAAGCGCCGAGCCCTCGGTCTGCTCGGCCTCGTGGCGCTCGAGCACGGCCCACTTCCTGGACCGCTCGGGCTCCTCGAGCCCGTTGAGGTGATCGAGGATGGATATCCCCTCGATCCCGAGCTCGCTCTTGATGCGGGGCCAATCGTAGGCGTTCTCGACGACCGTGCCGTCGAGGTCGAAGATGGCGCCGCGGAAGCTCATCGGGAGGCGCGGGCGCCGTCCTCCTTGACCCGGCCGACCTCGAACAGCGGCTCCCCGGCGTTGCAGGGCGGCGTCCCGATGACGTAGAGGAGGATGCCGGTGAAAGGCGCCTTGACGTCCTCGACCCAACGGCCGAGGTAGTCCGTGATGGTCCCGACGATCTGGCCCGCCCGGACGTAATAGCCCATCTCGACCCGGGGATGGAACAGCCCGTCGTGTTTCGAATAGACGACCTCGTATTTGTCGATCCAGACGGGATCGTCCGCCGGGGCCGGCTTGCCGGCGATCATGCCCAGGTGCCGCATGACGCTGAGAATGCCGTCGATATTGCGGACGATGGACTCCTCGTCGGTCCGCCCGAGATATCCGGACTCCGTGGTGATGGCCGGTTTTCCCTGGAGGATGGCCGTGTTCCCCAAGTACTTCGATTCCTTGAGGTCCTGGCTCCGGGTGTCGTCGATGATGATGTGGGGGATGCCGAAGGCCAGGGCCAGCTGCCGCGTCCTTTCGTCAAAGGCCTTGCGCCCGGTCGTCATCCAGTACGTGTAGGGAATGAGGGCCTCGTTGCCGTCGCCGCAATGGAGGTCGATGAGGACATCCGATCGCTTGACGACCTCCTCGTTGAGGACATGGGCGATCCTCTGGCTCATCGTGCCCTCGGGGTCGCCGGGGAAGACCCGGTTGAGGTTCTTCCAGTCGTGGGGATTGTAGTAGATCGTCCGGCGCTGGAAGCTCGGCAGGTTGGCGATGTGGACCATGAGGACCGCGCCCGCGAGGGACTTCGCGTCGATCCGGTCCTTGAGGCGGTAGAGGGCCAGGATGGGCGGGTACTCGTAGGCGTGGACGCCGGCGACCAGGGCCAGGACCGGGCCTTTTCTCGTCCCGTTGATCACGGTGAAGGGGATGGTCATCCCGGCGCCGTCCTTTTCCGGCACGGGCAGGTATCCCGAATGGACTTCCCCCGGGCGGACCCGGGCCCTGCCGATCGTCAGATCGGCGCCCGCGGCCGCAGCCGTTGCGACAATGCTCAGGACGATCAAGGCGATTGCCCGCCCCTTCCCGCAGCTCATGGACATCGACGGCCTCCTTTCGGTGAGCCCCGGCTCGGCCCGCGGCTCAGCTCAGGGTGTATTCCTTTCCGTAGCGCAGCATCTGTTCAACGTACCCCTCCTCCAGGGAGATCTTGACATCGACCATCTTGCCGTCCTGGAAGACCGGGGTATAGACGGGGTTGACGAAGCCGCTGTAGGGGGCCAGGTCGAGCTTGGCGTAGCGCTCGAGGACCTCCCGATGGAGCTCCGGGTCGACCTGGACGCCGTAGGTCTCGATGAGGTCCCGGGCGGCCCCGTAGTCGCCCTCGCTCGTGATCCGCTGGACCTCCGCGAGGAGCTCGCCGAACAGCCGGCGCAGGGCGGCGTAGTCGTTGATGACGAAGAAGGTCTTGCCGTCCCGGGTCTCCCGGGAGATGACGTTGGCGGGCTTGCCCTTCTCGTAGGCCCAGTGGGCGACCATGGCCCGGCCGCGCATATGGGCCTGCTCGATGGTCTTTCCGGGCTGGATGCGCGTCAGCTGGGTCATCAGGCCGTTGCGGATCTGGGAGTCATAGGCCGCCTTGGCCGCATCGAGGTTCGGCAGGAGCCCGAGCTCGACCATCTTCTCGTCCATGATGTAGTAGAGGGCGAACAGGTCGGCCCGCGACTCCTCGACCGGCGAATGGTAGTTCCGCAGAGCCTCGGAGCTGACGCCGGGCAGGAGCTGGCCCGAGCCGTGGCCCAGGACCTCGTGAAGATCGGTATGGATGTTGCCCGCCAGGGCCCCGTACTTGCGGGCCCGTTCGAGGATCTCCTCCGACCAGGTGAACTCCTTGCCGAATCCCGAGTCGAGCGAGGCCCGGTCGTAGGCGTAGGTGATGTTCTCGATGGTCACCGATTTCGAACCGTGGTTCTTGCGGATCCAATTGGCGTTCGGCAGGTTGATGCCGATGGGCGTCGACGGGTAGCAGTCGCCGCCGAGCATGGCCGCGGTGATGACCTTGGCCGAAACGCCCTTGACCTCTTTCTTCTTGAAGCGCGGATCGACCGGCGAATGGTCCTCGAACCACTGGGCGTTGGCGGAGATCGTGTCGGCCCGCTTCGTGGCCGCCAGGTCCTTGAAGTTGACCATGGCCTCCCAGCTGCCCTTCATGCCCAGCGGGTCGCTGTAGACCTCGATGAAGCCGTTGATGAAGTCGACATGGGAGTCGAGGTCATGGACCCACAGGATGTTGTACGCGTCGAACTTCCGGAGGTCGCCCGTCCGGTAGTATTCGATGAGGGCCTCGATGACCTTTTTCTGGTGTTCGTTCTCGGCGACACCGGCGGCTTTTTCGAGCCAGTGGACGATCTTGGCGATATAAGGACCGTAGAGGCCGTCGATCGAAGCGACCTCCTCGACGACCTTCCCGCCCTTCTTGACGACCCGGGAGTTGAGGCCGTAGGAGACGGGCGTCGGGTCCTTGGGATCGGCGATCCGCTTGTAGTAGGCCTCGACCTCGGCCTGGGTGACGCCCTCGTAGAAGTTGACCGCCGAGTGGACGACCAGGTCTTTCGTTGCGTCCTGGGAGACCTTTTTGGCGTCCACGGCCGGGTCGAAGAGAATGGGCCGAAGGAAGGCGATGAGGTCGTCGATCGTCCCCCCGTCCTCGACGGGGAACGCGGCCCCCGCGGAACCCCGGACCAGCCCGTCGAAATATTCCGGCGTGAAGCCGGGGGCGAACTTATCGTTGGAGTAGTGATGGTGGATGCCGTTCGAGAACCAGACCCGTTTGGCCCAGACCATGAAGGCCTGCCATTGGGGGTCGTTGCGGTCGCCCGTGTAGCCGTCGACGATGGCGTCGATCGTCCGGCGGACGACGAGGTTGTGCTTGTAATTCTGGTCGGTGATGATGTCCCGGCCCCAGAGGGCGGCTTCGCTCAGGTAATAGACGAGCTCCTTCTGGGCGGGGCTCAGGGCCTCGAATCCCGGCACCTGGTAACGCAGGATCCTCAGATCGGCGAACTTGTCGATCTGCCAGGCGAACTCGGGGGCGGCCGGCGGCTCGGACTTCCGGCAGCCGGCCGCGAGGACGGCCAGGGTCAGGGCCAGGGTGAAAAGAAGGGCTTTCTTGATGTTCATGCGATAGGGCCTCCCGTCGAAGGTTCTCGTTCGGGGCTCCGGCGCGCCCGAAAGATCATGATATCCCAACACCCGGCCCGAGTCCATCCTCGGGCGAGCCGGAGAGACGACTGCGGGCCGCGACTCTCCTGTTGACGAGATACTGGACGGTCGCCATGATCAAAAGCCAGGCGTTGGCGATGACGATCGCGTAGACGAAGAAAATCCTCGGGTCGTAAAGGAAGGCCGCGACGACGATGACCAGGATGTGCACCGTGAGCTCGATCACGAACCAGCCCCGGAGCGCCCATCGGTTGTACCGGGCGTATTCCCGGGCCTCGTACCGACGCTCTCCGAAGGCCAGGCGGGCCTGGCCGCGATGATAGGCCAGGGAAACACGGAGGACGAAGCGCCGGAAGCGTCCGCGCCCTTCCTTTTTCAGGGCCTCGAGCATCTCCTCCTGACGCCGAATATCGTTGGCGAGGGAATCCTGCGCCCCCAGGGCGTGGAAGGCGTATTGGCCCCGGAAGTAGTCGACGACGACGCAATGGAGGACCATGGACGCCCCGGCCAGGGCGACGCAGCCCCAAGTCCCCAAGGGCAATTCGAGGCCCATCCGGGACGTGCCGAGCCCGAGGCCGATCATGACCGCGACCCCGTTGGAATAATCGATGAATCCGTCGACGACCCGTCCCAGGGGTGTGCCCGACTTCTTCAGCCGGGCCAGCATGCCGTCGGCGCAGTCAAGGACGACCGTGAGCAAGTAGATGAGACCGGCGACGAAGAAGCTCCGACGCGTCCCGAGAGCCAGGAAGAAGCCGCACAGGAG
Source organism: uncultured Eubacteriales bacterium (assembly GCA_964423315.1). Taxonomy (GTDB): domain Bacteria; phylum Acidobacteriota; class Aminicenantia; order Aminicenantales; family Saccharicenantaceae; genus RBG-16-66-30. The sequence goes on along the minus strand of CAYREO010000002.1, from coordinate 203,083 downwards.
GCCGGTCCCGATGGCCGAGAAGGAGACCTGATTGGGGGTCACGGGGAATCGCTTCAGGACCTGGACGATAAAGAAGGCGACGGGCCGGAAAATGAAGAGGTCGGGGGCCCCTTCGAGGGCCAGGGGCTTGAGAAGGGCTCGGTATTCCCTCAGAAGCTTGCGCACGTCTCGTCGGCTCGGCCTTGCGGATTCCCGAAGAGGGACTATAATGTCGCCTCGGAAGGAAGTCAAGGACGCGCCTCCCGCGCGGAAGATGAAAGAAGCCGCCGGGCCGTGCGTCTAAATGATGATAAGGTGAATTCGACAGAGGAGGTCCGATTGAAAAAGAACATCTTGGCCATGACCCTCGTCTTCGTCATGATCATCGGCCTGCGGGCCCAGGCCCCGCAGCAGCCGCAGATGAAGCTCGAGGACGTCCAAAAAGCCCTGAGCCTGGTTGACAAGCCCCGGCCCGCGCCCGAGAAATACAGGGCCGGCCTGGAGGCCATCACCGCCAAGGATTCCCTGGCGATGCTGACCTATATCGCCCACGACCTGCTCGAAGGCCGCGATACGGCCACCCGGGGCTATGCCCTGGCCGCCGAGTACGCGGCCTCCCTGCTCAAGATGTGGGGCGTCAAGCCCGCCGGGGACATGCCGGCCCCGGCCGGTTTCCGGATGGGCGGCACCCGCGGCGCCGCGCCGGCCGCTCCCCCCGAGCGGAGCTATTTCCAGAACTTCGCCATGAGGGAGACGACGGAGTCCCATACATCGGTGACCATCGAGGTCAACCGGGGCGGCACCGTGAAGACCCGGACCTTCCAGGGCGGCGTCGACTTTCAGGCCATGGGCGGCACCGAGGGCTCGCTCTCGGCGCCGGTCGTCTTCGTCGGCTACGGCATCCAAGAGCCGTCGATCGGCTGGGACGAGCTCAAGGGCTTGAATCTCAGGGGCAAGATCGTCCTCGTTCTAACCGAGGCCCCCGGCAAGGACGACCCGAAGTCCCCCTTCCAAGCCAACAAGGAGCTCAAGGACAAGTATTTCCCGGCCATGCCCCAACTCGATATGGCGGCCATGATGCGGGCCCGTGGCGGTCCGGAGCGCTTCAACAAGATCGCCGAGCTGGCCAGGCTCGGCCCGGCGGCCATCATCCAGGTCCAGAACACGGGCTCGGACTTCGACATCTTCAAGGCCCTCTCGACGGTCCGCCGGCCCGACGACAGCCGGCCCATCATCAACAGGCCCTCGCGGAGGCTGTCCATCGCCGGAGACACCCGGTCCCTCATGGGCGGGCGCGGCGGCGCGGCCATGACCATCACCCGGGAGATGGCCAACTTCCTCCTCGACGGCACGGGCCAGACGATCGACGAGCTGAAGAAGAGGATCGAGACGACCCGCAAGCCGGCGTCCATGGACCTCGCCGGGGCCAGAATGACCGTGGCCACGACCTCCAAGACGGCTCTCGTCCAGTGCCGCAACGTCATCGGCGTCATCGAGGGCTCCGATCCCGAGCTCAAGAACGAGTACTTCGTCGTCGGCGCCCACTATGACCACCTCGGCGCTTGGGAAGACTACATTTTCAACGGGGCCGACGATAACGGTTCGGGAGGCGTCGGCGTTCTGAACATCGCCAAGGCCATCGCCGCAAGCCCCGTCAAGCCCAAGCGCTCGATCGTGTTCGCTCTCTGGACAGGAGAGGAGAAAGGGCTCCTCGGGTCCCGCTACTACGTCCAGAATCCCCCCTTCCCCATCGAGAAGACCGTCGGCTACCTGAATTACGATATGATCAGCCGGCCGTACGACCAGGAGACCCTGGCCCGCTCGATACGGCAATACAGCGTGCCGGGCGCCGAGGAGCTGGTCAAGAAGGTCCGCGCTCCCTGGTTCGTCACGGTCAGCGTCACCGAGAACACGCCGCTCGTCGAGCTGGGCCGGGAGATGAACGAATACGTGGGACTCGACCTGGCTTTCCGGTTCAGCGCATTGGGCGCCGGAGGCGGGGGCTCCGATCACTCGTCGTTCGCCGCGGTCAACATCCCCTACATCTATCACATGGCGGCCATGACGGCCGACTACCACCAGACGTCTGATTCCGTGGAGAAAGTGAGCGGAGAGCTCATCGCCAAGATCAGCCGGCACGGCTTCCTGACGGTTTTCGCCTTCGCCGACAGATAATACGGGCCCGGAACGAACCGACACGGCGGCCGCTCCCGGTGGGGCGGCCGCCTTTTTTATAGGAGTGCGGATCTTCTGGCGGATACGAAACCGGCGGAATAAACCCGACAGCGGCTTGTATCAGTCCTATGGGAGCGTGCGCCGGCTATCATTTATCGGCCCGACGGCAACGATTTTTCGGTCGGAGCAGGGAGATTTGCGCCGCCGTTGCATGTCCCCAATGCCGAAGCCGAAGGGAAACGTTTCCCGGGCGAGGCAAGGTTCAGTATAATATGGACACCGCCTCCGGGAGGGGAACATGAACATACGCCCTGCGAGCTCGCGCGGAAAGACATCGCCGCCGATGCCGGCCTCGCTTGCCGGCCTGGTCCTGGCGACCGCTCTAATTCTCGGTCAATCCTGTTCGCAGGCGGGGACCAGTCCCGCCCCCTCCGGCCCGGTCGCCGGGTCCGTGAACGCTCCGTCCATGGATCCCTCCGCGCCCCTCTCCCCGGCCACCGCGCCTGGCGCCGTTCTCCCTGACGATCCGGCGGCGGACCAGGAAAGCGGCCGTAAGGCCGTCGAACGGCTCGAGAAGGAACAGAAATTCGAGGAGGCCGCAAAAGAGGCCGGCCGGGTGCGCGAGGAAGCGCGTCGCCGGGGCGACGAGGCTCTCTGGACCTGGGCTCTGGTCAAGGAAGCCCAGCTGCGAACGGCCCTTCACGGATATGAGACGGCGGTCCGGTTCCTGAGGGAAGAGGCCTGGCCGGATTCCCCCCTCCACCGGGACATGCTCGACCTCTTCTATGCCCAGTCCCTTTACACCTACTATCAAGCCTATTCCTGGGAGATCAACCGGCGGGAGCGCGTCGAGGCGGCGGGACCGGTCGACCTCAAGGCCTGGACACGGGACGAGATCACGGGCGAGGCCTGGAAGGCCTTGACGCGGGTCTGGCAGGACCGGGAGCGGCTGTCCGGGCACACGGTCCGCGAATTCCCCGATGTCTGGGAGCCCGGGACCTATCCGGCCGGGGTCCGCGACACGCTCCGCGACGCGGTCGTCTATCTCATGGCCCGCATCCTCGGCGACACGGGTCTCTGGACGCCTGTGCAGTCGAACGAGATCCATATGCTCGATCCGGGATCGCTCCTGGCCGAGGCCCCGACACCGGCCGGGAAAGCCGCCGAAGCCGCCCTGACCGCCCTCGGGTCCAAAGACGCCCATCCTCTGGAAAGGATCGCCGCCCTCCTTTCCGAGCACGAGAGCTGGTGCCGGCAGGCCTCCCCGCCGCGCCCGGAGGCGTCGCTCGAGGCCCGCTTCGAGCTCGTCTCGGCCCTCTATGGGGCGTTCACCCAGGAGGACGACCGGGCTCTCATCCGGCGGCACTTGGCCTCTTTTCTCTCCTCCTCGGGCCGGAACAAGCTCCCTTGGTGGGCCATGGGCCAAGCCCTGCTGGCCGAATTCACGCGGGATGAGAACGCCGCCGACGCCTTGATCCGGGCCCGGGCCCTGGCCCAGGAAGGGGCCCGGCGCCATCCCCAGTCTCCCGGAGGGAAGCGCTGCCTTCAGATCGTCCGGACGATCGAGTCCCCAAGCTATCTCGTCGAGGCCATGCGGGCCGATTCGCCCGGACGCCGTTCGGTCCGCGTCACTCACCGCAATCTGGAGCGCCTCCATTTCCGGGCCTATGCCTTGGACCTCGATGAGCTCATCCGATCGAGCCGGGACTACTCCCTCCTGCCGCGCTGGGAAGCCGCGAAAAAGCTGGTCGCCAGGAGCCGGCCGGCCGCCGTCTGGACCCAAGATCTGCCGCCGACCCTCGACTACCGCGATCATAGGACCTATTCCAGTCTTCCGGAAAGTCTCCCCTCCGGTCTCTATCTCGTCGCGGCCTCTTCCCGCGAGGACTTCGCCGCCCGCGGCAACAAGGTCCAAGCGGTCTACCTCGTTGTCGGGGACCTCGTCCTTCTCACGTCCATCCCGCCCCGAAGGACGGACGGAATCTCAGCCCTCGTCCTGTCCGGCGCGGAAGGCCGTCCCCTCGAGGGCGCCCGCGTCGAGCTCTTCGCCTTCGACTGGCAAAGAGGGCACCGTCCGGTCGAGGCCCTGACGACGGACCGCGACGGCCGGGCCCTTTTCCCCCCGCGTTCCGACAGCCGCTCCTATTTTCTCTTGGCCCGACACGGCCGGGATGTAGCCTTCGATCCGGACTCCCTCAGCTTCTACGCCCGTCCGACTCCCCCCGAGACCTCATCGACTCTCATCTTCACCGACCGGAGCGTCTACCGGCCGGGCCAGAAGATCTTATGGAAGATCCTGGCTTACCGCCGCCGCGCGGACCTCGGACCCACGAAGCAGGCCGCCGGCGTCCCCGCCTCCGTCTGGCTCGAGGACGTCAACGGCCAGCGGGCCGCCGAGGCCCAGTGCGTCACGAACGCGTTCGGCACGGCCAGCGGCGAGTTCGTCATCCCGGCGGCGGGACGGCCCCTCGGAGCCTGGCGGCTCCGGACGAGCTTCGAAGGCTACGCCTCCGTCCGGGTCGAGGAATACAAGCGGCCCACGTTCGAGGTCAAGGTCATGGACCCGGAAAGCCCTTTGCGCCTCAACCGGACGGCGGTCCTCAAGGGAGAGGCCCGCTATTACTTCGGACTGCCCGTCACGGCGGGCACGGCCGTCTGGCAGGTCCGGCGGGAGCCCGTCTATCCGCGCTGGTGGTGGTGGGACCGCGAGCCGGCCGGAGGGCGCGCCCAGATCGTCGCCGGAGGGCGGGCGGACCTCGGCGAGGACGGAACATTCGAGGCCGCCTTCACGCCCAAGGCGGACGAACGGCTGGCCAAGCCGGGTTCGGGGCTGACTTACCGCTACGTCCTCTCGGCGGACGTCACCGACGAGGGAGGCGAGACCCGTTCCGCGACCCGCTCCTTCCGGCTCGGCTTCGTCAACGTCGAGGCCCGCGTCGAAGCCGATCTCGGCTTTTTCGGACCCGGCTCGAAGAGCGGCTTCAAGGTCGTCCTGGCCGACCTCGACGGCAGGCCCAAGAAGGGCCGCGGGACATGGCGCGTCGTCCGGCTCGTCGGGCCGGAGGCCGCCCTTCCGCCCGCCGACCAGCCGCTTCCGGAAGAGCCCGGAAGGGCCGACAAGAAGCGTTTCGAAACCCCGGGCGACCGGATGCGGCCGCGCTGGACCGCCGGCCTCGGGCCCGAGGAGATCCTCCGCCTTTGGAAGGACGGGACTCAGGCCGCGAAAGGAAGCGTCGAGCACGACGCCCGGGGCGAAGCCGCGCTCACCGTCCCTCCTCTCGATCCGGGCCCTTACCGCCTGATCTACGAGACCAAGGACGACTTCGGGACTCCCTGCCGCGAAACCTTCGAGTTCGTGGTCTCGGGGAACAAGGGGGCCCCTTCGGACCTGCCGCTGCCCGTCCTTCTCCGCGCCGAGCGGTCGACGGTGACGGTCGGCAAAACGGCCCGCTTCCTGGTCCACGGCGGCTGGACGGGTCAGCCGCTGCTTCTCGAAGCGTTCCGGGGCGGAGAGGTCCTCGAGCGGCGCTGGGTCGAGGCCGGGAAAGCCGATGGGATCTGGGAGCTTCCCGTCACCGAGGACCATCGCGGCGGATTCTCGGTCCAGGTCACGGCCCTGCGGGACCATCAAGCGATGATGTCGGTCGCCGACGTTCTCGTCCCCTGGGACAGCAAAGAGCTGGATCTCTCCTTCTCCACGTTCCGGGACAAGATCGTGCCGGGCGGCCGCGAGACGTGGCGGATCACCGTCAGAACGCCGGAGGGCAAACCCGCCGTCCGGGGCGTCGCCGAGCTTTTGGCCTACATGTACGACCGGAGCCTCGACCTCTTCGCCCCCCACGTGCCGCCCCGTCTCCAAAATCTCTACCCCAACAGGACCGGGGCCATCGGGTGGCGAGTCGCTCTGGGATTGGCGCATTTGGCCTATGCGGACGAATCTGACTGGGTGAAGATCCCCTCCGCCCCCCGGTTCGAAGCGGACGCGCTTCGGAGCCTCGGTGGACACGGTATCGGCGGGCCGGGCCGGCGCCGCGGGATTCTCGGCGGTGTCGTCGGCGGTGTCCTGGGAGGAGTGGTCGGGGAAGTCGAGCCCCCCGTCATGGCCAGGCAGGAGTTACACTCCGTGACCGACGCCTCCGCCGAAAAGGGCTTGGGCGAACCTGCCGACGAAGCCGAAAGGAGGGCGGAGGAGGCGCCGGCTCCCTTGCGCGCGGACTTCTCGGAGACGGCCTTCTGGGAGCCCCACCTCCTGACCGGACCGGACGGGACGGCGGCTATCGAGTTCATCGTCCCGGATTCCGTGACCGGCTGGCGCGTGTTCGTCCATGGGGTGACCAAGGACCTCGCGGGAGGGACCCTCGAAAAGGAGACCCGGTCCGTCAAGGACCTCATGGTCCGGCCCTACCTGCCGCGCTTCTTCCGCGAGGGCGACCGGGCCGAGCTGAGGGTCATGGTCAACAACGCCGGCGCGGAGGGCCTTTCGGGCGAGGTCGCCCTCGAGGTCTTCGATCCGCTGACCCGGGAGAACCTCGCCCCCGCGTTCGGTCTCCCGGACAAGGTCCCGGGCCGGCCGTTCAAGGTCAAAGCCGGCGGCGGCGCCGCCGTCGTTTTCCCGCTCTCCGCTCCGGCCCGCGTCGGGACGGCGGCCTTCAAGGTCACGGCCACGGCCGGGGCCTTTTCGGACGGCGAGCTTCGGCCTCTGCCGGTCCTGCCGGGACGGATGCATCTCGTCCAGTCGCGCTTCGCGACCCTCCGGGAAGGGAAGCCCCGCGAGCTGCGCTTCGCCGACATGGCCAAGGCCGACGACCCGACCCGCCTCGACGAACAGCTCGTCGTCACCGTGGACGCCCAGCTCTTCTACGGCCTCCTCGAGGCCCTCCCCTACCTCGTCAACTTCCCCTACGAGTGCACCGAACAGACCCTCAACCGCTTCCTGTCGACGGGCATCCTGACCAGCCTCTACGACCGGTACCCCGCCGTCGGCAAGATGGCCGAGGCCCTGAGCAAGCGCGAAACACGGCTCGAGACCTTCGACGCCGCCGACCCCAACCGCAAGATGGCCCTCGAGGAGTCGCCCTGGCTCGTCGCGGCCCGCGGGGGGCCCGACTTCGGCTACGGCGTCGAGAACGTCCTCGACCCGCGCATCGCCGGCGCCCAGCGCGAGGCCTCGCTCGCCAAGCTCCTCAAGGCCCAGACGGCCAACGGGGCTTTTCCCTGGTGGCCGGGCGGACCGCCCTCGCCCTACATGACGCTCTACATCGTCCACGGCTTCTCCAAAGCCGCCGAGTTCGGCGTCGCCGTGCCCAAGGAGCCCGTCGTCCGGGCCTTCGGCTACCTCCACGCCCATTACCTCGACGAGGTCGTCCGGACCCTGATGGCCCGCGATGTCGGCTGGGAGATCGTGACCTTTCTCAACTACACGATCGGCAATTTCCCCGACGCCTCGTGGACGGGCGGGGTCTTCACCGATGCCGACCGCCGGCGCATGCTCGATTTCTCGTTCAAGCACTGGAAAGGGCATTCCCCGTACCTTAAAGGATTCCTGGCCTTGACCTTGAAGCGGGCCGGGCGGGCCAAGGACGCCGCGCTTGTCTGGGACAGCGTCATGGACAGCGCCAGGACCACGGAGGACGAAGGCACGTCCTGGGCCCCCGAGGACCGCGGCTGGCTGTGGTACAACGACCGCATCGAGACCCACGCCTTCGCCCTGAGGACGCTCATGGAGCTGCAACCGCAGGACGCCCGCAGCGAGGGCCTCGTCCAGTGGCTGTTCCTCAACAAGAAGCTCAATCATTGGAGATCGACCCGGGCCACGTCCGAGGTCCTCTACGCGGTGGCCTATTTCCTGAAGACGACGGGGGCTCTCGGCGCGAGGGAATCGGTCCTCGTCGAGGCCTGCGGAACGAGAACGGACTTCACGTTCGAGCCCGACAGATACACCGGGAAGACAAACCAGGTCGTCATCGCCGGCGACAAGCTCGGGCCCGAGTGCGCCGCCGTCCGGGTCAGCAAGACCGGCAAGAGCCTGGCCTTCGCCTCGGCGACCTGGCACTTCAGCACGGACCGCATGCCCGAGCGCGGCGACGGCGACCTGTTCGCCGTGGACCGCAGCTGGTTCAAGCGGGAGAAGAAAGGCGGTGAGACCGTGCTCACGCCGCTCGCCGCGGGCGACGAGCTGGCGGTCGGCGACGAGATCGAGGTCCACCTTTCGATCCGGGCCCGCCACCCGGCCGAATACATCCACTTGCGCGACCCGCGGCCTTCGGGCTGCGAGCCGGTGACGCTCACATCAGGATACCGGTGGGACTTGGGCCTCGTCCGCTACGAGGAGGTCCGGGACAGCGGCATGAACTTCTTCATGGAGCGCCTGCCGCAGGGCGAGTACACGCTCAAGCACCGTATGCGCTGCGCCATGGCCGGAACGTTCAAGGCCGCCCCGGCGACGCTCCAATCGCTCTACGCCCCCGAGTTCGCCGCCTATTCGGCCGGGCGCCTGGTGACGATCCGCTGAGGCCCGGGCGGGGCTCGCGATCTCCCGGCCCGGCGCCGGGAAGAGCGCCGTTGTCCGCAGGGGCCCGGGAGGCCGATAGCGCCGGCACGTGATGCGTCTCTTTGGCAACGGGCTCATCAGGGAGCGTCGGGAGACGCCGCATCGCGGCCGAACTCGACATTCCCCGGGCAATGTTCCGTCTCTGCGGAAAACGAAGAGAACAGAATGGCGAGACGGGACACGAGGAGAGGACACATGAAGGAACCGACGACCGTCGAAATGCTGCGGGAACGCCTCGAGACCGGAGACACGGAGGCCGCCCGGGCGATCTTCGCCTCGGCCCATCCGGCCGCGGTCGCCGAAGCCCTCTCCGGCCTCGAAACAGAGAGGATGTGGGCGGCCCTGCGGACCGCGCCCCTGTCCGTTCGGGCCGAGGTCTTCAGCCATCTCGACCACGGCACCCAGGTCGCCCTCGCCGAGTCCATCACCCGAGGCGAGCTGGCCGCCGTGCTCGCCGAGATGCCGCCCGACGACCGGGTCGACATGCTCAAGCGCATGCCGGAGGAGAAACGGGAGGCCATCCTGCCCGCCCTGGCCCAGGCCGAGCGGGAGGACATCCGGCGGCTGTCCTCCTATCCGGAGGGCACGGCCGGCGCCGTCATGACCTCGGATTATGCGGTTCTGACTCCGGATCTGACGGCTCAGGAGGCCATCGGCCGCCTCCGGCTCGAGGCCCCGGACAAGGAGACGATCTACTATTCCTACGTCGTGGACGCCGACCGCCGGCTGCGGGGGCTCGTCTCGCTCCGGGACCTCATCCTGGCCCGGCCCGAGGCCCGGGTCGAGGACATCATGCACAAGGACGTCATCTCCGTCCGGGCCGAGGACGATCAGGAGGAGGCGGCGGGCAAGATCCAGAAGTACGGCCTCATCGCTCTGCCCGTCGTCAGCTCCGACGGCGCGCTCGTCGGGATCGTGACCTACGACGACGCTCTCGACGTCATGGCCCAGGAACAGACCGAGGACATGGAGAAGATCATGGCCATCGGCGGCGCCCACGAAGCGAAGGCCTACCTGCGGACGCCGGCCTGGAACCATTTCAAGAACCGGATCGTCTGGCTGGTCGTCCTGGCCCTGATCGGTTTCGTCTCCGGGTTCATCGTCCAGAGCTACGAGTCGATCCTCCTCCAGTTCGCCATCCTGGCCTCCTTCATGCCCATGCTGGCCGACACGGGCGGCAACGCCGGGAGCCAGTCGGCGACCCTCGTCATCCGGGCCCTGGCCCTCAAAGAGATCTCCGTCCGGGACGCCCTCCGGGTCCTGTTCAAAGAGCTCCAGGTCTCCCTCGCCTTGGGTCTCGTCCTGGCCGGGATCGCCTTCGGCCGGGCCCTGCTGTTCTCGAAGGGGACGACGCTCCCCGACGGCTACCTCCCGGCCCACGTGGGGATCGCCGTGGCCATCGCGCTCTGGGCCCAGGTCATCACCTCGACCGTGCTCGGGGCCCTGATGCCCCTGGGCGTCTCCCGGCTGAAGCTCGACCCGGCGGTCGTGGCCAGCCCGGCCCTGACGACCCTCGTCGACATCACCGGCCTGCTGATCTTCTTCGCCACGGCCAAGGCCATGCTGGCCTTCTGACCTTCTGACCGGATTTGACCCGTATCGCCCGGGATGGTATCCTGAGGCGGGAGCGGAACGATGAAATTCCTGGCCGTTTTCGAGAAGTATGTCATCCGGGCCCTGACGGTCATGATGGCCTTCGTCCTCCTGCTGGCGACCATCGACCTGGCCTACCTCATCATCAAGGACGTCCTCAATCCCCCGATCATGCTCCTCGAGGTCTCCGAGCTCCTGGACATCTTCGGGCTCTTCCTGCTCGTCCTCATCGGCATCGAGCTCCTGGAGACCATGAAGACCTACCTCGTCGAGCACCTCATCCGGGTCGAGGTCGTCCTGATGGTCGCCCTCATCGCCGTCGCCCGCAAGATCATCATCATGGACGTCTCGCTCTTCCCGAGCCTGACCCTCATCGGCATCGGCGTCATCCTCATCGCGCTGGCCATCGGCTACTGCTACATCCGGCGCAGCCACAAGCGCACTCATCCTCCGGCGGGCCCGCCGGCGGGATGATGGGTATTCCGCCCGGTCCAACCGAGAAGAGAAAGCGCGGCCCGGAGGCCCCGCCGGCCGCCGCCGCAGGAGTGAAGAAGCATCTCCTCGTCGCCGCCGGGTCGCTCTCATTGGGGCTCGGCCTCATCGGCATCTTCGTCCCCCTCCTGCCCACGACCCCGTTCCTGCTCCTCGCCGCGGCGTGCTACGCCCGCGGCTCCCGCCGCCTCCACGACTGGTTGATGAGCCGGCCGCGCCTCGGGGCCTACATCCGGCGCTATCGCGAGGGCCGGGGCATCCCGCTCGGCACGAAGGTCTTCACCGTCGGCCTGCTGTGGGCGACGATCGGCGTCTCGCTGGCCTTGGCCTCCGAAAGCGCGGCGTTGCGGATCGTCCTCCTGCTCGTCGCCTTCGGGGTCACGATCCACGTTCTCACCCGCCCGACCTTCCGGGGTTAGGCGCGTCGCGTCGACTCCCGCTCGATTTCTCGCTTGTCGAAATGACCGGAAATGAATTATGATGGGCCCATGAAGCGGCTCCGGGTGGCGGTCCTTTACAACGCCTATCAAGACGCGCCGCTCGACGCGAAATCCGACACGGGCAGCATCTGGTATCTTCGGCAGATGGTCCGGCGCATGGCCCGGACCATCCGGAGCCTCGGTCACAGGGTCACCGTCGTCCCCCTCGCGGGCGATTTGAGGTCCCTGCAGCGCAAGCTCCGCAATATCCGCCCCGACGTCGTGTTCAACCAGTATGACGACAACGTCCACGGCGCCCTCTACGAGATGCGGGTGGCGGCCTTCATCCGCATGCTGGGATATCCGATGACGGGTTCCCCGGCCTTGGGGCTCGGCCTGAGCCGGTACAAGTACATGGCCGCCAGCCTGCTCAAGGGGGCCGGCATTCCCATCCCTCCGGGGACAACGCTCTTGGAGAGAGCCTCCGATGCGGACCGTCACAAAGGACCGTTCCCTCTCATCGTCCACCCCGCTCAGGAACATGCCGGCATCGGCCTCCACCGGGAGTCCGTCGTCTGGTCCAAAACGGCCCTCAAGGACAGGGCCCGGGAGATCCTGAAGACCCTCAAGCAGCCGGCTCTGATCCAGCGCTTCCTGCCGGGACGGGAGTTCAACGTCGGGCTTCTCGGCGGACGGCGTCTCAAGGTCATGCCGCTCGCCGAAGTCGACTATTCGCGACTGCCGGAGGGCATCCCGCCCATCATGTCCTACGCCGCCAAATGGGTCGAGACATCCGTGGAGTACAAGCGGACGCGGATCGTCTGCCCGGCCAAGGTCGAGCCCGGGCTCGCCGCGCTCATCGGGGATATGGCCGTCAAGGCGTTCCGCGTCGTCGGCGGCTGGGGCTACGGGCGCGTCGACGTCCGGCTCGACGAGGACGGCCAGCCCCGGGTCCTCGAGGTCAACTGCAATCCCTGCCTCGACGAGGGCATGGGCCTGGCCCGTTCGGCCGAGCAGGCCGGCATCTCCTATCCAGAGCTCCTCCAGAAGGTCATCAGGGCGGCTTTCGAGGGCCCCCCCTACGATCTGAGCCTGCCCATCTTCAACACCTCGTGGCCCGGCCGCAAGACCCGCCGCTGACCACCGGAGCCTTGATCCTGACGTGAATAGTTCAGGCTAGCCGGTGAGGCGGCCGGTGTAGGCATAGTCCATGGCCAGACCGACCGCCAGCGATACGACGTCGAGGAGCTTCTCCCGTTCTTTCCCGGGCCGGTAGGACAGCTTGAGAGCGGCCGCGCGGGCCTCGAGCTTGCGAAGGATGGTCTCCCCTTCCCGATCGGTCAGCAGGGACCATTGGACGACCCGGGCGATCAGGCGATCGTGATTGCGCCGGAACAGGGCGGCGGCCGGCCGGAGCGCCTCTCCCCGGACGGGGGGGAAGACCTCCCGGAGCCGGTCGTCGACATAGCCCCGGGCGGCCCGACGGAACCGCTCGGCGACCTTGCCATAGTGCTCGGCGAGCAGCCAGGTCATTTTCTCGACGGGACGGAAGAACCGTTCCGTCACGCGCCGGGGCTGCGTTCTGCGGATCTCTTTCATGAGGCGGTCGACATAGAACAGCTTCCGGATGGCGGGCCAGTGGCGGTAGCGGCGCCTCCAGGAAGAACGGGGCGTCAGCCAGACGGCGAAGGTCTCGGCGAAATCCTCGTCGGGATGTTTCTGGGCGTAGGTCCGACCGTAGGGATGGGCGCTGATGTGCCGGACATAGTTCCGGCTCATCCGATCGGGGCGGAAGACGTCCCGGTAGGGCCTGGAGAATGGGCCGAAGATCTCGACCCAGCTCGGCCGCCGCCAGAGCCGGTAGGCGTAATTGACGGAGTGGCCGGCCTCATGCCGCAGGAGCATCATGATGCTCCGGGCGTCCTCGATGTCCCCGCTCTGTTCCTCCTCCAGGATCGTCAGGCGCCGGTCGGCGAGATAGAACGGGATGCCGATCACCGGGGTCCGATCCGGGCAACCCCAGCCGTCGGTCAGATAGACCTTGGGCCGGAACCGGATCCTTTTAGATTCCATCTCCCTGTAGAGACGTTGGACATACCGTTCGACCGGAGAGCCATCGACGCGCAGGTGAAGATCGGAGATCCGGGTGTTGAGGAGCTCGCAGCGGACGGTCTCCCAGCTTTGGACCAGGGTTTGGATGGTTCGGCCGCTCATCGCGTGTCTTAGGTCTCTGATCGGGTCTATCGGGAGGGGCCCCGTCGGGCCCTCCCGTGAGGGTTTCCCGGCCGGGACCGGGGATCCTTCAGCCCTCGTGAACGAAGAGACAATAAGGCACGGGAGCGGCCTTGTCAAGTCGATTGACAGGGGCGGCGGGCTTGTTTAGAATGGGCGCCTGACCCGCACGGGGCCGGGGATGGGACTCCCTCCCCAGGCCGGCCGGGGACCCGGCCGGTCCGCGGCGATACGGACACCATGAGCAACGACCGGGCACCCGACCTCAGCACCATCTGCGCCGCTTTCGAGATCGACGGCCGCTTTCTCGGGGGCTGTCCCGTTCCCTCCGGCCACATCAACGAGACCTTCTGTTCGGCCTTCGAGACCCCTGCCGGGACCGTCAAGTATGTCAACCAGCGGATCAACCACCGCGTCTTCCGGGAACCGGAAAAGCTGATGGAGAACATGGAGCGGGTGACCCGCTTCGCCCGCGAGCAGATCGAGGCCCGGGGGGGCGACCCGATGCGGGAGACCCTCAATCTCGTCCCGGCCCGGGACGGACGGTCCTTCCACCGGACGCCCGAAGGCGACTACTGGCGGACCTTCTACTTCATCAACGGCGCCCGGACCTATGACCGGGCCGAGAACGTCGGGCTCGTCTATGCGGCGGCCCGGGCTTTCGGGGCCTTCCAGAAAATGTTGAGCCGCTTGCCCGGGGCCCGGCTTCACGAGACCATCCCCGACTTCCATAACACTCCCAAGAGGCTCTCGACCTTCCAGGCGGCGGTCGACAGGGACGCCCGGAACCGGGCGGCGGCCGTCCGCGAGGAGATCCGCTTCGTTCTCGACAGGGAAAACCTCGTCGGACGGGTCACCGGCGGACTGGCCGCGGGACGCATCCCCGAACGGGTCACCCACAACGACACCAAGCTCAATAACGTCATGATCGACGACCTGACCGGGGAGGGCATCTGCGTCATCGACCTCGATACGATCATGCCCGGGTCGGTCCTCTACGACTTCGGCGATTCGGTCCGCCTGGGGGCGGCCACGGCCGCCGAGGACGAGCGGGACCTCTCCCGGGTGGGGTTCGATCTCGGCCTCTTCGACCGCCTGGCCCAGGGCTATCTCGACGCCGCCCGGGACTTCCTCGAGCCGGCGGAAAAGGAGCTTCTGGCCTTCTCCGGCCTCCTGCTGACCCTCGAATGCGGGATCCGCTTCCTGACCGACCATCTCGACGGCGATGTCTATTTCCGCATCCATCGCGACGGCCACAATCTCGACCGGGCCCGGACCCAGTTCAAGATGGTCACCGAGATGGAACGGAAGATGGACGACATGGAAGCGATCGTTCGCACGTATCTATAAACCGACGGGACACGAGGAGGACCCCATGAGATCCCTTTTTTCGACTCGCCGGCGGACCTTTCTTCTCGCCTTGGCCGCGGTCGCCGTCGCCCTGGCGCCGGCCGCGGCCCCGGGACAAGGCCGGTTGACCGACGACATGTCCAAGGCCTTCGCCTACCGGGCCCTCGGCCCGGCCCGCCAATGCGGCCGGATCCTTCACATCGCCGCTCTCCCCTCCCATCCCTTCACGTTCTACGTCTGTCCAGGGACGGGAGGCCTGTGGAAGACGACCAACAACGGCACGACATTCGAGTCCCTCCTCCCCGGCGGGAGCAACGTTCCCGTCGGGCACTTCGCCCTGGCCCCTTCGAATCCCGACGTCATCTGGGTCGGCACGGGCGACCCCGCCTCCGGGCGCATTCCCATCCGCGGCTCCGGTCTCTGGAGATCCGCGGACGCCGGCCAGACCTGGACCTTCATGGGCTTGGCCGAGACCCGGCACATCGGGCGGATCGCCATCCATCCCAAGGACCCCGATGTGGTCTATGTCGCGGCCATGGGCCATCACTTCAGCGCCAACGAGGAGCGCGGGCTCTATCAGACGGTTGACGGCGGGAAGACCTGGAGCAAGGTCCTCGACCTCGGGCCCGAGGTCGGCATCGTCGAGGTCGTCATCCACCCCCAGGACCCGGGGATCGTGTTCGCCGCCTCCTACGACAAGAAACGGGTCCCCTGGAACTTCGACGACTTCGGCCCGCGGAGCGGGATCTACAAGTCGACAGACGGCGGCGCGACCTGGCGCAAGCTCGCCGGCGGACTGCCGGGCGGCGACCTCGGACGGATCGGCCTGGCCATCTATCCCAAGAACCCCGACATCCTGTACGCCACGATCGACAACGCCAACCTGAGGCCGCTCACCGAAGAGGAGGCCAAGATGGCCAAGGCGGCCGGGCGCGAGCTCAAAGGGCGGCCCATCGGCGGCGAGGTCTACCGTTCGGAGGACGGCGGGGAGACCTGGAAAAAGATGAACTCGGACAAGGAGCCCGTCGGCGGCGGCAAGTGGTACGGGCAGATCTACGTCGATCCCAACGATGACCGCGTCGTTTACGTCCCCAACACGCCGCTCTACCGGTCGCTCGACGGCGGCCGGACATGGGGGGCCAAAGGACCGGAGAACCTGGCCCCGCAGGTCCATGTCGACCACCACGCCATCTGGATCAACCCGGCCGACTCCCGCCACATCATCCTCGGGCACGACGGCGGGATGGCCATCTCCTACGACTTCGGCGAGACCTGGGACGCCTTCGACCACCTTCCCTTGGCCCAGTACTACGCCGTCGGCGTCGACATGGACGATCCCTACAACATCTACGGCGGCCTCCAGGACAACGGCTCGGTCAAGATCCCGAGCAACGGGCCGTCCGGCATGATCACCCGGGACGACTGGACCTCGGTCGGCGGCGGCGACGGGATGTTCAACGTCGTCGACCCGGAGGACAGCCGCTGGCTCTTCAACGCCTCCCAGAACGGGGCCATCCAGCGCGTCGACCAAAAGCTCGGGACGTCCCGGTCCATCCGGCCGCGGCCGGCGCCCGGTCAACCGGCCTACCGGTTCAACTGGACCGCCCCCATCCAGATCTCGCCCCACAACAGCCGGATCATCTATATCGGCGCCCAATTCCTCCTGCGGTCGCTCGACCGGGGCGACACGTGGCAGGAGATCAGCCCCGACCTGACGACCAACGACCCCGTCAAGCTCGCCGGGAACATCGAGTTCTGCACGATGACCTCGATCTCCGAGTCCCCCCTGACGCCCGGCGTCATCTGGGCCGGGACCGACGACGGCAAGGTCCAGCTGACGCGCAACCACGGCGGGGCGTGGCAGGACCTGACCGGCAAGCTGGCCGCGGCCGGCGGGCCCGAGGAACACTATGTGACCCGCGTCTTCGCCTCGGCCCATAAGCCCGGCCGGGCTTACGCGACGAAGGCCGGCTGGCACCGCGACGACTATCGGCCCTTCGTCTTCCGGACCGAGGACTTCGGCGAGACCTGGACGCCCATCGCCGGGAACCTTCCCGAGGGCACGGTCTACGTCATCGTCGAGGACCGCAAGAACGCCGACCTCCTGTTCGTCGGCACCGAGATGAGCGTTTTCGCCAGCCTCGACGGCGGCAAGTCCTGGACGCCGTTCGGGAGCGGCCTGCCGGGCAATGCCCTGGTCCACGATCTGCTCATCCACCCCCGCGAGAACGACCTCATCGCGGCCACCCACGGCCGGGGGCTTTTCGCCGTCGACATCACCCCCCTCCAGGAGATGACGGGCGGTTTCTGGACGAGCGACATCCATCTCTTCGCCGTCGAGCCCAAGACCCCCCGGCCCATCCGCCGGGCGAAGCTCGAGGGCAGCGACGGGAACAGGGTCTTCAAGGCCCCGAACGAGCCGGCCGGGCTGGTCATCAACTATCATCTCAAGCAGGCGGTCAAAGGTCCGGTCGTCATCCGCGTCTCCGACCCCTTCGGAGAGGAGATCGCGGTCCTCGAGGGGAAAGCCGCGGCGGGCCTGCACTCCCTTGTCTGGGACATGAGACGGGCCCCGGCGCGGGCGGCCGGGCCGCAGGAGCCTGGAGCCGTTGCGGCGAGGCCAAGGTTCGCGCCGACCGTCCCGCCGGGCGACTATGTCGTCATCCTCGAAGCGGGCGGCAAAAAGCTCACCCAGCGGACCCGCATCCGGCCCGTGCCGGAATGAGGCCCCGGAAGGAAGGTCCCTCATGAACATGAACCCCATCCGCCTCCGAGCGAAGGTCGCGCTGGCAACCGCCGTCCTGTTGGTTCTCGCGGCCTCCCTTCCCGGAGGAACCCTGGTCTTCGAAAAGTCGGAATACGCCGCCCGCCGGGCCAAGCTCATGGACAAGATCCCGGACGGAGCGGCCGTCATCCTCGGCGCCCGGCCCCCGGCCGGCTACTTCCCATTCGTCCAGAACAATGATGTCCTCTACCTCTGCGGGGTCGAGGCGCCGGACGCCGTCCTTGTCGTCGACGGCAAGCGCCGGGAAAGCGTCCTGTTCATGACCCTCACCGAGCGGGCCGCCCGCAACGACGGCCTGCCGCTCGAGCTGGTCCGCGATCCCGTCGCGGTCACGGGTCTCGACCGGGTCCTGCCGGCCGATCAGCTGACCGGCTTCCTCGGGCGCCTGGCGGCCCAAGGGCATGCCCTCTATACGCCGTTCATGCCCGAGGAGCTGGCCCGGGAGTGCTCGACGGAGAAATGGCGGATCCTCCAGACCGCCATGGTCGCCGACCCGTGGGACGGCCGGCTGACGCGGGAGGCCCAGTTCGCGAAGCTCCTCGGCGAGCGGTTCCCCGCCGCCGCCGTCAAGGACTGTTCGTCGATGATCTGGGAGCTGCGGACGATCAAGTCGCCCGCCGAGATCGATGTCCTGCGGCGATGCGCCGCGATCGCCGTCGGGGCCTATCGGGAGGTCCTCAAGGCCGTCCGGCCGGGCATGCCGGAGTACGAGCTGGCCGCCCTGTTCGAATACCACTGCAAGAAGGCGGGAGCCCGCGATCTGGCCTACTACATCATCCTCAGCTCGGCCGAGAACCATCCCTACGTCCATTACTACAAGCACGACCGCGTCCTCCAGGACGGGGACTTCGTGGTCATGGACGCCGGCCCGGACCTCCACGGCTACGACATCGACATCACGATCTCGTTCCCGGTGAACGGCACGTTCACCCCTCGGCAGAGGGAGATCTACGAAGCCTGCCTCGCCGTCCACGAGGCCAACCTGAGCCTCTACCGGCCGGGGCTGACCATCGAAGCGGTCCGCAAGGGGGTCGAAGACATCCTCAAGAAGCGGGGCTTGGACCTGAAGAAGGACGTCTTCCGTCAGCTCCGCGGCGGTTTCGGGCACTACGTCGGCCTGGCCGTCCACGACGTCGGCGGCAGTCCGTCCGTCCTCCGGCCGGGCATGGTCTTCGCCAACGAGCCCATGGCCCTTTATCCCGACGAGAACCTCGGCGTCAGGGTCGAGAACACCGTGCTCATCACCGAGAGTGGCTGCGAGAACCTGACGGAGGGCATCCCGCGGACCGTCAAGGACATCGAAGCGTTCATGAAAAAGGCGAAGTGAGGGGAGGTCATCCATGCACGCGAACATCCGTGAGAGGTCACGGCGTCCCGCCCCCGTGCTCCTGGCATGGGGGGCCCTGGCGCTCGTTCTCGTCCAGGCCGGCGCCGAAGAAGGCATGTGGCCGGCGAGCGAGCTCGGCCGGCTCGGCCTCAAGGCCAAGGGATTGGAGATCGCCGTCGAGGACATCTACAAGCCGGGCGGGGTTGGCCTCGTCCACGCCGTCGTCCAGGTCGGGGCCACGGGGTCGTTCGTCTCGCCCGAGGGCCTCATCCTGACGAATCACCATGTGGCCTTCGGGGCCGCCCAGGCGGCCAGCTCGACGGCCCGCGATTATGTCCGTGACGGCTTCCTGGCCCGGACCCGGGCCGAGGAGATCGAAGCCAAGGGCATGACGGCCCGCATCACGGAATCCTTCCGCGACGTCTCGGCCGAGGTCCTGGGCGCCGTCAAGACGTCCATGACGCCGGAGGCCCGGACCAAGGCCGTCCAGCAGAGGATCAAGGAGATCGTCTCCCGGGCGGAGAAGGCCGAGCCCGGCAAGCGGGCCGAGGTCGCCGAGATGTTCGCCGGCCAGACCTACGTCCTCTTCGTCTTCTCGTATCTCAAGGACATCCGCCTCGTCTATGTGCCGCCGCGGTCGATCGGCGAGTTCGGCGGGGACGAGGACAACTGGATGTGGCCCCGCCACACCGGTGATTTCTCGTTCCTGCGGGCCTACGCGGCCCCGGACGGTTCGCCGGCCGATTTCTCCCCGCACAACGTTCCCTATCGTCCCAAGAAGTACCTCAAGGTGGCCCCGCAGGGCGCGGCGGAGGGCGATTTCGTGTTCCTGCTCGGATATCCGGGGCGGACCTACCGGCATCGGACCTCCCACTTCCTCGCTTACGAGGAAGAGCTCCGCATGCCCGACGTCGCCGATTGGTACGAATGGCAGATCGACCTCATGACCAAGATGGGCGAGGGCGACCGCGCCGTGGCCCTCAAGCACGCGGCCCGCATCAAGGGGTTGGCCAACACGATGAAGAACTACCGAGGAAAGCTCCAGGGCATGGCCAGGGTCGGGATCGTCGACGCCAAGCGTCGGGAGGAGAGGGCCCTTCAGGCCTGGATCGAGGCCGATCCGGGCCGGAAGAAGGCTTCGGGGGACCTGCTGGCCCGGTTCGGCTCGATCTATGATGAGATCCGCGAAGCCCATGACCTCACCCAGGTCCTGTCCTATCTGCGCTCTCACGTCAGCCTCCTGAGCTGGGCGGGGACCGTCCTCGAGGCCTCGATCGAGCGGGCCAAAAAAGACATCGAGCGGGCCTCTCCGTACATGGACCGGAACTTCGATCAGACCCGGCGGCGCGTGGCCCTCGGCCTCGCGAGCTATCATGAGCCGACGGACAAGGCCGTCCTGGCGGCCCTCGTCCTTCGGGCTTCGCTTCTGCCGGAAGGCAAGCGCATCGCCTCCTTCGCCGAGGTGGCCGCGGCCGATGATCCCGGCAAGGCGGCCGAGGCGTTCGTCGATCGCCTCTACGCCGGGACACGGATGACCGACCCCGAGTTCGTCACCGCGGCTTGGTCCAAGTCCGCCCGGGAGCTCGAGGCCCTCGGCGATCCGATGATCGGGCTGGCCGCGGCCCTTCATCCCCTGCACAAGAAGGTCCAGGCCATGAACGAGAGCTGGAACGGGCGGCTCGACCCGATGTTCGCCGAGCTGCAGGACCTGAAAGCGGCGTTCCTGGGACGGGACTTCATTCCCGACGCCAACAGCACGCTGCGCCTGACCTTCGGCCGGATCAAGGGGTACAGCCCGCGGGACGCCGTGCATTATCGGCCGATCACGACGCTCGACGGCGTCCTCGAGAAAACGACCGGCCGTGAGCCCTTCGACACGCCGCAAAAGCTCTCCGAGCTTCGCCGGGCGGAGGATTTCGGGCCCTACCGGCCGGAAGGCCTGCCGAGCGTGCCGGCCTGCATCCTCTACGACGCCGATACGACGGGCGGCAATTCCGGAAGCCCGGTCCTCAACGCCCGGGGCGAGCTCGTGGCCGTCAACTTCGACCGGACCTACGAGGCGACGATCAACGATTACGCCTGGAGCGCCGACTATTCGCGGTCGATCGGCGTCGACATCCGATACGTCCTCTGGGTCACGGACAAGTTCGCCGGAGCCGGCTTCCTTCTCCGCGAGATGGGCATCGAGAGGTGACCGGGGTTCACAGATTGATGGGGCCGGAATAGACGTCCGACAGGCCGGACCGCTTGTCGAAGACCTCGATGATCAGGAAGTATCCGCCCGCGCCCAGCCGGTCGAAATTCAGCGTGATGTGGGTCTCGTCCTTGAACAGCTCGAGAGTCCTGCCTTCGTCGAAGACCTTGTTCGAGGCCTGGTCGAAGAGAGTCAGCTTGACGGCGACCGCGCCGATGCGTTTGTTGTCGATGACCGTCATCTGGTAGTCGCGAAGGGTGAAGCTGACGGCCTTGCGGCCCGCCTTGACATCGGCGATGGCCACGGAAGGCGGCCCGGCCTCGACGAAGTTCTTGAGGTGGACGACGTCCACGCCGGGCCGGGCGACCTTGACCCGGATCTCGCGGGCCTTGCGGGCCGAGGTCTCGCGGGGCGCGTACACGAGGAGATAATGGAAATCCTCCACGGCGGCGGCCTGTTTCAGGGTCTCGACCGGTTGGTTGGAAAAGGCCGCCAGGCCGCCGGTCGAACGGCTGATGTCCTTGAGGCTGTTCTCGTAATCCTGGCCGACCTCCCTGAGCGTGAAGTCCTGGGAAAAAATGACGCGGGCCGATCTCATGAGAATGAGGTGAAAGGTGATATCGGCCGACAGGAAGAGGTCCGACAGGACGGCGTAGGGGACCCGGGTCGAGAGATCGAAGCTTCGTTGCAGGTCCGCGTACCGGGCCTGGACGAGGCGGGCCTTGACCTGGAGCTGGGGTTCCACCTGGGAGTCGGCCCAGTTCCGGATCTCGTTGTCCAGCCGTGAGGCGTTCTTGATCCTGGGGAACATCTCCCGCTGCTGGAAGCAGATGGCCCATTTCTCTCCCTCGACCCCCTTGATCCTCCTGATGAGGCCTCGATAGAAGTCCACGTCGGGATCCAGGAACTGGGCCCGGTAGGCTTCCCAGGCCCGCTCGTAGCTCTCGAAGAAACGGATCATGGCCTGATCGAGCGAATCCATGCCCCGATCCTCCCGGATCTTGGCGAGCAGGAGGTCGGACTCGTGTCCGACGTCCCGGAAGGCTTTGACGGCCGCGGCGGTCGAGATGGACTTGAATGTCTTGAGGGCTTCCTTGATGCCGATGACGACATCGTCAATGCCGGCGCCGCGCTCGATGTTCAGGACCCGGTCCTCGACCAGGACCATGATCCGGTCCCCCTGACGGAAAATGGTCCCGAAGAAGTGATCGATGGCCTCCCCGACGGCATCTTCATAATCGAAGACGTTGAAGATGAGGAGGAACAGCCTTGGCGAAACGCGGGTCCCCGGTTCGGCGGCCGCCTGTCCCGTTCCCCCGGACGCGTCGATGGCCCGGGAGATCCGTTCGAACCGGGAGATGTCCTGCCTGACCCCGTTCTCGAAGATCTCGAAATCCTCCTGGATCAAGTCCCGGACGGGGGCCCCTTTGACAAGGACGCGGACGGGGACCTCGACGAGCGTGACCGTGACGTCCTCCCGCGGCCGCTGCTGTTCGGCAACGGACGAACCGGCCGCGATCAAGGCCAGTGTCCCGAGGAAAGCGGCGACCGAGCGCCGCGCCCGCGCGAATCCCCTGTCCTTTCGGGTTGGCGGGATCATCGGACTCCTCCTCCCCCCGCCCCTTTCTGTCCGCGAACGGCGGGGCTATCCGCGACGGCGTGAGCCTCGTGGCCGGCGATCATCATCAAGGGCGGCCCGGACGGCCTTGCAGATCTGGATGTCCTGGACGGCGACACCGGTCAGGTCGACGACCGTGATCTCGTCCTCGGAGGCCCGGCGCAGCTTTTCCTCCGCGATGACCCGTCCGAGCTCGACGAGCCTGTCCCGGCCTATGACACCGGCGCCGACGGCCTTGAAGACCTCGCCGCGAAGCTCCGATTGACTGAGGCTGTCGACGACGACCCGGTCGGCCTTGGCCAGAACGGCGGCTTCGAGCTCCTGCTTCTCGGCCGTGTCGGCGCCGACGGCGGTGATGTGGGTCCCCGGCCTGATCCAGGCGGCCCGCAGCAGGGGCCGGGTCGAGGGCGTGCAGGTCACGATGAGGCCGGCCGCGGCGGCCACCTCCTCGGCGTCGAGCGTCGTGCGGACCGTGAAGCCCCATCCGGCCATGTCCCGGCGGTAGGCCTCCAACTCTTCCTCCCCTGTCCCCCAGACGACGGCCTCCTCGAACTCCCGGACCTTCCGGAGATATTCGAGCTGCATCCGGCCCTGGACGCCGGCCCCCAGGATGCCGACGGTCCGCACCCTTCGCGGGGCCAGGTATCGCGCGGCGACGGCCCCGGCGGCGGCGGTCCGGACGTTCGTCAGGTGGCCGCGGTCGAGGAACACGGTGTCGAGGGCCCCCGTCCTCCGGCTGAAGAGGAGCATCAGCCCGTCGCCCGAGGGCAGACCGGACTTGGGGTTGTCGTAGAAACCCGAGGCGATCTTGACGACATACCAGTCGTCGCCCTTGATATAACCGTACTTGATATGGACATCTCCCGGCGGCTCCTCGAAGACGAGCTCCCCGACCGGCGGGACGACGACGTCGCCCCGGGAGTAAGCGACGAACCCCTCCTCGATGAGCGGCAGGGGATCGAGGGACGCGAGGGCCTGCTCGATCTCGGTGAGGGGAACGACTGCGGGCATCCTGACCTCCTGTCGATGTCCCCCGGGCCCGCCGGCGCAAGGTCCGGGCGGGCTACGGCCGCTGGACGATCATCCCGAGCTTCTCGAGGGTCGCCACGGCCGTGTCGAGATCCCGGGCCTTGACGAAGACATGGTCCGTGGAGTAGGCGGAGACGGCGAAGATGCTGATCCCTTCCTTGGCCAGGGCCCCTGAGACGCGGGCCATGAAACCGACCAACCCGAAGGGCAGGATCATGTCGAAGGTGATCATCCGCCACCCCCCCTCCATGCCCAGGAACTTCTGGGACCGGAGCTTGGCCTCCTCGATGACGCACGTCGTCTCCCGCGCATCCTTGATGACGGCGAACGATCCGGTGCAGGCCCTCTCCGTCTTGACGATGGCGTAGGTCTCGGGGGACACAACGGCCCGGCCCTTCTTGAAATACCGTTGGAGCTCGTGTTCTCTCATCTCGTCCAACCCTTGCCGGAATTTTCCCCCATTGTAATCCATCGCCGGGAGAAACACAAGGCGCGGAGGAGCGTCAGGCCAGGCGGGCGATGAGCTTGAACTTCTTGTCGTCCCACAGAGCCTCGAAATCGGGCTCGTTCTGGGCCAGCATGGAGTACTTCTTGTCTTTTTGGATGGCCTTCTTCAGCTCGTCCATGGCCGCATCGGCCTGCCCCATCAGACAGCGGGCGTCGGCCAGGAGATAGTGGACCAGACCCTCGTTCTCCTTGAATTCGAGGGCCTTTTCGAGGATCTTGACGGCGGCCTCGTAGTCCCCCATGTTGATCCGGGCGACGCCCTGGCGGCAATGCTCGTCGAACGTCTTCGGGGGGGGCACGTCCTTCTTGGGGGCCCTGCGGGTCAGGGCCAGGTAGGTCCGGGCCCTGTCGACGACCTCCTTCTCGGCCGGGTATTTCTCGATGAACGCTTCGAAGAGCTCGGCGGCCTTCTGGGGATCGCCCTTCCGGAATTCCTTGACGGCCTGACCGTAGGCGGCCAGGGCTTTCTGATACTCGTCCTTCTTCGATCGTTGTTCTCGCACGGTCATTCCTCTCGCAAAGCGCTCGGAGACCGCCCTATTCTACACGACGGGACGGCCTTTGACAATAGCGGTCCCGGGCCGGGCGCCGCCGCGGACATGTTCCGCGGGCACGCGCGTCCCTTGCTTTTATGGTAGAATGGATCGATGAAAAAGAGGCTGGCCGAGATCCTTCGACAGGTCCGATCGGGGAAAACCTCCCCGGAGGAAGCCCTCGAGCTCCTTGAGGGCTACCCGTACTGCGACCTCGAATTCGCCAAGATCGACCACCACCGGGAGGTGGCCAAGGGCGCGCCCGAGATCATCTACGGGCTGGGCAAGACCCCCGAGCAGGTCGTGCGCATCGCCCGGGAGATCCTGAAGAAGGGCTCGAACCTCCTGGCGACCCGCATCGAGCCCCAGGTCTGGGCGAAGATCAAGACCAAGCTCCCCCGCGCGTCCTACAACCCGGCGGCCCGGACCGTGTCCCTCGTGCAGACCAAGCCGGAGGCCGGCCGGGGCACGATCGTCGTCATGACGGCCGGGACGTCCGACATCCCGGTCGCCGAGGAGGCCGCCGTGACCTCGGAGGTCCTCGGCAACAGGACCGAGCGCATCTACGACGTCGGCGTCGCCGGCCTTCACCGGCTCCTCGGTCAATTCGACAAGATCCGGCAAGCCCGGGTCATCATCACCGTGGCCGGCATGGAGGGGGCCCTGCCGAGCGTCGTCGCCGGGCTGGTCAAGGTCCCGGTCATCGCCGTGCCCACGAGCATCGGCTACGGGGCCAGCTTCAAGGGCCTGGCCGCCCTTCTGGCCATGCTCAACTCCTGTCCGGGGGGGGTCGCCGTCGTCAACATCGACAACGGTTTCGGAGCGGCCTTCCTGGCCAGCCTCATCAACCATTCCTGAGGGCGCGACCCGCCGGGATCGGCGCCCGAAAGATAAATGGATAGAACACCTTGACAAGGTGCGTTCCCGTCCCTATATTCTATGGGAACGCCCGGGCCGACGGAGTTTCATGGAGATCATCGATCAGGTCCGGCAGGTCTCTTCGATCGTCGAGATCGCCGGACAATATACGACCCTCAGGAGACGGGGCCGGAAATGGGTCGGCCTCTGCCCCTTCCATTCCGAGAAAACGCCCTCGTTCACGGTCGACGAGGACAAGCAGCTCTACCACTGCTTCGGGTGCGGGGCCGGCGGGGACATCTACTCCCTGGTTATGGAGCGGGAGAGCATGACGTTCCCCGAAGCCCTGAGATATCTCGCCGAGAAGTACCATGTCCCCCTCCCCCGCCCGCAAAAGGTCAGCCCCGAGGCCCTCAAGCTCGAGGACAAGCTTTTCAAGATCAACGAGCTGGCCCTGGGCTTCTTCCGCAAGAACCTGTTCGGCACGCCGGAGGGGACGAGGGCCCTCGAATATCTGAAAAAAAGGGGATTGACGGAGGAGACCATCCAGACCCTCCGGATCGGCTACGCCATGAACTCCTGGAGCTCGCTCATCGAGTTCTTCCAGGAGAAGGGCGTCGCGCCCTCCCTGCTCGAAAAGGGAGGGCTGGCCCTGCCGAGCCCCAAGAAGGGCGATCATTACGACCGTTTCCGCGGGCGGATCATCTTCCCCATCCTCAGCCTGACCGGCCGGGTCGTGGCCTTCGGCGGGCGGACGGTCGTCGACGCCGAGCCCAAATATCTGAACTCCCCCGACACGCCGCTTTACTCCAAGGGGAAGCTTCTTTACGGCCTGAATTTCAGCAAGGACGCGGTCCGTGAACAGGGCGTTCTCATTCTCGTCGAGGGCTACACGGATTTTTCGGCCCTCTACCAGGCGGGGATCCGGAACGTGGCCGCCTCCCTGGGGACGGCCCTGACGCCTTTCCAGGTCGCTCAGGCCATAAGGTTCGCCCCGGCCATGGTCGTCAACTATGACGGGGACAGCGCCGGCCTGGCGGCCGCGGCCCGGGCCGTCCCTCTGGGCCTTGAAAAGGGTCTCAACGTCGAGGTCCTCGTCCTGCCCGGAGGTCTGGACCCCGACGCCTATCTCCGGAAGCACGGCCGCGAGCGATACCTGTCCCTCCGGAAAAGGGCCGTTCCCGGGCTGAAGTTCCTGATCGATCGTCTGACCGCAGGGGTGCGGATGACGGTGCCCGAGGAAAAGGGGCGGGTCGCCCGGGCGGTCGTCAAGGAGATCGAGAAGGTCCCCGACCCGGTCGCCCGGAACGAGTACCTCCGCCAGGCCAGCCACGAGCTCGGCGTCAGCGAGGACCTCTTGCGCGGCATGGTCGAGCGCCCCGCGGGCCGGCAGGCCCCGGAGGAGACCGGCGCCTTCTGCCCCGGGGAAAAACGGCTCCTGCAGATCCTCATGGAGGACCGGTCGGTGGCCCCGCATATCTTCGCCGAGTGCGGCGAGGAGATCTTCGAAGGGCTGCCGAGCGAGCCCATCTTCAAGTACATCCTCGAATGCTTCCGGGACAACAAGGACTGGAATTTCCCCGAGCTCCAGGGCCTCCTCTCCGCGGACCTCGCCTCCCAGCTGGCCCGGGCCCTTTACGAGAGCCAGCAGGTCCCCACTGTGGAAGAAGCCCACGAGTGTCTGAAGTCCCTCCGCAAAGTCCACCTCCAGAACCGGCTCAAGGACATCCAGCGGAGGATCGCCCGCGCCGAGAAGCAGGGGGATCCGGAGGAGCTGCCGGCCCTCCTCTACCAGAAGCAGGACATCACCAAGCAGATCCTGGCTATGTCGTGAAAAGGACCGTGCCCATGATAATCATCGGCCTCGCAGGACCGACGAAGGGACAAGGAGCGCACCGTGCCCCCTGACAGCAAGTTCCACAAGGACGAGATCTCGCAGCTCATCTCGAAAGGCCGCAAACAGGGCTTCCTGCTCTTCGAGGAGATCGACAAGACCTTCACCGAGGACCTGGACTCGGAGGAGGATTTCGACGATTTCCTGTCGTCCATGGACGACTACGGGATCAAGATCCTGGACTCCCGCCAGAAGGAGATCCTGCCCCGGCGGCGGAAGACCGACCTCGTCTCGACCCACGGCCTGGAGCGGACGACCGATCCCGTCAAGCTCTATCTCCGGGAGATGGGCAACATCTCCCTCCTGACGCGGGAGGGGGAGATCGCTATCGCCCGGGAGATCGAGCGCGGCGAGAAGAGCATCATCAAGGCCTTGTCGCGCACGCGGCTGGTCCTCAACGAGGTCCTCGAGCTCGAAGAGCGCATCAAGGAGAACCCGTTCACCATCCAGGAGATGTTCGACTTCAGCGAGGAGGACATCGCCGAGGGCAAGCTCGAGGAGAAGAAGAAGCAGATCCTGGCCAAGGTCAAGCGGATCAAGGAGCTCAGCCGCAAGCTCGACCGCATCCCGGACAAGCAGAAGACTCTTGTCACCCGGGGCCGGATCATCGTCCGGATCAGCCGCTTCATCCGCGACCTTAACCTCCGCCCGGCGCGCCGGGAGATGATCATCGATGACCTCCGCAAGCGGCTGAGGGCCGTCAACGACCTCGAGGACAAGCGGGACGACCTCGCGGCGGCCTTGGCCAAGAGGAGGAAGGACGACCCGGCCCTGAAGAAGAAGCTCCGCGACGTCAAGCGGGAGCTCCACCGCCAGACGGCGGAGATCGGCCTCGACGCCGAGTCCCTCCGCAAGGCCGTCCGGGCCATCACCGCCGGGAAGAAGATCAGCGACCAGGCCAAGAAGGAGCTCGTCGCGGCCAACCTGCGGCTGGTCGTGTCCATCGCCAAGAAATACAGCAACCGCGGCCTCCAGTTCCTCGACCTCATCCAGGAGGGGAACATGGGCCTCATGAAGGCCGTCGAGAAGTTCGAGTACCGCCGGGGCTACAAGTTCTCGACCTACGCGACGTGGTGGATCCGCCAGGCCATCACCCGGGCCATCGCCGACCAGGCCCGGACGATCCGCATCCCCGTCCACATGATCGAGACCATCAACAAGCTCATCCGCGTCTCGCGGGGCCTCGTCCAGGAAGTCGGGCGGGAGCCGACCTCCGAGGAGATCGCCAAGAAGATGGACATGCCCGTCAGCAAGGTCCGCAAGATCATCAAGATCGCTCAGGAGCCGATCTCGCTCGAGACCCCGATCGGCGAGGAGGAGGACAGCCACCTCGGGGACTTCATCGAGGACAAGCTCATCCCGTCGCCGCCGGACACGGTCATCCACATCAATCTCAAGGAGCAGATCGAGGAGGCCCTCAAGTCGCTGACCGACCGCGAGGCCCGGGTCCTCAAGATGCGCTTCGGCCTCGGCGACGGCAACGAGCACACCCTCGAGGAGGTCGGCCAGCAGTTCAAGGTCACCCGCGAGCGCATCCGGCAGATCGAGGCCAAGGCCCTCCGCAAGCTCAAGCATCCGAGCCGGAGCCGCAAGCTGAAGTCCTTCACGAGCAACGCCTGATTTGTGTGTCCCCCGCCACTTGTGCTATAACGGGAGGCCGAGGGCCTATAGCTCAGTGGTAGAGCCACCGGCTCATAACCGGCAGGTCCCAGGTTCGAATCCTGGTAGGCCCAGGCGACCGATACGCCGAGGACGGGAGGACCGTGGACGCCGATTTTGACCGCATCATCCAGCTCCAGCATCTGGACGCGGAGATCCACAATGCCGAGCTCGTTCTCGAAGGCATCCCCCGGCTGATCCAGGATATCGACCGCAAGGTCCAGTCCTGCTCGAAGATCGTCGCCGACGCCAAGGACAAGATGGCCCAGAACCAGAAGAAGCGCCGCGATCTCGAGACCGAGGTCAAGGACCTCAAGGGCCAGGTCGGCAAGTACAAGCGCCAGCTGAACGAGGTCAAGACGAACAAGGAATACACCTCGCTCCTCAAGGAGATCGAGGACGCCCAACACAGGGTCGACACGCTCGAGGAGGCCATCATCGCCGAGATGCTGGCCGCCGACGACATCGAGGAGGAGATCCAGACGGCCCTCCGCAAGCAGGCCCAGGAAGTGGAGAGCCTCCGTCACGAGCGGATCGTCCTCGAGGAGAAGATGAAGGAGACCGAAGCCAAGAAGGCCCGCCTCCACGAGGAGCGGGAAGCCCTTCTGCCGGGCATCCCCCCCGATCAGCGGCGCCTCTACGAGACCATCTACGGCAAGAAGGGAGGCATCGCCCTGTCCCCCGTTCGCGGCGATTTCTGCGCCATGTGCCACATGCGGATCCGGCCCCAGATGCTGAACGAGATCCGCGACAAGTCCGTGGTCATCCTCTGCGAGAACTGCGGACGCATCCTCTACTGGCCGACGAAGGCCGAAGCCGCGAAGGCCGAGCCCGCCAAGAACGGCTGAGCCCGGCGGACCGCCCCCCGCCGCGCCGTTCCGACCTTACCCGACGTCTTCCTTATAGAGGGCGTCGATCTCGGCCTGATATTTCGACGTGACATTCGCCCGACGGACCTTGAGCGACGGGGTGATCTCGCCCTTTTCGATCTCGAAATCCCGGGGCAGGACGACGATCTTCTTGATCCTCTCGTAGGCGGCCAGCTGGGGCGTCGCCTTGGCGACCTCGGCCAGCAGGAAGTCGACGATCCGCATGTCGCGGACGAGCGCCTCCATGTTGTCGGCCGGTATCCCCTGGTCCTTGGCGTAGGCCGTGAGCTTCTCGAAGTTGGGGACGATCAAGGCCGACACGAAGCGCCGCCGGTCCCCGATGACGACGGCGTTGGCGATATAGGGGCTCGTCTTGAGGAGGTTCTCGATGGGCTGGGGGGCGATGTTCTTGCCGCCCGACGTGATGATCAGGTCTTTCTTCCTGTCCGTGATGACCAGGAACCCGTCCTCATCGAAGCGGCCGATGTCGCCCGTCTTGAACCAGCCGTCCTCGAAGACCTCCCGCGTCTCCGCCTCCTTTTTGTAATAGCCTTTCATGATGTTCGGGCCCTTGGCCAAGATCTCGCCGTCGGGAGCGATCTTGATCTCGACTCCGGGGATGGGTTTGCCGACGGTGCCCAGGCGGGTGGCCTCGAAGGTGTTGAGGGACAGGACCGGGGACGTCTCGGTCAGGCCGTAGCCCTCGAGGACGACCAGGCCGATGGCAAAGAAGAATTCGGCGATGTCCTTCGACAGCGGCGCCCCGCCCGAGACGAACAGGCGGACCCGGCCGCCTGTCTTGGCGATGATCTTGGAGAAGACGAGCTTGGCGGCGATCTTGCGCCGGAACCGCAGCCCGCTTGGGATCGGCTTGCCCGCGAGCTTCAGGGCCGCGGAGGCCTTGCCGACCTTAAGGGCCCAAAAGAAGATCTTGCGGCGCAGGCCCGGGCTGGCCAGGACCTGGTCCATGACCTTGGCGTAGATCTTCTCGAAAACCCGCGGCACGCTGACCATGAGGTGGGGCCGGACCTCGAGGAGGTTCTGGGCGACGGCTTCGACGCTCTCGGCGAAAGCGACCGTGCAGCCTTTGTACAGGTAGGTGAACATGACCATCCGCTCGAGGATGTGGGACAGCGGCAGGAACGACAGGGCCGTATCCTTATCGGTGACCTCGATGAGGTCCGCGGAGGTCTTGACGTTGCTGACGAGGTTATGGTGGGTCAGGATGACGCCCTTGGGCACGCCCGTCGTTCCCGACGTATAGATGAGCGTGACCTCGTCCTCGGGCTTGATCCGGGCCACGAGCTCGTCGAAAAGACCGGGTTTCGACGCGGCCAAGGCCCGGCCCTTCTCGAGGACCTCCCTGAGGGTCAGGACGCCCGGGGGCGCCGCCTCGTCGAAGGTGATGTAGTGCCGGACCTTGCTCAGCCCGCTCCGCAGGGACTCGATCTTCTTCCACTGCTCGGCGTTCGAGACGACGACGATCGACGCGTCGGAGTCGTCCACGATGTAGCGGATCTGCTCCGGGACGAGGGTCGTGTAGATGGGGACGGTCAGCCCGCCGGCGCACAGCGTGGCCAGGTCCGTCATCGTCCATTCGGGCCGGTTCTCCGAGAGCAGGCAAAGCTTATGACCTTTGTCGAACCCCAGGGAATGGAGCCCGAGGCAGAGGTTCCTCACGTCGTCCCCGAATTCCCGGGTGGAGATGGGCCGATAGACCCCCTCCTTCTTGACCAGCATCAAATCGTCCTTCGGATAGGACTTGACCGTGTTGACGAAGAGCTGGGCCAGAGTCGTGACCATCTTTCCCTCTCCTTCCTTCGGAATGTGGCCTGATTGTAGTGATTGCCTGGAATGGTGTCAAGCGGAAATGGCGCCGTTCCTGCCCGGCTTTGGCCCCTCGTCCGAGGCACCCATGCCGCGCTGCCCACGGTCTTCCGGCGTCTTGCCGCCGGGAGGGCCGTCAACGGGTGAAGATCAGCCTCCAGAGCGCTTCGCCTCCCGCCGACGACGACACACGGACCCTGCGGACCGAGCCTTCTCTGGAGATGCCGCCCTGTTCGGCGCCCTCGACCTCGACGCCAGACAGATGATAACCGTCAGGGACGTGGACGAACAGGTCATAGGGATCGCCGCCGACCACCAGGCTTCTTCCGGTCAGGATCCCGTCCTTCCACTTCAGGTCGACGAGATCGGGCCCGCCCCCCGTCAGGTGGCGGCTCGTGGCCAACAGCTGGGGGTGGGGTCGGCGCTCGCGGATGATGAAGCACTGGGACCGGTAGACCGTGTCCGGAGGCCCGGGGGTGAAGGCGCCATGGAAACTCCCGATGTTCTTTTTCGACCAGAACTCGAAAACCAGGTATTCGGCGTCCGGATCGAGGCCCAGGTCGGCGAAACAGACGCGGGTCTCGCTTTCACCGGTCCGGCCCAGCACGGCCCAATTCTCGAAGGGCCGGACGATCTCCAACAGCCAGAGGTCGCAGGCCGGGCTCATGCCGGCGTCGAAGGGGCGCGGGCCGGAACCGCTGACCTCGGCCGACACTCTCTCCAGCTCGCTCGAGCGCGAGGGATCGACGTCGAAGACCTGACCCGGCACGGTCCACAGGACGGGGGCCGCCCGGCGGGCGGGCTCGGCCGCTTCGGTCCGATACAGAGCCGGCTTGTCGGTCAGCAGAAGGAGGGACCCGGTCAGCGAGGTCACGAGGAGCGAGCGATACCGCTCGTCATCGAGCTCGATGTGGTCGGGGTCGTTCCTCCAAACAACGTTGTTCCAGGAGTTGAACTGGGCCAGATGCCGGGCGTCATCCCCTTGCCCCTGATGTATTCGGTCAGGAAGCCGAGGCCGCGCGGGAACTTCTCGTTGGCCTCGAGCCAGAGGTCGGGCCGCCCCTCCCCTCGCTGGTAACCGTCGTCGATCTGGAGCAGGTCGTAGCCGAAAGCAAGAAGGGTCTCGGCCAGGATATCGGCCGTTTCGAGGACATCGGCCTCGGTGACCTTGTCGTAGAAGGCGAACCAGGATATCCATCCGGCGACCGACCCTCTCCAGATATCATAGGTCCAGGGCTCGTAGAGCTCCAGGCCGCGATGGATTCGGTAAAACGCAGGGCGGAACCGCAGTACGATCTCCCGGCCCGCGGCCTCCAAGGCGAAGGACCGTGTCCCGCCCTTCTCGTTGTCGAAGCGGACGGAGACTTGGGGCCCGGCGTCGACCGACAGGACCCAGTCCGCGGCCCGATCGTAAACGGCCCGATTGAGCCGGCTCCGGCTCACGCCGGAGACATGCCTGACCAGGACCGGTCCCTTGTCCGGCCGATCGGCCTGACAGGGGAACGACTGATCCGAGGCGGCGATCGTCCCCCGAAAAGCGATTCGGCCTCCCCCGGGGGCGGCCGTCAAGGCCAGGACGTTGTGGATCGCATCCCCGCTGCGCAAGACATTGTTCGTGACCGTGGGAGGCCCGTCCGCCGCCTCCACTCGGCCCGTCAAGATCCGCTCCCCGCGGAACGTGACGACGACGTCTCCGTCCTCGAAGGCGATCGCGGCCGGGACGTTGAAGGGGTCGGCGGCGGCCCTCTCCGGCGTCCGGCATCCTTGGGACAGCGGGAGAAAGGCCAGCAGGACGAGAGCCGCGGCCAGAGCGGACGATGCCCGCTTCGACTTCATGTCCCCTCCTCGATCGTCGTTCAGGTCATGGGATCCGGGGCTATTCTAGAATGGGTCGGGGACGAAGGCAACCTCCCGCCGCGGACCGGGCGCCCGTCAGAGGATCTTGCCGTCGCGGAGCTCGATCGTCCGGCCGGCCAGCCGGGCCAGACGGGGATTGTGGGTGACCAGGACGACGGTCAGGCCCTCCCGCTCGTTGAGGTCCTTGAGGATGGCCCCGATCTCGTCGCTGCGGGCGCTGTCGAGATTTCCGGTCGGCTCGTCGGCCAGGAGGATCTCCGGCTTGTTGACCAGGGCCCGGGCGACGGCCACGCGCTGCATCTCCCCCCCGGAGAGCTGGCCGGGAAGATGGGAGGCCCGCTTCTCGAGGCCCAGGAGCTCGAGCACCCGGCCAACGTCCTCGCCCGCGCCCGGTTTCCGGAAAAAGGTGAACGGCAGGACGATGTTCTCCAGGACGGTCAGCGTCGAGACGAGATAGAATTTCTGGAAGACGTAGCCGAAGACCTCTCTCCGGACGCGGGTCAGCTCGGACTCCGACAATCCCCGGCCGTTCTCGAAGACGACCCGGCCCCCGAGCGACAAGCGTCCCGAGGTCGGGTTGTCGAGGCAGCCGAGGACGTTGATGAGCGTCGTCTTCCCCGAGCCCGAGGGCCCGACGACCGAGATGAACTCCCCCTTCTCGACCTGGAGGCTGACGCCGTCGACGGCGGCGATCTCCTCGGATCCCCGCCGGTAAACCCGCCGCAGGTTTTCGGCCCAGATGGACAGTGCGACTTCGCGGCTCATGACCCCTCCTCGCTGCGGATGGTGTCGAGGGGCCTCATCCGGGCCGCCCGCCACGAGGGATAGATCCCGCTGGCCAGCCCGACGGCCGTGACCACTCCGAGCGTCAGAAGGACGAGAGCGCCGTCGATGGCCACCAGCCCCCCGCTCGGCGAAAAGGGCAGCAGGCTCCGGACAAGGACGTCGGTGACCCGGGCCGTCAACAGGGCCAGGAGCGTGCCGAGGAGCCCCCCCGCGGCGCACAGGATGACGGTCTCCAGCCAGACGAGCTTGAAGACGTCGCCGGCCAGGGCCCCCATGGACTTCAGGATGCCGATCTCATGCCGCCGCTCCATGACCGACATCAGGACCGTGTTGACGACACCCATCATGGCGATGAGGACGGCGATCAGGGCGATGGAGAAGACCATGACCCGGGCGGTGGAGACCAGGGTCATGATGGTCGTCTTGACCTGGCTCAAGCTGACGACCTGGACGTCGGGAAGTTTGTACATCTTCTCCTCGAAGGCCGCGATGTCGGCGTCCTTGCCGACCTTGATGCCGACGGCCGTCAGCTCGCCGCGGATCCCGAAGACCTCCTGGACGGTCCGCAGGGGCAGGAAGATCGTCCCGTCGTCCTGGGTCCCGGTCCGCTCGAGGACGCCGACGACCCTGACCTCGACCTCTTTTTCCGGGATGAGGTAGAGATCGCCGACCTCGCGCTGTTCGAGCTCGGCGACCTCATAGCCGAAGACGGCCTCGTGGGCCAGAGGGTCGGTGAACCACGCGCCCGCCTTGAAGGGCAGGGCGCTCTTCAGCGCCGGGAAGGTGGCCGGGTCGACGCCGAGGAACGCGGCCAGGCCGCCGCTCTCGCCTTTGTTGGGGTCGAAAACGACCTGCATGAGCATGGACGTGACGCCCTCGACCTCGGGCTCGGCGGCGACCTCGGCGGCGATCCCCTCGTCCATGTACTTGAGCCCCGTGCCGCCCTTGAGCATGAGCGTCGCCGCCTCGTAGGGGCAGCCCTTGGCCACGACGAGCATCTGGAAGCCGAGGTTGTCGATGTCCCTGTTGAGGGAGGCCTCGTAGCCTTTGTTGAAGCCGAACAGGCTGACCAGGACCCAGGCGGCCAAGCCGATGCCGAGGACGGTCAGCAGGCTCCGGGTCCTTTTCCGGAGCAGGTTCTTATAAGCGACCTCGAAGACGCTGATCTTTCTCATGGCATCCGTCCTTTGAGGAAGGGAAGATATCTGTTCCCCAGGAGGAACTCGTCGACCAGGATGAGGTTCTTCTTGGCCGCCCGGAGCGTGGCCCGGAAGTCGTCCTCGGAAGCGGGGACGGGATTGGCGATGCGGCCGACCCGGCCGGCCGGCTCCTCGCGGCCCGTGACGACGTCGTAGCGATAGAAATCCTCGAGGCTGAGGCCGACGAACTGGGCCCCGAAGGAGGGGTCGCGGAAGGCCTTGGCCGCCCGGCCGGTCATCTTCTGGTAGTAGAAGGCCCGGATGACCCCGTTCGCGTCGAGGGCCAGGAAGACCTGGAGGCCGCCGTAACGTCCCTTCTGGTTGACGCCGTGGATGTAGCCGATGAGGTCGCCCTCCTTGAAGATCTCGTACATCGTGTAGGGGACGTCGGCCGTCTCGAACAAGCCCGTGAACTTGTCGCCCAGGCGGGCCTCGATCTCCCGGAGAAGCTCCGGCCCGCCCTTCTTGGCGATGGAGACATACATCGTTCGATAGCTCGTCGACTCCGGGAACAGGCGCTTGACGTCGCGGTCGGGATCATTGAGGTCGCAGCCGACGGCGGCACGCAGAGCGGGGGCGGCCGCCCAAAGAGCAAGGCCGGCCACGACCAGAATGAGAGCCCGCTGCCGGAGCCGTGCGCACGCCCAGGCCCGAGCGGATAATTCCGGGTTCGTCAATCCGCACCTCCCCAGCCGCCTTCGAACGAGGCGGCCATGGCGATCTCCCTCCCCACGTTCCGAGGACGTCCGGGGGGACCCATGCTGTCCGATCGTTCGGCTAAGCCCCCTCCCTATAAACCCTTGTAATAATAAAGCTGGAAAACGAACCGGGCGTCCCGCCGCCCGCGGTCGTAATGGACCATGAAGCGCCCGGCCAGGTCGGCGTTCACGAGAAACGTCAATCCGGAGGCCAGCGAGGTACGCCATTCCTCTCCTGTTCTCGCGATCGCCGGCTGGGCCTCGATCTTCAGGCGTCCTTCCTCGAGCAGGTTCAGCCCCGTGCGCCAGAAGAGGAGAAGCGCCCCCTCTCCCGCCCGTCGCCCGATCAGGACCTCGGCCCGGTTCTCGACGTTGCGCCAGAAATGGGTGGCGTCGATGCCCGCGGCCGTCCAAGGGAACGGCTCCGGGTCCATGAGCTCGGTGCCCATGGCATCGAGGACCCTACCGTGGGCCGCCGAAAGGCCGAAACTGTAATTGTCCCTCGCCGCGACGCCCCGCGAGACCCGGGCGGCGAGCAGGTAATGGCCCTTGAGATGGAGGGTCATGCCGCTGCCCGTCGTCACGGAGAGCGCGACATCGCCCCAGCTCACGTCCCGGTGCAGCCCGGCACCCCAGTCGCGGTCGAACCCGAAGCCCATCATCGGAGGAGCCGGCAAAAGGAGGGGGTGGCTGTCGAGCCCGTAAGAAAGCCCGATGGCCGGCCGGTTATGGCCGGCCCAGAGATCGGCGAAGCCCGCCTTCCAACGGAAATAGGCGTTGTAGAGCTGGGGCTCGAGCTTGGTCTCGCCTTTCTGGTCATAGGCCAATCGGGCCTGGACGGCCAGGACGCCGATGTCCCGCGTCCGTCCCGAGACGCGGTGGACGAGGTCGAAGCCCACGCCGGGCTTCTGCATCGCGTCGTGGGGCATCAGCGAGAAGAGCTCGACGGACCCGGAAGCGGACGAATACGCCGCGACGGCCTGGAGCTCGAGAAAGAGCAGCGTGCTCTGGGCTCCGAGCGGGGCCTTGAACGCCCCCGCGAAAAGCGCGAGGGCGCCAAGAAAGACACGGCCTTTGCGTATCATGCCTCACCGTCCTTCGGTCACTCCCCGGACCGCAATGCCGGGGCCGCGGGATCATGCCTCCGCCGTCCCTTTCCACGAGAGCCTTAGAGAGGGCCTAAACGTCGAACGCGATGCGACCCCGGAAGACGACCTCGCCGTCCTTGCGGAACGTCAGCAGGACCTCCCAGTCGCCGGGCATGACGATGTCCACGGGCAGGAGGTAATCGCCGGCCCTGTTGAGCTTGAAGTCCACCTCGCCCGAATCGTGGGCCCCGCGCATCGAGGGCATGTCGGAGCGGCCCGTGATCGCCAGGTCGGTCATCCGCTTCCCGCTCTTGTCGAAAAGCTGGACCTTGAGGATGGCCGTGCCCATCTTGGGCGTCTTGTCGAACGCCCAGGTGAATGAATGGGTCTCGCCGATCCGGATCTTCCTTCCGGTCTTGCCCAGGTCCTGAAAAACCGGCTCCTGAGTCGAAGCAAAGGCTGCGCCGGCCAGGGCGGACGTCAAGGCCACGAAGGCCAAGGCCATCGCCGATCGTCTGATCATGGTCTCTCTCCTTGTCCGGGGCAATTTGCCCCTATTTCTCTATAGTATATAGGATTAATAGGATATAATCCACCTCCGCCGTCTTGAAATGATGCCCCCGGAAAGGGTATCGTGATGGCGCGCGGCCAAGTTCAAATACCGCGGAGAGACCCATGTCTTCACCGACTATCTGTCGCTCTACAAGTTCCCCGACGGCTGGAAGATCGTCGGCAAGATCTACCACCGCCACGCTTAGGGTGCCGGCGGATCAGGTCCGCCGGCCGACCCGAACAAGGCGGAGGCCGTAGACCGCGCCCGTCTCGCGTCCTTCGAGGCCCTCGAACCTGACCGTGACCCTCCGCTTGCCGCCGACGGCCTCGGCCGGGACCGGGTAGGCGACATCGAAGAACTCCTCTCTTTCCTGGGGGCTGCGGCGGGCGATCCGCTGCTCGCCGAGCTTATGGCCGTCGAGGAGGACGGCGAAGGCCCGCTCGGCCCTCTCCTCGCGGTTATAGGTCACGATGAGCTCGAGTGCGGCGGAGGGGTCGACGGGCAGATCGAACGAGAACCAGTCCGCGGCGCGGCGGCCGTAGCGGCCCCTGAGCTGGACGGGCGAGGCCTCACCGCCCCGCATGTTGAAATCGCGCTCGGCCTGCATCTGGCCGGGCTGGACGAAGGCCACGGTGGCCGCCTCGAGCTTGCGGCGGGCTTCCTCGGCGGCCTTCAAGGCGGCCGCCCGTTCCGCCCATCGCTCGGGGGTCAGGATGTCCCAATAGACGGTGTAGGTGCGGCGATGAAGGCGATAGAACGGAACGAGCTCGACGTCCCGGTCGCGGCCGGCGCCGTCGGTCCGGAAGTCCCCCGGCCGGCCTTCGATCGGTTTGACCCACTCGGCGACATCGGCGGCGGAGGTCACGAAGACCGGGGTCGTCGGACGAGGCGGCTCAGGGGGGCGCACTCCCTCCCCTTCGCCCCGCCTGCGCCGCTCGGGCATCGGGCCGAGGTCGCCGGCCAGGACGAGCGGGCCCCACAGGATGGCCGCCCTCTCGGGATTGTCGGGCAGGGGCTCGAGGCGGAGCGTTTTGGGCAGGGTCAGCTCGATCGTATCGCCCGTCTTCCAGGTTCTGCGAATGCGGACATAGGGGAGCGTTTCGCTCACCTCGACCGGGGCGCCGTTGACCTTGACCGCGAATCCCCCCCCCGCCCAGAAGGGGCGACGGAGGGCGATCTCGAAGGAACGAGGCTTTTTCGTCTCGATCATCAGCGAAGCCTCCTCCCCTTCCGGGAAGGAGGTGGCCATCGTCACCCGGACGCCGGCGCGCTTCCAGTCGGCCGTCGAGGGCGCATAGAGATTGACCCACAGCGTATCTTTATGCTCGAAGTAGAGCCCGTCGCCGTGGAGGGCATGGCTCTCCATGCCGGAACCCACGCAGCAGGTGAAGCTGCGCTCCATATCCTGATACTCACGGGCCACTCCCTGGCCGACGGGCACCATGTAGCAGGTCGCGCCGTCGGCCGGGTCCATCGAGCCGAGGATGTGGTTGAACAGGGCCCGCTCGTGGAAATCGGCGTACCGGACCTGCGGGTCGAGGGCGAAGAGCATCCGGCTCATCTTGATCATGTTGTAGACGTTGCAGGTCTCGGCCGTCCGTCCCTCGATCATGTCATCGAGCTTGTCCGGCTCGCCGAAGTACTCGTTCCGGCCGTGGCCGCCCGTGGCGAAGCTGTGGTGGAGGGCCACCCGGTCCCAAAAGAACACGGCCGCGGCCCCGTCGGCCGGGTCGCCGGTGTGGATATGGCGGACGAGCGAGCCGATCATCTTCGGCACGATGGTGTTGCCGTGCTTGCCCCGCAGGATGTCCTCGCCCCGGGCCAGGGGCTCGACGACCGCCCGGTGCCGGAACTTGTCGGCCAGGACGAGCCAGCGCTTGTCGCCGGTGTCGACGGCCAGGTCGATGAGGATCTCGTTCATCCCGCCGAACTCCGTGCCCAGCATCTTCTGGATCCGGTCGTCGTCCAGTCCGGCGAGGACGCTCTCGGCCCAGGCCGCGAAACGGATCTCGACCTCGAGGGCCGAGCGGTTGCCCGTGTGCCGGTAGGCGTCACGCAGCCCGGCGAAGATCTTGTGCTGGACGTACCAGGGCGACCACATCCCGTTGAGGTCGAAGCCGGCCGAGCGGATGTCGCCGGCGGCGACCTGCGCGTAGAGGTCTTTGCCCGGCGTGCCCTCGCGGTCGGTCTGGGCCCCGATGTAGCCGTCGCCGTGGGCGTCCTGAACGGCCCGGAGCTCGGCAACGAGGTCGTCGGCCCGCTCCTTGAAACGGGGATCGCCGGTGGCCGCGAACATCAGGCTGACGCCGGAGAGATAATGGCCGGCGATGTGGCCGGTCAGCTGGCGCGACGGGCCGTCCCATCCCCCGTAGCCCTCGGCCTTGGGCTCGAGCCCGGCGGCCTGGCGGAGAAAGGCCGTCATCCGGTCCGGGGAGAGCGAAAGAAGGTAAGCCCCGTTCCGGTCCTGGGCTGTTTTCAAGGGGCCGCCGGTCAGGCGGACATCCTCGAGGGGAAGCGGCCGCGCCTTCAGCGGGACCCCGCGCTCGGCCGGGCCGCAGGCCGTCGCGGCCGACATCAGGAGCGTCAAGGTTATCGCCAAGGCCGTCCGGTAGGGCCCGGTTTTGGTCATGGGAGGCCTCCTCTTTCTTGAGCGTGCCGCTCGAGGTCCGCTCTGTACGGGATCATGCGTCTTTGCGCCCGATGAGCGCCCGAGGACCCCATTGTATCGGCCTGCGCGTTCGACGGCAAGAAGGTTCGCGGCTACTTCATCAGGCCGAGGATGTAAAGGACGCCCATGATGAGCGGCTGGTGGACGATGTAGATCAGGAGCGAATGGCGGCCGGCGGCGTTGACGAACGTCTGCGGCAGGCGCCACGGCAGGAGGCTCCGTTTCGGGGCGTAGATCGATTTGCCCAATGCGGCGCCGATGAGGAAGATCCCGAGCCACGGGATGAGCGGGAAATAATCGAACGAGGTGAACCCCGGGCTGTGGAGGCCGAACGGCAGGAGCCAGTCGAAGCGGACGGCCAAGACCTTCTTCAAGGCCGGGAGGGCCGCCCCAAGGGCGAGGACGGCCGCGCCCCAGGCCGCACAGGCGACCGGGCCGGACTTCTCGAACGCCGCTCCATAGATGAGGATCGAGACCGCCAGCAGCTGGAGGATGCCGAACCAGACGGCCGAAGAGGGGTCGAACGCGTAGGTCACGGCCGTGATCACGAACGAGACGGCCAGGAGCCTCACGCCGCGGCGGACATTGCTGCGGGAAAGCGTCGAGCTCGCTCCCGAAAGGACGATGAACAGCCCGGCGAAGAAGCCCTGGGCCACCCGCCAGGCCACGGTCGACAGATCCGTCGTGAATCCCAGGAATCGTTCGACACCGGCGAACTCGCCGAGGTCGAAGAGGAGATGATAGCCGACAACGAGGATGATGGACAGCCCCCGCAGAAAATCGATCTCCCAGACGCGCTGGGACAGGTCTTTTGTGGTCACGGAGCGAGGATAGTACGGCCAGGGCGCGACGTCAAGCGATCGCGTGTCCCAATTCCAGCGTGCCTCATGGAAGTTGAGCTCCCATGGGAAGGGGCATCCATCGGAAGATCTTGGGGGCCCCGGCGATGGGAAGCCGTCCGGGGCCGCGGGTCTCGGCTATTTCCTCAGGAAGGCCCTGATCGTGACGGCGGCCACGGCCAGGATGCCGACCGCGGCCGCGAAGACGATGGATAGATGATCCTGGCTGCGCTTGAGGATGATGCCGGTGAAGGCCCAGACGACGGCCAGTCCGAGGAACGGGTTGGCCAGCTTGACGATGGCCGCGGCGACGATCGCCGCCCCGACGGCGATCATGATGACGGCCCAGGCCTCCTGAGGGATGCCGAATCCGCCCCATTTCAACCTCACGAGCAGGGCCGTGACGTTGGCGATGGTGGCGATCGAGATCCATCCGAGGTAGATCCCGAACGCGGCCTTGGCCAGGCCGAGCGGCTGGTCCTTGAGCTTGAGATTGATGAGGAGGAGGGTCACGAGCAACCCGACCATCACGAGCAGCGAGAGCGGCACCCGCTCGTAATGCCAGGCGACGATCCAAAGGCCGTTCAGAAGGCAGGAGACCGCGAACAGCCAGCCGAGGCTCGCGGCGATCGGCGCGCCCTTCAGGGAGAACTGGGCGACGCAGAAGCCGGCCAACAGGAGATAGATGACCCCCCAGATCGAGAACGTAACGCCCGCCGGCACAAAAAGATTAGGATAAGCGTCGGACAGCTCCCCGGTCGTCTTGCCCCCGAGCGGCAGGGCGTTGGCCAGGTAGTTCATGACGATCATCCCGGCGAAAAAGACGAGATTCGCGTACCGGTTCATGCCGTTC
Organism: uncultured Eubacteriales bacterium; assembly: GCA_964423315.1. GTDB lineage: Bacteria > Acidobacteriota > Aminicenantia > Aminicenantales > Saccharicenantaceae > RBG-16-66-30. The sequence goes on along the minus strand of CAYREO010000002.1, from coordinate 160,652 downwards.
CTCCTTTCGGGCCGCGGGCCCGTCATGTAAAATCATTCTCCCGTTCCCGGGGATCCAAAGACGAGATATGACGATAGATATCCCTCTGAAGACCCCCATAGCGGAGGGGGACCCGTCGGGACTGGTTCCCGGGGGTCTGGGGGGCAAGGAGGGATATCTATCGGCAGAGCTCGTCCCTGAGGATCCGCGAGAACGGGAGAAGGCCTTCATTCGATGGCCGCGAGGGTCAGGCCCTCCGGCTCGAAGATGACCCGCCGCTCCCCTTTTTCGACCCGGCCGAGGTCGAGCATCTCGTAGCCCGCCTCCCGGCCCGCCTCGAGGGTCCGGCCGGCTTCTCTCTCCGGGACGTACACGTAGAACCCCATCCCCCAATTGAAGGTCGTCAGGCAATCCTCGAGGCCGACCCCGATCTCGCGCATGAACAGGAACAGCGGCGGGATGTCCTCGACCCATCGCTCGATCCTGTAGGTGAACGGCCTTTTGGCGTAGGCGATCTTCGAGATCCCGCCGCCCGTGCCGCCGAGGAGGGCGTGGATCTCGATCCCCTTCTCCTGGAGGGCCTCGACGAGCCGGACGTATGACCGGGTCGGGATGAGGGCCTCCTCGCCGAGGGTCCGGCCGTTCGGCAGGACATGGAGGAACTTGTCCTTGAGGGCCAGGGCCCGCTTGATGACCAGGGAGACGCCGTTGGCGTGAAGCCCCGACGACGGGACCCCGATGATGCGGTCCCCCACGGTCAGCCGTTCGCCCGTCACCATCCTGTCCTTGGGGGCGATGATGCCGGTGACGCATCCGGACAGGGACGGCGCGCTCCGTACAGGCGGCTCGGACTTGACCAGGTAGCGCAGGGCGGGCGATTCCCCGGCCGGCAGGGCCATCCCGCACATTTCGCAGGCCCGGTAGAAGCTCTCGGCGAGGTCGCGGCTGCGCATCTCGTCCATGAACCATTCGCTGTCGCCCGCGGCGACCTCGTCCGTGTAGACGACCGGCAGGGCCCCCTGGCAGATGACGTCGTTGGCCGCCATGAGGGCCGTGTCGATGCCGATGCCCTCGTAATATGTCCGCCCCGTCCCCGCGTGCTGATACATCCACTCGGCGATCCAGTTCTTGTTGCCCAGGCCCTCCTGGGTCATGCACCAGAGATGGGGCTGGGCTCCCCGGTACTCGAAGACGGCGCCGTGGGCGCCGACGCTCTCCCGGTCGACGTAGACGCCGCGCTTGTTGGGGAACTCGAGCGTCCGCTTCCCGGCCCGGACCATGGCCATCTTGAAGGGCTCGATCTTCGTGTAGTCGACACCCGCCGCGGCATACTCGGATGCTTCACGCTTGTCGGACATCTCGGTCGTCCCGACGGTCCCTACTTGAGCGCGTCCAGCTCGGCCGGGCTGGGGCGGTTGGGGATGACGGCCACGGTCCGGCCTTTGTATTCGAAGACCTCCTTGTCGTCGTCGTTGATCTCGCCGATGACCTCGGCCCGCACACCCTTGGCCCGGACCGCCTTGAGGACGACGTCGACGTCCTTGGGGGCGACCTGGACGGCCATCCGCCCCTGGGTCTCACAGATGAGGATCTCCTCGGGGGTCATGCCCTTGTCCCTCAGCGGGACATGCGTGAGGTCCACATGGGCCCCGAAGCCGCCGTACCGGGCCGACTCGCAGACGGCGGCCCCGATGCCGGCCGCCCCGAGGTCGGAGCAGGCCCGGATCTTTCCGGTCCGGAAGGCGGCCAGGGAGGCTTCCATGACCTTCCGCTCTTCCTTGAACAGGGCCACGGCCGGCCGCATCTCCTTGACCAATCCCGCCCGGTAGAGGGTGTCATTGCCGTCGCGGCCGGTCCGCCCGATGAGGATGATGCGGTGGCCGGCGGCCTTGGCCGGCTTGGTCAGCGGTTTGGGCGTGACGAGCTTGCCGATGACCGAGACGACCACGGCCGGAACGATGTCCGAGAACGAGGTCGAGAAGCCCCCGCCGACGATGAAGACGTCCATGGCGCTGCACATGTCCCGCAGGCCTTTGACCATCAGGTCGACCCGTTGGCCGCTGGTCATCTCGACGCACTTGCCGCACGTGCATTTGCCGGCGAACCCGCAGGGCCCGACGATGACCTTCTCGTCGAGCGCCCGGGTGCCGATGAAGTTCATCAGGAACAGGGGCCGGGCGCCCATGGCCACGACGTCGCGCATGGCGCCTCCGGCGCCCGTCGCCGCGGCGTCGTAGGGGCGGGGCACGCACGGCGAACAGTGGCTCTCCATCTTGCCGACGAACGTCTCTTTGAGGCCGGGGAACTTGAAGGCCGCGGCGTCGTCGCCCGGGCCGACGATGAGGGCTTTGGGAAAGAGCTTGCCGACCTTCCTGTTCAGGGCCTCGATGGCCTTGAAGTCGATGGCCTTGTCGATGTTGTGATGCAAATGGGTGAACAGGGCGTGCATCAGGGCTTTTTCGATCTTGTTCATGTCGTTCCTCCTTATCGCGATGTCGCAGGCCCGCGCCGGGGGGCCCGATAAAAATAACCCATCCCGGGCCGCAACGCAAGGGTTGACAGGCCTCGCTCACGGGAATTATGATGGCGGCATCAGCCGTTCAGCTTAGGAGGATATCATGCGCATCACTCTCAGCATTCTCAAGGCCGACATCGGCAGCATCGGCGGGCATATCAAGCCGAGCGCTCCCCTGATGAAGGCCGTCCGAGACCATGTCCAAAAAATAGGCAAGGACATCGTCATCGACTCCTACATCGGATCGACCGGCGATGACGTTGCCATCCTGTGCACGCACCAAGGCGGGCCCGGCAACGCCGAGATCCACCGCCTCGCCTGGGACGCCTTCAAAACAGGCACGGAAGCGGCCAAGGCCCAAGGGCTCTACGGAGCCGGCCAGGACCTCCTCAAGGACGCCTTCAGCGGCAACATCAAGGGCATGGGGCCGGCCGTGGCCGAGATCGAGTTTGACGAGCGGCCCAACGAGCCGTTCGTCATGTTCGCCGCGGACAAGACCGACCCGGGGGCCTACAACCTGCCCCTCTATCTCGGGTTCGCCGACCCGATGTACTGCGCCGGCCTCATCCTCAGCCCCAAGATGAGCCGGGGCTACACGTTCCGGATCATCGACGTCGGGTACACGGACAAGGACAAGGTCATCGACCTCGATACGCCCGAGGATCTCTACAACGTCGCCGCTCTCCTGCGCGACAACGAACGCTACGTGGTCGAGAGCATCTTCTCCCGGGCCACGGGCGGCCAGGCGGCGGCCGTGTCGACGACCCGGCTCCACAACATCGCGGGAAAATACACGGGCAAGGACGACCCCGTGGCTCTCGTCCGTGTCCAGGGGGAGTTCCCGGCGACCGGGGAGATCCTGGCGCCGTTCTCCATCGGGCACTACGTGGCCGGGTTCATGCGCGGCAGCCACATCGGCCCCCTCATGCCCTGCAAGCTCAACGCGACCGTCTCCTACTTCGACGGCCCTCCGGTCGTCACCGGGGCCGCCTTCTGCGTCCACGAAGGGCGGCTGACCGAGCCGGCCGACGTCTTCGATCACCCCTATTGGGACGCCGTCCGCCTCCAGGTCTCGGCCAAGGCCGACGCCATCCGCCGCCAAGGGTTCTCGGGCGCCGCTATGCTGCCCTACAGCGAGCTCGAATATGGGGGGGTCGTCCAGAAGTTGGCCGAGCTCGAGAAACGTTTCAGGCTCCGGGACTGACGGCCATGGATGTCCACGCCGCCATCGAGGCCCGTCGGGCGACCCGTTCGCTCGACCCCTTCCCCGTCACCGAAGAGCTCATCCGCGATCTGGCCGGGCACGCCCGCTTGGCGCCATCGTGCGACAACAACCAGCCCTGGCGCTTCGTGTTCGTGTCCGACCCCGACGGACTGGAGGCCCTCAAGCCCGTCTTCACCGAGGGCAACCGATGGTGCCATGCCGCTTCCCTCGTCGTCGCCGTCTTCAGCCGCAAGGGCGACGACTGCGTCATCCGCGACCGGGAGTATCACCAGTTCGACGCCGGCCTGGCCTCGGCCTTTCTCATCCTCCGGGCGACCGAGCTCGGCCTCGTGGCCCATCCGATCGCGGGATTCAGTCCGAAAAAGACGCGCGAGGTCCTCGGTATCCCGGAGGATTATCAGGTCATCACCCTCATTCTGGTCGGGCGGCGCGCGGCGGCGACGAGCCCCGTTCTCTCGCCCAAGCAGCTCGAAGCGGAAACGCAGCGGCCCGAGCGCCTGCCTTTCGAGAAGTTCGCTTTCCTGAACCGCTTCGCCTGAAGGACCCTCAGCTCTCGCGGACCTTGGCGATCGAGCAGGCCCGGTCCTTGTCCTCGAGCTTGATGATGCGCACGCCCTGGGTGGCCCGTCCGGAGGAGCGGACCTCGGTCGTCGAGATGCCGATGACCTTGCCCTCGACGGTGATGACCAGCAGGTCCTCCTCGTTGACGCCGACCATGGCCATGGCGTGGCCGATCTTGGGCGTGATGCGCAGGTTGAGGACGCCCTGCCCGCCGCGCTTCTTGATCGGATACATCTCGGCGGGGGTCTTCTTTCCGTAGCCGCGGTCGGTGGCCGTGAAGATGAACTTGTCGTCGGGGCCGACGACGATCATGCCGATGACCCGGTCCTTGGGCTTGAGACGGATGCCCCGGACCCCGGACGCCGTGCGGCCCATCGGCCGGACGTCGGACTCCTTGAACTGGAGGGCCCGGCCGAGCTTCGTCCCGATGACGATGGTGTTCTTGCCGCTCGAGATCTGGGCCGAGAACAGCTCCGACTTCGGCCGGATGTTCATGGCCAGGATGCCGCCCCGCCGGACGTTGCGGAACTCCGAGAGGCGGGTCTTCTTGATGATGCCGTCCGAGGTCAGCATGACGACGTACTTGTCCTCGCTGAAGTCCTTGACGGCCAGGACCTGGGCCGGTTTCTCCCCGGGCTGGAACTCGACGAGATTGGCGATGGCCTTGCCCCGCCCGGAGACGCCGACGTCGGGCACGTCAAGGGCCCTGAGCCAGTAGAGACGCCCCTTGTCCGTGAAGACGAGGAGATAGCTGTGCGTCGAGCAGACGTAGAGGTCCTCGACGACGTCCTCGGCCTTCATCTCGATGCCCTTGCGGCCCTTGCCGCCCCGGGCCTGGAACTTATAGGAGGTCAGCGAGGTCCGTTTGATGTAGCCGCTCGCGGTGTAGACGATGGCCACGTCCTCTTCCTTGACCAGGTCCTCGGGCCGCAGCTCCGAGACGGCCTCGTCGCGGATCTCGGTCCGCCGGGCGTCGCCGTACTCCTCCTTGACCTCCTTGAGCTCCTTGACAATGATGCCGTAGACGAGCTTCTCGTCCTTGAGGATCTTGCGGAGCTCGGTGATCCTTTTCTTCAGCTCGGCGTATTCCTGCTGGATCTTCTCGCGCTCGAGCTTGGTCAGCCGCTGGAGAGGCATGTCGAGGATGGCCTGGGCCTGGATCTGGGTCAGATGGAACTTCTCCATGAGGCCGCGGCGGGCCTCGTCGACGTTGGCCGAGGCCCGGATGAGCTTGATGATGGCGTCGAGGTTGTCGAGGCAGATGACCAGGCCCTCGAGGATGTGGGCCCGCTCCTCGGCCTTGCGCAGCTCGAACCGCGTCCGCCGCAGGACGACCTCCTTGCGGTGGGCGATGAAGTACTTCATCATGTCGACGAGGCCGAGCGTCTTGGGCTGCTTGTCGACGATGGCCAGCAGGATGATGCCGAAGGAGATCTGGAGCTGGGTGTGCTTGTAGAGGTTGTTGAGGATGATCTCGGGGAGCTCCCCGCGCTTGACCTCGACGACGATGCGCATGCCCTCGCGGTCGGACTCGTCGCGGATGTCGGCGACGCCCTCGATCCGCTTCTCGTTGACCAGGTCCGCGATGGATTCAAGGAGGCGCGACTTGTTGACCTGGTAGGGGATCTCGGTGACGACGATCTTGTCCTTCTCGCCTTTGGCCCCCCGCTCGATGACCGTCTTGGCCCGCAGATGGACGACCCCCTTGCCGGTCTTGTAGGCGTCGAGGAACCCCTGCCGGCCGTAGATGATGCCCCCCGTCGGGAAATCCGGCCCCTGGACGTACTTGAGGACGTCCTTGAGCGAGGCGTGGGGATGGTCGATGAGGTGGATGACGCCGTCGCAGATCTCGGCCAGGTTGTGCGGCGGGATGTTCGTGGCCATGCCGACGGCGATGCCGTTGCCGCCGTTGACGAGGAGGTTCGGGAACTTGGCCGGCAGGACCTCCGGCATGGTCAGGCTCTCGTCGTAGTTGGGGACGAAGTTGACCGTTTCCTTGTCGATGTCGGCCATCAGCTCGTGGGCCAGCTTCTTCAGCCGGACCTCGGTGTAACGCATGGCCGCCGGCGGGTCGCCGTCGACGCTGCCGAAGTTCCCCTGCCCGTCGACGAGAGGATAGCGAAGGCTGAAGTCCTGGGCCATGCGGACGAGGGTGTCGTAGGCGGCCTGGTCGCCGTGGGGGTGGTACTTCCCGATGACGTCGCCGACGATGCGGGCCGATTTCTTATAGGGCTTGTTCCAGGTCGTGCCGCTCTCGTACATGGCGTAGAGGACGCGGCGGTGGACCGGCTTGAGCCCGTCCTTGATGTCGGGGATGGCCCGGCCGATGATGACGCTCATGGCGTAGTCGAGATAGGACCGCCGCATCTCCTCTTCGAGGCTGACGACCGGGTGGCGCTCTTGCTGTTCGCTGTCCATGGGAACTCCTTGGCCGGCCCGCGGAGGGCCGCCGCCCTCAGATGTCGAGGTTCAGGGCCTCCAACGCGTTGGTCTCGATGAACTTCTTGCGCTCGTCGACCTCGTCGCCCATGAGGACGGTGAAGACCCGGTCGGCCTCGGCGGCGTCGACGATGGAGACCTTGAGGAGCGATCGCCGCTCGGGGTCCATCGTCGTCTCCCAGAGCTGGGCCGGGGTCATCTCGCCGAGCCCCTTGTAGCGCTGGATGTTGATGCCTTTCTTGCCCTTCTCGAAGAGATAGTCGAGGAGCTTGTTCTCGTTCTCGAGGATCTCCTTCTCGGACCCGTCGCCGTTGGCGAGGACGGCATAGGGGCCCTTCATGCCGTTGAGCTCCTGGGTGATGCGGGCCAGGTTCTTGTAATCGGACGAGGACACGAGGTCCATGCCGATCCGGCCGGCGACGGCCAGGCCGTTGAGCTGGTACCCGAAATCGATCTCGAAGACGCCGTATTCCTCGTTGCGGACGATCTTGGTCGTGAAGCCCTTCTCGGCGACGAGCTTGGCGACTCTCTCGACGTTCTTCTTCGAGCTCAGGAACTCCTGCCCGTCGACCCCGTTCCGGATGAGGAGGTCAACGAGGAACATCGGGAAGCCCTTGCGCTCGAAGAACTGGGCGTAGCTCTTCTTGGCCATCAGATTGCGGAAGAACTTGCGGAACTTCTCGCCCTCGAGGATCTCCTTGCGGCCGCCCGTGCGGACCTTGAACTCCTCGGAGATCTTGCGGACCATGAACTTCTCGAAATCGCGCTCGTCCTTGAGGTACTGGACGTCCTTGCCGCGGGAGACCTTGTAGAGGGGGGCCTGGGCGATATAGAGGTGGCCGCGCTCGATGAGCTGGGCCATCTGGCGGTAGAAGAAGGTCATCAGGAGGGTCCGGATGTGCGAGCCGTCGACGTCGGCGTCGGTCATCATGATGACCTTGTGGTAGCGGAGTCTGTCGAGGCTGTCCTCGGACGGCTCGACGCCGATGCCCAGGGCGGCGAACATCGTCCCGATCTCCTCGTTCTTGAGGACCTTGTCGAAGCGGGCCTTCTCGACGTTGAGGATCTTGCCCTTCAGGGGCAGGATGGCCTGGAAGCGCCGGTCGCGGCCCTGTTTGGCGGAGCCGCCGGCGGAATCGCCCTCGACGATGAAGATCTCCGAGGTCTTCGGGTCGCGGTCCTGGCAGTCGGCGAGCTTGCCGGGCAGCGAGGTCGACTCGAGGACGCCCTTGCGGCGGGCCAGCTCGCGGGCCTTGCGGGCCGCCTCGCGGGCCCGGGCCGCGTCGAGGATCTTCATGACGACCTTTTTGGCGACCGAGGGATTCTCCTCGAGGTAGGTCGAGAGCTGTTCGTTGACGATGGATTCGACGATGCCCTTGACCTCGGAGTTGCCGAGCTTGGTCTTGGTCTGACCCTCGAACTGGGGGTCCTTGATCTTGATGCTCAGAACGGCGGCCAGCCCCTCCCGGCAATCGTCGCCGGTGATGTTCTCGTTGAGGTCCTTGAGGAGGTTGTGGGACGAGGCGTAGGCGTTGATGGACCGGGTCAGGGCGGCCTTGAAGCCGATGAGGTGGGTGCCGCCCTCCGTCGTGTTGATGTTGTTGACGAACGAGAAGATCGTCTCCGCGTAGGACATGTTGTATTGGAGGGCGAGGTCGACGTAGACCCCCTCGCGCTCCCCCTCGAAGACGATGGGCTTGGGGTTGATCGTCTGCTTGCTCTGGTTGATGTACTCGACGAACTCGCGGATGCCGCCCTTGTACTGGAACTCGTGGGACTTGCTGGTCCTCTCGTCGCTGATCGAGATCTTGAGGCCTTTGTTGAGGAACGACAGCTCCCGGAGGCGCTGGGCCAGGATCTCGAAGTTGTACTCGGTGTCCTCGAAGATCTCGTCGTCGGGCCAGAAGGTGATCTTCGTCCCCGTCTTCTTGGTCTTGCCGATCTGCTTGAGCTTGGTGACGGCGTTTCCGCGCTCGTAGCTCTGGGTCCAGATGCCGCCCTCGCGCTTGATCTCGAGCTCGAGTCGCTTGGACAGGGCGTTGACGACCGAGACGCCGACGCCGTGGAGGCCGCCCGAGACCTTGTAGGTCTTCTGGTCGAACTTGCCGCCGGCGTGGAGCATGGTCATGACGACCTCGGCCGCCGACTTGTTCTCCTTCTTGTGCAGGCCGACGGGGATGCCGCGGCCGTTGTCGATGACGGTGATGGCGTTGTCGACGTGGATGTAGACCTCGATCTCCGTGCAGAAGCCGGCCAAGGCCTCGTCGACGCTGTTGTCGATGACCTCATAGACGAGATGATGGAGGCCTTCGGATCCGGTGCTGCCGATGTACATGGCCGGACGCTTGCGCACGGCCTCCAGGCCCTTGAGGACCTTGATGCTCTCAGCGGTGTACTTTGATTGGGTCATGGACGTTCACTTCGGGAAAAAAATGCGGGTTTCCGGAGCGGGGAAGTCACGGCACCCGTTGGCCATTTTCCAAGGGATCATTATACCAGGACGGGCCCTGAAAAGTAAAGAAAAATGTGATATTTTTTCGAAATATTCTCTCTTTATTATCAATGCTTTATCCTCCTTCCAGAGCCGCGGAAAAGCGGTCCTGTCGTCAGTCAATGAAAGAGACGCTCGAGGTGGCCGTTTTTTCTCAGAGTTAGGGGTCAAATCTCCACGTATTAAATTCTTCGCGCGCCCTCCGGGAAAGGGATCTGCGGCGTGGCGGGGAATTTAATAAGTGGAGATTTGACCCCTTCTTCTTTGCTATAATCTCGATATGCCCGCCAATCTGCCGCCCGAGTACCACAAGATCGAGGCCGAGCTGCGTATAGCCCGCACCCCCCAGGAGAAGATCGACATCTACGAGCGGCTCATCCGCGTCATCCCCCACCACAAGGGCACCGACAAGCTCATCGCCATGTACCGGCAGAAGATCGCCAAAGCCCGCGAGGAGAGCGAGCGCCGGGCCTCGACGGCCAAGCGGGCCCCGACCTATCTGGTCGAGCGGTCGGGCGCCGGCCAGGTCGCCCTCGCCGGCCCGCCGAACGCCGGCAAATCGAGCCTCGTCAAGGCGCTCACCGGGGCCTCGCCGGAGATCGCCGACTACCCCTACACGACCCGCTTCCCCTCGCCTTTCATGATGCCCTTCGAGAACGTCAAGGTTCAGCTTATCGATACCCCCCCGGTCACGGCCGAGATCATGGAGCCGTGGTTCCCGGAGCTCGTCAAAGCGGCCGACGCCGTTCTCCTTGTCGCCGATCTGGCCGACCCGGGGACGGCCATCCTCCTCGACGGCGTCCTCGGCAGGCTCCGGGAGCGTAAGGTCGATCTCGTCGCCTCGACCGCGGATGTCCCGCCGGAGCGCTTCCCGTTCCTCAAGCGGGCGGTCCTGGCCGCCAACAAGCTCGACGCCGAGGGCGCCGGCGGCCGTTTCGAGGAGGTGTCGGAGCTTCTCGAAACCCCGTTCTACAAGCTCGCCGTCTCGGCCGTGACGGGCGAGGGCCTCGAGCCGCTCCGTCGGGCGGTCTTCGGACTTCTGCGGGTCGTCCGCGTCTACAGCAAGGTGCCCGGGAAGAAGCCCGAGAAAGACTCGCCCTTCACGCTCAGGATCGGCAGCACGGTCCTCGACATGGCCAAGGCCGTCCACAAGGATTTTTCGGAAAAGCTCGATTACGCCCGGGTCTGGAACGACAAGGGCCTCAACGGCCTCCGCGTCAACCGCGACTATGTCCTGGCCGACGAGGACGTCGTCGAGCTCCACATCTGAGCGCCGTCGAACGGCGTCACGTCACGACCTCGGCCTTGATGAGGTTGGTCGTCCCCGGAACGCCCGTCGGGACCCCGGCCGTGATGACCACGGTCTGGCCTGTCTTGACCAGGCCCGCTCTCTTCGCGGCTTTCAAGGCGGCGGCGACCATCTCGTCCGTGTTCGCCAGGCTCTCGCCGAGGACCGGCAGGACGCCCCAGCTCAGGGCCAATCGGCGCCGCGTTCGCTCCTCGGGCGTGTGGGCCAGGATGGGGATCCGGGGCCGGCTCCGGGATACGAGGCGGGCCGTGCTCCCCGAGCGGGTGAACGTGACGATGACAGCGGCCCCGACATCGGCCGCCAGGCGCGCCGCCGCGCAGGCCACGGCCCCCGGCAGGGATCCGGGAACCGGCCCGAGCCCCTCGGGACGGGGTCCGTCGCAGGACGGCGGGATGCGCTCGGCCTCGCGCGCGATGCGGGCCATCATAACCACGGCCTCGACGGGGTAGCGGCCGGCGGCCGTCTCCTCGGACAGCATGACGGCGTCCGTGCCGTCCAGGATGGCGTTGGCCACATCGGTGACCTCGGCCCTCGTCGGGCGGGGAGCATCGACCATCGAGCGCAGCATCTGGGTGGCGGTGATGACCGGCTTGCCGGCCTCCCGGGACTTGCGGATGAGGTCCTTCTGGATCCGGGGGATCCTCTCGAGCGGGATCTCGACGCCCAGGTCCCCGCGGGCGACCATCAGGCCGTCGGCGGCCTCGACGATCGCGTCGATGTCGTCGAGGGCCTCGTGCTTTTCGATCTTGGCGATGACCGGGGCGCTCCCGCCGCACCGCCTCATGTGCCGCCGGACGGTCTCGATATCGCCGGCGCTGCGGACAAAGGACATGGCGACGTAATCGACCTCGTGCTCCAGCCCGAACCGGAGGTCGTTCTTGTCCTTGGCCGTCAGGCTGGGGGTGCGAAGGCTGCGGGCCGGCAGGTTGACGCCCTTGAAGGAGTTCAACGGGCCGCCGATGACGACCCGGCAGCGGATATCGCGCCCGTCGGCGGCGACGACCTCGAGCTCCAGGGCCCCGTCGCTCAGGAGGAGCGTGTCGCCCCTGCGGACGGCGGCGGCCACGGCCGGGAAGTTGAGCGAGGCGGCCCGCGCGTCGCCGGGCACTTTCCGGGTCGTCAGAGTGAAGAACGCCCCCGGCTCGAGGATGACCGGCCCGTTGCGGATCGGGCCGATGCGGATCTTCGGTCCGGCCAGGTCCTGGAGGACGGCCACAGGCCGGCCCAGGCGGCGCGCGATACGCCTCAGGGCGGCGATCGTCCGGCCGTGCTCCTCCTTCGTCCCGTGCGAGAAATTCAAGCGGGCGACGTCCATTCCGGCCCGGATGAGCCGTTCCAGGATCTTCGGGGACCGCGACGCGGGCCCGATGGTGCAGACGATCTTGGTCTTGATCATGGGCGCGTCCCTCCCCGCCATTATAAGACAAAACGGAAGAAGTTGCGCGCTTGACGCGGCCCGCATGCGGACGCGGCTTCGCTTTCTCTAAAGACGCCCCTGTCGACGCTGCACGACTTCATCAACACCTACAACCGGGGGGCCGTCAACACGCTGCACCTTCTCCCCTTCTTCCCTTATTCCTCCGACCGCGGGTTCGCCGTCCTCAACCACGTCTCATCGCGGAGCGAGCTTTTCCGGGAGTTCCTCGACGGCAACCCCCGCTTCCGGGACTTCTTCATCGCCTACGACTCCCCCGACGACCTGCCCCCCGGCCAGAGAAAGAAGATCTTCCGGCCGCCGACCTCGGACATCCTGACCCGCTTCGACACCCTCCATGGACCGAAGTGGGTTTGGACCACCTTTTCCGAGGACCGGACCGAAGAGCCCTACGAGATCGACACGACCTGGTGGAGCGCCGTCAACGACGACGGGGGTCGGGAAAGCCTGGCCCGGAAGGTGAAGCGCTACGTCGCTTCGCGCAGCATCGCACTCGTCCTGCGGGGCGTACCGGGCGTTGCGGAGCGCCCGGCTGCACCTCGCCCGGACCCGCCACCGGGCCTCCCATCCCCGGGGCCCGAGGAAAGTCCTGCACCTCGGGCCCGAGGTCTTCGCCGTCGTCCGGCGCTCGCCGGAAGGCGGCGAGACCGCCCTGGCCATGACCAACGTGATGGGACGGGAGGTCCGCCTGAAAGTCCCGCTCGCGGACGTCGGCGTCGAGGCCCGATCGTAGCGGGACCTGCTGACCAAGAGGCCGTGGGAAGCCCGCCGCGACACCCTGGCCATCGCCCTCGGTCCCTATGAGGTCCTCTGGCTCACGCCCCTCGCGGCATAATCCATAGGCCTCACGTGATGGGCACTCCTCCCATCTTCGGGGATTCAGCGACATGACGCGGCGCGAGATATCCCCCTGATGACCCCTACCGCGGAGGAGCGCCGGCCAGCTTCGGGACCCGCAGGCGCTTGAAGATCTCCATGACGGCCAGGAGCGGAAGCGCCAAGAGCAGGAGAGCCCCCCAGCGGGCGAGCGAGATCGGCTCGGTCCGCAGGACGTCTTGCATGAACGGCAGGTTCAAGGCCAGAATGTGCAACCCGTGGGCCGCCAGCACCCCGGCCACCAGGACGCGGTTCCTTCGGAGAGGCGCCCGGAAGGCCGATTCGTCCTCGGAGCGGCAGTTGAACACGTGGACGTTCTGGAGGAGGACCATGAGCATGAGGACGGTGTTGCGGGCCGTTCCCTCCGGCCATCCTTGGCCCATCATCCAGGCCCAGCTCCCATAGGAGATGAGCCCCATGACCAGGCCGGAAAGGACGGTCTGCTCGACCATGAGCCGGTTGAAGACCCCCTCGGTCGGCTTGCGCGGCGGTCGCCGCATGGCCCCCGGCTCGCCTCCCTCGAAGGCCAGGGCCACGTCCTGGATGCCGTTGGTGACCAGGTTCAGCCAGAGGATCTGGACGGCGAAGAGGGGCAGCGGCAGGCCGGTCAGGACGGCCAGCAGGAACAGGAGCACTTCCGCGGCCCCGGTCGAGATGAGCAGATAGATGACCTTGCGGACGTTGGCATAGGCGTGGCGTCCTTCCTCGACGCCGGCCACGATCGAGGCGAAGCTGTCGTCGGTGACGATCATCTCGGCCGTGTCCTTGGCCACATCGGTCCCCGAGCCCATGGCCACGCCGATGTTGGCCCGGCGCAGGGCCGGGGCGTCGTTGACCCCGTCCCCCGTGACGGCCACGAAGAGCCCGCCGTTGACCAGCCCCTCCACGATGTGGAGCTTCTGGAGAGGCGACACTCTGGCGAAGACATGGTGGGTGGACGCCTGTTCGATGTATTCCGGCGAGTCCGTCTCCCCCCATTTTTCGAGCTCGTCCCCGGTGATGACATCGGAGGCCTCGTCGGCGATGCCCAGCTCCCGGGCGATGGCCGCCGCGGTGGCCGGGTGATCGCCGGTGATCATCACCACCTCGAGGCCGGCTTCCCGGCAGGAGGTGACGGCGTCCTTGGCTTCGGGGCGGAGCGGATCGATGAACCCGACGAGCCCTAGGAATGTGAGAGGCGGCAGGTCCTTCTCATCGGGCTCCTCTTTTACGGACCCGCCTTCCATCCGGCCAGTGGCCACGGCCAGGACCCGGAAGCCCTCCTCGGCCAGCTTCAGGGCATCCTTCTCGAGGTGCCCGGCCTCGACATCGCCATGTTCGCCGTCCGCCGACCGGGTCTTCCGGCAAAGGGGCAGGACCTTTTCCGCGGCCCCCTTGACGGCCACGCCGACGGCCCCATCGTCCTGATAGAACGCGGCGGCGTACCGGCGCTCGGACTCGAACGGTATGGCGGAAACGGTGGGATGATCCTTGCGGACCGACTCGGGATCAAGCCCGAGCTTATGACCGAGGGCCAAAAGGGCCACGTCCATGGCATCCCCGCTGTGCTTCCAGCCGCCGTTATCCCGGGAGAGAACAGCCTCGTTGCAGAGAACGGAGGCCCGGGCCAGATCCTCGAGCCAGGCCCTCTCTCTCCCCCCCAAGGCCCCGCCCTTCTCTTTTTCGACCGCCCCCTCGTCAGCGTAGCCTTCCCCTGATACGGCAAAGCGCGTCCCCGCCGGGTCCTGAAGAAGGGTCACTGTCTGTTGGTTCACGGTGAGCGTGCCCGTCTTGTCGCTCGCGATGACCTGGCAGCTGCCCAAGCTCTCCACGGCCGTCAGCTTGCGGACGATGACCTTTCGCTTGGCCATCCGCGACGTGGCCACCGAAAGGGCCACGGTCAAGGCCACCGGCAGGCCCTCGGGGATGGCCGAAACCGCCAGGGCCACGGCCAGGAAGAAGACCTCGGCCAACGGCATGCCCCGCCACACGGCGACGAGCGCCAGGAGGACGCTGGCTCCCACGACGATATAGCTGATCTGGTGGGCGAAGCGCTCCATGCGGACGAGAAGGGGCGGCTTTTCGCTGGCCGCCTCGGTCACAGATTCCGAGATCCGGCCGACCTCCGTTCGGAGGCCCGTGGCGGCGACCAGCCCCTCGCCGCGGCCGGAGGTCACGGTGGACCCGGCGAAGGCCATCGAGGCCCGGTCGCTGACGGCCGTCGTCTCGTCCACGGGAGAGGCCGTCTTCTCCACCGCCAGGGACTCGCCGGTAAGCAGGGATTCGTCGACCGCCAGGTTCCTCGCTTTGAGCAGCCGGAGGTCCGCTGGCACTCTGTTGCCCGACTCCAGGATAACAATGTCGCCGGGGACCAATTCCTCGGCGGACAATGTCGCCTCCTTCCCTGCCCTCCGGACCCGGGTTTGGACCACGAGGAGCTTCTGCAGGGAGGCCGCGCTCCGCTCGGCCCGCCACTCCTGCCAGGTGCCGATGCCGGCGTTGAGGACCAGAACGGCCATGATGAAGACGGCGTCGGTCGTCTCCCGCATCAGAAGGGACACGGCCCCGGCCACGAGGAGGATATAGATGAGAGGGCTCTTGAACTGGTGGAGCAGGATCGCCAGCAGACCGGGCGGCTCTTTCGAGGGCAACAGGTTGGGGCCGAGCCGCTCCCTCCTCTGCCGGGCCTCCTCCGCGCTCAAACCGCCCTCGGCGGATTTCAACCGCTTCAGCGCCTCCTCGGGGGACAGCGCGTGCCAGGCGACGCCTTCGGGCATCTCGAAGCTCATCGGGCTCCTTCCCGCCCTCTTCTTCGCGACCCCCGGGGCCGTTTCAATTCCGGAAATCGACCGACGGCGCCGTGGCCATGTCCAGGACGGCCACGAAGAGGAGCTGGGTGATGTCCTCCATGATCTCGGGGGTGATGATGCTGAGGTTGTCCCGGGTGTTGTGATAGGTCGGCTTTTCGGACCGGAAACCGAAGGACCCCACGGTGACGCCGGGCACGCCCTTCCAGAGGAACCAGGCGACGTCCTGCCGCGGCCTGGCGATGTTATTGAAAGGCCGGGCGGTCATGACCCGGTGAATGTATTTCTGGTTGGCTCGGCTTAGGAAATCGTAGAGGGCCGGGAAGTTCGCCCCGGCCAGGACGCTGACCTTGTCGCCTGAGCCGGGCCCCTCCATGTTGATATAGGCCACGGTCTTGTCGAGAGGCACGACCGGCGCGCGGTTGACGTAGAAATCGGACCCGGCCACGGCCTGCTCCTCGGCCCCGAAGAGCAGGAACATGACCGACCTTTTCGGCTTGACGGCCGAGCGGGTCATGGCTTCGGCGACCCCGAGGGTGACGGCCACGGCCGTGGCGTTGTCGTTGGCCCCCGGCAGCATCTGCCCGCAATAGGAACCCAGATGGTCGAGGTGCCCGCCCAGGATGATGAATTCCTCCTTGAGGACCGGATCGGACCCTTCGAGAATGCCGATGACGTTCCGGCCGACACCGTCGGGATAGTGCTCGGTGGTCGTGCGGATCGCGGCGACCTTGCCCGTGGCGAAGGACCGCGGCTTGAGGGTCTCGCGAATGGCCTTGACGGTCTCCCCGTGGGTCTTGCCCGTCCCGGCGAAGAGGTCGGCGGTCATGGCCGCTCCGATGTGGGCGTAGATGAAGTCTTTCCGGTAGGCATTGTTGGGATTGCCGATCGGCCCGTAATTGTAGAGCATGCCTTTGGCCCCGTGGGCGACGGCGTTCTCGAGCTTGTACTGGTGGAAGGAATAGGGCCGCCATTTCTTGAAGATCTCGGGGTCCTTGTCCGGGCCGTAGGGGACCTCGGATTCCATGAGCACGATCTTGCCCTTGACGTCGAGGCCTTGGTATTCATCGAAGCCAAGCTCGGGAGCGGTGATCCCGTAGCCGACATAGACGACCTCGGCCGTGACCTCGCCCGTCCCCGACGTCCCGCCGGGGATGAACTCGTCCTCGAAGCGGTAATATTTCTTGATGACATCCTTGCTTTTCGGCTGAGGGAGGTGCAGGGAGACCTCGCAGTCGGCCAGAACGAGCGTGTACGGGTTCGGGAAGTTCTGGAAATACGTCCCGTTGTCACCCCCCGGCTTGAGGCCCCAGGACCTCATCAGCTCGGCGGCCCACTCGGCCGCGGCGTCATAACCGGGCGTCCCCGTCAGCCGGCCGCCGTATCTCTCGGAGATCAGCTCCTTGACATAGTCCAGCAGGACATGGCTGGAGATGCCGTGCATGGCCTCCAGGACCCTGGCCTCGTCCGCGGGCGGGGCTGGCGGCGCGGTCTGCTCCGGGGGCAGGCCGGCTCCCGTCAGAGCCAGGGCCAGCGTCAGAAAAAGGATGGGGATGGCGCGTCGGGCGGACATCATGGTCGTTCCTCCTTGATCTTCGGATGGAACCGTATTCTACGTTCGGGGCGGCGGCAAGTCAAAGCGAACGGGGCCCCGGCGCTCCGGCGACGGGATAAGAGCCTATTTCTTGAGCAGGTCGGCGACGGCGACCCGGACCTGCTCGATCTCGAAGCCGTAGCGGCGGCGCAGGCGGCCCAGTATTTCATCGAGGGGCACATCGGGGGGAAGGCCCAGACGGGCGATGATGTCCCGGGCCGGAACGCCCGTGGCCCGTTCGACGTCGCGGAGGCTCATCTGCCCGGTGATCACGACCTCGGCCGTGCCGGCCTCGGAATGTCCGGCGACCGCCTTCGGCGGCTCGACGGAGACCGGCGCCCCCCCGGGTGCCGCTTCGGGAGCGGTCCCAGACTCGACCACGGCAGGGACTTCGGGGGCCGGCAAGGGCGGTTTCACCGCCCGTTCGACGGCCGCTTCCTGCCTCCAGCGGAGACCGACCCCGGCCCCGTACCCGGCGTAGAACGGGTCGTTCTTCGGCATCGCGAGCCAGAACAGGAAGGGCACGAGGAGCGCGGCCAGAAGGGTCAGGCCGAGCGCGCTCTTCCAGGCCCCGCCGAACAGGCTCCTCGCTTTCCCCTTGATCCAACTCCAGCTGAGGACGAGGTGGACGACGAGCAGGACCGTGAAGGCGAGCGACAGATAGAGATGGATGTTCCCCCACTGATGTCGGTGGATACCCAGGAAGAACTTCGTCCCGCCGCCCGCCAACGGCCCCTCGGGGATCAAAAAGGCCATCATCAGGCCGATGCCCGCGACACCCAGGACGCTGAGGAAGAGCAGGGTGTCGACAAGATACTTCCATCCCGTCCGCGGGATTTTCACGAGCTTCCTCCTGCCAAAAGGGTTTTCAGACTTTGTCGAGGGCCTGGGCCAGGTCGTCGCGGATGTCCTCCCAGGCCTCGCAGCCGACCGAGAGCCGGATGAGATCGTCGGTGATGCCGGCCGCCTCCTGGTGCTCTTTGGAGACCCCGGCATGGGTCATGCTGGCCGGGTGCTGGATGAGGCTCTCGATGCCTCCAAGGGAGACGGCCAGGGTGCAAAGCTCGACGGCGTTGATCATCCTGCGGCCGGCCTCGAACCCGCCTGTAAGTCCGAAGCAGAGCATCGAGCCGAACCCCGCCATTTGCCGGGCGGCCAGGCCGAGCAGGGGATGGCTCTCGAGGCCCGGGTAATTCACCCATTTGATCTTCGGGTGGCCGGCCAGCCAGCGGGCCAGCTTCCCGGCACTGTCCTGGCTGCGCTCGACCCGCAAGGCCAGGGTCCGCACCCCCCGCAGGACGAGCCACGCCTGGTGGGGGTCCATGGTGCCGCCCAAGAGGATCAGGACCTTGCGCAAGCGCTGATGGAGGGCCTCGTCCCGGGAGATGAGGACCCCGCCGACGACGTCGCTGTGGCCGTTGATGAACTTCGTCAGGCTGTGCATGACGATGTCGGCGCCCAAGGCCAACGGGTTCTGGAGGACGGGACTGGAGAACGTGTTGTCGACGGCCAGGACGATGCCCCGCTCGCGGGCCAGCCGGGCGCAGGCCTCGATGTCGGTGACGGCCAGGGTGGGATTGGCGGGCGTCTCGACGAACAGGAGCTTTGTCTCCGGCCTCAGGGCCCGTTCGACGTTCCGGATGTCCGAGGTATCGACGAAATCCGACCGGACCCCGAACCTCGAGAACTCGGTCTCGAGGACCGTCCGCGAAGGGCCGTAGATCGAGGCCGTCGCGACGACGTGGGCGTCCTTATCGAGAAGCGCCGTGTAGATCGTCGTCACCGCGGCCATGCCCGTGGCCGTCGCCGAGGCGTCGAAGCCGCCTTCGAGCTCGGCCAGGCACTGCTCCAGGGCCCGGATGGTCGGGTTGCCGATCCGGGTGTAGATGAATCCCTTTTCCCGTCCGGCGAACCGCGCCGCCCCCTGCTCGGCGCTCTCGAAAGCGAAGGTCGAGGACTGGTAGATAGGTACGGACACCGCGCCGTAGATGGGGTCGGGCTCCGGCCCGGCGTGAACGACGCGGGTCGGGAACCTCTGTGGCTTCTGAGGGTCCATGCGATGATCTCCTTATGAGGACGTTCCCGGCGGAGGGTCCTGGGACCGCCGGAGCTTCAGGCCCTCCAATGTCTCGTACAGGACCGGGACCATGATGAGCCTCAGGAAAATGGCGAAGAAGAACCCGCCGATGTAGACGACGGCCAGGGGCCGGTGGAGCTCGGACCCGGTCGTCGCGATCAGGGCCATCGGCAGGAGCCCGACGATCATGACCATGTCGGTCATGAAGATCGGCCGGAACTTCACGAGGGCCCCTTCCACGACGGCCTCCCGGAGCGAAAGGCCCCGGCGCCGCAGGTCGTTGATCTTGGCCACGAGGATGATATCATTCTGGGCGCATATGCCGAAGAGGGCGATGAGGCCGATGGTCGACGAGACGTTGAGGGTTTCCCCGGCGACGAGCAGTCCGACGACGCCGCCGACGAGGGCCGAGGGGATGTTCATGATGACGAGCAGCGCCTGGCGCACCGAGCCGAACGACGAGAACAGGACGACGAAGATGATCAGGATGACCAGGACCATGAGCGTCGTCAGGTGCCGGAGAGCGCTCTGCTGGCTCTCGAACTGGCCGCCGAAGGTGACGTAGGTGCCGGCCGGAAGGTCCACGGCGGCGTCGATCCGTTCCCGGGCCTCCCGGACGAAGCTCCCGATGTCGCGGCCCTCGACGTTGCACTGGACGATCTTGCGGCGCATGAGGTTCTCGCGGAAGATCGTCTGAGGGCCCTCGTCGCGCCGGAATTCGGCCAGGTCGGAGAGGGGAACGCGCCGGCCGCCCGGGGCGTCGACGAGGAGGTTGCGGACCGCGGCCTCGTCGTTGCGATACTCCTCGGGCAGCCGGATGAGGACCGAGGTGACCCGGTCCTCCTCATAAACGTCGATGGCCTCGATGCCGTTGAGGGCCGTCTCGATGAGATCGGCGACCTCGGCCACCGGGATGCCGAAGCGGGCCAACTTGTCCCGCTCCAGCCGGATGACGAGCTGGGGCACGCCCGTCGTCTGTTCGACCTGGAGATCGGCCGCGCCGCGGATATCGTCAAGGACGTTGCGGACCTCTTCGATCTTCTCGTTGAGGACGGCCAGGTCGGGGCCGAAGAGCTTGACCGACAGCTGCCCTTCCGTGCCGGTCATCATCTCGGCCAGCTTGTTGGCGATGGGCTGCTCGAAGATATAGGCGACGCCCGGCAGCTTGTCGAGCTCCTCGCGCATGGCCTGGGTGATCTCCCGGAACCCTCTCCTGCGCTTTTCGCGAGGCAGGAGCTCGATGTTGTAGTGGCTGTGGTTGACGGGGTGGAGATGCTCGGAGGCCTCGGCCGTGCCGGTCGTCCGCGAGACGGACAGGACCTCGGGGAAGGCCAGGAAGATGCGTTCGATGCGCGTCCCCATGCGGATGGACTCTTCGAGAGAGGTCTCCGGGAGCATGACCGTCGAGGCCATGATCGCCCCCTCGTCGAGAGGCGGCGCGAACTCCTTGCCGAGGAAGCCGAAGCCGACGGCGGCGGCCAGGATAAGGACGCCGAAGACGGTGAGGACGAGGGCCTTCTTCCCCAAGGCCCATTCCATGACCAGCCGGTATCTTGAGGACAGGAAGTCCGTGACCGGGTCCCGGGTCTCCTTGAGCCGACGCCGGCTCAGAAAGACGGCGGCCAGGATGGGCTGGAGGGTGATGTTGAGGAGCATGGCCCCGAACAGGGCGGCGGCCACGGCGAAGGCCGTCGGCCGGAACATGGCCCCCTCGAGCCCCTGAAGGGTGAGGAGAGGCAGGAAGACGAGGATGATGATGAGACTGGCTGAGAACAGGTACCGGCCGACGTCCTTGGCCGCCTCGGCGACGACGGCCTCGACCGGCTCCCGGCCCCCCTTCTCCCTGAGCAGCCGGAAGATGTTCTCGACCATGATGATCGATCCGTTGGCCATCTTGCCGATGCCGATGGCCAAACCGCCGATGGACATGACCGTCAGGGCGACGCCGAAGAGGTCCATGAGGACCAGGGCGATGAGAATGGAGAACGGGATGGTCAGCGAGGCGATGAGCGCGCTTCGGACGTTCCACATGAAGAACATCATGACCAGGACGATGAGGACGATCCCCTCGAGGATGGAGACCTCGACGTGGGCGATGGACTTGACGATGAGGACCGATTGGTCGTAGAAGGGCTTGATGCCGACGCCCTCCGGCAGGTCCCGGGCGATGCGGGCCAGCGCCTCGCGGATGTTGGCGATGGCCGTCAGGGTGTCGCCTCCGTACTGCTTTTCGATGGTCACGTAGACGGCTTCCCGCCCGTTGTGGCTGGCCGCCTCGCGCCGGAACTTGGCCCCGATGCGGACGTCGGCGACGTCCTTGACGAACAGCGGCACGTTGCCCCTGGAGGTGATGACGGTATCGCGGATATGGTCGAGGGTCTCGATCCTCCCCATCCCTTTGATGAGGACCTCCTGAGGCCCCTTGACGAGGACGCCGCCGCTGAAGTTCCGGTTGCTGTTCTCGATGGCCTCCTTGACCTCGGCGATGGTGATCCCGTAATGCTTGAGCATGTCGGGCTTGAGGAAGACCTGGAACTGGCGGATGAAGCCGCCGAGGTTGATGACGAAGGCGACCCCCGGCACGCCTTGGAGCTGGTAACGGATGGTCCAATCGGCGATCGACCGCAGCTCCATGGGATCGATCCCCTCGTCGCCGACGACGGCGAACTCGAAGACCTCGCCCATCCGCGAGGACACCGGGCCCAGGATCGGCGGCGACGTGCCCAGGGGGAGGCGGCCGGCGATGAGCTCGAGCTTGCTCGAGACGATCTGCCGGGCCAGGTAAATGTCGGTCCCCCACTCGAACTCGACGGTGACCACGGAGTCGCCGGTCGTCGATTCCGACCGGACCCGGGTCACGAGGGGCGCGCCCGAAAGGAGGCTTTCGAGGGGGAAGGTGATCAGCCGCTCGACGTCCTCCGAGGCCATGCCCGGGTTCTCGGTGATGATCTTGACCAAGGGCGCGTTGAGATCGGGGTAAATGTCCTTCGGCATCCGGAAATAGACGATGCCCCCCCACAGGCAGACGAGGGCCACCAGGAGCACGGTCAGGAGCCGGTGTTTGAGGGCGAAATCGATGAGCCTGTCGATCATGGTCAGTGGATCCCCGCCGCTTTGACGATCTCGTCATAGAGCTTGGATTTCAATTGATATCCGCCGGACGTGACGACCTGGTCGCCTTCGGCCACGCCCTCGACGACCTCGACGTACCCGTCGACCCGCGCGCCGAGGCTCACGACCCGGGGATGGAACGCCCCGTCCTTCTTGACGAACAGGATCTTCTCGCGCCCGTCGTCGAGAACGGCCGTGGCCGGGACGGCCAGGGCCCGGCTCTGCTCGCCGAGGACGATCCGCAGCGAGGCGAACATGCCGGGCTTGAGCTGAAACTCCCGGT
This sequence comes from uncultured Eubacteriales bacterium, assembly GCA_964423315.1. Classification (GTDB taxonomy): domain Bacteria; phylum Acidobacteriota; class Aminicenantia; order Aminicenantales; family Saccharicenantaceae; genus RBG-16-66-30. Next base: position 137,971 of record CAYREO010000002.1, on the reverse strand, counting down.
TCTCGACCTCGGTCCGCACGGTGATCGTCCGGGTCTCCTCCTTGAGAACGTCCCCGATGTATTGGACCTGGCCCCGGAACTCGAGCCCCGGGAAGGCCGGCACGGTGACGAAGACTTCCTGCCCCTTGCGGACCTTGGCGATGTCCCGTTCGTAAACGTCGGCGTCAACGCAGAGGGTCCGGGGATCCAGAAGGGTCATGATCTCGGTGGCCTGGTCGACCATGGCCCCGACGACGAGAATGTTCTCGATGACCGTGCCGGCGATGGGCGCGAACAGGGTGATGAGAGGGTTGATCTCGTGGGTTTCGCCGGCCTTGCGGACCATGTCCTCCGTGAAGCCGAGGAGATGGAGCTTTTTCTCGGCGGCGTTGAGGACGGCCGCAGCCACCTTGAGCTCGGCCTCGGCGGCTTGGAGGTTCTTGCCGGCACCGGCCCCACGCTCGAACAGCCGCGTCTCCCGCTCATGGTTGCTGCGGGCCAGCTCGAGATCGGCCAGGGCCTTGAAATACTCGGCCTTGGCTTCCCCCACGGCCTCGCTCTGCAGGGTCACGAGCGGCCGGCCGGGCTCGACCCAGTCGCCGGGCCGGACGTGGATCGAAGCGATTCGGGCCGGGAACGGATAGCTGACGATGGCCTTGCGCATTTGATGGGCGAACACCTTTCCGGTGACTTGAAGGCCGGAGCTCATGGTGCGGTAAGAGACGGCCGCCGTCTCGAATTCGACCGCGGCGCTCTCGCGCTCGTTCAAGCGGATGATCGTCGAAGGGTCCCAGGCCCGGCCCCCTCCCCGTCCCAGGCCCAAGCCGGGACCTCCGCGACCCCGGCCGGAAGCGGAAAATCGCCCCGGCTGACCCTGGCGCCCGAGCCCGGCGGTCTCCGAAGCGTCTTCGTCAACGGGTCCCCGGCGCTCGGGATGGCGGGAGCAGGCCAGGTCGCCCAGGGCCAGGACCGAGGCTAAGAGGATGATCAAGAAATGTGTCTTGTTGAGTTTAGTCATAGTCGCCTCCTGCGAGGGGCCGGCCGACCGATCGTTCCAGGACGGCCAGGGTCATGGTGTAGGTGTAGAGGGCGTCGGCGTAGGCCTTGCGGGCCTCGAGCAGCGTCCGCCGGGCGTCGATGAGCTCGAAGCCCCCGATCTCGCCCTCCTCGAAGCTGAAGAGGATGAGCTCATAGACGTCCTCGGCCTGGGCCAGGATCTCCTTTTCGAACAACGTGATCTGGCTCTCGGCCGCGGCCGCGCTCAGGCAGGCCTGCTCGACCTCCAGGACGATGAGGTTGCGCAGGTCCTCGGACTGCCTTTCCAGGGACCGGATGTTGGCCCGGGCCTCGGCCATCCGCCCGCGGGCCGGCTGCCAGAAGAACAGAGGGATGGGGAACGACAGCGTGACATCCCAGGTCTTCGGCTCACCGGTGATCCGGTGCCGGGACACACCCAGGTCGAAGTCGGGAAGATAGCTCAGGGCGGCCTCCGTCCTCCGGCCGGCCTCGGCTTCCAGCCGGGCGGCCGATTTGGCCATCTCCGGGCGTGACCCGACGGCCGCCCGGGCCAAGGCTTCCCGGTCGATGGGCACGGCCGTCCGGACGAGGTCCCCCTCGACGTCGAGGGGCTCGTACTTGCCGCGCCCGAGGAGGTAGTTCAGCCGGGCCTTGGCCAGGAGCACGTCGCTGTCGGCCAGCTTGACCGCCGTGGCCGCTTTGGAAACCTCGACGCCCGCGCGGACGACCTCGACCCGGGCGACATCGCCGGCCTCGAACTTCGTTTCCGCCTTGCTCAAGAAATCGCGGGCCAGATCGAGGTCTTGGAGGGCATATCTCCGCTTCTCCTCGGCCAGGATCACGCTGTAGAAGGCCTCCTTGACCTGGAAGACGAGATCCAGGCGGAGAAGGGACTTGTAGGCCAGGATCTCCCGGGACTCGAAGGACGCGATCTTGCCTCGGAGCGAGCGCTTTCCCGGGAACTCGAGGGTCTGGCTGAGGCCGAAGTAGGTCTCCCCGGACCGCCGGAAATCGAACAGGCGCGGCTGGAGGTCGGAGTCGAAGTCCAGGGACGGCTGGGGGAACTCCCGGGCCTGGCGGACCCGGGCCAGGGAAGCCTGGTAATCCTCCTCGGCGGAGAGCCAGAGCGGGTTGCGGGCGAGCGAAAGCTCGATGCATCGTTCCAAGGTCAATACCGCCGGGCCGGTCTCCGCGGCCGCGGGCACGGGACCCAGGAGGACGAGTCCGCTGACGGCCGCGACCAGATAAAGGGTCATGTATTTTGCCATCTTGCCTCCTCATTTTCCTGCAGGTGGCCTGAGGTCCAAGAAGGGACCGGAGGGAAAGGAACGAGAGGGAGACTAAGCCTGAGGAGGGGCCCGGGACAGGGGTGATAGGGCAACCGTTGTTCCCGCGTGGAGAGGATCGGCGGGTGTGACGGCGCCGCGGCAGATGAGAGGAGGAAGAGTTATGGGGGCTGTCGGGCTAGCCGAGAGCGAGGAGCTCTGGAACTGGCAGGCCGGGCAATCCCGCTGTCCGGCGACGGAATGTTCGGTGTGGAAGAACCCGATGCCCAAGGTCACGGCCGCAAAAAGCAGGGCGACCGGGACCGCACATCGGCGCTCCGACGCGTTGCTCATCATGCGTCATTATACACAAAGACGGGGGCCCGTTCAATCCCATTCCCGTCGTCCGGACCGCCGACCGCCATTTGCGTCGCCGGCGGGAATCTGTTATGAATATGGTCCCGATCCAACGGGATGAGTCCCGAGGAGGCTGCAATGACCCGACACGTTTTTCCGGTCCTTTTCACGGCCGCGATCTTCCTGGCCGGGCTGGCCATAGCCCAAGCGCCGGCGGCCAACCCCAAGGTCCTGCTCAAGACGAGCAAGGGCGACATCACGCTCGAGCTCTACCCCGACAAAGCCCCGATCACCGTCAAGAACTTCCTGACCTACGTCGAGGGCAACTTCTACAACGGTCTCATCTTCCACCGGGTCATCCCCGGCTTCATGATCCAGGCCGGCGGCCTGACGGCCGAGATGAGAACGAGGTCCGGCAATCCGCCGATCAAGAACGAGGCCGCGAACGGGCTCAAGAACGACCGCGGCACCGTGGCCATGGCCCGGATGGGCGTCGTCGACAGCGCGACGAGCCAGTTCTTCATCAACCTCGCCAACAACGCGTACCTGAACTACGGAGGCAACACGCAGGAAAAGTTCGGTTACTGCGTCTTCGGCAAGGTCGTCTCGGGCATGGACGTCGTCGACGCCATCGCCCAGGTCCCGACCGGAAGCCGGGGCGGACACCAGAACGTGCCCCTCGAGCCCGTCACGATCATCTCGGCGGCGGTCGTCACCGGCAAATGATCGACCGGCGCAAGGCCGCCTTTGATCTGGCCTTCGCTCTCATCCATCTCGCCGCGCTCGTCGGGGTCGCCCTCTACGCCATCGTCTCGCTGGTCCGGGGCGACACCAAGCGATTCCTTCTGCTCGCCGTCCTCCTTCTCGCTTACTACGTCATCATGCTCCACCCGGCGGTCAAGAAAGAGATCGCCCGGCGCCGGTCCCTCAAGGGCCCGTCGGCACGCTAGCCCCAGGCGTTCTTGGGTTTACTTTTGGGCCCGAAGGGGCTATCATTTCGGGGAACACCATGACCATCGCCAGAGAAGGACTCAAGTTCATCCTCCCGTCGGCGGGGCTGGCGGTCCTCTTCTGGGCCGTCCCGGTCCGGCCGGCCGCGGTCCTTTTCCTGCTCTTTGCGGCGGCCTTCACGTTCTTCTTCCGGGATCCCCGCCGGACTCCCCCGGAAGGTGAGCATCTCGTCGTTTCGCCGGCCGACGGCCGGGTCCTGGCCGTCGATGCCCTGCCTTCGCATCCGGACCTCTCCGGCCCCGTCAACAGGGTCACGATCTTCCTGTCGCTCTTCGACGTCCACCTCGTCCGCAGCCCTTTGACCGCCACCGTCTCGCGCACGGATTATGTCCCGGGCAAATTCCTGCCCGCGTACAAGCCCGAATCGGGAGCGGTCAACGAATCGCGGACCCTGGTCCTCAAGGGCGACACGTCGACCTTGGTCATGAAGATGATCGTCGGCGTCGCCGCGCGGCGCATCAAGTCCTACGTCCGCGAAGGGGACGCCGTGGCCCGCGGACGGAAGATCGGCCTCATGTATTTCGGGTCGAGGGTCGAGCTCTTCCTTCCCAGAGATATCACCATCAAGGCTTCGCCGGGCCGGAAGGTCAGGGGCGGCGAGACCGTCATCGCCGAGGTCAACCCATGAAGCTCAGGGAATCCCAGAAAGGCCTGTTTTTCCTGCCCAGCCTGTTCTCCCTGGTCAACCTGTTCTTCGGATTCATGAGCATCCTTCTGACCTTTCACGGGAGGTACCGGGCGGCCGCCGTCTGGATCATCCTGGCCGCTCTCATGGACGCCCTGGACGGGCTCGTGGCCAGGGCCACGAACACGCCGTCGGAGTTCGGGGTCGAGCTCGATTCTCTGGCCGACGCCGTGTCGTTCGGACTGGCGACCTCCGTCCTCCTCTACTTCTGGGGTTTGGAGGTCCTCGGGCCGCCGGGCATCTTCTTCAGCTTCATCTTTCTGACGGCCGGCGTCCTGAGGCTGGCCCGCTACAACGTCCGGACCAAGGTCCAGACCGACCGGCGGCACTATCAGGGTTTGACGGTCCCCTCGGCGGCCATTTTCATGGCCTCCGTCGTCAATTTCCGGCCGGTGCCGGCGGGCACGAGGGAGACGGCCTTTCTGGTGGTCGCCATGACCGTCTTCGTCGCCCTGTGCATGGTCAGCTCCTTTCCCTACCGGAACTACATCAAAGCCCTCCTGGAGCGCCGGGTCAACATCGCGACGGCCTTCATCGTAGCCGTTTCCTTGGTCGGCATCATCTTCTACACCAGGATCGGTTTGATCGTCTTTTTCGGGCTGAACGTTCTCTCGGGACCCGCGGCCGCCCTTCTCCGGGCCCTCAAAGGAGGGCCCAGGAGGCGGCCGGGGCCCACGGAGACGCCGTCATGACCGGCCCGAGCGTCGGGCCCCGCATTCCACGCCGCCGCCGGGGCCGATGACCCGGATCCGGTTGAGGCTCGGCCCGGTTGACCGGAGTCATCGCCGGGACCGATGGAACGGGAAAAGGATCCTCCTCGCCGCATTCGTCCTGGCCGTCATTCTCTATCTTCTCGTCACGGGAGCGCGTTCCGTCTTCCGATCGGCCGGAAGCGGCCCAGAAGGCGGCGAGGGGGCCGGTGAGGTCCTCGAGGACGCCGGGGTCGAACCGGTTGGCCCCGGCCTCCATGAAGAGCGATTCATCATCCCGCCGGGGTCGACCCTGGCCAACCTCCTCGGAAGGCGGGGCTTCGACAGCCGGGAGATCCACCGCATCCGGGAGGCCGTCCGCCCCGTCCACGACCTGGGCCGGATCCGGGCGGGACAGGAAATGCGGCTGACGTCGTTGCCGGACGGGCCGTGGGTGTCGCTCGAATACGATCTCGATCCCTCCCGCTATCTCGTCGTCCGCAACGAGGACGGCCGGATCGGGTCGGAGATCCGGCCGTATCCCTTCGAGATCCGGACCGCCATCGTTCGAGGGGTCATCGAGGACAGCCTCATCGCCGCCCTCAATCGGGCCGGCGAGGAGGACGCACTGGCCCTCGAGCTCGTGGAGCGCTGTTTCGGCTGGGACATCGACTTCCATACGGACCTCCGCCGGGGGGATTCGTTCCGCATCGTCTTCGAGAAGAAGTTCCTGAACGGCAAGTTCTCAGGCTATCGAGACATTCTGGCCGCCGAGTTCGTCAACGCCGGCAACACCTATCGCGCGTTCCGCTTCACCTACCCCGATACGGGGGCCTCCGACTACTTCGACGAGAACGGCGGTTCGCGGAGGAAGGACTTCCTGCGCTCGCCCATCAAGTTCGCCCGCATCACCTCCCGCTTCACGAACAGCCGGTTCCACCCCATCCACAAGATCTACCGGCCGCACTACGGCGTGGATTACGCCGCCCCCATCGGGACCCCGGCCCAGGCGACGGCCGACGGCGAGGTCATCTTCGCCGGCCGGGACGGCGGAGCGGGCAACATGGTCCGTCTGCGCCACAAGAACCGATACGAGACGGCCTATCTGCACTTGAGCCGGTTCGGCCCGGGGATCAGGAAGGGGGTCCAGGTCAAGGCCGGGGACATCGTCGGCTATGTGGGGTCCTCGGGGGATTCGACCGGGCCCCATCTCGACTACCGGATCTATCTCTACGGGAAGCCCGTCAATCCCCTCGGGCACAGATTCCTGCCGGCCGAGCCGCTTCGTCCCGAATTCAAGGAGGAGTTCGAGCGACAGGTCGGGCGGCTCCTCGTCGCTCTCGATCCGACGAGGGTCTTGAGGGCGGTCACGCCCACCCTCACTTTTTGATCGTCTCTCCCCCGGTTCTCTTCTCCGAGGCTCTTTCCGCGCCGCTCGAGGACCGCCCCATCTCGGCTTGGCCCGTTGGCGAAGGCGAAACGCTTGAGGACGGGAGACCGAGCTGGCTCCCCGCCGGGTCGCCCGCACTGGGGGACGTGAGCCGGGGGCCGAAGCCCGGACGGTCGCTGATATCACGTGAGGAAAGTTTCAGCTCGGGACAGACGACCTCGTTCCGTTGACTTGAGTATTCGATCCTGACGCCGAGCTCCCGGGCGATCTTGAGATCGGGATTCCAATCCCTGAAGCGCATGGCCTGGGCGGGGGCGGCCGGATGAGGCCTGCGGTCACCGGGCTCCGTCGCCGGTCCGGCGTCGTGGGCTTCGGGCCTGACCGCTGTCACAGGGGCGGCGACGGCCCTGCCGGCGTTATCCGGACGGGGCCAGGGGCTGGAGCTCCGCTCGGGGAGGCTGCGGGGGGATTCGAGGCCGCGGAAGATCCTGACGGCCTCGAGGCCCGGATTGGCGGGCCTCCGGAGCGCACCGGGGTCCGCCTTGTCCGGAGGCGTTCCCGCAGGCTTCGGGACCTCGTCCCAGTTTTTCGCTCTTTCGTGGATCGCCCGGACATGGAGGCTTTCCTTGGGGACCAGGACGAGGTGCTTCGGAACCTCGGCCAGCGAATCCATGATGCCGGGGTCCTTCTTGAGGTAAGCCTTCTCGAACGTCTTCACGACGGGTCGGAACTCCCGCGGGATCGGCATGGGCGGCGCGTCGACCGGCGTTAACCGTCGCCCCAGGGTGGTGTCGATAGGGAGCGGGGCGTGATAGAACCAGCCTTCGCGCCCGTAGGAGAAACCCGCTGTTCCGTAGTCCCTCATCCAGTCGAAGAGGCCCCACGGCCTCCAAGCCGCGTAGCCGAAAAAGAAATCCCAAGCGACCCAGGCCGAGGCGAACATCGAGCCTGGCATCCACACCCAGCCCCTCTTCTTGTCCCAATGCCAGATGCCGAGATGGTAGGGGACCCAGCCCCAGGGTTCCTGGGGGATCCAGAACATCTGGCCTCCGGCATAGGCCCAGTGACCGTAATAGTAAGGCTGCCAGCCCCAGGGATACGCCATGTTGTCGATGTAGGGTCTCCAGACATAGCCCAGATAGTCGTCCCAGAGCCATTCCCCATATCGGTTGCCGAATTTCTGGGCGAAATGGAAGACGGCCGGGGGAAGTCTCTGGAGGGGCTTGGGGAGGACCGTCAGCCCTTCGTGGAGCTCGGCGAAACGGGCGTTGATGTCCCGGTTCCAGAGCTCGAAATCCGTATCCTCGATAAAGGAGGCCATCTGGGACTGATGGCTCTTGAGGACGACGAACCTCTCGAGCTTCCGGACCTCCTGTTCCTTGAGACGGGCGAGGTCCGCTCCGAAGAGGACACGGGCCCGGCCCAGTCCGACCTGGACATCCGAGGATCCGTCCGCGGCCGCCGCGATCGTCGAGACGGAATTGTGCCTCATTTTAACGGCGGCATTGGCGGTCAGGATCTGGAACACCTCGCGTCGGTCGTATTCCTTGTACATCACGTAGATGCGGCCTGTGACGAGGGCCAGGTTCGAGATCTGCTGAGAGCTGCTGAGGCTGCGGGCCAGGACGGTCTCGACCTTGACCTCCGTATCGAAGTCGAGCCGGACGATGGTCCCGGAATCGAACTGGATCTCGCAGCGCCGGTCGGAAGAGGTCCGGACGATGTCTCCCGGACCGACGGGCGAATTGAGAAGCCCTGGCTCCGGCCGCGGGCTCCCTTCCCGGAGGATGACGGGATCCCGGCCGTCGGGCGTCGGTTCGATGTAGCTGATGTGACCGTAATAGAAGTTCCGCTTATCGTTCACGAGCCGGTAATGGTCGGCCGCCCGGAGGGGAAGGACCCCGGCCAGGACAACGGCGGCCACAAGGAGCGAAAGGATCTTTGTTCGCCTCATGACAGCCTCCTTTTCAATGATGACTCACATCCTTATAACTATAGCATTTTTCATGCCAACCTAAGGCCAGCCTCCCCTCCGGTTGCTTCGGCGACCGGCGGATGGAGCTGTCCTGGACGGGAGACACACGTCCACCTTCGAGGTCATGAACGCCCCCCGGGCGGCGGCGGGGGCCGGGGAGCGGATTGACAGACCTGCAAGGGGCCCCTACAATAGGCGCATCCGACCCACGCCATGAAGACCCGAAGAACGTTCAGGAACCCCGTGCCCACCGTGGACATCATCATCGAGGTGCCCCGCGGCGGCCGGGTCCCGGGGATCGTCCTGGTCGAGAGAAAGAACCCCCCGACCGGCTGGGCCCTGCCGGGAGGCTTCGTCGATTACGGGGAGACGCTCGAAGAGGCCGCCCGCAGGGAGGCCCGGGAGGAGACGTCGCTCGAGATCGAGGACCTCCGTCAATTCCACGTCTATTCGGACCCGGACCGGGACCCCCGCCTCCACACCGTATCGACGGTCTTCATCGCCCGGGCCCGAGGGATCCCGCGGGCCGACGACGATGCCCGGGAAGCGAGGGTCTTCGATCCGCGGAGGATCGACGTCCCTCTGGCTTTCGATCACCGGCGGATCATCGACGATTATATCGACGCCAAGAAAGGACACGACCCATGGGCGATGAGGACGCCGACAACGGCCGGCCGGAAGAACCCGGGAACCTCGGGGAGGTCGCCCGCGTTTGGGGGCCTTTCGAAGGCGAGCTGATCAAGAACTTCCTGGAAAGCCACGGCATTCCCGTCGTCATCCGGGGCCGGGCGGCTCCGTTCGTCTATCCCCTCACCGTCGACGGCCTGGCCGAGTTCAAGGTCCTGGTCCGGATGAGCGACCTTGAAAAGGCCAAAGAGCTGCTCGCCGGAAAGCCCGCCTCGAACGGCCCGGAAGAGGGCGGCGAAGGGAGCTAGCCGCCGGCCATTCACGTCCCATCGGGGACCTTTTCGCGGACCTTCCGGTGCCGACCCCTACCGCCGGTATTTCCCGCCTGATTTGACCCTCTATTTGGGGGCCCCGTTTTTTCGCGTTTTTTTGGGTTTTTTTGCTTGACTTTTACCATCCGCTTGCCTATATTTGGGACGAAACGGGACAAATCGGGACAAAGGATCATGCCGGACGTTCTCATAGGCAGCTACTCAGCGAAGTTCGACGCCAGCGGACGCATCAAGATCCCGGCCAAATTCCGCGAGGCCATCGAGCAAAAATACGGCCGGGATCTCTTCGTCACATCTCTGTCGGACGAGTCCGTCCAAATCTATCCGCTCGCGGTCTGGCTCGAGATGACGGGCCTGGCCGCGGAAGGCGCGGTCCATCTCCGGCCCGATGTCCGCAGGTTCATGCTGCGCGTCAACCGCAACGGGGTCCGTCTCGAGCTCGACCCCAAAGGACGGGTCCTCATCAACCAAGCCTTGAGGGACAAGGCCAAGCTCGGCGACGAGGTCGAGGTCGTCGGACTTTCCAATCACCTGGAGGTATGGAACAAGGACGTCCTCGACGGAGTTCTCGAGGAGAAGCCCCTCTCGGACCAGGATTTCGAGAGCATCGCCCGCCTCATCCCTCGAGGAAAACCGGAATGACGGATCTCGCCCACCGTCCGGTCCTCCTGGAGGAAGCCCTGGCGCTGCTCGACGCCGGGCGCGAAGGCCTCTATGTCGACGGCACCCTCGGCCTGGCCGGTCATGCCTTGGCCATTCTGGAGAGGAACCCGCGGGCGCGGCTCATCGGGTTGGACCGCGACGAGCTTTCCCTCCGCGAAGCGGGCCGAAGGCTCAAGCCCTACGCCTCGAGGGTCGCGCTTTTCCAGACGGATTTCAAGGCCTTGGACTCGTTGGATATCGACTTCGGCGAGGTCCGGGGCGTCCTGCTCGACCTGGGGATCTCCTCTTTCCAGCTCGATTCCCCGGAGCGCGGCTTCAGCTTCAGCCGGGAAGGCCCCTTGGATATGCGCATGGACCTGAGAAGCCGGACGACGGCCGCCAAGATCCTCCATTCCTATCCCGAAACGCGGCTCGCCGAGCTTCTCGCCGCGTACGGCGAGCTGGGGCAGACGAGGCGGCTGGCCCGCGAGATCGTCCACCTGCGCAAGCTCGGCCGGCTCGAGACGACGGCCGACCTCAGGGAGCTCATCGAGCGGATCTACAACTGGCGGCCCCAGAAGGGGAAGATCCACCCTGCGGCCAAGGCCTTCCAGGCGCTGCGGATCGAGGTCAACAAAGAGCTCGACGGGCTCGGGGAATTCCTCGAACGGACCGTCCGCTCCTCGCGGCCGGGCACGCGCTTCGTCGTCATCTCCTTCCATTCGCTCGAGGACCGCATCGTCAAGCATGCGTTCGCCGGCCTGGCGGCCCGCGGGGACGCCCCTCCCCTGCTGACGCTCCTGACCAAGAAGCCGGTGACGCCGGGAGATGACGAGGTGGCCGCCAATCCCAGGGCCCGCTCGGCCAAGCTGCGGGCCGCGGAGAGGCGTTGAATGGTCCGCCGGAAATGGAGCGGGAAAGAGATCGCGCTCGGCGCGGCCTTCCTCGTTGCCGTCGCCGCCATCCTGACCTTCTACGTCTGGTATCAGACCGAATCGGTCCGGCTGGGGATCGAGATCGGCCGTTCGGAGGCCCGCATCAAGGAGCTCCAGGATTCCATCCGGGCCCTGGAGCTCCGCAAAGCCGCCCTGCTCGACCCGGCGAGGGTCGATAAGATCGCCCGGGAGAAGCTGGGGCTCGTCGATCCCCCGGACGCGGAGACGATCTTCGAGGAGCGGGCGCCGTCCCGCTGAGGCCGAACCCATGAGGACGTTCTACGAGACCGACATGCGCCGGCGGATCCTCGTGCTGGGCTTCATTCTCGTGGCTTGGGCCGCCGGCCTCGCCGTCCGTCTCTTCCAGCTCCAGATCAAGGGCCATGGCCGGGCCAAGGCCTCGATCCTCAGCCAGAACCAGAGGAGCGGAGCCATCGAGCCCGAGCGCGGCATCATCTACGACCGCAACGGTCAGATCCTGGCCTGCAGCCTGCCGGCCGTCTCGATCTACATCAACCCGGTCGACGGGGAGACGGCGGCCGACGAGAAACGCAAGCTGACGGCCCTGCGCTCCGCGCTCGGTCTCACGGACAAGGAGGTTTCCGGGATCCTCGACCGCCTCCGCAGACAGGAGCCTTTCACTTACATCAAGAAGAAGATCCCCCGGGAGGAGGCCGACCGGGTCCGGGCCATGAAGCTCGCCGGCGTCGGTTTCGAGACCACCAAGAAACGGCACTATCCCCTGGGGTCGCTGGCCGCCCACGTCCTCGGCGGGGTCAGCCTCCACGAGAACAGCAAGGCCGGGGTCGAGCTGACCTATGACGCCCTGCTCAAGGGCCAAGAAGGACGGCAGGTTTCCTACAAGGATAATCGGGCCCGAAGCTACCAGATCCAGGTCATCAAGCCCGCCGTGCCCGGCCAGGACCTGGTCCTGACCATCGACGCAACGATCCAGTACATCGTCGAGAAAGAGCTGGCCAAGGCCGTCGCCGAGCACTCCGCGGCGTGGGGGACGGTCATCGTCATGGACCCCGCCTCGGGAGAGATCCTCGCTTTGGCCAACCGGCCCGATTACGACGTCAACGACTTCCCCGGGCCCCGGGACGCCTGGTTGAACCGGGCCGTCCAGCTCAGCTACGAGCCGGGCTCGACGTTCAAGATCGTCGCCGCGGCCGCGGTCCGGGAGAAGGGGGTCGTGGACTACGCCGACGTCTTCGACTGCCGCGAAGGGTCCATCACGCTCGGCGGCCTGACCATCCGCGACCACTCCCGGATGGGCCTGCTGACCTTTCCTCAGGTCCTCAGCGAGTCCTCCAACGTCGGCACCGTGAAGTTCGCCCTCCGGTTGAGCCCCGAGGAGCTCCACGCGGCCATCATCGCCTTCGGCTTCGGGTCGAAGACGGGCATCGACCTTCCGGGAGAGGTCAACGGCCGGGTCTTCCCGGTCAAGGATTGGAACAAGAAGTCCTCGCTCCCTCACGTCGCCATCGGATATGAGCTCATGGTCACCCCCCTTCAGATCCTGCGGGCCATGAACGTCTACGCGACGGGCGGGCTGGCCGTTCGGCCCCGCGTCGCGAAGCACGTCGGGGATGCCTCGGCGATCCCGGGACCGCTCGCCGACGAGTCCCGACGCGTCATCAGCGACAGGACCGCGCGCGAGCTCGTCTCCCTGGCCTTCGAAAAAGCGGTCGATGAGGGGACGGGAAAGGCCGGGCGCCTCGACGGCTACGGGATCGCCGGCAAGACGGGCACGGCCCAGGTCTATGACCCCGTCCTGAAGACCTACACGTCCAAAAAATACATCGCGTCCTTCGTCGGGTTCGCCCCGGTCGGCCGCCCGGCGCTGGCCATGGTCGTCGTCCTCGCCGAGCCCAAGGAAGGCTTCTACTACGGAGGCCAAGTCTGCGCCCCCGTCTTCCGGGATATCGCCCGCCAGGTCCTCCGCTATATGCGCGTGCCCCCCGAGAGGCCGTTCGGCGGCCGGACCCTGACGGCGGATCTGAAAAGAGGAGGTCGGCCGTGAAACTCCGGGCCGTGCTCGAGGGCATCCCCATCCTCTCGGGCGGCGAGGCCGGCGAACTCGAGATCGGCGGCATCGCCTACGACTCCCGGGCCGTCAAGCCGGGCTTCCTCTTCGCCGCCCTGCGCGGGGCGTCCCGCAACGGCATGGATTTCCTGGCCGACGCCGAGGCCGCGGGCGCGGCGGCCGTTCTGTCGTCGTGGCCGAAACCCCCGTCGTCCAGGGTCGCCTGGGTCCGCGTGGCCGACGCGCGCGAGGCCCTGGCCTTGGCCGCCGCCAACTTCCACGAGCATCCTTCCGACCAGCTGAAAGTCGTCGGGGTCACCGGGACGAAGGGCAAGACGACGGTCACCTATCTCCTCGAGGCCATCCTGAAGGCCGCCGGCATCGCGGCCGGCGTCATCGGGACCATCGACTATCGGCGCCCCGGGGTCAAGATGCCCGCGGCCCGAACGACCCCCGAGTCCGTCGACCTTCAGGCTTTTCTCCGGGACATGGTCGAAGCCGGGGTCACCCACTGCGTCATGGAGGTTTCCTCTCACGCCCTGGAGCAGAAGCGCGTCTGGGGTGTGAGCTTCGACGCCGCCGTCTTCACCAACCTCAGCGGGGAGCATCTCGACTACCATGCCTCGATGGAGAACTACTTCGAGGCCAAGAAGAAGCTGTTCACCCTCAACCACAAGCGGCGGGCCTCGGTCGTCAACATGGACGATCCTTGGGGCCAGAAGCTCATCGCCGAGCTGCCGATGACGACCATCACCTTCGGTTTCGCGCCGGCGGCCATCGTCCGGGCCCTGGCCTTCGTCATGGCCGAGGACGGGACGGACGTCCAGGTCGCCTACCCCGGCGGGACCCTGCGGCTGCGGTCCGCCCTCGTCGGGAAGCACAACATCTCCAACATCCTGGCCGCCGCGGCCGCGGCCCTGGCCATCAACGTGCCTCCTGCGGCGATCGCCGAGGGGATCGCGGCCTTGCCCGGGGTCCCCGGACGCTACGAGAAGGTCCCCAACACGCGGGGCCTCCAGATCGTCGTCGACTACGCCCACACCGACAACGCCCTCGAACATCTCCTGACCACGGCCCGCGAGTTCAAGCCCCGGAGGATCATCCTCGTCTTCGGGGCCGGCGGGAACCGGGACAAGGGCAAGCGCGAGCGCATGGGCCGGGTGGCCGCCCGGCTGGCCGACTGGACCGTCCTGACCTCCGACAATCCCCGGTCCGAGGACCCGATGGAGATCATCGCGGCCATCGAGACCGGCTTCACGAAGGAAGGGGTCCGGACCTACGAGATCGTCCCGGACCGCAAAGAGGCCATCGCCCGGGCCTTGGCCACGGCCAACAAGGGCGACGCCGTCCTCGTCGCCGGCAAGGGCCACGAGAACACTCAGACCTTCAGGGACCGGACGGTCCCCTTCAGCGACCACGAGGTCATCCGGGAGATCCTGGCGAAGATGGAGGCGGGGTGACCATGGCCGCTTTCCGTCTGGAGGAAGTCGCGACGATCGCCGGGGGGACCGTCCTGCAAGGGACCCCGTCCCAGGTCTTCCGTTCCTTCGGCATCGACTCCCGGATCACCGTATCGGGCGAGCTCTTCTTCGCCCTTCCCGGGAAGCGCGACGGTCATGATTTCGTCCGCGACGCCGCCGGCCATGGGGCCGCGGGCGCCGTGGTCGCCCGCCCCGTCACTGTCCCCGATCCGGGGTTCGGGCTGGTCGAGACCCGCGACACGGTGGCCGCACTGCAGGCGTTGGCCCGGGCCGCTCTCGAGCGCCGGCCGGTCAAGGTCGTGGGCATCACGGGCAGCGTCGGCAAGACAACGACCAAGGAGTTCACCGCAGCCCTCCTCTCCTCGCGCCTCCGCGTTCTGCGGTCCGAGGGGAATTTCAACAACCACCTGGGCCTGGCCCTGTCCCTGCTTCGGCTCGAGCCGGACCACGAAGCGGCCGTGCTGGAAATGGGCATGAGCGCGCCCGGCGAGATCGCGGCCCTGACCCGGATCGCCCCGCCCGACGTGGCCGTCATCACCAACATCGGCCCCGTCCACATGGAATTCTTCTACTCTCTGGAGGACATCGCCCGGGCCAAGAGGGAGATCCTCGACGGGGCCGCCGCGGGGGCCGTGGCCGTGCTCAACGGCGACGATCCTCTGGTCATGAAAGCGGCCGACGGATGGCCGGGCCGGACGGTGACGTTCGGCCTCGGCCGGTCCTGTGATGTCCGGGCTTGGGACATCCGGCGGCGGGGCTACGAGGGATCGGACCTGACCTTGAGATACGGCCGGGAAGAGGGCCGGGCCCTTTTCCCGTTCGTCAATGACGCCCTCGTGCCGAACCTGCTCGCGGCCGCCGCGGTCTGCCTGGCGTTCGGTCTCGGATGGCCGGAGATCGCGCCCCGTATCCCAGGCCTCCGGCCTCATGCGATGAGGGGGGTCCTGGAAGAAACAGGCGGCATCCGCCTCTACGACGATTCCTACAATTCCAACCCGCGGGCCCTCGACGCGGTGCTCCGGAGCCTGGCGGGCCTGCCGGCCGCAAGGAAGGTGGCCGTTCTGGCCGACATGCTGGAGCTCGGCACGGCGCGACAGGAGTTCCATCGTCAAGCGGGCAAGACCTTGGCCGATTCCAACTGGGACGTTCTGGTCGCCGTGGGCCCCCTGGCCGCGCTGATCGCCGAGGGAGCGGCCGAGGCCGGTATGGACGCGAAGGCGATCCAGCTCTTCCCCGATTCGGACGCGGCCGCCGCGGCCATCGCGGGCATCGTCCGCCCGGGCGACCTCGTCCTCGTCAAAGGCTCGCGGGGAATGAGGATGGAGAGGGTCGCCGACCGTCTGAGAACTGAAGGAAAGGAGTAACCCGTGCTCTACTGGCTCCTCGTTCCGCTGCGGGAGGAATTCTTCTTCTTCAACGTGTTCCGCTACATCACGGTCCGCACGGCCCTGGCCGGCATCACGGCCCTGGCTTTGAGCTTCCTCCTCGGCCCCCGGCTGATCCGCTTCCTCCAGAAGCACCAGATCGGCCAGGAGATCCGGCCCGACGGCCCCCGGTCACACTACGCCAAGAAAGGGACGCCCTCGATGGGCGGGCTGCTGATCATCATCGCCACCCTCGTCCCGACCCTCGTCTGGGGGAATCTCGGGAACATCTATGTCTGGGTGGCCGTCCTGTCGATGCTTTTCTTCGGGCTCATCGGGCTTTGGGACGACGTCCTCAAGGTCCGCCGGAAGCGGTCCCTGGGCCTGCGCTTCGGGCAGAAGATCGCCCTGCAGTTCGTCCTGGCCGCGGCCATCGGCCTGGCGTTCATCTGGATGGGGACGAGCGGGCGGTTCAGCCTGAACTTGGCCTTCCCGTTCCTCAAGGAATGGACGCCCTATCTCGGCTGGTTCTACTGGCCGTGGATCGTCTTCATCCTGGTCGGGTCCTCCAACGCCGTCAACCTCGCCGACGGGCTCGACGGGCTGGCCATCGGCCTGACCCTCATCGGGGCCGCGGCCCTTACGGCCCTGACCTATGTGGCCGGGCACGCCCTCTGGTCCCAGTACCTCAATATCCCCCGCGTGCCTCTCGCCGCGGAGCTGACCGTTTTCGCCGGCGCGCTCACCGGGGCCTGTCTCGGCTTCCTGTGGTTCAACTGCCACCCGGCCCAGATCTTCATGGGCGACGTCGGGGCCCTCGCCCTGGGCGGGACGATGGCCGTCATCGCCCTGCTCATCAAGCAGGAGTTCCTGTTGTTCGCCGTGGCCGGGGTCTTCATCCTGGAAGCCGCCTCGGTCCTCCTCCAGGTCTCCTACTTCAAGATGAGCGGCGGGAAACGTCTCTTCAAGATGGCCCCTCTCCACCATCATTTCGAGCTCTCCGGCTGGCCCGAGGGACAGGTCGTCATCCGCTTCTGGATCCTGGGCCTCATCTTCGCTCTCTTCAGCTTGTCGACCCTGAAATTGAGATAGGCATGGAACTCAAAGATCGCAGAGTCCTCATTGTCGGCTTCGAGCGGACGGGCGAGGCCCTTTGCGAATTCCTGATCGGGCGGGGCGCCCGGGTCCGGGTGACCGAAAAGAAGTCGGCCGCCGCCCTCGCCCACAGGATCGAACCTTGGCGGCAGCGCGGGGTCGACTTCGAGACCGGCGGCCACACCCCGGCGGCCTTCCTCGAGGCCGACCTCGTCGTCCCCAGCCCCGGCGTCCCTCCCCTGCCGGAGATCCTGGCCGCCCGGGCCAAGGGGGTGCCGGTCCTCTCGGAGATCGAGCTCGCGTTCCGGTTCCTCAAGGGGCGGATCGTCGCCGTCACCGGCACGAACGGCAAGTCGACGACCGTGACACTGGCCCACAGGATCTTGAAGGATGCCGGCCTCAAGGCGCGCCTGGCGGGCAACATCGGCCCCCCGCTCGTCTCCTTCGTCGAACGGAGCCGGGACGACCACATCTACGTCACCGAGGTCTCCAGCTTCCAGCTCGAATACACGGAGCGCTTCAAGCCGGACGTCTCCGCCATCCTCAACGTCTCGGAGAACCACATCGACTGGCACGGGACGTTCGACGCCTATTTCCAGGCCAAGACGAAGCTCGTCCTCCGCCAGGGCCCCGAGGACCGGGCCATCCTCAACAGGGACGATCCGCGTGTCTGGAGGTTGGCCGGGGAGGCCGCGGCCGCCGTCCTCGGCTTCAGCCGGAAACGGCGCGTCCGGGACGGCGCATCCATCGAGAACGGATGGATCGTTCTCGACGGGCGGAGGCCCGAGAAGCTCCTGCGGACCGGCCGTGTCCCTCTGCCCGGCGCGCACAATCTGGAGAACGTCATGGCCGCGGCCCTCGTCGGGCGGGCGTTCGGGGTTCCGGCGGCCTCCCTCCGGCGTTCGGTCCTGGCCTTCCGCGGGCTCGAGCACCGGCTGGAGGACGTCCTGACGGTCGGCGGCGTGCGCTTCGTCAACGACTCCAAGGCCACGACCGTGGACGCGACGCTCAAGGCCCTGGCCAGCTTCGACCGTCCCATCGTCCTCATCCTGGGCGGCCGCGGGAAAGGCGGCGATTTTTCGCCTCTCCGGAGGGAGGTCCGGCGAAAGGCGAGGTCCGTCGTCCTTGTCGGCGAGGCCGCGGGCAAGATCCGGGAGGCCCTCGGCGGGGTCGTGCCCGTCGAGTCGGCGGCCGACTATCGGGAGGTCGTCCGTAAGGCCTTCGACGCGGCCGCCACGGGCGACGTCGTCCTCCTGGCCCCCGCCTGCACGAGCTGGGACATGTTCCGCGACTTCGAGGAGCGCGGACGGACCTTCAAGCGCGAAGTGCGCCGGCTGGCCGCCCGCGTGCGGGGAAAGAGGGGCTGAACGATGAGCGCATCCCGTCGGCTCGGCTTCGACATTCCCCTCTTCACGGTCACGGTCGTCCTGGTGACCATCGGGGTCGTCATCGTCTTCAGCTCCTCGGGCTTCCTGGCCGGGGAAAAATACAGCCATCCGTTCCATTTCATGATCCAGCAGCTCCTGGGGGCGGCGGCCGGCACCGCCCTGATCGTCTTCCTCCTGTCGGTCAAGCGGTCATTCTTCCTCAATCCTTATTTCGTCTACGGCCTGCTCGCCGCGACCGTCCTCCTCTTGATGCTCTGCCTGACCATGCCGGCCGTGGCCCGGACCAACCGCTGGGTCCTGCTCTTCGGCATCCGTTTCCAGCCCTCGGAGCTGGCCAAGATCAGCCTCATCCTTTTCCTCGCCTCGTGGATCGAGAGCCGCAAGGACCGGCTGACAGAACCGAAGGTCCTGGCCGTCCCGCTGGGCGTGCTCTTCCTGACCGTGCTCCTCGTCCTCATGGAGCCCGATTTCGGCACGGCCGTCCTGTTGTTCGTTCTGGCCGCGATGATGCTTTTCATCGGCGGCGTCAAGCTCCGCTATTTCGTCGCGGCGGGAGGGCTGTTTGCGGCTCTCTTCGCCTTCTACCTTGTCCAGGGCGACTATCGGATGGACCGCATCCACGGCTTTCTCTCGCCGGACAAGGACCCTCTCGGGAAATCGTATCAGGTCGCGCAGTCGAAGCTGGCCGTGGGCTCGGGAGGGCTCCTCGGCGTCGGCCTCGGCCAGAGCACCCAGAAGCTCTACTTCCTGCCGTCGGCGCACACCGATTTCATCTATGCCATCTGGGGCGAGGAGACCGGCCTCGTCGGCACGCTGGCCGTTCTGGGCCTCTATCTCCTTCTCCTGTGGAGAGGCCTGAAGATCTCGATGGCCGCTCCCGATCCGGCCTCGCGGATGGTGGCCGCCGGAGTGACCCTGGCCGTCGTCGCCCAGGCCCTGTTGAACATCACCGTCGTCCTGGGGCTGGGCCCGGCGAAAGGCATCCCCCTGCCCCTTGTCTCCTACGGGAGGTCGTCCCTGATCTGCACGCTGGCCGCGATCGGCATCCTCCTCCACATCAGCCGGAAAAGGGGGTTGGGAGAGACGAAGGTGCGGATATGAGAGAGCGCGACATCATCATCTGCGGCGGCGGGACGGGCGGCCACCTGTACCCGGCCCTCGTCGTGGGCCGCAAACTCCTCGAGCGCCGGCCGGGGTTGCGGCTGACCTACGCCGGGACGCACCGCGATGTCGAGAAGCGGATCATGGAAGAGCACCGGGTCCGCTTCGTCCCCATGAGGATCGAGGGCCTCAAGGCCCGGGGCCTCAAGACCGTTCGCGGGCTCGCTCTCCTGCCCCTGGCCTTCGTTCAGTCGTTGGCCCTTCTCGCCCGGACGAGACCCGGCCTGGTCGTCGGCGCCGGCGGCTACAGCTCCGGACCCCTCGTCCTGCTGGCCTCGTGGCTCGGGATCCCGACGCTCATCCTGGAGCAGAACGCCCGGCCCGGGCTCACCAACCGCCTTCTCGTCCGTTGGGTCCGCCGGGCCGTCGTCTCATTCCCCTCGACCCTGCCCTATTTCAAGGGCAAAGGCGTGCTGCTGGGGAACCCGGTCCGGGAGGACTTTTACGCGTTGCCGGCGAAGGCCCGGACCCCGGAGCTCTCCGTTCTCATCTTCGGCGGCAGCCAAGGGTCCCATTTCCTCAACGAGAGGATCACGGCCGCCCTGCCTCTGCTTCGGCCGAAAAAGGAACTTCTGCGGATGACCCACCAGACGGGCCCCCGGGAGCTCGAGGCCGTCGCCGCGGCGTATCGGGCGAACGGCTTCGGGACGAGCGAAGCGGCCGCCTATTTCCCCGACATGGCCGCCCGCTTCGGCCGGGCCGATCTCGTCGTCTGCCGGGCCGGGGCGACGACCCTGGCCGAGCTCATCGCCGCCCGCAAGGCGGCCGTTCTCGTGCCCTTCGCCGGCGCCTCCGAGGACCACCAGACGGCCAATGCCCGCGAGCTCGAGGCGGCCGGCGGGGCCGAGGTCGTTCCCGAAAGCCAAGCCACCCCCGAGGTCCTGGCCGCCCGGATCCTTCATTACCTCGACCGGCCCGGCGAGCTCGACGCCATGGAGAAGAAGCTGGCCTCGCTCCGGCCCGATGATCCCGCCGGCCGGATCGCCGGGCTCTGTCTGTCGCTCATGGCCGCGACCCCCAAGGAGACACGCGCGTGACGAAGAAAGGCTATCGCAAGCTCAACCACATCCACATGGTCGGCATCGGCGGGACTGGCATGAACGGGATCGCCGAGGTCCTTCTCAACCTCGGGTACCGGGTCTCGGGATCGGACATCCAAGAGAACGACGCCACGCAGCGGCTGGCCCGCCTCGGGGCCGCTGTTTCCATCGGCCACCGGGCCGAGAACGTCCGGGCCGCCGACGTCGTCGTCATCTCCTCGGCCGTCCACGAGGACAACGTCGAGGTCCGCCAGGCTCGGGCCGATCTCATCCCGGTCATCCCCCGGGCCGAGATGCTGGCCGAGCTCATGCGCATGAAATACGGCATCGCCGTGGCCGGCTCGCACGGCAAGACGACGACGACCTCGATGACCGCGGTCGTCCTCGAGGCCGGCGGGTACGACCCGACCTTCATCGTCGGCGGCCGGCTGAACACCTTGGGGGCCAACGCCAAACTGGGCGCCGGCGACTTCATCGTCGCCGAGGCCGACGAGAGCGACCGGTCCTTCCTCTGCCTGTCGCCCTTCATCGCCGTCCTGACCAATATCGACGAGGAGCACCTCGACCAGTACCGCAGCCTCGACGACATCAAGAGGACGTTCGTCGATTTCGCCAACAAGGTCCCCTTCTACTGTCCCGTCATCCTCTGCATCGACGATCCCCATCTCCAGAGCATCATCCCCGACCTCGAGCGCAAGATCATCACCTACGGCTTCTCGGCCCAGTCCGACGTCACGGCCCGGGACCCTTCGTTCGACGGCTTCCGCAGCCGGTCGGACCTCGTCCTCAAGGGCCGGCGGCTCGGCGAGCTGAAGCTCCAGGTGCCGGGCCTCCACAACATCCTCAACGCCATGGCCGCCGCCGCCGTGGGGCTCGACTTGGGCATCCCCGGGGAGACCATCCTCACGGCCCTCGAGAGCTACACGGGGACGGGCCGTCGGTTCGAGCTCCGCAAGATCGTCCGCGACGTGATGGTCGTCGAGGATTACGCCCACCATCCGACCGAGATCAAGGCCACGCTCGAGGCGGCCAAGAAGGGCTGGACGCGGCGGGTCGTGGCCGTCTTCCAGCCCCACCGCTACACGAGGCTGGCCAAGCTCATGCCGGGATTCGCCACCTCCTTCAATCAAGCCGACATCCTCGTCCTGACCGAGATCTATCCGGCCGGCGAGGAGCCCATACCCGGCGTCTCCGGCCGGGCCCTTTTCGAGGAGGTCCGCCAGTTCGGGCACAAGGGCGCCCACTTCGAGGCCGATATGAGGAACGTGCCGGCCCTCCTGAAAACCCTCCTGGCCCCGAACGATATCCTGCTCGTTCTCGGGGCCGGAAACATCAATCGGATCATCCCGGACATCATCGCCTCCCTGGAGGCCGGGAGCTGACATGGCCACATGCGCCGAACGCCTGGAACGGGGAAAGAAGGGCCCCTGGATCGCCCGGACCAGGCCTTTCCAGCGTGGCGCCAGGGAGGCGTCCCTCCAGAAGAACCGCCGTCGACGGGTCCTGCGCCTCCAGCACGTCCTCGCTCTTTTCCTGCTCCAGGCCGGCCTATTCGCGGGCCTCCGCGAGGCCTACCTCTTTCTCATCACCTGGGACGAGCTGACGATCCGGACGGTCGAGGTCCACTGCGCCAAAGACGGGCTCCGCCAGGCCCTCGAGGACCATTTCGCCTCGCCGCGCCTGGGCAACCTCCTGCTCTGCGACATCCAGGACCTGCGGGCCAGGATCCGCCGGCTGGCCTGGGTCAAGGACGCCAGGATCCAGAAGGTATTCCCCTCGGCGCTGCGGATCGAGATCGTCGAGCGGGCCCCCTTCGCCCTCCTCGAGCGCGACGGCCTCGGCCTGGCCGACGAATCCGGCATGGTCATGGAGAAGGTCGATCCCGCGGCTGACCACGGTCTTCCCGTTATATCGGACGAGGGCGGCTTTTCGTCCCGATTCCTCGAGAAGTGGGCCCAGGCGAGGGATTGCCTCTTGAGCCTTCCCCCGGCCGAGAGGGCCCGTCTGGCCACGATCCGGTGCTCGGACTTCGGCCGCTTGGAGCTCGGCTTCAAGGACGATCCCGTGCGGGTCATCGTGGCGGCCGGCTCGGCCGCCGCCGGGCTGGCCCTGTTCCGCAGCCGTCGGGTGGAATGGGAGCGGCGGCTGGGGCCGCTCGCGGCCGCCAACCTCGGCTTCGAGGGCCGCGTCTATCTGCGGGCCGCCGATCCGGTAGCGGCCGGCGCCGACCCCAACCCTCCGAAGGAGATGGAATGATGCCCAAGAACAACTACATCGTCGGGTTCGACATCGGCACGAGAAAGGTCGTGGCCATCATCGGCGAGATCACCGAGGAGCGCAAGATCGAGATCATCGGCATCGGCACGGCCGACTCCCGCGGTTTGAGGAAAGGCGTCGTCATCGGCCTCGAGGAGACGACGGCGGCCATCAAGAAGGCCCAGGAAGAGGCCGAGCTGATGGCCGGGGTCGAGATCGATTCGGCCTTCTTCGGCATCTCCGGGGCCCACATCAAGAGCTTCAACAGCCGCGGGGTCGTGGCCGTCTCCGGCAAGAACCGCGAGATCTCCCGCGAGGACGTCAAGCGGGTCATCGACCAGTCCAAGGCCATCCCCATCCCCCCGGACCGCGACATCATCCACATCATCCCCCAGGAGTTCATCGTCGACGACCAGGACGGCATCAAGGACCCGGTCGGCATGAGCGGCATCAAGCTCGAGGTCAACGTCCACATCATCACGGCCGCCCTGACCTCCCTCCAGAACCTCCGCAGCTGCGTCGGCCGGGCCGGGATCGGGGTGGAGGAGATCGTCCTCAACCAGATCGCGACGGCCCATTCCGTCCTGACCCATGACGAGCGCGAGCTCGGCGTCGGGCAGATCGACATCGGCGCCGGGACGACCGAGGTCGCCATCTACGAGCGGGGCAGCCTCTGGTACACCGCGACCATCCCCATCGGCGGGGACAACTTCACCAACGACATCGCCGTCGGCCTGCGGACGCCCATCCCCGAGGCCGAGCGGATCAAGAAGAAGTTCGGCTGCATCGCCGGCCCGCCCATCGAGGAGCACGAGACGATCGAGGTCCCCTCGGTCGGCAAGGGCCGCAAGCCGCGGGTCCTGTCGCGCCAGCTGCTGGCCGACATCATCCAGCCGCGGGCCGAGGAGATCTTCCGGCTCGTCGATTCCGACATCAAGCGGATGGGCTTCGACAAGTCGCTGAACTCGGGGGTCGTCCTGACGGGGGGCACGGCCCTCCTCGAGGGGCTGGAGGAGGTCGCCGAGGAGATCTTCGACCTCCCCGTGCGACGGGGCGACCCATCGGGCGTCGGCGGCCTCGTCGACCGCGTCTCGACCCCGGACTTCGCGACCTCGGTCGGGCTCATTCTCTACGGATTTCGCACCTGGCAGGACAAAGGCCTGTCCAGGGACAGGAAAAAAGGTCCTTGGGCCAAAATCAAGGACTGGTTCAAGGAAGGATAAGGAGGCAACATGAGCGACGAATCCAGCCGGCTGAAATTCCATCTCGTCGAGGAGCACCTGGGGGCCAAGATCAAGGTCATCGGCCTCGGGGGCGGCGGCGGCAACGCCGTCAACCGGATGATCGAGCACGGCGTCCAGGGCGTCGAGTTCATCGCCGTCAACACCGACGTCCAAGCCCTCAACAGCAACCGGGCCCGGACCAAGATCCAGATCGGGGGCCAGCTGACCAAGGGCCTGGGCTCCGGGGGCCGGCCGGAGGTCGGCAAGCAGGCGGCCATGGAGGACACGGAGCGCCTCCTCGAGGTCCTCCAGGGCGCCGATATGGTCTTCCTGACGACGGGCCTCGGCGGCGGGACGGGCACGGGCTCGACGCCGATCATCGCCAACTTGGCCACGGAGCTGGACATCCTGGTCATCGCCATCGTCACCCTGCCCTTCGAGTTCGAGGGCCGGGTCCGGGCCCGGCAGGCCGAGGAGGGCCTGCGGGAGCTGAAGTCGGCCGTCGACACGGTCATCGCCATCCCCAACGAGCGGCTGCTGACGACAGTCAACCTCAACACCTCCATTCAGGACGCGTTCAGACTGGCCGACGACATCCTGCGCCAGGCGGCCCAGGGCATCTCCGACCTGATCACCAAGCCCGGACTCATCAACCTCGACTTCGCCGACGTCAAATCGGTCATGAAGGGCATGGGCGTCGCCTTCATGGGCACGGGCATCGCCTCCGGAGAGAACCGGGCCGTCGACGCCGCCCAGAAGGCCATCTCGAGCCCGCTGCTCGTCGACACGTCCATCGAGGGCGCTCACGGCGTTCTCATCAATATCACAGGCGGCCGGGACATGACCCTCCACGAGGTGTCCACGGCCTCCCAGCTCATCCACGGCCTGGCCGACCCGGACGCCAACATCATCTTCGGCACGGTCATCGACGAAAGCCTCAAGGACACGGTCAAGGTCACGGTCATCGCCACGGGCTTCGATCAGAACCCCGACAAGGTCGCGGTGCCGGCCGGCGAGCCCGTCCGGCGCCCGGGCCGGGCCAAGGCCCCGGCCCCCTTCCCGGTCTTCCAGGACACGCCCACATACATCTTCGAGCCCAAGGGGACGGCCGCCCCGGTCTGGGAGCCGTCGATCTCCGACAAGCAATGGGAGTCGTTCGAGACGCCGTCTTTCATCCGCCGGACGAAGCACTCGTCCATGAGAAAGACCCCTCATGATCTCGGCTGACGTCGTCGTCGCCGGCTGCCGGCAGCTGCTGACCTGCGCGGGGTCGCTGCCGAAAAGAAAAGCGGCCCTGACCGATGTGGGCCTCGTCGAGAACGGCTGGGTCGCGTCGCACCGGGGGACCATCGTGTTCGCCGGCCCGGAAGAGGAGTTCAGGAGGACGGTCCGCGTCGAGCCGGGCGCCGAGACGATCGATGCCGCGGGGCTCGTGGCCCTGCCGGGATTCGTCGACAGCCATACCCACCTGCCCTTCGCCGGCAACCGCGAGCGCGAGTTCGGGCTCCGTCTGCGGGGCTGGACCTACCAGCAATTGGCCGCCGAGGGCCTGGGCATCCAGACGACGGTCCGGGCGACGAGGGCCGCGACCCCCGCCGAGCTCGACCGGCTCTGCCTCGACCGCCTCGACCGCATGCTCCTTTCGGGGACGACGACCGTCGAAGCCAAGAGCGGCTATGGGCTCAATCTCGAGGACGAGATCAAGCAGCTCGAGGTCCTGGGCGGCCTCGCCGGCCGGCATCCCGTGGACGTCGTGCCGACCTTCATGGGCGCCCACGAGATCCCGCCCGAGTATCGCTCCCGCCGGGATGACTACATCCGCCTGATCATCGACACCCTCATCCCGGAGGTCCGCCGCCGCGGGCTGGCCGAGTTCTTCGACGTCTTCTGCGAGAAAGGCGTTTTCTCTCTCGCGGAGACCCGGGCCCTGGTCGAAGCGGCCCGGGCCGCCGGGTTCCGGATCAAGATCCACGCCGAGGAGTTCGCGGCCTTGGGCGGAGCGGGCCTCGCGGCCGAGGTGGGGGCCGCCTCCGCCGAGCACCTCATCGCCGTCTCCGGCGAGGGCATCGCCCGCTTGGCCGCGAGCGGCACGGCGGCCATCCTTCTGCCGGGCGTGCCGTTCTTCCTGATGCTCGAAAGACGGGCCCCCGCCCGGCGCCTCATCGACGCCGGGGCCGTGGTCGCCCTGGCCACGGACTTCAATCCGGGGAGCTCGCATATCTTCTCGATGCCGTTCATCCTCCAGCTCGGGGTCTTCACCCTCAAGATGAGCGTCGAGGAAGCGGTCAACGCCTGCACCGGGAACGCGGCCTACGCGATCGACCGCCACGACATCGTCGGAAGCCTCGAGACGGGAAAGAAGATGGACGTCGTCCTGTGCGACATCCCCGATTACGTGTCCCTGGCTTACGAGCCCGGCCGGAATCCGGTGCACACGGTCATCAAGAACGGCCGGGTCGTCGTCGAAGCCGGCCGCCGGGTGAGCGCCCGCTGATGTCGCCCCGCATGAACCCCCGCCTCTATGTTCTCCGCCTGGTCTGGCTCGGCCGGCGGATCGCCCTCTCCCCTGCCTCTTTCTTCCCGCGCCTGTCCCGGGAGCGAGCGTCCCGAGGCCGTTTCTCGCGTTCCGTTCACGGCCGATCCCGTCTCTGACATCCTCCGCCGGCGGCTTGTTTCCTTCGTTCGTTGCTGTTATGATAACCTCGTGAATATCAAGGACATCCTGGCAAAGATCGCGGCGACCGATTCCCCCCTGGCCCGTCAGATGCTGATGACCGGTCTGATCACCAGGCGTCTCGCGGACAAGGGCAAGCCGCCACCCGTCCTCATCGGGGGGCTGGCCCTGTCCTATTACACGCGCGACGTCTATTTCACCGCCGACATCGACCTGGCCTACGCCGATCGGGAAGCGCTCGGGGAGGTCCTCTCGGAGCTCGGATTCGCCGCGAGAGGGCGCTACTGGGTCCATCCCGAGGCGGACGTGGCCGTGGAGGTCCCCGCCTCCGGCTTGGCCGGCGAGGAAGCGCCCCGGGAAACGGTCGAGCTCGAGGACGGGCTCTTTTGCGTCGTCATCGGCCTCGAAGACCTGATCATCGATCGATTGAACGCCTGCAAACATTGGAAGTCGAATGTCGACTGTGAGATGACGGAGCTGTTGATCGCCCGCTACGGAGAAGACCTTGATCGGGCCTATCTCGAGAAGCGGGCGGCCCTGCCTGAAAACGATATTCTCGCCGAGCTCCAAGAGCTCTTGAGCAGGAAGCGGGCATGAAAGCGGCCGTCGTGAAACGAGCTCCGGCGTCCTCGCTCGAGATGCTTCTGCTGCGCGACCGCCTGGGGTTACAGAGGTATCGAAAGACGGCTCGGCGAGATCCCGAGAAAAGGAAGCTTCTCCTCGAGCTCGCCATGAAGCGGATCACGAAGGCCGAGCAGTCGGACTACATCCCCATCGGCTTCCGCAAGCGCCGGGTCCGTTTCGCGGGGTGACGGCCGCGGCGGGCCGCGAGCCTCAAGCCTTCCTTGTCCCTTCCTTGTCCGACTTCCTCTTCCAATAAAGATAGGCCGGGACGCCGAGGCCGATGATGCCCAGGCCGAAGAGGGCGTTCCCGAAGGCGCTCTTCAAGGAGAAAGCGGCCACGTAGAGGGCGGCCAGAATGAAGAGAACGGGGGTCACCGGGTAGCCCCACGTCTTGTAGGGCCGCTCGAGACCCGGGTACTTCCGGCGCAGGACGATGACGGCGGCCACGGTCAGCCCGAAGAAGATCCATTGGCCGAAAATGACATACGTGAACAGCTGGCGGAACGTCCCGGTCAGAGTCAGGACGATGCTCCAGAGGCTGATGGCGACGATCGAGACGTGGGGCGTCAGGAACCGGGGGTGGCACTCGGCGACCTTCTTGAAGAACAGGCCATCGCGGGCCATGGCGAAATACACGCGGGGCGAACAAAGGATGGTTTGATTGGCCGCGCCGAGGATCGAGAACAGGATGAGGAAGGCGATGAGCGAGGCCCCGAACGGGCCGTTGACGATCTCCATGGCGTCGAGGGCCACCCGCCCCTCCGAAGCGGCGATCCGGTCGGCGGGGAGAACATACAGATAGGCGAGGTTGGCCAGGACGTAGATGCCGATGATCGCCAGGATCCCGATGAGGATGCCCAGCGGCAGATTGCGCCGGGCATCCTTGACCTCTCCGGCGCTGTAGGTCGCCGCTTCCCAGCCCTTGTAGGCCCAGAGCGAGGCGATGAGCCCGACCCCGAAGGCCCCCAGCAGGCCGAAGTTGAGGGGCCCGGGCGACGGTTCGACGAAGTTCGCCGGATTTCCCCGGCCCTTGGCGAAGAAGAAAACGGCGACGACGATCAGGCCGATGGCGGCCGTTTTGACGTAGGTCAGCAGGTTCTGGAGCCGGGAGCCCCAGCGGACGCCCACGTAGTTGACGGCCCCGAGGAAGGCGATAAAGCCGGCCGCGACGAGCTTCTTCCCGAGCCCGGTCATCTCGACGAACCGGGGCAGGATGTTGTGGGAGAAGGCCACGGCCAGGGTGGCCGCGGCGCCGGAATCAATGACCAGGAAAAGCGTCCAGCCGAAGAGGAACGAAAGGAGCGGCCCGTAGGCCTCGCGGAGATAGACGTAGACGCCGCCGGCTTCGGGCATGGCCGCGCCGAGCTCGGCGAAGGCCAGGGCCCCGAAGTAGCTGAACAGGCCGCCGACGACCCAGACCGCCAGCATGAACAGCGGCGCGGGCAGGACCGCCGCGATCTCCGACGGCGACAGGAAGATGCCCGAGCCGATGACCCCGCCGACGACGATCATGACGACGTCCCACAAGCCGAGGACGCGGGGCAGACCGATCTTGGTCTTGTCTACGGCGGGCGGGTTTTCGGGGGCTCGGTCCATGGGCGTTCGCTCCTTTTCTGCGGGCGCCCGGGAGCCCGCCCCGCACAGGGGACACGCTCGTTCGGCGCGCGGGGCATTCTATCAAGGCCCGCCGAAAAGGGCAATCGCCCCGGGGGACTCACCGCAGCCGGTCCAGCATCCGGTACTGGATGGCCTCGGAGACGTGGGCGGGACCGATGCCGTCGCTGCCGGAGAGATCGGCGATCGTCCGGGCGACCTTGAGGACCCGGTCGTAGGCCCGGGCGCTGAAGCCCAGTTTGGCCACGGCCGTCTCCAGGAGCGCCTCGGCCTCGGCCGGGATAGGGCAGAGCTGGCGGACGTCCCGGGGCTTCATCTGGGCGTTGGCGTGGATGCGCCGGCCCGCGAACCGGGCCGTCTGCCTCTCCCGGGCCAAGGTCACGCGGCCGCGGATGGCCGCCGAGCTCTCGGCCGGCCGTTTCGAGACGATGTCCCGGAACGGGACCTCGGGGACCTCGACCTGGATGTCGATGCGGTCGAGGAGAGGCCCGGAGATCTTGGCGTAGTAGCGGGCCTTTTCGCTGTCGGTGCAGTCCCGCTTGCTCCCGGCCGGCCCCCGGAACACGTCCTCGCAGGGGTTCATGGCCGCGACGAGCATGACCGAGGCAGGGAAAGAGACGGAGTAGCCGAACCGGGAGACCGTGATCCGGCCGTCCTCGAGAGGCTGGCGGAGGTCCTCGAGGACTTTCCTCTTGAACTCCGGCAGCTCGTCGAGGAACAGGATCCCATAGTGGGCCAGGCTGACCTCGCCCGGCCGGGGGACCAGCCCGCCGCCGACCATCCCTGCGTCCGTCACCGTGTGATGGGGGGCGCGGAACGGGCGGGTGCCGATCATTCCCGAGCCGGCCAGCAGTCCGGCGGCGCTGTAGATGCGGGTCACTTCGATCATTTCCTCATAGGACATCTCGGGCAGGATGGACGGCAGGCGGCGGGCGAGCATGGTCTTGCCGGCCCCCGGCGGCCCGACGAGGAGGATGTTGTGGGCCCCGGCCGCGGCGACCTCGAGGGCCCGCTTGACGTGCGATTGGCCCTTGACGTCCTCGAAGTCGACGGGGTCCGGCGCCGGGGCGACCCGCCCGTCCGGGTCGAAGCGGCTGGGCTCGACCTCGCCCGGCGACCTCAAGAGATGGATGACCTGGACGATATCGGCCAGCCCGTAGACGTCCAGGTCCCGGACGAGCCCGGCCTCCTCAACGTTGGCCTTGGGCAAGACGAGCCCCCGGAACCCGCGGTCCTTGGCCATCAGGGCGATCGGCAGGCCGCCGCGGACGGGCTTCAGGCGGCCGTCGAGGGCCAGCTCGCCGACGAAGAGGTGACGGCGGAGCGCCTCGGCCGGGATGACCTCCATGTAGGCCAGGAATCCCAGGGCGATGGGCAGGTCGAAGGCCGACCCCTCCTTTTTTCTGTCGGCCGGGGCCAGGTTGATGGTCACCCGCCGGGACTCCAGGTCGTAGCCGCAGTTCTTGAGGGCCGCCCGGACCCGCTCCTTGCTCTCCCGGACGGCCGCATCGGGCAGGCCGACGGTGACGAAATTGGGGAAGCCCTGGGAAATGTCGACCTCGACCTCCACGGGATAGGCCTCGATCCCGAAGAGGGCGGCGCTTGTGATCCTGACCAGCACGGGGGCCTCCCGATAGGAAAGACGGCGGAACGGGGCGTTTGTCTCAGTCCGGGAAAAAGTGTATAAAATCCCCTATGATCCTGACCATCAACTGCGGCAGCTCGACCATCAAGTACCGGCTCTTCACGACCGACGTCCGCGAGATCCTCGCTAAGGGCATCGTCAGCCGGATCGCGGAGACCGGTTCCTACGTCGAGCACGAGGCCCGCGGCCGCCGGATTCGCCAAGAGCGATCTGTCCCCTCCCATCACGAGGCTTTCGAGACGGCCGTCGAGTTCCTCCTCGATCCCGGCCACGGGGCCATCCGGAGCGTCGCCGAGATCGAGGCCGTGGGCCACCGGGCCGTGCACGGCGGCGACCTTTTCTTCGAGTCGACCCTCATCACGGACGAGGTCATCGCCAAGCTCGAGGAGCTCGTCCCCCTGGCCCCGCTCCATAACCCGCCCAATCTCATCGGCATCCGCGAGGCCCGGGCCCTGCTGCCCGATGTGCCCCACGTCGCGGCCTTCGACACCTCGTTCCACCAGACCATGCCGCCCGAGGCCTACATCTATCCCCTGCCCTACGACTACTACCGGAAGCACCGGATCCGGCGCTACGGCTTCCATGGGACGTCCTGCCGGTACGTCAGCCGCCGGGCCGCCGAGATCCTGGGGCGCGACCTCGCCGGATTGAAGACCGTCGTCTGCCATCTCGGCAACGGCGTGACGATGACCGCCGTCAAGGACGGGCGTTCGGTCGACACGAGCATCGGCTTCGCGACCTTCTCGGGGGTCATGATGGGCACCCGCTCCGGCGACATCGACCCCGGCCTCATCTTCTATCTCCACCGCCGTCTCGGGATGAGCCCCGAGGCCATCGAGAACGTCCTCTACAAGGAGAGCGGGCTGCTGGGCGTCTCCGGGGTCAGCAACGACATGCGGGTCATCGAAGAGCAGGCTCGGGAGGGCAACGAGCGCTGCCGGCTGGCCATGGAGATGTTCGCCTACATGGTGAAGAAATACATCGGGGCCTACGCCGCGGCCATGGGCGGGATGGACGCCCTGATCTTCACGGCCGGCATCGGCGAGAACAGCCCGGTCGTCCGCGGGATGATCTGCTCGGGCCTGGGCTTTCTGGGCGTCGAGCTGGACCCGGCCGCGAACGCCCTGGCCCTGGCTGAGGAAAAGGTCATCAGCCGGACCGGGGCCCGGGCGACGGTCCTCGTCGTGCCCACCGACGAAGAGAGGATGATCGCCCTGGATACGATGCGTCTGGCCGGCCTCGGCCGGAACGCGGGTTGAGCGCCCGCCGGGCGGGACGGATCATTCGTCCTTCCCGACGAACTCCTTGGACAGCTTCTCGAGGGCTTCCTCGATCTCCCGCGCCGATTTGAGCCGGACCTTGGTGACTTGGAAGGCGGCCGCCCGCTCCGGCGGGATGAAATCGACGCCATCCAAGGCGGGCGGCGTCGCGCCTGGACGTGCTCCCGATTCACGGTCCGACAGTCCGGGCTCGGCGCGGTCTCCCCGGGGCGTCGACCCGAAGACCTTGTCGCGGACAACGGGCACGGTCAGCTTGGATATCTCGCGCAAGGTCTCGAAGACGCCGACCCCGGTGATGGCCACGGCTTCCACCCACGGGCACTTGCGGGGATTGAGGAGATTATTGAAGGTCTCGACGGGGATGAGGTAGGGCAGATCGCGCTTGTTGTACTGGAAAACGAGGGGGATCCGGTTGAGGTCGATGTCGTGCTGAAGACAGTTGCGGCGCAGGCCGTCGAAGCATTCCAGGTTGGCGTCGAGGAGCGGGATCTGGGAGTCGGCGACGAAGACGATGCCGTCCGTGCCCCGCAGGACGCTCTTGCGGGAGGCCTCGTAGAAGACCTGCCCGGGGACCGTCATCAGCTGGAAGTGGACGATGAAATCGCCGATCATCCCGGCCCGGATGGGCAGGAGGTCGAAAAAATAGGTCCGCTCGGCCTCCGTCTCCAAGCAGATGAGCTCGCCCCGGGTGGCCGGGTCGAGCTTGAAATAGATGTACCGGAGGTTGGTCGTCTTGCCGCTCAGACCGGGACCGTAATAGACGATCTTGATGGCGACCGTCTTGGCGGCATGGTTGATGAGCGGCATGTCCCTGGCAACCCGATGACCTCACTTGATTAGCATAGCCGCCCCGTGAAGTCAATTCCGGTGCTGAACCGCTCTCCCTCCGCCCGGGGGCCCGCCGGACCGGCTTCTGTGCTAAAATGGCCCCCAAAGCGAAGAATGAAAGGACCTGCCATGAAGGACATCCGGACCAGGAGACGCGTGGCCGTCATCGGCGGCAGCCGCGCCGGTCGCAAGGCCCAGGACGAGGCCCGCGAGGTCGGCCGGCTCATCGCCCGGGCCGGTGCGGTCCTCGTCTGCGGCGGGCTCGGCGGGGTCATGGAGGCGGCCGCCCGCGGCGCCCGGGAGGAGGGCGGCCTGACCCTGGGCATCCTGCCCGGCGGCGATCCCGCCGACGCCAACCCCGCCATCGACATCCCGGTTGCCACAGGCCTCGGGTACGCCCGCAACGCCCTGGTCGTCATGAACGCCGACGCGGTCGTCGCCGTGGACGGCGAGTACGGGACGCTCTCGGAGATCGCCTATGCCGTGATCTACGGCAAGCGCGTCGTCGGCCTCGGGACCTGGGACATCCGGGGGGTGCTGGCCGCCGTGAGCCCGGAGGAGGCCGTCCGGATGGCTCTCGAGTAGCCTCGGTCCCATGAAGAACTACCGGATCGTCCTCAGCTACGACGGCACGGACTTCCACGGCTGGCAGCGCCAGCCCGACCGCCGGACGGTCCAGGGCGTCGTCGAGGACGCTCTCCACCGCATCACACGCAAGAAGGTCACGGTCCACGGCGCGGGGCGGACCGACGCCGGCGTCCACGCCCTCGCCCAGGAGGCCGGCTTCCGCGGGGAGTTCCGCCTTTCCGACACCGACCTCTTCCGGGCCCTCAACGCCGTGCTGCCCGAGGACGTCCGCGTCATGTCGCTCGAGCCGGCGAAGCCGGGCTTTCACGCCCGCAAGTCGGCCCGCTCCAAGGTCTACCGGTATCGCATCGTAAATGCCCCGCAGATCAGCCCCTTCGACCGGCGCTATGCGCTCCACCACCCTTATCCGCTCAACCTCCGGGCCATGCGGGAGGCGGCAAAGCTCATCGCCCGAAGGGCGGACTTCACGGGCTTCTCCTCGAACCGCGATCGGTCCCCCGTCCGGACCGTCCGGAGGTCGGAGCTCCGCAAGAGGGGCGACGAGATCATCTATACGATCGAGGCCGAAGGCTTCCTCCGGTACATGGTCCGGACGATCGTCGGGACGCTCATCGAGATCGGGCGGGGCAAGTGCCCGCCGGACCGGATCGAGGAGATCTTCGCCCGCAAGGACCGCTCGCTCGCCGGGCCGACGGCGCCGGCCAAGGGTCTGTGCCTGGTCCGTGTCGACTACGAGTCGAGGACGAGTCCCAGGACGAGGGCGTCCTCGTCGGGCTTCGTGTAATAGTTCTTGCGCGTTCCGAGGACCTCGAACCCGAGCTTCCGATAGAGGGCGGCGGCCGGTTCGTTCGAGCGCCGGACCTCGAGGGTCATGAAAGTCGCTCCCTCGCTCCGGACCTTGTCGATGGCGAAGCGCATGAGCGCCTCGGCGATCCCCCGTCCCCGGAAATCGGGATGGACGGCGATGTTGTTGACCTGGACGTCGTCCCGGACGTGCCAGAAGATGATGTAGCCGACGACCCGATCCCCCGGTCTCCGAACGACGACCAGCGGGAATGAGACCGGCCTGTTCTGGATCTCGCCCAGGAACGTCTCGCGGCTCCACGGATTGGAGAAAGACGAACCCTCGATGGCCAGGACATCAGGCAGATCGCCCTCGCGCATCCTCCTGATGAAATATCGCTCCTTTTCCGTCATCCGGGGCGACCCCGCTCTTCGGCCTGCGACCTTCGGAAATAGACCGGTTCGAGGTCGGCGGCCGCGACCCCTCTTCCCTCCATGACGATCCGCCGGCCGGCCCGCCCGACCTCGGCGGCGATGAACGGGGAGCGGGTCGAGATGCGCGCCCTTCCGCCCATGGCGGACTCGAGCCGGTCGCGATGGGCCTCGATCCCGTCGCCGACGAAAGAGATCACGCGGCGCGCCGGCAGACGGGCGAAGAAGGCGTCGGGCGGGTATGCGCCCTGGGGGACGACCTCGATGAGGTCCTCCTGGCGACGCTCGAACAGGGCCGCGTAGATCTCTCCCTTCTTGGCATCGAGCACCGGACAGACCAGGCGGACGCCCTCGGCGGCCGGCTTCATGGCCAGGGCCAAGAGTGTCGAGACCGGGGCCACGGGCTGGCCTGAGGCGAAGGCCAGGGCCTTGACGGCACTCAGGCCGATGCGGATGCCGGTGAAAGAACCCGGCCCGGCGGCCACGGCGAACACGTCGATCGCCCCGATGCCGATGCCGGCGGCCTCGACCAGGGCGTCGATGGCCCGGAACAACCGGGCCGAATGGGTCCCGGGGGACTCGAGACAGAATTCCCCGAGGAGCCTCCCGCCTTCGAGCAGGGCCACGGAGCCGCTCGGCGTCGTCGTGTCGACCGCGAGGATGCGCACGGGCGATCAGAGTTTGGCGGCGACGGCCCGCCCGACATCGAGGCTCGTCGATGTCCCGCCCAGGTCGTAGGTCCGGACCTTCCCTTCCCGGATGACCTCGGCGACCGCGGCCTCGACGGCCCGCCCCTTGTCGGTCTCCCCGATCCAGTCGAGCATCATCTTGGCGGCCAGGATGGTGGCGATGGGATTGACCTTGTATTGGCCGGCGTACTTCGGCGCCGAGCCGTGGGTCGGCTCGAAGACGGCATAGGCGTCGCCGATGTTGCCGCTGCAGGCGAAGCCCAGGCCGCCGACGAGCTGGGCGCCCAGGTCGGAGATGATGTCGCCGAACAGGTTCTCGGCCACCAGCACGTCGTAGTCGAAGGGATTCTTGAGGAGCCACATGCAGATGGCGTCGATGTTGACGTCCCAGAAGGCGATGTCGGGATAGTCCTTGGCGACCTTGCGGGCCGCGTCGAGCATCAGGCCGCCCGTCTCACGGAGGACGTTGGGCTTCTCGACGAGGGTCACCGACTTCCGGCCATTCTTGCGGGCGAAGTCGAAGGCCGCCCGGACGATCCGGGCGCAGGCCGAGCGGCTCATGATGCGGGTCGAGACGGCGATCTCGTCGGCCGGCGTGTCCTTGAAGCGCTTCATTTTGGGGTGCGTGAGGAGGGCTTCCCGAACGACCGGGGGCAGGGGGTGGAACTCCACGCCGGCATACATGCCCTCGGTGTTCTCGCGGAAGATGACCAGGTCGATGCCGTCCTTGAAGTTCAAAGGATTGCCGGCATAGGCCTTGCAGGGCCGAAGGTTCTGGTAGAGGTCGAATTCCTGCCGCAGACGGACGATGGGGCTGAAATAGGACAGGCCCCGGCCCTTGAGGGCAGGCGAGAGCTCCTGCTCCGCATCCTCCTTGGGCTTCGAGGTGATGGCCCCGAAGAGGCAGGCGTCGGTCTCCCGGAGCATCCGCAGGGTCCGGTCGGGAAGGGCGTTGCCCTCCCGGCACCAGAACTCCCAGCCGATGTCGCCGTAGACGTACTGGGCGTCG
Source organism: uncultured Eubacteriales bacterium (assembly GCA_964423315.1). Taxonomy (GTDB): domain Bacteria; phylum Acidobacteriota; class Aminicenantia; order Aminicenantales; family Saccharicenantaceae; genus RBG-16-66-30. The sequence continues at coordinate 101,864 of CAYREO010000002.1, read as the reverse complement.
AGACCCGTCCTTTCGAGAACGATCATCGCCGCCTCGACAACGTCCTTGCCGACGCCGTCTCCGGGCAGAATGGCGATCTTGTGCTTGGCCATGGTCACTCCTTATTTATCGAGTCCGAGCTTTTTGCGGGTGTATTCGAGCAGTCCTCCGGCCTCGAGGATGCCGAGAACGGAGTCCGGCAGGGGAAGGAACCGGAACGTGCCCTTGGAGGACCGGATCGCGCCGGCGGCAAAATCGACCTCAGCGTCGTCCCCCTGCTCGAGGGCGTCGACGGCTTCGTCGCACTGCAGGACGGCCAGGCCGAGGTTGATGGCGTTGCGGAAATAGATGCGGGCGAAGGACCGGGCCACGACGGCCTGGACGCCGGCGGCCTTCAGGCAGGCCGCGGCCTGCTCACGGGAGCTGCCGCAGCCGAAGTTCTTGCCGGCCACGACGATATCGCCGGGCCGGACCCCGGCGGCGAAGCCCGGATCGAGGTCCTCCATCGCGTGCGCAGCCAGTTCCCCGGGAGGCATGATCTGATAAGTGTAGCGTCCGGGGAAGATGACGTCCGTGTTGACGTTGTCGCCGTATTTCCAAACCTTGCCGCGGCTCATGCGTAGGGCCTCGGGTCGGCGATCCGGCCCTCGACCGCGGTGGCCGCGGCCGTGGCCGGGGAGGCCAGGTAGATCTCTGAGTCGCGGTGGCCCATGCGGCCCCGGAAATTGCGGTTCGAGGTGCTGAGGCAGACCTCCCCCGCGGCCAGAATGCCTTCGTGCGCGCCGAGGCAGGGCCCGCAGCCCGAGTTGAGAACGACGCAGCCCGCTTCGACCAGGACGGCCAGGGCCCCGCTCTTGAGGGCTTCGCGGTAGACCTCCCAGGAGGCCGGAATCACGAGGCAGCGGACAGACCGGTGGACCTTTCGGCCCTCGAGGATACGGGCCGCGGCGTCCAGGTCTTCCAGCCGGCCGTTCGTGCAGGTCCCGATGAGGACCTGGTGGATGGGCGTGCCGGCGACGGCGGCGACCGGCTTGACGTTGTCGACGGTATGGGGGCAGGCGACCTGGGGTTCGAGCGAGCCGAGGTCGTAGGCCAGGACGGATTCGTACCCGGCGTCGGGATCGGAGGCCACAGCTTCGAAGGGACCGCGGGCCCGGCCTTCGAGCCACGCGAAGGTCTTGTCGTCCGGGGCGAAATAGCCGTTCTTGGCCCCCATCTCGGCGGACATATTGGCCAGGGTCAGACGGGCCCCGATGCCGAGCGCCCCGGCCGCCGGGCCGGCGAACTCGACGGCCTTGTAGTTGGCCGCCTCCGCGCCGTGATCGCCGATGATCTTGAGGATGAGGTCCTTGGCGGAGACGCCAGGGCCGAATCCGCCGGCGAGGTCGATGCGGACGGTCTCGGGGACCCGCAGCCAGATCTCGTCGGTCGCCCAGACCGAGGCCGCCTCGGTCCGGCCGATGCCGGCCGCGAAGGCGCCGAACGCTCCGTAGCTCGGCGTGTGGGAGTCGCTGCCGACGATGACCCGGCCGGGCAGGGCGAAACCCTGCTCAGGCAGGACCTGGTGGCAGATGCCGGCGTTGATGTCGAAGAAGTGGGGAAGGCCCTGCTCGGCGACGAACTCCCGGATGCACTTGTGGTTCTGGGCGTACTTCTCGTCCGCGGCCGGGACGATGTGGTCGAGGACGATGACGATCTTCTCGGGCGCCCGGACCTTGGCGACGCCGAGCTTGCGGAACTCCTGGATGATGGCCGCGGCGTTGTCGTGGGACAGGATGATGTCGGGCGACACCGTGACGACCTCGCCGGCCTGGACGGGCTTGCCCGCCTTGCGGCCGAGGATCTTTTCGCTCAGCGTTCGTCCCACATCGACCTCCTGGTCCCCCCATTTTATGGGGGCCCGCATCCCTTGTCAACGAGCCGTCCCGAGCCGTCACCCGGGGGATTGACAGGGCCCGGCTTCTTGAGCTAACGTCATGGCCAACGAAGCATGAAGGAGGAATCCATGAAAAACCGCGGAGGGAAAGTCTTTCTATGCGTCCTGGCTCTTGCCGTCTTCGCCTGGAGCGCCTTCTCCTGGCCGGGCCAGGTCCAGGCCCAAAAGGAGCGTCTTCGTTTGCGGGAACTAAACGCTCCGCCGGCCATCAAGCAGACCCTAGCCATGATGCGAACGGAGATCCAACAGAGATCGCTGCGGTATAAAGTCGGCTACACAACGGCCTTGGACAAACCGAAAACGCGGCTTCTAGGCGATGTCGACGATCCCAAGCTCACGGCGGCCTGGAGGAGGACCGTCAACCAGAGTTCGGTCATGCTCTTGAAGCGGGATGCCGAAGCGATGACGACCGCTCTCAAGTCCGAGCCCCAACTCAAGGCCAAGCTGCCCGAATTCCAGCTGCCGGTCTGCTCGGCGACGCAGCGGGCCTTCAACTGGCGCGACCTGGGCAAAGTGACGCCGATCAAGGAACAGAACTGCAATAATTGTTGGGCGTTCGCGGCCGTGGGAGCTTACGAGGCCAGCTACCTCATGCGCAACGGCGTCACCTTGGACGTCTCCGAGCAATACATCAACGACTGCGCGGTCACGGACGCCAACCTGGACGCGGGCAGCTGCAGCGGAGGCTTGGCGGCCAAGGCCCTGGAACACATGGTCCGGGAGGGGAACGTCAGCGAAACGGCCGTTCCCTACACGGCCACCAACCAGGGCTGCACGAATCCGGCCACGCCCCTCGACGCCGTGGCCTGGGGATTCGTCGATGCTTCGGTCGAACATCCGACGACCCAGCAGATCAAGCAGGCCATCTGCACCTACGGCCCGGTCGCCACGCGGATGAGGGTCGTTTCCGACAACTTCTTCGCTTATACGGAGGGCGTGTACGAAGAAACGGTCGTTTCGGACACGAGCGGAGGGGGGCATGCCGTGGTGCTGGTCGGATGGGACGACGATCGCGGGGCGTGGCTGATGAAGAATTCTTGGGGCGAGGATTGGGGCGAGAGCGGCTATTGCTGGATCGCCTACGGCAGCAATCGCATCGGCCGGCATACGGCCTGGGTCAAGGCGGCGAGCCGCTTCTATAAGCTCGCCCCTTTGAAAATTTATCCTCTCATCAAGAAATAAGTTCCTCGCCGGTTCCCGGAAACTTTTAAAGATGAATCTTCCCGAGAGATATCCCCCTTGGTCCCCCAAACCCCCGGCGATCAGTCCCCTCGGTCGTCCCGTCGCCAAGGCGAAGGCTCCGCCGTAATGGGCTTCTGCCGGAGGTTAGATGAAAATGGGGAAGAAAGAAAGGGGGGACAGGGGGCCGGCGCCTGTCCCCCCGTGAAGACGGAGAGCTATTCGAGCCAGATCTTGACGATCTCGTCGTCCTCGAAGACCTCGATGAGGGCCATCGGGCCGAGCTTCTTCAGCTCCGCGAAGAGGGCGCCGAGATCGATATCCCGGTGGGCGTCGCCGATCTTGAGGTTCCTCCCCTCGGTATGACGGAGGACGATCTCCACGAGGGCCAGGGGCAGCGTGATGCGGACCCGGTCCTTGTTGGTCTTGGCGTCGGTGACCAGGACCTTGAACCACTTGACTTCCTTGCCCGCCTCGAAGGCCGGGTTGTCCTTGACCGCTTTCTGGATGGCCTGGAAGTCGTTCTGGGAGCCGGCCGGGCGGGCGGGGGCGGCCGCGAGGAGCACGGCCAGCGCCACGACGATGGCGGCAGCGAGGGTGACTTTCTTGATCATGTCTTTTCTCCTTTAAGGGATCAGTCTATCCAGATCTCGATGATCGAGTCGTCTTCCTCGATCCTCAAAATGGATTCCTTGGATTTGGCCAGCTCGGCCATGATCTTGTTGAGGTCGTAGCCCTTTTTGCGGATGGAGGCTTTCTCCTCGTCGGGAATGGCCTGCAGGGCCAGGTCGGCCAGGGCCCAGGGGATGTTCAGGGACAGAGCGGGTTCTTTCTGGCCCTTTTTCCAGACGCGGATGCGGAGCATCCGGGCCGTTTCCCGGGACGGCCCTCGTTCTTCGGCCGCCTTCAGGCTTTCGGGCGAGACGCGGAGGAGCGCGATCCGGGCCCGGTCCCGGAGCTCCAGGTCCTTCTCGGTCTCGATGATCCGCTCGAGCACGGGCACGGCTTTCGAGGCGATTCTCTTGTCGGCGACGAGGCTGAGCTTGTAGGCGGCGTAGTAGCGGACGGCCTTGCCCGGGTGCTGAAGCCGGCTTTCGACCTCGTCGATGGCCGACCTGTCCTTTTTTTCGTAAAGAACGAGAGCGAGATCGATGATCCGGGCCTCGGCCTCCTCGGCCAGACTGGGATTGGCCCCCGGCAGCCGGAGGTAATCCTTGTAGGCCCGCAGGGCGTCCCTCTCCCGGCCGCCGAGGCCGTTGAGACACTCCCCTTTATAGAAAAGGGCTTGTCCGGCCCATGGGCTGTCCGGATGCTTGTCACGGAGCTCGTCGATCTTGTCCAAGGCGGCCCGCCAATCCTTGTCGAAGATGAGGAGCTTGGCTTCCTGGAACAGTCGTTCGTCCGCCGTTCTCTGGGCGGACAGGACCGGTCCCGCGGCCGAGAGGGCCAGCAGGGCCAGGACGATCGAAACGGCGATGGGTCTTTTCATGTCAGATCTCGCTTTCGCGCTGCAATTCCCGCCTCACCAGGCTGATCTTCAGGAGGATCTGGCGCTCCTCGACGAAGCTCTGGATCCTTTGAAGCTCGGCCGCGGTGAGGTCCTCGCTGATTTGGGCCAGCTCCAGGAAGAGCATCTCGATCTGGTCGCAGATGGCCTTGGCCTTGGCCATCTGGTACTTCTCGAGCTGCGGATTGAGGTATCTTTTCGTCTGGAGCAGGTCCCGGGCCCGTTCCGGGCCGAGCGCGACGAGGCCGCCGTAGGGCCCGGCGGGCGCCTGGACGATGTCGCGCAGGACGTGATGGCTCTTCTCGAGATAATCGAGGGTCTGCCGGCGGGCCAGCTCGACCTCGATGCGGTCGAGGAATTCGCCGGAGGCATGGAATCCCTCGGGAAGCCGAGGACCGGGGCCGGGCGTCCTGAGGGCGAAATACATGACGGCCGCCCCGACGGTCAAGCCGAGGAGGAGGCCCGCCAGCGCCGGCTTCAGCGTCCATGCGCCCGTCCAAGCCCGGAACCGGTCGACGAGACGGACCCGGCCCGGCTCGCGAACCGTCCGGAAAACGTGGTCCGTGATGCGGGCCGGCAAGGCTTCCCAGTCCACGGATCCGACGGCTTCCCGGATCTCGGCCTTGATCCCCTCAGCGCCCTCGAGCAGGCGGCGGATCTCCTCGGCCTCATTCCGGCATTCCGGACATTTTTCGAGGTGCTCGTCCATCGACGTCCTCCCGGCCTCCCCGGGCCTTCCCGAGAGCAAGGCCACCCGATCCTTCGCGGCCATCGGACATGTTTTCATGGCTGCATTCCTAGATGGGGGACCAGCCATTTCCGGAGGTTGCGGACCGCCTTGAAGTGCAGGGATTTGGCCGTCCCCACGGAGATATCCATGGCTTCCGAGATCTCGTTGAACGGAAGCTCGTTGTAGTGTCTCATGACGAAGACCATCTTCTGGCGCTCGGCCAGCTTGTCGACGCAGCGCGCGAAAGCGCTGCGCAGGTCCGAGGCCCCCGAGTCGGCGGCCCGGTCCTCAACGGCCACCGGGATCTCGTCGAGCGGCCTCGAGGTCTCGAACTCCAGGCGCTTCCGCCTGTTTCTCCGGTAGTGGTCGATGCTCAGGTTCTTGGCGATCTGGATGAGCCATCCCTGAAAGGGGCTGCCCGGCTTGAACTGCCCGATCTTCTGGTAGAGCCTCAGGAAGGTCTCCTGGACGATGTCGAGGGCGTCCTCCTTGTCGCGGAGGATGGAGTAGGCCATGACGAAGACCTTCTGCTGGGTCAACCGGACGACCGTCATGAACGCCTCCCGGTCCCCCGCCTTGATCCTCTCGACGAGCGCAGCGATGGCGGCCGCGTCCGTCCCGGCCTCGATGTTCTCTCGGGATTCCACCTGTCCGACCCTCCGGGCTCGCCGTCCAGCCCTATTTTAGCCGGGATCGGGACTTTTTTCGAACACACACCGGTCATCTTCTCCTCTCAGGGGGACTTCACCGCTTACTACGACCTGTTCCCCTGAAAGGTTCACTCCCTCCTACGGAAAAGGGAGGCGGATCGGGTCAGAAGGGACCCGGGCTGTCAGGAACGGTGTTGTGCCTCCCGGGAGGCAGACCCTTCCGGCCGCGCGGACGGAGACACGGGCCTTGGCCCTTCTCTATGGAGATTCGATCTATCGGCTGAAGGCGAGACGAAGGATGTCTTCAGAACCTCGAGAACCCTCTGCGGTCCCCGCCGCCCGGCCGCCGGTCGTTCCGGGGCTTGTCCGTTCGGGGACGGGCGTCGTTGACGATGAGCTTGCGGCCGTCGAACTCGGAGCCGTTCAACTTGCCCTTGGCATCCTGGGCCGCTTCCGGCGTGGCCATCTCGACGAACCCGAAGCCGCGGCCTTGCAGGATGTTGACCGAGGTAACCTCGCCGTACTGGGCGAACAGGTCCTTGAGCGACTCTTCCGTGGTCTTGTAGTTGAGGTTACCGACGTAAAGCTTTTGGAAGGACATTCAGAATACCTCCTGACTCTCCCGCCGTTGCCGGGCCCGGGGCCGGACGCACCGGGAGGCGCCCTTATTCTCCACGATTCGGGAAAGCAAATCAAGTCAAGCCTTTCTCCGAGGCCCGCGTTTCTGGTATAGTTGGCACGCCGCCGGCCGGGGCCGACGCCCGGCCGAGGCTTGAGGAGTCGCCATGAAAAAAGGGACCTACGTCGTCCTCATCCTCCTGTTCTTCGCCCTGCTGGCCGCGGCCGGGCTCTTCTCGCTCTTCGTCCTGGAGCTCGGCCGCCCGGGGGCCGACGTCCCGGCCCGCGCCTACCTCGACATCACGCTGTCCGGCCCGGTCGCCGAGACCGCGCCTCCGGACGTTCTCTGGACCGTCATCACCGGCCGACCTCCCCTCGCCCTTCACGACCTCTGGATGAACCTCCGCAAGGCCCGGAACGACAACCGCATCCAGGCCGTTCTCCTGCGGCTCGGCTTTCTGCAGTGCGATTGGGCCAAGGCCGCCGAGATGCGCGACGCCGTCCTCGAGTTCCGCCGCTCGGGGAAGCCGGTCTATGCCTATATCGAGGAGGGCCCCGATTTCGACAAGGAATATTTCGTCGCCACCGCCTGCGACCGGATCATCCTCCATCCTCTGGGCTGGCTGGGCGTCAACGGCATCGGGGGCCACGTTCCGTTCTTCAAGAGGGCCCTCGACAAGCTGGGGGTCAAGGCCGAGTTCGAGCACGTCGAGGAATACAAGACGGCCTACAACATCTTCACGGAGAAGGGCTTCACCGCCCCCCACCGGGAGGAGATGGAGTCCCTCTACGAAGACCTCTTCGACCAGTACCTCGAGGCCGTCGCCGAGGCCCGGAGGAAGAGCCGTGACGAAGTCCGGGCGCTCGTCGATCGGGGGTTCTATCAGGGTGAACGGGCCCGGGAAGCCGGACTGGTCGACGATTGCCTCTACGAGGACGAGGTCCGGGACCTGCTTCGCAAGGACGGGCGCGAGCTCGCCCGGGTCGGGTCCGGCGCTTACGCGCGCGTCAAGCCGTCCTCCGTGGGCCTCGAGCGGGGAAGCAAGGTCGCCCTCATCTACGCGACCGGCATGATCATGACCGGAGAAAGCCTGCCTCAGATCATTGGCGGCTCGACCGTCGCCCGCTGGATCCGGACGGCCCGCGAGGACGCCTCGATCAAGGCCATCGTCCTGCGGGTCGACAGCCCGGGCGGGTCCTCGGTGGGCTCGGACGTCGTCTGGCGCGAGGTCGAGCTGGCCCGCCAGCGGAAGCCGATCATCGTCTCTATGTCCGACGTGGCCGGTTCGGGCGGATACTGGATCTCGATGGCCGCGACGCGGATCGTCGCCCAGCCCCAGACCTTGACCGGTTCCATCGGCGTCCTGGCCGGCAAGTTCAGCGTCGAGGGCTTGGCCGACAAGCTCGGCATCACCGCCGAGAAGCTGGCCTACGGCGAAAAGGCCGATATCTTCTCTCCCTTCCGCCCCTTCACGCCCGAGGAACGGCGCATCCTAAAAGAAGAGATCCTCTGGACCTATGACCGGTTCCTGGAAAAGGCCGCAGCCGGCCGCGGGCTGACCAAAGACGACGTGGACAAGGCCGGCCGGGGCCGGGTCTGGACGGGGCGTCAGGCCCTCGACCTCAAGCTCGTCGACCAGCTCGGCGGCCTCTCGACGGCCCTCGACCTGGCCAAGCAGGAGGCCGGCATCCCGCCCGGCGAGGAGGTCCGCCTGGTCATCTGGCCCAAGAAGCGGTCCGTCTGGCAGTCGCTCTTCGGCCGTCCCGAGCTCGGCCTCGATCTCAAGGGTGTCAAGGGGGCGGCCATGATCGAACGGGCCCTCGAGACCTTCCGCCTCATGGACCGGACCCGCATCTGGGCCGTCATGCCTCTCTGGCCCGAACCGCGATAACGATCCCCTCCTGATAAGCCGAGACCGACCTGACGGTTCCTCTCCCGATTCCTGGGATCCTAGCCCAACTTCGCCAGTTATGGGAGTACTTTTGTTGATAAACTTATAGTTACCGGCTTCATCGGGCTAAAGTCGCCACTACACGCGCTTTTCGAAGAATACAATCAGCCCTCCGCCTGATAAGCTTTCATGAGGTCAAGAAAGTCATGCCAATCAGGCTCGATCCCGATCTTCCATGACTTGCGCTTTTCCCCGCTAGTTTTGATCAGAACCCATGATGAATCCTCCGCCCTCGAAACCCAGGGGTAGGACACAGTCCACCAAAGGATCTCCGTATACATCTCAGCCCAGGGATTATTGGCGGGATAGGAGTAGGCATTCCAAAAATGCGAAGCAGATATGGTACCGAATCGCGCCGCGCCGTTTGGGGAGAGGAACCTATACTGCGTCCTATCGTAGTACCTCGCCCCGAAGTAATCGAGGCCGGATTCCGCGTCCCGCTCCTTGCCCGAGAACTTCAGCTCCGGATCGTAGTTCGTGACCCACGTCTTCTGAATCCCCCCATATGGCTCATGGGCCGCCGAGTATATGACCGCCCCTGTGCTGTCGGTCACGATCCGGGTTGAGCGTATCTGGTCCGAGGCATAGTAATAGAGGGCTCCATTCCTGTGCTCGGCGACGAGCTGCCCGGCGAAGTAGATATAGTCTTTGACCCAGTTGCCCAGGACGTCGTATTCGGCCAACAGCCGCCCGTCGAAAGAGTAGATGTAGAAGGTGCCGCTCGGGTAGGGCCCGGACATCATCCGTTCGCTTCCGGCCGCGGATTCGATGCCGCGCTTTACGGAGCTCGCTTCCCGCCTTGGACGGTCCGAACGCTGGTTGAGAGCCGGACGGTTCCGTTCCCGATCGGCATCCTCCGACTCCCGCTTCCGCAGCCTGCCGTCTTCTCCGCTCACCGTCCATGATCCAGCCAGGCTTCCCCTCTCGACCCGGCCTTCCTCACCGGGCCCGACGATGACGAAGGTCTCGGCGCTGACGGCGAACGGCACCCTGTCCGGAAGCGAGAATCGCTTCATGACCGTTCCCGGCTCCTCCTCGGACCCCTCGAGCTTGAACGACCGGGAACTCGAGGCGTAAACCCGGCCGTCGACGACCGCGGCTTTCCGCCGCACCTTGCCGTCTTCCTCCGCCTCTCTCCCCGGGTTCCCGGCTTCTCCCGCAAGCCGCCCCGGGCCCTGCCGCCAGCCGCCCCCGGGGAACAAATCGCTCTCGTATCTGTTGAAATTTTCCCTGAACAGGGGCCGAAAGACAAGCTTCGCCCGATCCTCGCCCATCCGGCTCAAGTCCACGAACCGGACGTCCAGGTCGTCGATCCACAGCTTCACGGAGACGTCCGGACCGCGGCGGAGGGCGATCTCCGGCCCGCGCTCGACGTCGAGGTCCGTCTTGAGCGGCACGCCGCTCACGACGGGCTGGGCGTCGATCCACACGGAGCCCGTGTAGTCGGTCATGTCGTAGGCGATCCGGGCCTGGTGCCAGTTCCCCAGGAACCGGTCGAAGTCCCGGATCTCTCCCAGGGCGTAGTTGAAGAGCAGGTTCTCGGAGCCCCGGACGCCGTCGGGGGCGAAGGCGACCTCGGCCACCTGGAAGCTCTGGGTCCTCGGGTCGGGGACCCCGGCTTGGAAGACGAAATGCGCGCCGGCGAGGCTCTCCCCTTCGGCCGCCTGGACCTTGAATTTGAACTCGAAGACGAAAATGGCCGGCATGGTCGGCGCGCCGTCGGCGTCGCTGATCCTGACGAGGCAGGAGTCGGAGAGGTCCTGGGGAACGAGCCAGGGATAGCTGCCGACGTTGGCGGCCCGGTCGATGATCGTCCGGTAGCTGCTGCCGTTGTCGGTCGAGTACTCGAGCTTGACGCCCTTGGCCCGCAAGCCTCCCGACCAGCGGATCTCGCGGATCTTCCCGGCCTCGAGGCTTAGGCGAACGGATAGATAGATAGATAGATAGATAGATAGATAGATAGATAGATAGATAGATAGATAGACGAGAACCCCAAAGAAGAATCAGCTGGTAAGGACATCGCTTGCCAACCCCTACCGTAATACTGGGCAGGTGAGGCTATTTTGTCAAGTACTGTGACGATCGTGACGATCCCGTCCTCTAGCCCAACTTCGCCAGTTTTAGGAGTGCTTTTTCGGACGGCGGCAAGTCACCGAACTATAAAAATCGGCGATCTCTGCCCATAACCGGCGAAGTTGGGCTAGGATCCCAGGAATCGGGAGAGGAGCCGTTCGGAAGGGGGCTCGGCCTAATAGGCGAAGGATGACGGGCAGATGGACTTGAATTCGCAGTCGCGGCAGGTGTGCCAGTCGGGGCGGGCGGCGAGATCGCCGGCCCGGAGGCCCTCGGCCGTTTCTCGGATCCGGCGCTCCGCCCGGCGCAGCTCCTTGTCCCCTTTCGCGGCCCGGCCGATGATGTCGGACCCCAGGAAATGGAGACAGGTCTCGACCGGCAGGACGCCCTCCGTCTTCAGGAACGAGAGGGCGTAGATGTCCAGTTGCAGGCTGTCGGCGGCCCGCTTGTCCGCCTCCTTCTGGGACGGGATCTCCGCGGACTTGAAATCCGTGATGACCGCCCCGGGACCGGAGAAATCCACGCGGTCGAACCGCCCCGAGAAACGGATGCCGCCGTCCTGCCAGCGGAACGGCCGTTCGAGGAAGGCGGGGATCGTCCCCGAGCTCTCCTCGCGGCGATAGAACAGCCGGAGGGCCCGCTCGCCGGCCGCCTTCCTCAGCTCTTCGTGCTCCCGGCTCAGAAAGCCCTCGTTGACCCAGCTCCGGGCATACTCGTCGATGAGCTCCTGTTCGGAGAGCCGCCGGCCCCGCGCCCGCCGGGCGAGATAGAAGTGGATGACGGCGTGGAGAACGCGGCCGAAGACGAGCGAGTGATGCGGGAGGATCGGCACGCGCATCACGTGCCGGAACCTGTACTTGAGAGGACAGGTGAGATAATCCTCGACCTGGACGTGGCTGAGCTTCAGGGCCCCGGCCGGCCGGACCGGAGACGGGACCCGGGGGCGGTCGTCGGAGAGGGCCGCCCGGCGGATCTCCTCGAGGACCGTGGCTTTCAGGACGTCCTCGGGCATCTTCGGGACGTCCAGGGCCTCCAAGACGAACGGGCTGACCCTTTTCGGACGCTTGAGGCCGAAATCCCGGGCCCAGGAAAGATAAAGCTCCGTGCGGGCCCGGGTCATGGCCACGTAGAAAAGGCGCCGCTCCTCCTGGACATAATTGCCCTTCTCGGGCAGGGCCTCTTTGAGGAGTTCGTCCGGGACCGGTATCCGCTCCCTCTGCTCCCGTCCGGGGAACCGGTCCTCGACGAGGCCGACGAGGAAGACGGTCCCGAATTCGAGGCCCTTCGCCTTGTGGACGGTCAGGACATGGACGGCGTCCTCGTCGAGTTCGGCCTCGGAGGTCGCCGGGTTGTCGCCGACCTCCCTCAGGATGTCCAGGTACCGGGCGAATGACCGGATGGAATCGTTCTCGACGAGGCCCGAGAAGCTCTTGATCTTGTCGAAGAACAGACGGATGTTCTTGATCCGGACCTCGGATTCGAGCGACAGCGGCTCGACGAGGGCTTTGAGATAGCCGCTCCTCTCGAGGAAAGCATAGACGACGGCCCCGGCGTTCTTGGCAGCCGCCAGGTCGGTGAAGAACAGGAGGTCGTCGAAGATCCTCTTGACGGTCTCCTCGGTGGCTTGGGAGACCTCGACAGGGCTCCGGCCCTCGGCGATGGCCTTGAAGACGCTGTGGAGGGGCAGGTTCTTCTTCTCGGCGTAGCCGGCGATGCGGGTCATGTCGTACGGACCGGCCTTGTAGACGTCCGAGAGGGCCAGGTAGAAGAGGTCGCGGCTGTTCTCGAAGTCCGTCAGGGCCCGGATGAACGCGGTCAGGATCCGGATCTCCTCCTGCTGGTAGAGGCCGCGGCTGCCCGAGAACCGGAACGGGATCCCCTTGACGTTGAAAGCCCGGAGATAGGGGTCGGCGTCCGCGTTGCGCCGGACGAGCACGGCCATGTCGCTCCAGGCCGAGCCCCGGGCGTGCTTCTCGAGGACGAGGTCGGCCACGGCATCGGCTTCGTGGGACAGGGTGTCGTAGGCGGTCATGAAGATGGACCGGCCCGCGGACCGCACGACCGACCGGAGCTTTTTGTCGATCTTGGATTTGGACTCGAGCCGCTGGGGGTCGTTGTGGCGGATGAGCTGGTAGGACGCGTCGAGGATGGGCTGGGTCGAGCGGTAATTGCGGGTCAGGACGATCCTCTTGGCCTCGGGATAGACGTCCTGGAAGCTGAGGATGTTGCTGAGGGAGGCCCCGCGGAACCGGAAGATGCTCTGGTCGTCGTCGCCGACGACGGTCAGGTTGCGATGCCCGCCCGCCAGCATCTTGAGCAGCTCGAATTGGACGAAGTTCGTGTCCTGGAACTCGTCGACGAGAAGGAACCGATAGCGGCTTCGGAACGCCTCGAGGACGGAAGGCCGCGAGCGGAAAAGCTCCACGGCCAAGGTGACCTGGTCCTCGAAGTCGATCAGGCTCTCCTTGCGCAAGAGCTCCTGGTATCCGGCGAAGACCCGGGCGACCTCGAGATGCTTGCGGGCCGTTTCCCGCTCGACGTCCCCCGAGGCCCGCCGGCCGAGCTCTTCGGCCCACCGGAGATACTCCTCCGGCCGGATGTCCTCCTGCTTGAGACGGCGGATGGCGTCAAGGAGCTCCTGGACATGGCGGGTCGGCTGACCGAGAGGACGGTAATACTCCAGGGGCAGCCGGAACAGGTTCTCCCGGAAAAAAACGGCCTGCTCGACATCGTCGAGCAGGCGGAAATCCGGCGGATAACCCAGGTCGAGAGCGTGGCTGCGGAGGATCCGTTCGCCGAGCGAGTTGAAGGTGCTGATCTCCACGAACGACGAGGTGTAAGGGACCAGGACATCGACCCGGGACTCCATCTCGTGGGCCGCTTTTTCCGTGAAGGTCACGGCCAGGATCTCCTCCGGCCGGGCCTTTTTGGAGGCGATGAGATAGGCGATCCGATGGGTGATGACCATGGTCTTGCCCGTGCCGGCGCCGGCCACGATGAGGAGGGGCCCTTTCCCATGGACGACGGCCCGCCGCTGGGCGGCGTTGAGGGGACCGAGGAGAGCTTCCTCCCCGGGCTGTTGTCGATCTCGGCGAAGCCGGGGCATGGCGGGGCGCGGCGGACCTATTTCTTCTCGCCTCTCGGCAGGACGACGACCTTTTCCCCTGGGGCCGCGAGCCCGAGCTTCTCGCGGGCGGCCTTCTCGACGGCCCGGGGGTCTTTTTCAAGAAGGCTGATCTCGGCCTCGAGCGCCGCCTTCTCCCTTTCGAGGGCCAGGATCCGGGCCTCAAGACCGGCCAGGTGGCGTTGGGCCCGGCGCAGATCCACGACCCCCTTCTTGCCGAAGAGCGCGGTCACAACGAGGACGAGGAACAGGCAGGCGACGCCGAGGGCGAAGACCTTCTTTCGGAACGTCGGGCTCGACGACGCTGTGGCCCGCTTCATCGGACGGCCTCGATGCCGAGTTTCAGAAGGTCATCGAGCTCCCGGCGCGTGGCCGCCTCGGCATAGCAGCGGATGATCGGCATCGTCCCGGAGAGCCGGAGCAGGACCCACCGGTCGCCCTCGAAATCGAGCTTGATCCCGTCGATGGTCTCGACCCCCACGACCTTGCGCCGGCCGAGCCGGGATGGAGGGTCGGCGATAAGGGATCTCAGCGTTTTGGCCCGTTCAGGGGTCAGGGGGAGCGTCCGTTCCCCGGCGACAAGTTTCCCGTACTCCTTGAACAGGGCGGTCCGGAGAGCGGCCAGGCCCTGACCCGTGGCCGCGATCATCTCGGCGACGAGCAACCCGGCGAAGATGCCGTCCTTCTCGGGCAGGTGATCCTTGACGGCGATGCAGGCGCTCTCTTCCCCGCCGAACATGATCCGGCCCTTCAGGAAGAGGTCGGCCATGTATTTGAACCCGACCTGGGTCTTCAGAAGCGGTAGATCGTGCCGCCGGGCGATGCGGTCCAGGAGGTGGGTCGTCGAAATGGACCGGGCCACCCCTCCACGCCACCCTTTGACCCGGACGAGATAGTCGAGGAGCATGGCCAGGATGTAATTCGGGTGGACGAAGGCCCCCTTTTCGTCGACGATGCCGAAGCGGTCGCCGTCGGCGTCCGTCGCGATCCCCAGGTGACACCCCTTGGCCACGACATGGGACTTGAGCTCCGCCAGGTTGTCCTCGGTGCAGGAGGGGCTGACCCCGCCGAAATAGGGGTCGATGTAGCCGTGGATTTCCTCGACGGCGACCTCGTTCTCCTCGAGGATCTCGTCGAGATACTCGCGGCTCGTCCCGTAGAGGAGGTCCACGCCCACCTTGACGCCGGCGGCCCGCATGATGTCGAAATCGATCTTGTCCTGGAGGAAAGTCAGATAATCCGCCTGGACGTCGATGCGGGTGACGGCTTCCTTGGGGCTGTAGAAGGACGGCGCGGCGAAGCCGGGCATCAGCCGGCTGATCTCCTGCTCGATGGCGTCGGTCACCTCGGGGAGGGCCGGCGCGCCGGTCCCGACATTGAACTTGAGGCCGTTCCAACGGGGGGGGTTGAACGAGGCGGTGAAGTTGATCCCGCCCTGGCACCGCCTCTTGATGATCTGATAGGCCAAGGCCTGGGAAGGGGCGTCCCGGTCCGTGAGGAAAACACGGATCCCGTTCATCGACAGGATCCGGGAGGCCTCGACGGCGAAACGCTCGGACAGGAAGCGGGTGTCATATCCGACGACGACCGAGACCGTCCGCCCGCCGGACCCAGCGATGAGATGATTGGCGATGGCCTGGACGACGACCCGGACGTTATGGAAGGTGAATTCTTCGCCCATCAGACCCCGCCAGCCGGAGGTCCCGAATCGGATCATCATCAGGCACAGAATTACCACAGGTCATCGGGAAAAGCAACCGCTCCTCTCTGGAGAGGGCGGGCGTCAGGGCCCTCGGCGCTTTTTCAGGGCCTCGCCGGTCATGGGCACGAAGCGGACGTCGAGGACCTGGCGGAGGCGGGGGCGGCCGTCCTTTTTGGTAATGACGGTCAGCGTCTGATAGGTCCGGGTGTCGCCCAGTGGCGCGACGAGCCGGCCGCCTTCGGCCAGCTGCTCCAGGAGAGGGTCCGGGACCTGGGAAACCGCGCAGGTGACGATGATGGCGTCGAACGGGGCCTCCTCGGGCCAGCCGAAGAAGCCGTCGCCAGCCCTGACATTGACCCGGGGATATCCCAGACGGGCCAGGGTTTCAGAAGCCTTGACGGCCAGCGGCTCGTGGATCTCGATCGTGAACACGCGATCGGTGAGCCGGGCCAGGACGGCCGCCTGATAACCCGACCCCGTGCCGATCTCGAGGACCTTATCCCCGTCCTTGAGGGCCAGGAGCTGGGTCATCAGGGCCACGATATAGGGCTGCGATATGGTCTGGCCCTCATCGATGGGCAGGGGGTGGTCCTCATAGGCCAGGGCGGCGTACTCCGCGGGGACGAAGAGGTGCCGGGGGACCTCCCTCATAGCCTGCAGGACCCGGGGATCGTTCACCCCCCGGGCCGCGATCTGTCGGTCGACCATGGCCTTCCGCTTGGCGGCCAGGGCCTGGTCGTCCTGTAAGGGTTCCCGGGCGGCGGCCGCCATTCCGGCCAGGATAAGAAGCGCGATCGGGCGAGAAAGGGCCTTCATGGAATCATCCCTTTTCTTCATTCCATTATGGCACAACCCGCCCCTCCGATAAAGCCTTTCGGCGGAGCCGGCCGCGGACTTCACCCATTTGAGAATTTCCGTTGACAAGTCCCATTATTTTTGATATTTGGGTAAGTAATTCGTATGAGGACCTAACTGAGAGTTCAGAGGATGGGCACCCGCGCGATCTACCCGGGGTCGTTCGACCCCATCACCAACGGGCATGTCGACATCATCGAGCGGGGCCTCAAGGTCTTCGACCGGATCGTGGTGGCCGTCCTGGAAAATCCCAAAAAAGCCCCGTTCTTCACGACTAAAGAGAGGATGCGAATGATCCAGGATATTTTCGCCGGGCGGGAGACGATCGAGGTCCGCTCGTTCGACGGCCTCCTCGTCGACTTCGCCCGGGCCCAGAGGACGAATGTCGTCGTCCGGGGTCTGCGGGCCATCTCGGATTTCGAGTACGAGCTCCAGATGGCCCTCATGAACCGGAACCTCGATCCCGGCATCGAGACGTTCTTCCTCATGCCGAACCTCAAGTACTCCTTCCTCAGCTCGAACCTGGTCCGCGAGGTCGTCGCGCTCGGCGGTCCCGTCGACGACCTGGTCCCCGAGCTGGTGGCCCGGAGGCTTCGGGATAAGGTCAAGGGACAGAGAAAGGCTAAAACCTAGGAGAAAGGGCAGGAAAACATGTTCGGTTTCTCGCGGGAAAAAGGTGTCGTCGGCTTGGACATCGGTTCCTATTCCGTCAAGGCCGTCGAGCTCCGGGCCAGGAAAAAGGGGGACGGCGAGGCCTACGAGCTCCTGAAGATCGGATACGAACCCCTCCCCCACGATGCGATCGTCGAGGGGACGATCATCGACTCGGCCGCCGTCGTCGAGACGATCCGTCTGGTCTTCGACGAGAACAAGATCAGCAACAAGGATGTCGGCATCTCCATCTCCGGGAATTCCGTCATCATCAAGAAGATCTCCCTTCCCGTCATGGAAAAGCAGGAGCTGGCCGAATCGATCATCTGGGAGGCCAAGCACAACATCCCCTACCCCTACGAGGAGACCAACGTCGACTACGCCATCCTCAGGCCCTCCCGGTCGACGGAGGAAAAAAACCTCGACATCCTCCTCGTAGCCGCCAAGAAAGAGAAGATCGCGAATTACAGCAACGTCGTCAATCAGGCCCGCAAGAACCTCCAGAGCATCGAGGTCGACGTCTTCGCCCTCCAGAACGTCCTCGAGATCAGCTACCCGGAGATCTTCGCCGAGAAGACGATCGCCCTCATCAACATCGGCGCCAACATCACCAACGTCGTCATCGTCGAGCGGGGCACTCCGCAGCTCTTCCGCGACCTGTCGCTCGGGGGCTTTTTCTTCACCGAGAACATCCGCAAGGAGCTCAGCGTCAGCTTCGAGGAGGCCGAGAAGCTCCTCAAGGGGATCCCCGGCAAGGCCGCGACCCCGGACCAGTTCGCGACGCTCCTGGCCATGAACGTCCGCGACCTTCTCGACGAGATCGAGAAGACGTTCTCCTTCTACGAGGCCTCCGAGAAGAAGGAGCGGCGGATCGAGCAGATCGTCCTCAGCGGGGGACTGGCCAACGTGACGAACATGCAGAGCGCCTTCGAGAACAAGTTCCGCATCAAGACGGAGATCCTCAACCCCTTCCGCAATATCCGGGTCGACGACAGCAAGTTCGATTCGATCTACCTCAATGAGATGGCCCCTCTCTTCAGCGTGGCCGTCGGCCTGGCGACCCGAAAGGTGGAGAAGTGACCATGATCCGCATCAACCTCCTGAAACCGGAGACCAAGGACATCAGGGAGCAGGTCGTCACTCCCGGCGTCGCCGAGGTCACGGAGAAGAAAGCTCCGAACCTCGGGAACCTCGTCTTCCTCCTCCTCGTCGTCGGGCTGGGGGCCTTCTACTTCCTGCAGCAGAAGGCCTTTGACCGGGAGAACGAGCTGCTCGCCGCGGCCAAGCAGGAAAAGGCCCGCCTGCAGACCGTCGAGGCCCGCCTCGAAGAGCAGAAGAGGATCCGCGAATCCCTGGACCGGAAGATCAACCTCATCGAGAGCCTCAACGCCCAGCGCGACCTGACGCCTCGGCTCATGGACGAGTTGAGCCGCCGCCTGCCCGACTGGGTCTGGCTGACCGAGGTGACCTATGACGCCAAGGGCATCCAGATCAAGGGCAAGGCCCTGTCCAACAACCTCATCGCCGACTACATCGCGAGCCTGGAGGCGAGCCCTCAGATCATGAACGTCAACCTCATCTCCTCGACCCAGCGGACGGCCCAGCGGGACGAATTCCTCGAGTTCGCCCTGCGGGCCCAACTCGAGAGGAAACCGGAACCGGTCCCCGCGGCCGTGGCGCAGCCGACGGCCAAACCCGCCGCCAAGAAAGGGAGCTCGAGATGAAAAACTGGCCCTGGTACGGATACGTCCTTTTCGCCGGCCTCATCTTCGGACTGGCCTTCCTCTTCTACTTCAAGCCGCAGAACGCGAAGCTAAAAGAGCTGAGGGCCGAGCGTATCAAGGTCGAGCAGGAGGTCCAGAACCTCAAGCAGAAAGAGAAGGAGCTCAACCGGATCATCGCCGACATCGCCGAGATGACGGCCAAGCTCAAGACCCTGGAGGTCAACATCCCTCAGCGCAAGGAGACGGCCGACATCCTGAGACAGATCCAGCAGCTCGCCTACGACTCCCGGCTCGACGTCCTCCGCTTCGCGCCGGGCAACGAGATCAACAAGGATTTCTACGCGGAATGGCCCATTCCCATCCAGGTCTCGGGCAACTACCATAACCTCGGGACGTTCTTCGACAAGCTGAGCAAGTTCAACCGGGTCTTCACCATCGACAACTTCACGATCAAGACCCTGACCCGCCAGACCGATCTGAGCACGATCACCGCCAACTGGACGGCCAAGACCTATTTCTTCCAAGAGACGCCCGAGGCCGCCGCACCGGCGAAAAAACAGCAAGTGAGGACCAAACGATGAGAAAAGCCGCCGCTGTGTTCCTTCTGGCCGGCCTGGCCGGCCTGGCCCCTCTCGCGGCCCAGGAGGCCGAGACGGCTCCGCCGCCGGAGACCAAGCCGGTCATCAGCCCCCTGAGCTCGTTCACCTACAGCTCCGAAGGCAGACGGGACCCCTTCAAGGACCTTCTCGGCGGACGGGACGTCCGCGAGAGGGCGACCGACGGAACGCCCCAGGTGAACGTCGAGGACCTGACCCTCATCGGGGTCATCAAGAGCCGGGAGGGCTTCACGGCCATCCTGGCGTCCGGCAGGAGCTTCCCCTACTTCAGCCGCGTCGGCGACAAGTTCACCGACGGATATATCCTGAGGATCACGGAGAACTCCGTGGTCTTCCGGAAAACCCACGAGCGGGGCCTGCCTCTCTTGAGGCCGCGCGATATCACCAAGGAAATCAACCCGGAGGAGCGTTAACATGAAAATGAAAACCCTGTCCCTCGTCTTGGTCTGCCTGTCCGCCCTTCTCCTCACCCTGCTCTACGCCGGAAGCCCGGAGCCGGCCGTCACCATCAGCCGCATCCATGTCCAGCCGGGCGCGCTCTCGACCAAGCTCGTCCTGGAGACCGACGGACCCCTGGCCGTCGAGAAAGCCGCTTACCTGCCCGGTTCACCGCAGACGCTGGCCGTCGACGTGACCATGGACCGGTCGGCCGAAGCCCCTCAGGTCCCCGCCCAGGGCTCGTCGCTCATCCGGGACATCCAGCTCCAGAGATCCGGGGAGCAGGGCCTGCGCATCCTCCTCCGGCTCGCCGAGCGCGTCCCCTTCAGGGTCGTCGCCGAGAACACCAGGACGGTCATCGAGCTCAACGCCATCCAAAGGACGCAGGGGAGCTACCTCATCGACGCCGAGACCCAATCGCAGCTCGACCTGCGGGCGGGGGGAGAGATCACCCTGAGCCGGCTCGACCACTCGTCCAACGGGGACGCGGTCGCCATCAAGGCCCGGATGACCGGCCCGGCCGTCACCCAGGTTTTCGCTCTCGACAATCCCCCTCGCCTCGTCGTCGACCTCTTCGACACGGTTCTCGCGACGGGCAACCGGACCCTTCCTGTCGGCGGCCCGGCGGCCTCGGTCCAAAGGGTCCGCGTCGGCCAGTTCCAGGCCGGCGACCCGCGGGCCATCACCCGGATGGTCTTCGATCTCAAGGAACCCGGCCCGTACGCTCTCGAATCGGCCCCCGACGGTTTGGTCGTGTCCTTCTTCCCGGCCTCGGGGACCGCCGCGATCCCGGCCGTGCCGCCGCCCCTCCCCATGGAAACATCCGCCAAGGCCGAGGTGAAGAACGCCCCCACGCCCGCTCCTCCGCCCGCGCTCCCGAAGCCCGCGGCGACGCCCACACCCGCGCCGGTCCGCGAGCCCGCTCCCTCTCCCGCTCCCCAGGCGAAAAAGGCGGCCGCGGCCGATCCCCAGGAAGACGTGTTCAGGCCCCGGACCATCGCCGCCGAACATGAGGTCTACTCGGGAGACATCCTCAGCCTCAGGGTCAAGGACGCGGACCTCAAGGACGTCTGCCTCTTCCTCGCCGACCAGGCCGGATTGAACATCGTGTTCGATCCCGAGGTCCGGGGCTCGGTGACCTGCGACCTCCGGGACGTCCCCTGGGACCAGATCCTCGACATCGTCCTCAAGCAGAACAAGATGGGCAAGGTCATCGAGGGCAACGTCCTGCGGATCGCGCCCGTCAACGTCCTGACCCGCGAGGAGGACGAACAGCGGCGGATGAAGGAAAGCCGGGAGCTGGCCGGCCCCCTGACCGTCAAGACCTACACGCTGTCCTACTCGAAGGCCCGCGACGTGGCCAGCCTCCTCAAGAACAAGATCTCCAGCCGGGGCGAGATCATCGTCGACGAACGCACGAACACGCTGCTCATCTCGGAGGTCCGCGACAGGCTCGACCTCCTCGAAAAGCTCATCGGCGTCGTCGACACCCCGACCCCCCAGGTGTCCATCGAGGCCCGGGTCGTCGAGGCCTCGGCGACCTTCGTCAGGAACCTCGGCATCCAGTGGGGCTTCCGGGGCCTGGCCGACCCGTTCTACGGGAACGCGACCTCCGTCCAGTTCCCCAACAAAGTCCTCGTCGACGGGGCCCTCATCCCCCAGGGCATCGTCACCAAGGGCATCGGCGGGCCGCTCGGCGGCTATGCCGTCAACCTGCCCGCGCCGGCGTTCAACACGGCCCTCGGATTCTCGTTCGCCAACGTCCTCGACACCTTCCGCGTCGACATCGCCCTCTCCGCGCTGGAGACCGCCGGTGAAGGGAAGATCATCTCCCGGCCCTCCGTCGTGACCCAGAACAACCAGCAGGCCGAGATCATCCAGGGCCGGCAGATCCCGGTCCAGACCGTGGCCAACTTCACCGTCACGACGCGGTATGTCAACGCCGCCCTGGAGCTCAGGGCGACACCGCAGATCACGGCCGAGGGCACGGTCATCATGCTCATCGAGATCCAGAACAACGCCGCCGACTTCGCCAACCTCGTCAACGGCATCCCGCCCATCACGACCCAGAGCGCCAAGACCCAGGTCATGGTCCCCGACGGCGGGACGACCGTCATCGGCGGCATTTACCGGACGGAGGATTCGGTGACCCGCGAGCGGGTGCCCTTCCTCCATCAGGTCCCCATCCTGGGCTCTCTGTTCAAGAACTTCGCCCGGACCAAGCAAAGCCGGGAGCTCCTGATCTTCATCACTCCCAGGATCGTCAAGTAAAGGAGAGGACGACGACCATGAAAACACATCCCATCGCTCTCAAGGTCCTGGCCATGGTGTCGGCGCTGGGCGTTCTCGCGGCCTGCGGCCCGCTGCCCAAGGACGCCGACTCCAACACCATCCTCATCATCGACAGCATCACCGGGACGAAGGCGACCGGCGAGACCGTGGCATTCCTCCAGTCGGACGTCGAGAAGATCGGCGGCCAAGGCGCCTATGTCACGGCCGACGCGGCGACGGCCACTTTGCGCCCTCGGCTCCAGGCCCCGGATCCCGTCAACCCGCCGTCCATCTACAACAACGTCGTCCTGACGACCTACCGCGTGACCTACGAGCTGCCGACCGGCCCGGGGAACCCCGGCGTCGACGTCCCCCTGCCGTTCGACGGGAACTTCTCGACCATCACGCTCGAGGTCGGCAAGAGCACGGCCGTCCCGTTCGTCGTCGTCCTCGAAGCGGCCAAGCTGGCCCCGCCGCTGCTCGGCCTCGTGGGAACGACCACGGTCATCGAGACCAGGGCCAAGATCGAGATCTTCGGGAAAGACCTGGCCGGACGGGACGTCCAGGCCACGGGCTACCTGACCATCTATTTCGCCGACTACATCGACCCCTGAACGGCGGAGCGGGCGGCCCGCTCCGAGCGCACTCCCCAGGGCCCTTCCTCCGGGAAGGGCCCTTTTTTTATCGGGAGAAGATCCTAAGGGCGAAAGGGGGAGTAAGAGAAGACGACCGATTTCTTCGCGCGGACGGCCGGCAGGGACGCCCGAAGGGCCTCGTCGATCGTCCCCCGGTCCTTGGCTTTGAGGACGATCTGGACCCGGGCGAGGCCCCGGACACGGGCCGCCAGCGCCGGGCCGAGGACCTCGAGCTCCGGACCGTGCCGCTTGAGGAGCTCGGCGAGCTTGCGTGAATTCGCGGCTAACGCCCTGACGTCGCGTCCCTGAAGGAAGACCTCGACCAGAGCCGCCGCGGGCGGGTAGCTCATCAGGGCCCGGAAGGCGAGCTCTTTCTCCAGGAACGCCGGCGGGTCCCCCTCGGCCGCCGCCTGGATGGCGTAGTGCACGGGTTTGGCCGTCTGGATGACCGCCTCCGCTCCGGGTTCGTTCCGGCACATCTCCATCATCGCGGCGACGGCCTGGAAGGTCCTCTGCCCGGCCCGGTAATCCGGCAGTCCCAGGAGAGTTTCTGGTTTGAGGATAGTCACGAGGCCGACCTTGGGGACGCCGGGCTGATGGACGAGGAGCTGGGTGCCGACGAGAAACGGGATCTTCCCGCGGCGGAACTCGGCGATGACCGACTCCCGTTCCCCGGCGGTCGAGACCGCATCGGCGTCGAAGCGGGCGATCCGGGCGCCGGGGAAAAGGCGGCCGAGCTCCTCTTCCAAGGCCTGGGTTCCGGCGGCCCGGCCGAAGGCCAATCGGCCGCCGCATCCGTCACAGGCGCTCCGGATGTCCATCGAATGACCACAGTAATGGCAGATGAGCTTCGCTCCGGCCTTGTGAAAGACGAACGGGATGTCGCAGCGAGGACACCGGGGCACGCGCCCGCACGCGGCACAGACGGGCGGTCCGGCGTAGCCCCGGCGGTTGAGGAAAAGAATGGACGGCTCCCCCCTCTTCCAGCCGGCCCTGAGCTTCTCTTCGAGCACCGGGGAGACGAGAGGGCCGTCGCGCCGGTCCTCGATCCACGACAGCCGGGTCTTTCGCGGCTCGGCCTCGAGCTCGACGAGCACGCCCAGCCGCCGGGCCTCCTCCCAGGCCTCGACGGACGGGCGGGACGAGCCGAACACGACCACGGCCTCCGCGGACCGGGCCCGGAGCCAAGCGCCCCGGCGGGCGTCGTAAGACGGGCTTTCGGGCTGGATATAGGACTCCTCGTGCTCGTCGTCGACGATGATCAACCGGAGCGGAGCGGCCTCGACGAGAAGGGCCGAGCGCGTCCCGACGATCAAGGCGGTTCTTCCGGCCCGGAGGCTTCTCCAGGCCCGCTCTTTCTGCCGTTCGGTCATCCCTCCGTGAAAGACGACCGCTTTGGATCCGATCTCTTTCCCGAGGCCGGCGACGAATTCGCGGGCCGGGGCGATCTCGGGAACGAGGCACACGGCCTTGCCCGGGCCCTTCGTCGCCCACTCGATGAGCGTCCGGTAGGCGGCACGTCGGGACGTGTCGGGGCCGAAAATGAGGAAGCTGCCGAAGCGGCCCGCGGCCAGGCGCTTTTCGACGGCCGAGAGCGGGCCCGCTCCCATCACGGCCTCCGGGAACTCCAGGCCGAGCTGCGAGCCGTTCGCCGGGGCTTCGAACCCGTCCGGCCGGGGGGGACGCACGGGCTCTTCCCGGACCTCGATGAGCCCTTTGGCCTTCATCCGCGCGACGATGGCCGATATCTCCCGGCCACCCGTCTGGCGTTGGAGAAAGCGCGGACTTCGTCCCT
This sequence comes from uncultured Eubacteriales bacterium, assembly GCA_964423315.1. Lineage (GTDB taxonomy): Bacteria > Acidobacteriota > Aminicenantia > Aminicenantales > Saccharicenantaceae > RBG-16-66-30. The sequence goes on along the minus strand of CAYREO010000002.1, from coordinate 77,428 downwards.
TGGGACTGGACGCGAGCGCACCGGCGACGGCCTTCATTCTCGGCCCCAGGCGCCCATCCTCGAGCTTTTCGCGCCCGAGGTCCGTCAGCCGGATCGTGGTCCGGGTCCGGGAGGCCAGCGAGGGCGGCAGCGAAGCCTGGAGGATCTCCCCCCACGGCGCGCGGAACTCCCCGCTGAGGGCTCGGGTGAAGGCCAGGAAGCGCTCGTCGCGGAAAGGCCTCTCGCTGAGGATCTCGACGATCTCCTTGATGTCCATGCCGGCCGGCGGCGGATCGGACGTCAGGGAGACGATGAATCCGCCCATCCGCCGGGAGCCGAGCGGCGCGATGACCCGGGCCCCGGGCTTCGCGGCGGCTCGGCGACCCTCGGGGACGGCGTAGAGAAAGGACTGATCGAGCGGGAGGGGGAAGACGACCCGGGCGTAGAGCGTCATTTCCTGCCCAGCAGGGCCATGACCTGCTGCATGTCCTCCCAGACCATGCGCTTGAGCTCCCGGTTGCCCTCGTTGCGGATGAGATAGGAGGGATGGAACGTGGGCATGACCGGGATGCCGCGGTAATCGCCGAAGCGTCCGCGCCGGGCGGTCATTCCCTGGCGGCTCGGGATGAAATAGTCCGTCGGGGTCTTGCCCAGCAGGACGATGGCCCGCGGCCGGATGAGCTCGATCTGCCGGAGGAGATACGGCAGGCAGGCCTCGGCCTCCTCGCGGTGAGGGACGCGGTTGTCCGGCGGGCGGCACTTGACGATGTTCGTGATGTAGACCTCGTCCTCGCGGTAGGTCATGGCCGCGATGATCTTCCGCAGGAGCTGGCCGGCCCGGCCGACGAAGGGCCGGCCCTGAAGGTCCTCGTCGCGCCCGGGGCCCTCGCCGATGAACATCAGCTCGGCGGCCTTGTCCCCTTCGCCGGGGACGGCCCGTGTCCGGAACCTGTGGAGCGGGCACAGCTTGCAGGCCAGGACTTGTCTTTCGATGTCCTCCAGGGCCTGTCGCTCGGCGGCGGTCTGAGGGGCCCGGTCGAGGAGCGGCCCCGGCGGGACCGGGGCGACCGCGGCCGGTTGTCCGGCCCGGGCAGCGCGGGGCTTCGATCCAGGCTCCAGGTCCTTGGACACCGCGCCGTCGCGGGCCTGCCCGGGCGGCCGCCGGACGAGTCCGGCCCCGGCCTCGGCCAGGAAGTCGGCCTGGTTCTTCAGGTCCTCCCAGACGTCAGCGGCGCTTCTTTTCAAGGGCCTCCTCGATGCGGTCGAAGATGACGCGGCTGGCTTCCCTCTTGCCGACCTTGCCCGTCGAGCGGATCGGCCCCTTCGGCGCAACGATCCAGAACTCGTTGTCCCCGGCCCCGAACCCCTTCCCCGCCCCGACCTCGTTGGCGATCATGAGGTCGGCATTCTTGGCGGCCATCTTTCTCCGGGCGTTGGCGACGAGGTCGTGGGTCTCGGCCGCAAAGCCGACCACGAGCTGTCCTTTTTTCTTCTTCCCGCCGAGGAGGGCCAGGATGTCGGGCGTCCGCTCGATCTCGAGCTTCGCCGGGACATCGCCTTTCCCGGTCTTGCGGGACCTGACGTCCTTGAAGCGGAAATCGGAGACGGCCGCGGCCATGACCATGATGTCGGCCCGCGGGAAGGCCTCCAGGCAGGCCTTTTCCATCTCGGCCGCCGACGTGACGGATTCCGTTCGGGCCCCGGGCGGCGGGATGAGAGAGGTCGGCCCGGAAACGAGGACGACCCCGGCCCCGCGGGAGAGGGCTTCGCGGGCCAGCTCGTAGCCCATCATCCCGGACGAGGGATTGGAGAGGAAGCGGACCGGGTCCATGTGCTCCCGGGTCGGGCCGGCCGTGACCAGGATCCTTTTGCCCTTCAGGCTCGTGGTCCGCCTGATGAGCCGCAGGCCCTCGGCGACGATGGCCGCCGGCTCGGCCAACCGCCCCCAGCCCTCGTCCTTGCAGGCCAGGTAGCCTTTCTCGGGCTCGACGAGCTCGACGCCCATGGCCCGCAGCCGGGCCAGGTTGGCCTGGGTCTGGGAATGGAGGTACATGGCCTCGTTCATGGCCGGGGCGACGAGAACGGGACAGCGGGCGGCCAGGAACAGGGTCGATAGGAAATCGTCGGCGACCCCGCCGGCGAACTTGCCGATGACGTTGGCCGTGGCCGGGGCGACGCAGAGGAGCGAGATCTCCTTGGCCAGCGATACGTGGCCGATGCTCCGGGCCACGGGCTCCTCGAAGAGGTCGACGATGGCCGTGAGGCCCGACAGGCTGCCGAAGAGAAGCGGCGAGACGAGCCGCGCGGCGTTCGGGGTCATGACGACCTGGACCCGGAGGCCATGCCTCTGGAACCCTCGGAGCACCTCGCAGGCTTTGTAGATGCCGATCGAGGACGTGACGCCCAAGGCGATCTTGGTCATCGCCGTCCTTTCTCCCGCCGGGCCCGGGAAGGCGTCCCCGACGCGAAGCTTCTAAGGATCGGACGGAGGACCGCCGACCTGGCCGCTGGACGCAGCCGGGCGGCCGCGATGACCGTCCGGAGCTCCCCGACCGCGGTCTCGAGGTCATCGTTGACGACGACATGGTCGAATTTGGCGTAGTCCCGGACTTCGGTGCCCGCGTCCCGGAGCCGGCGTTTCAAGGCCTCCGGGGAGTCCTCGCCCCTGGCCTCGAGCCGGCGACGGAGCTCGCGGGCGGCCGGCGGCATGACGAAGACGAAGCACGCCCCGGGGAGCTTCCGGCGGACCTGCCGGGCGCCCTGAACGTCGATGTCGAGGATGATGTCCCGTTCACGGCGGCGGGCGAGCTCGGCACGCGAGGTCCCATAGAGGTGCCCGTGGACCCGGGCCCATTCGACGAACCTGCCGGCCCGAGCCATCCGCTCGAAGGCCGCCTGAGTGACGAAGTGATAATGGACGCCGTCCTTTTCCGACGGGCGCGGCGGCCGGGTCGTGTGGGAGATCGAGAACCCGAGACCCCTGTCCGCCCTCCGGACCTCGCGGATGAGGGTCGATTTTCCGCAGCCTGAAGGCCCGCTGATGACGAAGACCATGTTGCTACCCGCCTTTCCCTATTCGATGTTCTGGACGTGCTGGCGGATGCTCTCCAGCTCGTTCTTGATGGTCAGGGTCTCCTTGGTGATCCGGATATCCTGGGATTTGGAGCCCAGGGTGTTGGCCTCCCGGCTGAGCTCCTGGGTCAGGAAATCCAGCGCCTTGCCGGCCGGCCCCGGCCGGCTTGGCCGGAGCAGCCCTTGGAGAGAATCGAGGTGGGCCTTGAGCCGGCCGATCTCCTCCGCAAGATCGTAGCGTTGGGCCAGGAGCGAGGCCTCTCCGGCCAGTCTGTCCTCGGGGACCGAGGCGCCGGCGTCGAGGTCGCGGAGCCGGCGCTCGAGCCGGGCCCGGAGCAGCACGGGCTGTCTCTTGAACCGGGCCTCGATGCGGGCCACGGACCGCCGGATCCGGCCGAGGTGGGCCTGGATCTGACGGCTGGTCTGGAGCCCTTCCCGGCGTCTCATCCTCAGGACATCCTCCAAGGTCCGGGCGAAGCAGCGCTCGAGGAAGCGGATCTCCTCCCGGCTGAGGCCCTTGCGGCGGACCTCGATGAGCTGGGGGACGCGGAGAAGGCCTTCGAGGGACAGGTCGAAGCGCCGGCCCGTCTTCCGGGAGACCCGGTCGAGAGAGCCGGCGATCCTCTCGAGCAGCCCCTCGTTGATCTCAAGCTCCCAGCTGCGGGGGCTGAGGGAGGCGAGCTCCACGTGGACCTCGACCCGCCCCCGGCGGATCTTCCGGCGGCAGAGATTGCGGAGGCGGCTTTCCGCCTCGCCCAGGGCGGAGCCCTTCGAGCTCCAGTCGAAGGACCGATGGTTGAGGGTCTTGATGCCGATCTTGACCCGCAGGAGCGGTGAGGCGAAGCTCCGCTCGGCGAATCCCGTCATGCCTAGGACCATATGCTCACTCCTTCGGGCCCGGGACCACGGGCCCCCGCTGCCTCTTATCTCCCCCCGCCTCAGGCGGCACCGACGAGGGCCCGAGCGACATTGTGGGCATTGAGGGCCGAACCCAGAGTCAGGTTGTCGGCGACCATCCAGATCCAGAACGCCCGGGGATCGCGGGCGTCCCCCTTGACCCGCCCCATGAAGATCCGGTCCTTGCCGGCCACGGTCACCGGCGAGACGACGTCGCGGCCGCCGGCCGACGAGAGCCGGAAGATGTCGTTTTTCCGGAAACACGCTCCGAGGTCGGCGGACCTCGCTTCGCGCTCGAGGACGACATGGGTCATGATCGAGAAGGTGTGGAAGACGGGGGCCAGGACGATGGTCAGGGACAACGGGATGTCGGCCGGACCCAAGACCCGCTGGATCTCACCCAGGACCCGGTTCTCGAGAGGCGAGAAACCGTTGGCTTCCAGCTTGGCCGTCCGGGTCAAGAGATTGAAGGCGACCTGGTCGGGGAAGACCTTTTTGCGCACGGCGGAGCTTCCCAAGAGGGCGAAGCTCTGGTCGGCCAGCTCTTGGATGCCCTCTTCGGCATAGGCCGAGACGGGCTCGAGGACGAAGGCCACGGCCCGGCCCAGGCCGAAGCCCTCCCGCAGGGCCTTCAGAAGATGCGCCAGCATGATCGTCGCCGGGTTCGGATTGGCGACCAGCGACGGCCGCCCGGTCCTGAGGAGGCCGTCGTTGACCCCGGCCACAACGAGCGGAACGCCGGGATCGCCGTTGAAGGTCTCAGCGAGGTCGATGGCCCGATAATCCTTCTCCGCGGCCAGGCGGCCGTAGGTCCGGTTGGTGGCCTCGTCCCCGGCCAGGAAGACGAGGTCCAGGCCTTCGAGAGCCGAGGGGCTCAGGGCGTGGACGACCTTGGGCTCGTCGCCGAACTGGCCGAGCTTGCTGTATTCCTCCTGGACCTCGGGATCGAAGAACTCGATCGAGGCCAAGGGGAACTTCTTGGCTTTGAGGACGCTCAGGATCTCCCGGCCTCTGAGCGAGTCGGGCCCGATGAGGGCCACGCGGGGTTTTCGGGGATCGGCGGCGGGCATACGGGCCTCAATTCTGGCGGACACGCTCCAGCATGATATGGTACATGCGGTCCTTGAGGGCCAGCTTCCTCTTTTTGAGCTCGCGCTCCGCATCGGCCTCAGCCTCGGTCAGGTGGCCTTTGGCTCGGAGGGCCTCTATCGCCTTCTCGCAGCCCTGGTGGTCGTCGAAGGCCTTGCGGAACTCGGGGTTCTCCCTGAGGAGCAGCTCTTTGAGTTCGTGTTCGTCCATGCGGGGGTGTCCTCCCGCGCCCAAGAATAGCATATCGAACCGGCCTTTTCAATTTGACCCCGCGGACGTTTGCCGATCGGACATATCCCCATTTTCCCTGCTCTTCTCCCGTCCCCGGGGATCCTCAGTTGAGGAAAACGCCGCTCGATATCCCCCTGAAGCCCCCCAGACCCCCGGGAACCAGTCCCGACGGTTCCCCCATCGGCTGAAGGCCGACGCCCCCCGGCAGGGAGCGGACTCCGGGGAGTGACCATCAGAAGCGCGGCGGGGCGACTCGGAGCCGCACTTCTGGGAAATATCTGAAAAGAGTCGGTGACTTCTTTGACCTAAAACATTGGGGGTCTTCAGAGGGATATCGATCGGCATGTCTCGATGCAGGATCCCCGGAATCGGGAGAAAATCCCAGCTGTTGAGGGACATATCCTGAGGGTGAGTGTCCCCGGGGTTTAATTGACTTTGAAAGGGCGGATTATTATACTGGATGGGCCGTCCGGTTCGGGCCGGGCGGCCGATGGCTAGGTAGCTCAGTCGGTAGAGCGAAGGACTGAAAATCCTTGCGTCGGCGGTTCGATTCCGTCCCTAGCCATTTTTTCTTTCCCCGCCGCCTTACGACTTCTTGAAGACGAGCTCCCCTTTCTTGTCGACGGCGATCCCGACCGTATCCCCCTCGCTGAACTCGCCGGCCAGGATCTTCATGGCCAGGGGATTCTGGACGTCGCGCTGGATGACCCGCTTGAGCGGCCGGGCGCCGTAGACCGGGTCGAAGCCCCGCTCGGCCAGGAGCTGCTTGGCCTCCTTCGTGACCTCGAGGCCGATCTTGCGGTCGGCCAGCCTCTTGGCGAGCAGCGCGAGCTGCAGCCCGACGATCTCGAGGAGGGCCTCCTGGCCCAACGGGCGGAAGATGATGACCTCGTCGATGCGGTTGAGGAACTCCGGCCGGAAGTGGGACTCGAGGACGGCCCGGACCTCCTTCTCCATGGCCCCGTAGTCCGACGACAGCTCTTTGATGGCCTGGCTGCCGAGGTTCGAGGTCATGATGACCACCGTGTTCTTGAAGTCGACCGTCCGCCCCTTGCCGTCCGTCAGCCGCCCGTCCTCGAGGATCTGAAGGAGGACGTTGAAGACGTCGCCGTGGGCCTTCTCGATCTCGTCGAGCAGGACCAGCGAATAGGGCCTTCGCTTGACGGCCTCGGTCAGCTGACCGCCCTCCTCGTAGCCGACATAGCCCGGCGGCGCGCCGATGAGCCGGCTGACCGTGTGCTTCTCCATGTATTCGGACATGTCCAGGCGGACCATGGCCCGCTCGTCGTCGAACAGGAATTCGGCCAGGGCCCGGGCCAGCTCGGTCTTGCCGACGCCCGTCGGGCCCAGGAAGATGAACGAGCCGATCGGCCGCGCGGCGTCCTGGATGCCGGCCCGCGAACGCCGGACCGTGGCCGCCACGGCCCGGATGGCCGCTTCCTGACCGATGACCCGCCGCCCCAGGATCTCCTCCATCCGGATGAGCCGGTCGACCTCGCCCTCGAGCATCTTCGAGACGGGGATGCCCGTCCACTTGGAGACGACCTGGGCCACATCCTCCTCGTCGACCTCCTCCTTGAGCATCCGGCCCCGCGACTGGAGAGCGGCCAGCTCGGCGGCGGCCTTGTCCATTTCCTTCTGGAGCTCGACGAGCTTCCCGTAGCGGATCTCGGCCGCTTTCTCGAGGTCCCCGCGCCGCTCGGCGTTCTGCTCCTCGACCTTCAGGGCGTCCTGCCGCTCCTTGAGCCTGCCGGCGGCCTCGATGGTCTCCTTCTCCTTCTGCCAGCGACCGCGCAGGGAGCCGGCCTTCTCCTTGAGGTTGGCCAGCTCCTCCTCGATCTTGGACAGCCGATCCTTCGAGGCGGGATCCTTTTCCTTCCTCAGGGCCTGGCGCTCGATCTCCAGCTGAAGGGTCCGGCGCTCGAGCTCGTCGATCTCCTCGGGCAGGCTGTCGATCTGGATACGGATGCGCGAAGCGGCCTCGTCGATGAGGTCGATGGCCTTGTCCGGCAGGAAGCGGCTCGTGATGTAGCGCGACGAAAGGGTCGCCGCGGCGACCAGCGCCGAGTCCTTGATCCGGACGCCGTGGTGGACCTCGTACTTCTCCTTGAGCCCGCGAAGGATGGAGATCGTCTCCTCGACCGTCGGCTCGTCGACGTAGACCTGCTGGAAGCGGCGCTCGAGGGCGGCGTCCTTCTCGATGTGCTTCTTGTACTCGTTGAGCGTCGTCGCCCCGACGCAGCGCAGCTCGCCGCGGGCCAGGGCCGGCTTGAGCATATTGGAGGCGTCGACCGCGCCCTCGGCCGCCCCGGCCCCCATGATCGTGTGCAGCTCGTCGATGAACAGGACGATCTCGCCGCCGGCCTCGCCGATCTCCTTGAGGACGGCCTTGAGCCGGTCCTCGAACTCGCCGCGGAACTTGGTCCCGGCGACGAGCGAGCCGATGTCGAGGGCCAGGAGCCGCTTGTTCTTGAGCGACTGGGGGACATCGCCGTTCGCGATGCGCTGGGCCAAGCCCTCGACGACGGCCGTCTTGCCGACGCCGGCCTCGCCGATGAGGACGGGGTTGTTCTTGGTCCGCCGCGACAGGACCTGGATGACCCGCCGGATCTCGTCCTCCCTCCCGATGACCGGATCGAGCTTTCCCTGGCGGGCCAGGGCCGTCAGGTCGCGGGCGTACTTCTCAAGGACCTGGTACTTGCCCTCAGGCTGGGGGTCCGTGACCCGCTGGGAGCCGCGGACGGCGGCCAGGGCCTTGAGCACGGCCTCCTCGGTGACGCCATGGTCGCGAAGGATCCCGGCCGCGTCCCCGCCCTTGTCCCGGAGGACGGCCAGGAAGATGTGTTCCGTCGAGATGTACTCGTCCTTGAGCTCGTCGGCGACTTTCCCGGCCCTCTCCAGGACTTGGCGGAGCGCCGGGGAAAGGGAGGTCTCGGCGCCGCCACTGACCTTGGGCATCCTCTCCAAAGCGGCCTCGAGCGCGGCCCGGATGCGGGCCGCCGGGGCCCCGATCTTGACCAGGACCGCGTTGACGATGTTCTCGTCCTGGGTCAGGAAGCTCCACAGGATGTGCTCGGGCCGGATCTCCTGGTGGCCCAGCTCCGAGGCCTTGGCTTGGGCTTTCTGGACGGCCTCCTGGGACATGACCGTGAAATGGTCCCACCGCATGGCGAACGCCTCCTCGCACGGATTCTCCCCTCTATTTAAGACCCGGAGGGAAAGACTGTCAAGGCTCCGGATGGCTCCCGCGCCGCGGCGTTTTTCCCGCTTGACAATTCAAGAAAAAAGGATATTTATTGGGATGAGGCGCATCATGGAAGAGATGGAGATCACCAGCTGGATGACGCTCGACGCCATCAAGAGATCGAAGTCGGCCGACATCATCGAGTCGGTCGGCAACCTCCAGACGGGTCATTGCATGTCCGTGTTCTGCGTCATCGAGGACGACTTTCTCGAGCTCTGCTACAGCGACCTGGCCGCCAACTACCTGCGCCGCTACGAGGACCGCGACGAGTTCGAAGCGGCTCTCGAGGAGCGCAAGGAAGAGGTCGGCGAGACGCCGTACGAGGAGCCCGAGGACCGCGATCTCGACGAGGACGAGGAGGACGAAGAGGAGACGGCCGAGGGCTTCTCCGTCGAGGACGAATCGGAAAGCTATTGAGATGAGCCGCCGGTCTTGAGCCGGGTCTGGAGCCCGGCCAGGACGTTCAGCGCTTCGAGGGGGGTCAAGGACGTCAGGTCGAGCGAGCCGATCTCGTCCCTCAATTCGCGGAGCAGGGCCGCCTCCCGATCCTCGGCGAAAAGCAGCAGCTGGTCCGGGTCGGCCCTTTTCCGTCCCCGATGGGCCAGACGGGGAAGTCCCGTGTCATCGAACTCCCGCCGTTCGAGATTGAGAAGGATCTCCCGGGCCCGGTCGATGACGTCGAGGGGGATGCCCGCCAGCTTGGCGACATGGATCCCGTAGCTGCGGTCCGAAGGGCCGGGCAGGATCTTGCGGAGGAAAATGACCTCGTCCCGCCATTCTTTGACCGACACGTGATAGTTCTTGATCCGCCCGAGGGTCAGGGCCAGCTCCGTGAGCTCGTGGTAATGGGTGGCGAAGAGCGTCTTGGGCCGCAGGCCCTCACGCTCGTGGAGGTACTCGGCGACGGCCCAGGCGATGCTCAGGCCGTCGAAGGTGCTCGTCCCGCGGCCGACCTCGTCGAGCAGGATGAGGCTCCGGGAGGTGGCGCTGTGAAGGATCGCGGCCGTCTCCAGCATCTCGACCATGAACGTGGATTGGCCGGCGCTCAGGAAATCCGTGGCCCCGATGCGGGTGAAAATGCGATCGACAAGACCGATCGAGGCCGACTTGGCCGGGACGAAGGAGCCCGCTTGGGCCAGGATCGTGATGAGCGCGGCCTGCCGCAGGAAGGTCGACTTGCCGCCCATGTTCGGGCCGGTGATGATCAGGATCTGGTTCTCTCCGCCGTCCATCTCCAGATCGTTGGGGATGAACGGCTCGGCCTGGCTGGTCTCGATCACGGGGTGGCGGCCCTCCTCGATCCTGAGGCCGTCCCCCTCGTCGATCGCCGGCCGGACATAGCTCCTGCGGGCCGCGCATTCGGCCATGGCCAGGACAACGTCAAGCGTCGCGACAGCGGCCGCGATCCCCTGCAGGCGGCGGGTCTCGCGGGCCACGGCCTCCCGGACCTCGAGGAACAAGCGGTGCTCAATCTGGCCGATGCGCTCTTCGGCGTGCAGGACCTTCTCCTCGTAGTCCTTGAGCTCGGGCGTCAGGAAGCGCTCGGAGTTGACGAGCGTCTGCTTCCGAACGTAATCGGCGGGGACCTGCGGCAGATTGGGCCGGGTGACCTCGATATAGTAGCCGAAGACCTTGTTGTACCGGACCTTGAGCGAACCGATGCCCGTCCGTTCGCGCTCACGCTTCTCGATCTGGGCGATCAGCGTCTTGCCCGACCGGCTGACGGCGCGCAGCTCGTCGAGCTCGGCGTTCCAGCCGTCCTTGATGATGCCGCCCTCCGTCAAGAGAAAGGCGGGCTCGTCGAGGAGCGCCCCCTCGAGGAGGGCGGCGATGTCGGCCCCATCGTCCCAGCGGTCGTAGAGCCCGGAGAGGAGCCTCGAGGTGAAGGCCCGAAGCTCCTCTCGGATCCGAGGAAGGACCATGAGGGAAGCCTTGAGGGCCACCAGGTCCCTCGGGTGGGCGACGCCGAGAGACACCTTGCCGACGAGCCGCTCCAGGTCGTGGACGTCCTTCAGGATGTCCCTCATCTCGCGGCGGCCGATGGTCGCCCGGAGAGCCTCCTCGACGGCCTCCAGACGGTCCTCGATGGCCGCCTTATCGAACAGGGGCCGCAGGAGCCAGGACCGGAGCAGCCGGCCGCCCGGCGCCCCGACCGTGAAGTCGATGACGTCGAGGAGCGAGCCCTTGACCTTCCCGTCACGCAGGTTACGGACGAGCTCGAGGTTGCGGACCGTGGCGGCGTCGAGAACGAGATGACTCCCGGCATGAAGGTAGGAGATGCGGTGAACGAGGGACAGCGAATCCTGCCGGACCTTCTTGACGTAATGGAGGAGAGCGCCGGTCGCCGAAACGGCCAGAGGCTTGTCTTCCAGTCCGAAGCCGGCTAAGGACCTGGCCCCGAAATGCTCGAGGAGGGCCCGGCTGGCCTGAGCGAAGTCGAACAGCCAGCCCTCGACGGGGCTGCGGGCGGCGGAGTCGAGCCCGTTCGAGGACAGGACCCGGTCCAGGGCCTCCCCGCCGCCCTCGGCGAAGACGATCTCCCGAGGGGCCGACCGGAAGAGCTCATCGGCCAGGGTTTTGGATTCCGGCCACGGCCCCTGGAGGGTGCGGACCTCGCCGGCGACGAGGTCGAGCAGGGCCAGCCCCCAGCCGTCGGCTTCAAGGGCCAGCGAGGCCGTCGTCAGGCCCTCGACGGCGTCCCCGGGCTCGACCTCGACGGCCGTGCCGGGCGTGAGGACCCTGACGACTTCGCGCTTGACGACCCCTTTGGCCGCCTTGGGGTCCTCGACCTGCTCGCAGATAGCGACCTTGAGGCCGGCCCTCAGGAGCTTCGGCACATACGTCGCCATGGCATGGTGAGGGACGCCGCACATCGGGACCCGCTGACGGGAGGTCAAGGCGATGCCGAGAAGGGGCGCCGCGGCCTTGGCGTCCTCGTAGAACATCTCGTAGAAATCCCCGAGCCGGAAAAAGAGCAGGGCATCGCGATGGAGATCCTTGATCCGGAAGTACTGTTCCATCATCGGGGTCAGGGAGTCGTCTTTGGCCATCGGAGAACCCTCTCACTATACCCACGGCCCCCTCTTTTTGCAACCGGACTCCCGGTTGACACTCATCGAGGCGTGATGTAATCTCCCTTGTGTGAATGTTCCCAACACCCTGAGCCTCGTCCGCATCCTGGCCATCCCCGCCCTGGTGGCCGTCATGGTCACCGATTTCCGGGGCCACGACCTGGTGGCCGTCATCATCTTCACCCTGGCCTCGCTCACGGACTGGCTCGACGGCTGGCTGGCAAGGAAAAAGAAGCTGGTCACGGTCCTCGGCCAGCTCCTCGACCCGACGGCCGACAAGCTGCTCATCGCCTCGGCCCTCATCTGTCTCGTCGAGCTCGGGCGGGTCCCGGCCTGGGCCGCCGTGCTCATCATCGGCCGGGAGATCGCCGTATCGGGGTTCCGGGCCATGGCCTCGTCGAAGGGGGTCAACATCCCGGCCTCGATCCTCGGCAAAGCCAAGATGGGCAGCGAGTCGTGGATCATCGGGGCCCTGGTCCTGGGGCCCATCTACCTCGGGAAGTTCTATATCATCGCCCGGGTCGGGCTCTGGGTCGTCGTGATCCTGGCCGTTCTCTCGGCCGTCGAATACTTCGTCCGCTTCGGGCCCCGGGTCCTCTCACAGAAGCCCTGACAGGGCCGCTCTCGTTCGTTCCAGGCTCTCGCCGTTCTCCACATTCAACAGGACGGGCGCCTTTGGCCAGCCCCGGATCGCCCGCTTAAGAAGGCCGGTGAGGACCTTGCCTGGCCCGACCTCGACGCAGGCGTCGAGGTCGAGGCCTTTGAGGACGTCCATGGATTTGGTCCAGAGGACGGCCCGGCTGACCTGCCGCTTGAGGGCCTCCCTGGCCTCCGCCGCTGTCCGAACGGGCCGGGCGTCGACGTTGCAAACGATGGGGAACCGCGGGTCGGCGAAGGTCACGGCGTCGAGGTCCGCGGCCAGCCTGTCCTCGGCCGGCTTCATCAGCCGGGTGTGGAAGGGCGCGCTGACCGGCAGCATGACGGAGCGGGGCGGCTTGAGGACGGCCAGGGCCGCCTCGACCGCCCCCTTTTCGCCGGCGATGACGGTCTGGTCCTCGCTGTTCCAATTGGCGATCTCGACGACGCCGCCCTCGAGGCCGGCCAGGCGGCGTTCGATCTCGGCGCCGGGGACTCCCAACACGGCCGCCATGGCCCCGGTCCCGACGGGGACGGCGTCCTGCATATAGCATCCTCTCTTGTGGACGAGCAGGACGGCGTCCTCGAAGCTCAGGGCCTCGGCCGCGACGAGGGCCGAGTATTCACCGAGGCTGTGCCCCGCGGCGACGACCGGATCGCGCCCGAGAAGGAGGCCGGCCGCCGTGCTCACGACGAGCAGGGCCGGCTGGGTGTTCCTCGTCAGGCGGAGCTCCTCCTCGGGGCCCTCGAAGCACAGGCGCGAGAGGCCGTACCCGAGGACCCGGTCGGCCCGCGCGAACAGGTCCCGGACTTCCGGGGACCTGTCGAAAAGGTCCTTGCCCATGCCGACGGCTTGGGATCCCTGCCCAGGGAAAAGATAGGCGATGCGTTCCATGGTCCCGGCTCCTCTCCCCTATTTCAAGCAATCCTTGTTGATCCGGATCTCGGCCCGGCGCCGAAGGTCGTTGATCCAGGCTTTCGTCTGATCCTCCAAGGCCTTTTCCCGCAGCCGGGCTTCAATGAGCTCGGTCGCCCTGTCCAGGGACTGGGGATCCCGGCCCCGGCGGATCTCTCCCGGAGCATAGACCTCCCGGTAGTACGTCTCGATGTCCGTGCGCGGGACGGGCAGGCTGCGGCTGAACCTCAGGGCCAGGGCCATTTCGAAGCGAAGGCCCTCCTCGATGTAAGGCCGAAGGTCCTTTTCTTCGAGACCGAACTTCCGCAGCCGCCGCCGGAACTCATCCTCCCCCAAACGCCCGCGAACCTCGCCGAGGGCGTCCGCGGCAGCTGCTCCGTCCACGGCCCGCGATTCCCGGGTCATGTCCAGGACGACCTTGCGGTCGATGAGCGTTTCGAGGGCCGCGGATCGCGGGTCCTTCGCCCCGCCGTCGGCGGGCCGGCCGGCCAGGCCGAACTCGGCCACGATCTCGACATCGACAAGGGTGATGAGATGTCCGTTGACGACGGCGACCAGACAGCTGACGGTCTGCCCGCGGAGGGCGACGGCCCCCAGGAGACACAGACAGGCGAAACGGACGATCCTCATGGCCGATCCTTTAAAAGATGTTGCCGATGGTCAGGAAGAACAGGGGCCGGCCCTTGCGGTCCGTGGCGTCGAGCCCCCAGAGCTTCCAGGCGACCTCGAAGCGAACGGGACCGAGGGGCGTCCGGTAGCGGATGCCCGCACCGGCGGCGCCCCGGAGCTCGAGCGGCCGGAAGTCCTTGATCCGGCCGTAGACGTTCCCGAGGTCGAAGAAGGCCGCGAACCTCAGCTCCCGCCACGACCGGACGAGCGGGAAGACGAGCTCCGTGTTGACGAGAAAGACGCCCTCCCCGCCCAGCGGTTTCAGCGCCGTCGGGTCGAGCGGGCCGAGCATGTCGAACTCCTCGCCGCGGAAGGTGTTGCTGCCGCCCGCGAAGAAGCGCTCGGGGAGGTTCCTCAGGCTGCGGCCGAGGCCCAAGCGGGCCGTCAACCCCAGGTTCAAACTCGAGGACAAGGGTCGGAACACCTGGGATTTGAGATAGATCTTCTGATAATCCGACTCCATCCCGAAGACCGGAAAGCCCCACTCGCCGACCAGGCTGAAATAATGGCCCCGGACGGGATTCAACGTATCGTCCCTCCTGTCCCAGCTCATGCTGACCGAGGCCATGGCCGCGGAATAGGGCAGGTACCGCCGGTCGATGTCCTCGGGCGGGTCCTCGATGCTGACATCGAAGATCGCCGTCCGGGTCAAGCTCAAAGAGGCCAGCAGGAGCCGCCCCGCGCCGAACGGCTTGAAGGTGTTGAGGCTGACGCCGCGGCGGTCGAACTTGAAGCTGACCCGGTCCTCCCTCTCGGCCCAGGCCAAGAGAGTCGTCGGCATGGACAGGCCGAACAGGTAAGGCTGGCTCCAGGAGGCCACGGCCCGTCTCTCGATGGTGCTGAGCTGGCCCACGAGCCCGGCCTGGGCCCCGAGGCCGAGAACGTTGCCCCGGATGTATTCGGCCGTCCCCCGGGGGCGGAACTCGTCAGGCCAGGAAGCGAGCGATCCGCTTAGCCGGTTGCGGGACTCGAAGCCCAGGCCGACGCCCGCATAGTTCTTCTCCCCTTCCCGTAGGTTGACGATGAGGACCTCCGTCCCGGGCCCGGTCGGGACCTGCTCGACCCGGACCTCGGAAAAGATGCCCAGCCGTTCCAGCCTTCGCCGCGACTCCAGGATCCGCGATTGGTCGGCGACCTCCCCTTTGCGGACCTGGATCTCCCGGTCGATGACCCGGGGCCTCGTTTCCCGATTGCCAATGACGAGGATGTTCGAGATGACGAAAGGCTCGCCCTCGGTGACCTCGTACACAAGAGAGACCCGGTTGTCCTCGTCCAATTCGACCCGGGGAAGGACCTCTGTCCCCCGGATGCCCCGGTTGAGATAGGCGTTCTCGATCTGGCCGACATCCCGCTGGACGTTCGGGGGGAAATAGGGACCGCCCTCCCTGTTGGCGAGCTGGGCGAGGAGCACGTCCGGGGCCAAGGACCGGACGCCTTCGAGGCGGATGGCGCTCACGCGTCGCCGAGGGCCCTCTTTGACCGCGAAGACCGCCTTGAACCCGGCGCCGTTCCGGGTGAAATCGAGCCGGACCTGGGCCTCGGCGAAGCCGTTCTCCTTGTACAGGGCCTCGATATCCCTCGGGAGGGAGAACAGTCGGTCATAGCCGAGGAACTCGAACATGGGCACGCCCTGTCGGACCGCCAGCAAGACCTTCAGGTCGTCGGAAGGAAAGGCCGTGATCCCGGTGAACTCAACCTTATCGATCCGGATCTTCTCCCCTCGGGTGATTTCATGGATGACGAGGAGCTCTTCGTCGGTCCTCTCGATCCGGCTGTCGACATCCGCCAGAAGGTAGCCCCGCCTCCGGAGATGATTGAGGATCCGGGCTTCGCCCTCGTCGAGGCCCCACTGTTCGAAGATCCGCTCGTCCCAGATCGGCTCGATGAGCCGCGCGGGGATCCGGGCCCCCCGGATATCGACGCGGATCCTTTCATTGGCCTCGATGTCGATGCGCAGGTCCACCCCGCTTCCGTTCCCCCCGAACGCTTCCTCGGCCAACCGGATGTCCGCCCGCCGGAATCCCTCCGAGGCGTAATGGCCGGCGAGGGCTTGGAGCCCGCGCTCGAGCTTGGAGGGGACATAGGCGTCGCCCGGACGGCAGCCGAGCCGTCGCAGCAAGGTCTCTCGGCTGCCGATGACATCCCCTTCGAAGGCGACCGACCGGACGCGGACGGTCTTCCACGAATCGACCCGGAAAACGAGGCGAGCCGAAGAGGACCGCGGATCCGGCCGGACCTCGACCGCGACGGCGGCATCGAAAAGGCCCTCGCTCCGAAGGACCTTGCGGACATCCTCGGTCGCGATCGGGACGCGGTCCTCGGAGTACACGCTCCCCGGCCGGAGAGCCGTCAGGCCGTCCATCAGCCGGCCGGACGGGACCCGGGCGCCGCGGAACTTCACGTCATCGACGAACAAGTTCCTGACCAGGACGAAGGTCAGCACGACACCGTCGTCGCCCGACCTCAGGACCCGGACGTCGGAGAAGAGCCCGGTCCGAAAGATCGTCTTGACGGCCTGGTCCACGGCCAGCGTCGAGAACGGATCGCCGGGCTTGACGGAAATGAGATCCAGGAGGGCGGCCTCGCCCGGCCGGCCGTCGACCTCGACGGCGACCCGCTCGACGACCGACGGTCCGGCTTCCTGGGCCGGGGCGACAAACGGTCCGAGCCCGAGAAGAAGGGCGATCAGGACGGGCAGGCGCCCCGGACCGCCCTCCCGGCGTCGTCGTTGTCCCTTAGAACCTTCTCCGGTATTTGACATCGAAGCTCAGTTTCCCCCGGTCGTCCCGCCCGCCGACCAGCGAGAACCTCCGGCTGATATCCCACTCCATGCGGAAGATCGGGACTTCCTCCTTCTCGGCCTGGACGGAGGAATTCGCCAACACCGTGGAATAGATGAGCAAGAGGTTGCCGGCGAGCTTTTTCCCGACCGTCAGACGGGCGGCGATGGACCCCGGGGCGCTTTCGGGGAAATACGGATCGATCCGGAAGCGGTCCAGGGCGAACAGTCCGCTCGTTCGTCTCTTGGCCTGATCGGCGATCTGGTAGGTCAGGAGGGAGGCCGTGCTCATGGCCGTGCTCCTGTCCATGGAATAGGTATAGTAGGTCCTCCGGAAGGCTTCGCCCAGGGCCAGGAGGGACATGATCTCATCGGGGGGCAGAGGCGGAGAGGACAGGAATTCGGGCCTCAGCCGGCTGATGGGGCCGTTCATGGTCAAGGTCACCCGGTAATCCTTGACATAGGTCTCTCCCCGGAAATCCAGGTAGGGTTCGGCGTTGAGCGGATCGGTGAAGCTCAAGCGGCCGTTGAGGACCCGGAAGGTCCTGTCCTGGAAGTAGAGATCGCCGCTGCGGATGTCGATGTCCCCGAGAAGGACGGGGCTTTCGATGCTCCCCGTCACGGACAGGTTGAAACGGGCCGGGAATCGGCCCAGCGAATTCTCCAGGAGGATGTTCTCTTCGCCCCGGAGGCGGAGGTTGAGGGACATGCCGTCGAAGAACGACGGACCCGTGTCCTCGTCCGACCCGGCCGTCGAGAAAAGGGCCAGGCCTTCGTCGATCTCCCGCCGCCAGTTCATCCGCCTGATCAGCAGGTCCCCCTCGAGAACGAAGCGCTGCCTGTCTTTAAGCATGCGGAGAGTCCCGTCGACGAGGGCCCGGACCCTCTCGGCCGGGGACAGGTTCATGCCCGCGGCCTCGGCCCTCATGTCGATCGTCTCGATGCCGTCCGGGCCCGTGCCCAACTCGCCCGATCCTCGAACGGCCCCGCCGCCCAGCCGGCCGGAGAACGTGGTCACGGTCAACTTGCCTTCCGCATAATTGGCGGACCCGGAGAATTCGTTCAGGGCATAGGGAAATCCGGGCAGGGGAAGCACGGGTCCCTGGAAATTCGTGGCCACCGTGACCCGGGCCGGACCGTCCGTCCCGACGATATCGGCCGTATAGTCCACCCGGCCGTTGGCCCCGGCCCAGGGAAGGAGAAGATCGAGGTTGCCGAGAGCGCCCTTGACGGTCCCGGCGAACGGCTCTCCGGACAGGGGAATGGCGATCCGGGCCTCGAAAGGGTTCTCTCCGGGGGACAACCGGCCTCCGAGGCCCAGGATGACCAGCCCATCCTCGGTGCCGAGTTCGATCTCGCCGACAGCGTCCGACCTCTCGAGGGGCGAAAAGAGAAGGCCCTTGACCTCGAACGTGCCGCCCAGCGTGTCCGAGCCGAAGACGCCCCGGCCGTCGAGCCTGAGGGACAGGGACCCGGCCGCGTCGGAACTCAGGCGGGAGAGGTCGACCCCCGTCCCACTCAGGGCGAAATCGAACTCGCCGCTGTCGATGCCGATGAGGAACCGTCCCTCGAACCGGCCCCCGTAGAGGTCCATGGCGATCTGCGGGAACGACAAGGTCCCATCCTGGAACTCGAGGCGGCCCGAAACATCGCCGGCGATATGGCCGTAGCCGCTGAGCTCGTGGCTCGTGAAGGTCCCCGAATATCGCTCGTCCTCCGCCGAGCGGACCATCAGGAAGTCGCCGGCGGCCCGCCCCCGGAGGGCGACGGGAATGTCGAGGGCCGGGAAGATCCGGCTCAGCTCCCCCTCGCCGTCCTTGATCTCGACCTCGGTCACCTCCGGCCGGGCCGTCACCCGGACCTCGCCCCGCGCCTCGGGATCATCGATCCTGAAGGTCCCGGCGAAGCCTCGCTCATCGATCCGCGTGTCGGCTTCGACGAAGGCCGCGTCGAGCAGACCGAATCCGCCGGGAGAGAAGGCCCCCCGCATCTCGACGACCGGGTCCGCCGAGCGGCCGCGCAGGCGGACGTCCGCATACCCCGCTCCGCGGATCTCGTCGAAATCGAAGGTCTGGTCGAGGATCAGGGAGACGAACTCCCGGGCCTGCTTGACGTCGAGGACCGAGCCGCGGATCCTGGTGTCGATGTCGCCGTCGAGGTCGATCGTCGATCGGGCCTCGAGCCGGGCGAACGAGGATCGCAGGTCGGCGGTCGAGATGACGATCTCCTTGGTCCGGAAATCGACGGAGACGTCGACCTTTCCCAGGAAGGAGAACCGGTCCCCGACGCGGTCGAGGGACGGGTCCCGGAATTCCGCGGCCACATCGAGCTTCTTATCGCGGAGGACGAACGTCCCCCACGCGGGGGACCGGACCGGCCAGGGCACCTGGATCTCGTTGAAGACCGGGTCGACGAAGATCCGGCCCGCGCGGCCCTCGACCCGCCCTCCTCCAACGGCCAGGGTCAGGGTCTCGGCCGGCAGCCCGGACTTCTGGATGACCAGGTCGATCTCCGCGTCCCGGCCCGGCTCCATCCGGATCCCGCCCCGGATCCGGCCCATGGGGACGTCGCACAGGACGAGGTCGTCGGCCGCGACGGTCGTCTCGAGAGAGATCTCCCCGGATCTCCGACGGAACGTCCCCTCCCCTCCCGCTCTCCCTTGCCAGTCGAACGGAAGGTCCAGGAGCGCGGCCAGCTCGGCGGTCCCGACCTCGAAGCGGGTTTCGAGATCGATCTCGGGATCGCCGAAGTTCCGGACCCGCCCCTGGCCTGCGAAACGGATGGCGGGCCCTTCGACCTTCAGGTCCTGGACCGTGACATCGTCGCCGCGCCCCGTGAGGAGGACCTCAAGTCCCGCGGTCATGGCGAGTCCGTCGGCGGGTGATGACAATTCCGCCTGCTCCGCCTCCGCCCGAAGGCTGAACTGCTCCCCCCTCTGGGTGAACCGGGCCTGCAGGCCGCGGGCCGCGAAGCTCGTCCCGCCGGTCTCGAAGGTGACCGATCCGTCCCGGATGACGCCCCTGTCGATCGTGAACGGGAGAGACAGGGCGGCCCTGGTCCGTCCCGGTCTCGGCCGCAGGGACTCCGGTCCCATGCGGATCTCGGGAGATTCGAACGTGATGGAAACGGCCTTGCGGTTGCGGAGCAGGGACAGGAGGGGGATCTCCACCCGGACCGACCGGGCCCGGAAAAGGGACGGGTCGGCCAGGGTCCGGACGCCCTCCAGGACGAGGGCGGGAGGCAGGGAATGGACCCGCATTTCGGCGTACGCGAACGTCTTGCGGATCTCCTTGCGGATCTCCCCCGCGAGCACGGACCGCCCGACGACGAGGCTCCCGGCCAGGACGCCGACGACGAGCAGGGACACGGCGATCCTCCGGATCTTCTTGACGAGCCGCCGGACGAGCTCGCGGATCCGGAAGACCGCTTGGATCCTCATTTCCTGACCTTTTTCCAGTCGCTGAGGAAGCGCTCGACGCCGACGTCGGTGAGCGGGTGGCGGACGAGCTTTTCGAGGACCCCATAGGGCACGGTCGCGATGTCCGCGCCGAGCAGGGCGGCCTCCACGACATGGCGAGGGTGGCGGACGCTGGCGACGATGATCTCGGTCTCGAAGCGGTAGTTCTCGAAGATCCGGACGATCTCCTCGATGAGGGCCATGCCGTCCTCCGAGCAGTCGTCGAGCCGGCCGATGAACGGGCTGACGAACCGGGCCCCGGCCTTGGCCGCGAGCAGGGCCTGGCTCGAAGAGAAGACGAGGGTCATGTTGACGGCGATCTTCTCCGCGGCCAGGGCCTTGGTCGCCTTGAGGCCTTCGACGCCGATCGGGATCTTGACCGCGACATTGGGGGCGATCTTGGCCAGGGCCCGGGCCTCCGGCACGATCTCCTCGGCCCTCAGCGAGACGCACTCGGCGCTGACCGGCCCCTTGACGAGGGCGCAGATCTCGCGGATGTTGTCCTCGAACCGGATGCTCTCCTTCGAGCACAAGGAGGGGTTCGTCGTCACCCCATCGAGGACCCCCCAGCCGGCGACCTCGCGGATCTCTTCCAGGTTGGCCGTGTCCAGGAATAGCTTCATGGTTCCTCCTTATGGCGATGGACGCGTGACCGTGTTGGACAGCGTCCCGATACCTTCGATCTGGACGTCGACGCGGTCCCCCGGGGCCATGGGGCCGACGCCCTCGGGCGTTCCCGTGGCGATGACGTCGCCGGGGTTCAGGGTCATGATCCGGGACAGGAAGCGGACGAGGAACGGGACGGAAAAGATGAGATCGCCCGTGTGTCCCGACTGGACGAGCTTGCCGTTGAGGAAGGTCTTGATCCGCAGACCGCCGGGATCGACGTCGGTGGCGATGCAGGGCCCGAGGGCGGCGAAAGTGTCGAAGGACTTGGCCCGCGTGAACTGGACGTCCTTTTTCTGCAGGTCCCGGGCCGTGACGTCGTTGAAACAGGCGTACCCGAGGATCCGGTCGGAGACGGGATCCTCGTCCCGGAGCATGCGGGTCCTCTTCCTGATGACGACGGCCAGCTCCCCTTCGTAATCGACCCTCTCCGACATCCCGGGGTGGACGATGGCCCCGAGCGGACCGATGACCGCCGTCGAGGGCTTCATGAAGATCAACGGCTCCGCGGGCAGGGGGCGGCCCATCTCGCGGGCGTGGCCGCGATAGTTGGCCCCGATGCCGATGATCTTCGAGGGCACGACGGGCGCAAGGACCGTGACCTCGCCGATCGGCACGGGGCTCGGCTCGATCCGAAAGTCGCCGAAAATCGAGCCTTTGACGGGGAAGAGGAACTCTTCTTTGAGGACCCCCATGAGGATCCTCTTCCGATACCGGACCCGGTAGATCTTCAAGGTCCCTCCCTCTCCGGAGCGACGCCCCCCGCGGGCGTCCGGGCGATGTCCACGACGACGAGAGGCGAGAACCCGGAGGCCCGGCCCCGGCGACCGCGGACCCGGACCGTGAAAGCCAGGCTTTTCGCCCCTTCGGGAACGGGCAGGGACCGGCTCATCACCGCCGCGCCGTCATCGGGGACGGTCTTGAGGAGGAGCCGTCCCCTTCGGGTGACCTCTTCCGGCGCCGGGACGGTCCCCGCGGCCGGCACGTCCTTTTCGAAGACCCAGATCTCGACCGATCCAATAGGTCCGAGGGGCTTCCCGGAGACGGTCTTGTCGGGGTTCGTCCAGGCGAGGACGATGGCCCCCTGCTCGAGGACCGCCGAGACCTTCTCGACGGGCATCGGGTCCCCGCTCGGCGGCAACATGAGCGGCCCTTTCCGCCCGCAGCCGGGGGCGGCGAGGATCGCCAGTCCGAGGATGAGCGTTCCGGCCGTTCTCGTCATCAGAGGATGAAGCGCCGCAGGTCCTGGCTCTGGAGGACGTCCTTCAGGTGGTCCCGGACATACTCCCGGTCGATCCGGATGGATCGCCCGGCGAGCGTCGGGGCCTCGAAGGAGATGTCCTCGATGACCTTTTCCAAGACCGTGTGGAGGCGGCGGGCCCCGATGTTCTCGGCCTCCGCGTTGACCTTCTCGGCGACCTCGGCGATCTCGTCGACGGCGTCGGCCGTGAACTCGATCCGGACGTCCTCCGTGCCCATGAGGGCCTCGACCTGCCGGGTCAGGGCGTTCTCGGGCTCGGTCAGGATGCGGACGAAGTCGTTCTTGTCGAGCGACGTCAGCTCGACCCGGATCGGGAAACGGCCCTGGAGCTCGGGGATGAGGTCGGCGGGCTTGGCGACGTGGAAGGCGCCGGCGCCGATGAACAGGATATGGTCGGTCCGGACGAGGCCGAACCGCGTGTTGACGGTCGTGCCCTCGATGATCGGCAGGAGATCGCGCTGGACGCCCTCGCGGCTGACGTCCGGGCCGCGCCCGGATTCCCGCCCGGCGATCTTGTCGACCTCGTCGAGGAAGATGATGCCCGACTGCTCGACACGCTCGATGGCCATCCGGGAAACCTGATCCATATCGACGAGGCGCTTCTCCTCCTCCTCGAGCAGGAGCTCGCGGGCCTCCTTGACCTTGACCCGGCGGCGCTTGGAGCGGCCCCCCAGGAAGCCGGGCAGGAGCTCCTGGATCTGGAAGCCGATCTCCTCGACGCCCGAATTGGAGATGACCTCGAGAGGCGGCGTCGTCCTCTCCTTGACCTCGACCTCGATCATCCGCTCGTCGAGGGCGCCTGCGAGAAGCTGCCGTCGGAGCTTCTCCCGCGTGTCGCGGAACCGCTCGTTCTCCTCCGCGGCGTCCGGTTCCTCCCGCTTCCTCGGGGGGGGCAGGAGGATGTCCAGGATCCTCTCCGTGACCGCCGCTCGGGCCTTCTCCTCGATCTCGGCGACTTTCTCCTGCTTGACGAGGTCCACCGAGATGCGGACGAGGTCGCGGATCATGGACTCGACGTCCCGGCCGACGTAGCCGACCTCGGTGAACTTGCTGGCCTCGATCTTGAGGAAGGGAGAGGACGTCAACCGGGCCAAGCGCCGGGAGATCTCGGTCTTGCCGACACCGGTGGGACCGATCATCAGGATGTTCTTGGGGGCGATCTCGTCGGCCAGATCGGGGGGCAGCCTGCGGCGGCGGAACCGGTTCCGGAGGGCGATGGCCACGGCTTTCTTGGCCGCCCGCTGGCCGATGATGTACTTGTCGAGCTCGGCGACGATCTCCTGGGGCGTCAGCTCGGCGGCCGGGACCTCGGCGGGAGGGGCCTCCATGGTTTCGGGGAGGGAGATGGGCATTCAGAGCTCCTCGACGGTGATCTCGAGGTTGGTATAAACGCAGATGCCGGCGCTCGTCCGGAGGGCCTCCTCGGCGATCGTCCGGGCCGGCAGGTCCGTATGGGCCATGAGGGCCCGGGCCGCGGCCAGGGCGTAGGGCCCTCCCGAGCCGACGGCGAGAATGCCGTCGTCGGGCTCGACGACGTCGCCCGTGCCCGAGATGAGAAAGGAGCTCTCGGCGTCGGCGACGATGAGCAGGGCGTCCAGCTGGCGCAGGGATTTATCGAGACGCCAGTCCTTGGCCAGCTCGATGGCCGCCCGCGACAGGTTGCCCCGGTACTCCTCGAGCTTGCCCTCGAACCGCGTGAACAGGGCGAAAGCGTCCGAGGTCGCCCCGGCGAACCCGGCCAGGACCCGGCCCTGGGAAAGCCGCCGGATCTTGCGGGCCGTCCGCTTCAGGACGGTCTGCCCCATCGACACCTGGCCGTCGCCGGCCATGGCCACGCGCCCCTGGCGCCGGACGCAAATGACGGTCGTCGAGCGGATCATGGTCGCACCTTCCGTCGTGATTCCTTTCAATAATATAGGATAGGGGCGGACAAGTAAAGCGGCCTCAGGCGTTGACCTCTCCCGGCCCCTGGTTTAAGATGATGGCCCGGGCGGAATGCCCGAAGGGAGGAAGATCTCGTGCCATCCCTGACATTGGTCGTCATGGCCGCCGGCATCGGCAGCCGGTACGGCGGCCTCAAACAGATCGACCCGGTCGGCCCCGGCGGCGAAGCCGTCATGGACTATTCGGTCTATGACGCCCTGCGGGCCGGCTTCGACCGCATCGTGTTCATCATCCGGAAGGACTTCGAGGCCGCCTTCAGGGACAGGATCGGCCGGCGGATCGAGCGTCGAGCGGATACGGCCTACGTCTTCCAATCGCTCGACCAGCTCCCGGCGGGATTCCGGGTCCCCGCGGAAAGAACCAAGCCCTGGGGAACGGCCCAGGCCCTCCTGGCCTGCCGCGAGGCCGTCCGGACCCCGTTCATGGCCATCAACGCCGACGATTTCTATGGGCGGACGGCGTTCGCGGCCATGGCCGGGCACCTGCCGAGCATGAGCGCCGCGGCCGGCATCCCTGAGTACGCGATGATCGGTTACCGGCTGGCCAACACGCTTTCCGAGCACGGCCACGTCGCCCGGGGCGTCTGTACGGCCACGGACGACGGCTACCTCGTCGGCATCCGGGAGCTGTTCAAGGTCCAAAGATTCCCGGAGGGCGTCAAGCACACCGAGAACGGCGTCGACTGGGCGCTTCTGGACGAGGGCAGCTGGACGTCCATGAACTGCTGGGGGTTCGATGTCAGTCTCTTCGGCGAGCTCGAGTCCCGCTTCCCGCGGTTCCTCGAGTCCCGCGCGGCCTCGGACCCGAAGGCCGAGTTCTTGATCCCGGAGGTCGTCGGGGAGCTCGTCAGAGAGGGCCGGGCCCGGGTCAGGATCCTGCCGACGCAGGAGCGATGGTTCGGCGTCACATATCCCGAGGACCGGCCCGCGTTCCAGGCGGCGATCCTCGAGCTCATCGCGCGAGGCGCCTATCCGCGCATCCTGTGGCCGGACGGCTGAGCCGGCGAAGGGAGAGGTCCGATGAGAGCGTCGTTCGCCAGAATGATCTTGCTTGCTCTCCTGGTATTCGCCGTCCTGCCGGCCGCCGACGGTCCGGAGGATTGGGAGAATCCCCGGGTGTTCGGGATCGGCAAGGAGGCCCCTCGCGCCACATTCGTGCCGTTCCCGGACGCCGCGGCGGCCGCCCGCCTGGCCCGAACGGAGTCGCCCCGGTACCTGTCCCTGAACGGGACCTGGAAGTTCCGTTGGTCGCCGCGGCCCGCGGACCGGCCCCTGGATTTCTGGAAACCGGAGGCCGACGTCGGCGGCTGGGACGACATCCCGGTCCCCGCCAACTGGGACCTCCAAGGCTATGACGTGCCCATCTACGTCAACAGCGCCTACGAGTTCGCCCGCAACCCCCAGCCGCCCTTCGTCCCCCATGATCACAATCCCGTCGGTTCCTACCGGCGGAGCTTCACGGTGCCCCCGGAGTGGGAGGGCCTCGAGGTCTTCCTCGTCTTCGGCGCGGTCAAATCCGCCTTCTTTGTCTGGATCAACGGTGAGAAGGTCGGCTACAGCCAGGACGCCAAGACGCCCGCCGAATGGAACATCACCCGTTTTTTGAGGCCGGGAGAGAACGTCCTGGCCGCCGAGGTCTATCGTTGGTCGGACGGATCCTACCTCGAATGCCAGGACTTCTGGCGGATGAGCGGCATCGAGCGGGACGTCTATCTCACCGCGGCGCCTCCCGTCCACATCCGCGACTTTTTCGTCCGCGCCGGGCTCGATGGGAAGTCCCGGCACGGCGCGCTGGCCGTCGAGGTCGAGCTCCGGGACCACGGCCGGGGAGGCCCCCCGGGTCCCTACTCCGTGGCTCTCTCCCTTCTCGACGGGGCGGGGAGAAAGGTCCTTTCAAGGGCCGGGACAGCCGGCCCCGCCGTCGACGGAACGGCGTCCGTCCGCTTCGAGGACACCGTCGCCGAACCCAAGAGATGGAGCGCGGAGACGCCGTTCCTGTACCGACTCGTCCTCGAATTGCGGGATGGGGAAGGCCGGACGCTCGAAGCGGCCGCGGCGAGGATCGGCTTCCGGACCTCGGAGATCAAGGACGGCCGGCTGCTCGTCAACGGCGTGCCTGTTCTGCTCAAGGGCGTCAACCGTCACGAGCACGATCCCGTGACGGGGCACGTCATCTCGGAGGCCTCCATGCGCCGCGACATCGAGCTCATGAAGCGGACGAACATCAACGCCGTCCGGACCTCCCATTACCCCAACGACCCCCGGTGGGTCGAACTGTGCGATGAATACGGCCTCTATCTGGTCGACGAGGCCAATGTCGAATCCCACGGCATGGGCTACGGGGCCCGGAGCTTGGCCAAGGACCCCGAATGGGGCCCGGCCCACCTCGACCGCATCGTGCGCATGGTCGAGCGGGACAAGAACCATCCATCGGTCATCATCTGGTCCTTGGGCAACGAGGCCGGCGACGGGATCAACTTCGAGGAGGCCGCCCGCTGGATCAAGGGCCGCGACCCGTCCCGCCCCGTCCAGTACGAGCGGGCGGGGCTGCGCCCCCACACCGACATCTATTGTCCGATGTACGCGTCCATCGAGCACCTCGACAAGTACTCGTCGGAAAGACATGACCGGCCGCTCATCCTGTGCGAGTACGCTCACTCCATGGGCAACTCCACGGGCAACCTCCAGGATTACTGGGACCTCATCGAAAGCCGCGACCAGCTGCAGGGCGGGTTCATCTGGGATTGGGTCGACCAGGGGCTGGCCGCCGAGAGCGCCGACGGCCGCGCCTTCTGGGCCTTCGGCGGCGATTTCGGCCCGGCCGACGTCCCGAGCGACGCGAACTTCTGCTGCAACGGACTGGTCGCCCCCGACCGGACGCCGCATCCGGCCCTGTGGGAGGTGAAGAAGGTCTATCAGTCCGTCAAGTTCGCGGCCGTCGATGCCGGCGCCGGAAAGATCGACGTCCGAAACCGCTACGATTTCACCCCTCTGGACGTCTTCGATCTCCACTGGGAGGTGGCCGTGGACGGCAAGGTCCGAACCTCCGGAAAGATCGAACAGCCGCGGGTCCCGCCCCATGGGCACCGCATCGTCCGGCTGCCGCCTCCCCGACCTCGCCTCGAGCCCGGCCAGGAAGCTTTTTTGAATGTCTCGCTGCGGACCCGCGAGGCCGGCCCCGGCGTCCCCAAAGGCCATACGGTCGCCGTGGAGCAGTTCCCCCTGAAGGCGGCGGACCGTCCCTCGATCCGGAAAGAGCCGCTGCCCGCTCTCCGCGTCGATCCCGGGCCTCGCTTCATCCGCATCGAGGGCCGCGATCTCGCGGCCCGCTTCGACCGGATGACGGGCCTGCTCGATTCGTTCGTCACCCACGGCCGGGAGCTCATCGAGTCCGGGCCCGAGCCGAACTTCTGGCGGGCGCCCACGGACAACGACTTCGGCAACCAGATGCCGCGCCGCCTGGGCGTCTGGAGGAGGGCCAGCCTGCGCCGCGAGCTGAGGTCGATCGAAGCCCGGGAAGACGGAGCGGGACGGGCCGTCGTCGAGGTCGAGTATTTCCTGCCCGACGTGCCGGCGAGCCACACCGTCCGATTCACCATCTTCGGCGACGGCTGGACGACGATGGCCCACGAGTTCGTGCCCCGCTCGGAGGCCAAGCTGCCCGAGATGCCCCGGGTCGGGGTGAGGATGGCCATGCCCGAGGGCTTCGACGCCGTCCGCTGGCTCGGCCGCGGCCCCTGGGAGAATTATCGGGACCGCAAGACGGCGTCCTTCGTCGGCCTCTACGAGACATCGGTCGCGTCCGAGGTCCTGCCCTATGTGTCCCCCCAGGAGTACGGCAACCGCACGGAGACCCGTTGGGCCGCCGTCCGCGACGGCCAAGGGTACGGCCTGCTCATCGCCGGCGACCCTCTTTTCGAATTCTCGGCCCTCCCCCACTGGCCCGAGGACCTGACCCTGGAGGCCCGGGGAGCCAAACACCCCCACGAGATCATCCGGCGCGACTTCACCTGCCTGACCCTCGACCACGCTCAGATGGGCGTCGGCGGCGACGATTCCTGGGGAGCCCGCGTCCATCCGCAATACACCATCCCGGCCGCAACGTATTCTTACACGTTCCACCTCCGGCCACTCAAGCCGGGAGACGACCCCGCGGCCTTGGCCCGGGCGCCGCGGCCGCCTGCCGAATAGGCTCTTTCTTCCGGTCCAGAGAGCAAGGGAGCGCCGCCTCGACCCTTGAACAGATCGGGCGAAAAGCCTTTTAGGGGCGAAGGGCGGTGACGCAGCAGCGCGGGGGCCCCCCGCCGCGATCAGGCTTCTTCCTCCCGGACCCGGGAAATGGAACGAAGCATCGTCGATTGATATCCCCCTGAAGACCCCCATAGCGGAGGGGGACCCGTCGGCCGCCGACGGGGGAACCGTCGGGACTGGTTCCCGGGGGTCTGGGGGGCTAAAGGGGATATCTATCGGCGACATTCGTTCCTCCTCTTCGGAACCGGGAGGAAGAAGCCCGCAAGGCCGGCCGGGAAACCAATTCGCCTCCGGCCGCGTATTTCTCAATGAGTTTGATATTTCGATCTCGAATTGCTATCCTTGGTCCATAGCTCCGGTGGATCCATGACATGCCCCCGATGCCGCCACGAGAACCCTGAGAATACCCGCTATTGCGGGCGCTGCGGGCGCGAGCTCCCGGCCTCCGGGGAGACCGACTCGACCGGGACCAAGACCCTCCAGACCCCCATTCGGGGGCTCGAGCGGGGGACGACTTTCGCCCGGCGGTTCGAGATCATCGAGGAGATCGGCAAGGGCGGCATGGGCACGGTCTACAAGGCCTACGACAGCAAGATCCGGGAGTTCGTGGCCATCAAGCTTCTCAAGCCGGAGATCGCCTCCGACGTCGAGGTCATCGACCGCTTCCGGAACGAGATCAAGCTGGCCCGCCAGGTCGCCCACCGGCATGTCTGCCGGATGTATGACCTCGACGAGGAGTGGCTCTCGATCTACATCTCCATGGAGTACGTTCCGGGCGAGGACCTCAAGAGCTTCATCCGCCGCTCCGGGCACCTCAACGAGGCCAAGGCCCTCGCCCTGGCCCGCCAGATCTGCGAGGGGCTGTCCGAGGCCCACCGCCTGGGGGTCGTCCACCGCGACCTCAAGCCGCAGAACATCATGATCGACCGCGAAGGCAACGCCAAGATCATGGATTTCGGCATCGCCCGATCCCTTCACACCCGCGGAGCGACGGGCACGGGGGTCATCATCGGGACCCCGGAATACATGGCCCCGGAGCAGGCCGAAGCCAAGGACGTCGACCACCGGGCCGACATCTACGCCCTCGGCGTCATCCTGTTCGAGATGGTCACGGGCCGTCTGCCCTTCGAGGGCGAGACGCCGTTGAGCATCGTCCTCAAGCACCGCAACGAGCCGCCGTCCGATCCCCGGACCATGAACGCCCAGCTCTCGCCGGCCATGAGCGGGGTCATCCTCCGGTGCCTCGAGAAATCGAGGGACCGCCGTTATCAGAGCGCCGCCGACCTCCTGGAGGACCTCGGCCGCGTCGAGAGGGGGCTGCCCACGACCCAGCGCGTCGCGCCGGCCCGCAAGCCCATCACGGGCCGCGAGATCACCGTCAAGTTCAGCCTCAGGAAGGTCCTCGTCCCCGGGCTCATCGTCACCGTCCTGGCCGTCGCCGGGCTCGTCGCCGTCCTGCAGAAGCCCTCCCCGAAGGACGGCGAAGCCGGGGACAAGCCCTTTGTGTTCCAGGGCCGGGCGAGACCGGTGACACGACCGGCAGCGGGTGCGCCGCCCGCCCCGCGGGACCTCGACAAGCCCGAATTGTCCCTGCCGAAAACCTTAGGATCCTCGACGATCATGTCCTATCTTGCCCCCTTCCTCAAGGACCGTTTCCGCCAGTTCGGTGACGAGGACGCCCGAGAGCTCGAGAAGGCTCTGGCCACGATCAGGGAGAATCACCCGGCCGAGGCCGCCGCGTTCTCGGGTTTCCTGGACAGCATCGAGCGGCGGATCCGGGAGGGTCAAAAACTCGGCCTGGCCGGCGACAGCGAGGCCTCCCAGCGCAGTTTCAGCCGGGGCGAGTCGGAAATGCGAAAGCTCCTGGCCCAGGTCAGCGAGCGGGACAGGGCCGAGACCGCCTTCAAGGCCATGGAGGACGCCAAGCGCAGGATCGTCGACGCGGACCGCTGGGACCGCCCGAATCTCCTGACCTGGATCGCCCGCGAGAAGGAGAAGGACGCCTCCGACGCGTTCGCGAAAAACGATTTTTCCGGGGCCCGCATCCTTTGCGGCATCCTGGAGAGGGTCTATCTCCAGAGCCTGCGGGTCGATGACGATGACCGGGCCCTCGAAGCGCTCAAAGGGCTGGTCGCTTCCCTCCGCAAGGAAGCTGAAGCGGCCCAAGCGCCGGCCAAGGAGGCCTGGCTCTTCAATCGGGCCACCGAGGAGCAGGCCGCCGCCCTGGAATTGTCCGGGAACCGGCAATATCTCTACGCCGCGGAGCGGCATCTCCTGGCCGCCTTCCTGTTCGAGAAGGCCAAGGACGTCGCCCTCGAGAGCGCCGGCGCCGGCCGCGAGTGATCCTGGGTCCGCCGGCCGTCTGGAAACCGGTTCCCGTTTGTGATACAACGGGGGGCCTGCGGATATCGACCCATGAGAGCCACCCGGATCCTGTTCGTATGCTACGGCAACATCTGCCGCAGCCCCATGGCCGAGGGGATGGCCCGCCTTCGGCTCGGGGCGAAGGGCGAAGCGGCCAGCGCCGGCATCGCCGCGGCCGGAGGACCGGCCTCCATCGAGGCCGTCCTGGTCATGAAGCTCGTCTATCGGACGGATATCTCCGGCCACGTGGCCCGGCCCGTCGGCGCCTACGACCTGACGTCCTTCGACCACATCGTGGCCATGGATATCTCCGTCCACAACCATCTGCGGGACATCTGGGGCGTGCCCGAAGCCAAGCTCTACGGCTGGGACATCGAAGACCCGCTGGGACTGGGGTATGACGCCTATAAGGAGACAGCGCGCAAAATCGAGCGCCGTCTCGACCAGTTCCTGGCCTCGATCGGCCTCGCCTGACCTTGGGGCCCCCGGCCGGGCTCCCCTGGCCTACTTGTCCATCATCGCCGCGAGGAAGCTCAAGGACGGGACGTTGGCGAGAACGATCTTGAAGACCGACAGGATGGGCACGGCCAGGATCATGCCCGGCACGCCCCACAGCCAGGCCCAGAAGAACAGGGAAAAAAGGACGAGAAGGGGCGGCAGGCTCGAATCCTTGCCCATCAGCCGGGGCTCGAGGACGCCGTTCAGGCCGGCGTGGACGAGAACGAGGAGGCCGAGGATGATCCAGACGGACAGGCTGAAGGCGCCGTCGAGAAAAGCGGCGATCAGCACGGGCAGGGCGACGGCGACGACGGCCCCGAGCTTCGGCACGTAATTCAGAAGGAGGGCCAGGACCCCGAAGAGGACGGCGAAGGGGATCCCGAAAAGGGCCAGCACGGCCCCCGTGAGAAGGCCGATCCCGATGTTGACGAGGGTCTTGACACCCAGGTATCGCGTGATCTCGCAGTGGATCCGGCCGACCGTCCGGGTCATCGCCGCGGCCTCGTCCGGCGGGAAGGCCTGGACGATCTTTTTCTCCAACCGGCCCCGCCCGGACAGGATGAAGATCATGAAGACGAAGACGAGCATGAGCTGGGACATGAAGGACAGGAACGGGCCGAGGGACGAGAGAACGAGAGGGCCGGCCTTGGCGATGTTGAGGGCCCGGACCCATTCCATGAGCCCGAACCGGAGACGCTCGTCCGGGACGCTGTCCTCGATGCCCTCGAGGAACGATTGGACGAGGTCATGGTAGGACGGGAGCTCGGCGGCGAAGGACTTGCCGCTCGCATAGAAGACGGTCCCCAAGAGGTAGAGCACGGCGAAGGTCAGGAGAAGGACGACGGCCAAGGCCAGCGACTTGGCGATCTTCCGCCGGACCAGGAAGTCCAGGGCCGGGGAGACGGCGAAGGACAGCAGGAGAGCCATGCTGAACGGGACGAGAACGGGCTTGGCGACCCGCAGGAAGAACCCCAGCAGGAACAGGACGACGACGCCGAGCCCGAACTTGAGGAGCTTCGTCGTGTCCATGAGGCCGCCTGTCCTCCCCATGATAGCCAAAACCCCGGCAAAAGAAAACAGGTGAAAAAAGCGCGCCGTCCGGGTATCATAGGGCCATCGACAAACCGTCCGAGGAGGTCACCGTGGTCCCCAGGGAAACGCTCGCCAAGCTCAGTCTCTTCGAGGGATTGTCCGACGAGGCCCTCGGCGCCATCAGCGCGATATCCCGGGAGATATCCCTGGCCGCCGACGTGGTCATCTTCTCCCCTGAAAAAGCGGCCGACCACCTGTATGTGCTCCTCGAAGGGTCGGTCCGCCTGACGGTCTTCGTCTCGCCCCTTTCCGGACCCGTGACGGTCACCGTCCTGGGAACGCCCGGTCAGGCCTTCGGCTTCTCGTCGATCGTCGGGGGCGGGCACCACAACAGCTCGGCCGAGGCCGCATCGGCCGTCCGGATCGTGGCCATCAAAGGAACGGAGCTCATGGCGTACCTCTCCCGGGACACCGCGGCCGGGTTCGTCCTCATGAGGCGCCTTGTTCAACGCATCAGCAACCGGCTGGCGGCCGTGCGCCGGCTGCTCGTCCAGACGATCATCGACTACGAACGCCCGTCCAGCGCGGTCGACGACAACTGACGCGGCGTCCGGTCAGGAGGATCGCCGGCGCCGGCTTTCCCGGAGGGCGTTGTATTCGTCGATCATCACGGCCAGCTCGTCGGGCCGGAGGGAGGCCCCTTCGGCCGTGCTCTCCCGGAGGATCTTCGGCGGCAGCGTGTCGTCGGCCGCCGTCAGACCCTCCCGGAGATTGAAGCGGCGGGTCGCGAGGGTGATCCCGTTGGCCAAGCTCTCGAGCTCGTCGCGGGTCATGGACAGGCCGGTCGACGCGGCGATGATCGCGGCCAGCTCGTCCCACAGGATGAGGTCCCGGAAGAACCGGCAGAGGATCAAGGAATCGAACAGGGCGGCCCGGTCCTCGTACTCGATGACCTGAGCGGCCTTTCCGGCGACAGCCGCTTTGTCCACGAGGCCCGAGAGCTCCGCTTTGTAAAATGTCCCCCTCAAATGGCAGGCGCCGCGGGCCGATGTCGCGTAGGAGAGGCCCATGCCCTTCAGGACCCGCGGCTCGAAGCCGGCCGGCTCGAGACCCTTGACGTGGACGGCCAGGTCCTCGAGGCCGAGCTCGACGGCGGCCCGCTGGATGCCCTGGCCCAGGACCGCCCCGATATCCCGGCCCGCGGCGATGAGCCTGAAGAGCTCCGCCATCCGGTCGGGCTGGTTGTAGCCGATGTCCCAGGGGAACCGCCCCCGGGTCCGGGCTTCGGCGGCCAGCGCAGAGATGTTCCCCGCGCTCATCGTGTCCAGGCCGAGCTTGTCGCAGAGATCGTTGAGCCAGGCGATCTCCTCGAGGCTGTCGACCTCGTTGAGCCCGCCCAGGGCGTAGATCGTCTCGTACTCGGGCCCCTCGAGCTCCAGGCCGGCGTGCGGGCCGCGGCGGACGCGGCAGAATTTCGTGCACTGGAGAAAGCAGTTCGGGCAAGGGTGGTTCGTGACGTCGAAGTTCTCGATCATGGACTCCGCCGAGATCGCTTCCCATTTCGCGAAGCGCCCCGAGCTCCAGTAGCGGGTCGGGAAGCAGTTCTGGGCGTTGGTCAGGGCGACCTGCATGGGCGTCCCGTACTTCCGGTAGAGGGCGGAGACGGGATTCTCCCGGCCTTTGCGGGCGATCGAGGAAACGATCCGCCGCATTCCCTCGGGGTCGGCGATCTCCGCCCGTTGGGCCCCGGCGAAGGAGATCCCCTTGATGTTCTTGGCCCCGAGGACAGCCCCCAGTCCACAGCGGCCGAGGCTCCGCCAACGGTCGGACTTGATGCAGGCGAAGCGGACACCGTTCTCGCCGGCCGGCCCGATGGTCATGGCCCCGGCCCCCGGCGGCGAAAGGCCCAGCAGGGCTTCCTCGGCCCGGTCCGTCGTCCAGCCCTTGAACGGCCCGGCATCGTGGAACGCGACGCCCTGCTCATCGATGAGCAGAAAGGTCAGGCCCGGCCGGCGGCCCTCCAGAATGACGGCATCGACGCCGCATCCCTTGATCTTCGGAGCCAGTGTCCCCCCGCAGTAGGACTCGGCGTACCCGCCCGTGGCCGGGCCCTTGGCGAAGGCGGCGAAACGGGACTGGCCCCACATCGCGGTCCCGGTGACCGGGCCGGTCGTCAGGATGAAGCGGTTCCCGGGAGAGAGGGCGTCGACGCCGGGAGGGTTCTCGGCGAGGAGCAGGGCCGCACCTAAGCCTTTGCCGCCCAGGGTCCCGGCCAGGAGGTCGTCAGGGAGCGGCTCCGTACGCCAGGTCCCCCGGTCGAGATCGATCCGCAGGAGCCGGCCCCAGAAGCCTTTCATGTCCCCCCGTCAGGCCAGGAGCTTTTCGTAGAAATCGTTCCCCTTGTCGTCGACGATGATGAAGGCCGGGAAATCCTTGACCGTGATCTTGTAGACGGCCTCCATGCCCAGTTCGGGGTAGGCCACGATCTCCTGGCTGGTGATGCAGTCCTTGGCCAGCCGGGCGGCCGGGCCGCCGATCGAGCCCAAATAGAAGCCGCCGTGGGCTTTGCAGGACTCGGTGACACCCTTGGAGCGGTTGCCCTTGGCCAGCATGACCAGCGAGCCGCCCATTCTCTGGAAGAGGGGGACGTAGTCGTCCATGCGGCCGGCCGTCGTCGGCCCGAGAGAGCCGGAGGCGTAGCCGGGAGGCGTCTTGGCCGGTCCGGCGTAATAAATGATGTGGTCCTTGAAATAAGCCGGCAGGTCCTCGCCCTTGTCGACCTTCTCCTTGAGACGGGCGTGGGCGATGTCGCGGGCGACGATGATCGGCCCGTGGAGGGACAGGCGGGTCGCGACGGGGTACTTGGCGAGCGTCGCCTGGATCTCAGCCATCGGGCGGTTGAGGTCGACGCGGACCGCGTCCTGGTCGCCGCCCGCCGGGACGGGCAGGAACCGGGCCGGGTCCTTCTCGAGCCGCTCGAGGAAGACCCCCTCGCGGGTGATCTTGGCCTTGACGTTGCGGTCGGCGTTGCAGCTGACGCCCATGCCGATGGGGCAGGAGGCGCCATGGCGGGGCAGACGAATGACCCGGACGTCGAGGCAGAAGTACTTGCCGCCGAACTGGGCCCCGAGGCCCAGCTTGCGGGAAGCCTCGAGCAGGACGGCCTCGAGCTCGAGGTCGCGGAAAGCGTGTCCGCCCGGACCGCCCGTCGTCGGCAAGCCGTCGAGATAGCGGGCCGAGGCCAGCTTGACGGTCTTGAGGACGAGCTCGGCCGAGGTCCCGCCGACGACGACCGCCAGGTGATAGGGCGGACAGGCCGCCGTGCCGATGGCCTTCATCTTGCCGACGAGGAACTTCGGCAGGGCCGCGGGGTTGAGGACGGCCTTGCTCTCCTGGAAAAGATATGTCTTGTTGGCCGAGCCGCCGCCCTTGGCGATGAACAGGAACCCGTACTCGTCGCCGTCGACGGCCGAGATGTCGATCTGGGCCGGCAGGTTCGTGCCCGTGTTCTTCTCCTCGTACATCGTCAGCGGGGCGTTCTGGGAATAGCGCAGGAAGTTATTGACATAGGCGTTGAAGACGCCCCGCGACAGGGCCTCCTCGTCCTTCCCGTCCGTCAGGACCCGTTGGCCCTTCTTGGCGTTGATGATGGCCGTGCCGGTGTCCTGGCACATCGGCAGGACGCCGTCGGCCGAGATGACGGCGTTCTTGATCAGCTCGAGGGCCACGGCCCGGTCGTTGGCCGAGCTCTCGGGGTCGGCCAGGATGGCCGCGAGCTGTTCGAGATGGGAGGTCCTCAGAAAGAAGGCCGCGTCGTGGAATGCGCGCTCGGCCAGGAGGCTCAGCCCCTCCGGGGCGACCTCGAGGACCGGGCGCCCTCCCCGTTCACCGGCCTTGACGTTGTCCCGGGATATCGGCTCGTACTCGGTCGTGTCCGGCCCCGGGGAGAACATGGGCGTATAGACGAAATCCGGCATGATCCCTCCTCCGTCGGTCCGGCGTCCGGGCGCCGGGCTAATGGGCCTGGGCCTTGCCCAGGCCGTACTCGTAGCCTTTCTCGAATGCCAGAAGGTTCAGGCCCTCCGTCCCCTTCGGCACCGAGGTCTCGATGGCCTTGCGCATGGCGTCCTTGGAGACGATCCCGGTCACGGCGGTGAAGAACCCGGCCATGACGATGTTGAGGACGATCTTGCGCCCGAGCTCCTCGGCGATCCGCGTCGCCGGGATGCCAAAGACCTTGACCGTCGGCGGCAGGCCCTGGGGATCGACGAGCTCTTCCTCGATGAGGATCATGCCGTTCGGGTCGAGCTGGGGCGAGAACTTCGTGAACGCCTCCTGGCTCATGATGACCATGACCTGGGGCCGCTTGACGTAGGGATAGAGGATGGCATCGCTGGCGACGATGACCTGGGCGCTGCAGGCGCTGCCCCGGGCTTCGGGGCCGAAGGCCTGGGTCATGGTCGCGTTCTTGCCGTCGAAGATGGACGCGGCCTTGCCGATGATGTAGCCGGTCAGGATGACGCCCTGGCCGCCGAACCCGCCGATCTTGATCTCCGTCTTGGCCATGTTATCCCTCGTAGTCCTTGTACTTGGAGCCCAGCCGCTCCCGGTAGTGGGCGTTCATCGCCTCGAGGTATGTCGGCCGCTCGACGTCGACGAACTTGCCGACGACCATCCTGTCCCGAAGCCGGATATCGGCCTCCTTGGTGCTGGCCCCGTTCCGGATGTCGCTGTTCTCGCAGTACCAGCGCAGGCGATCGAGGCCGTCCCCCATCTTCTGCTGGCGCTCGAAGATCGTCGGGCAGGGGGCGATGATCTCGATGAACGAGAAGCCCGGCTTCTGGATGGCCTCGACCATGGAATTCGTCTGGTTGTAGACGTGAAGGGACGTCCAGCGGGCGACATAGACCGCGCCGACCGATTCCGCCAGGAAGGGCAGATTGAAGGGGAACTCGTAGCTGCCGAACGGCGCCGTGGACAGGATGGACCCTTCCGGCGTCGTCGAGGCCAGCTGCCCGCCCGTCATGGCGTAGTTGAAATTGTTGACGCAGATGACGGTGATGTCGATGTTCCGCCGGGCGGCGTTGATGAAATGGTTTCCGCCGATGGCGATGATGTCCCCGTCGCCGCTGAAGACGATGACCTTGAGCTTGGGATTGGCCAGCTTCAGCCCGGTGGCGAAGGGGATGGCCCGGCCGTGGGTCGTGTGGAAGGAGTCGACCTTGACGTAGCCGGCGACCCGCCCCGTGCAGCCGATGCCCGAGACGACGACGAGCTGATCGAGCGGGATCTCGCATTTCTCAAGGGCCTTGGCGAAGCAGTTGACGCTGACGCCGATGCCGCACGTCGAGCACCAGATGTGGGGCATGCGGTCCATCCGCAGGAAGTCGTCCATCGGGTGCTTTTCCGGATGGAAATCCGGGCCCGGGCTCAAGGATGCTTTTTGGAGTTCGTTCAGGACCGACACCGGTGCGCCTCCTCGATCTTATTGACGATGTCCTCGATCTCGTGGACCGTGCCCCCCCCGTGCCCGGCCAGGACGACCGGGACCTTGCCTCGCGCCGAGCGCTCCACTTCGTAGAACATCTGACCGTAGTTCATTTCGGCCACGACCAGGGCCTTGCCCCGGTTCGCCAGCTCGAGGATCTTCGGCTCGGGGAAGGGCCAGGCGACGATGAGCCGGAGCATGCCGACCTTGACGCCCTTCTTGCGGGCCGCCTCGATGGCCTCGACGGCCACGCGCGACGTGATGCCGTAGGTGACGACGACGACATCGGCGTCCTCGATCCCGCTTTCCTCGCAGCGCCGGATCTTGGGCTCGTTGAGCCGGATCTTATCGACCAGCCGCCGGACGAGCTGTTCCTGGACCTCCGGGGTCATCACGGGATAGCCCCGGAAGTCGTGGGTCAGCCCCGTGACGTGCAAGCGGTAGCCGTCGCCGGCTTTGAACATGTCGGGGACCATGTTTTCGCCGGGCTTGAAGGGCAGGTATTCCCCCGGGGGCAGCGTGGTGTATCGCCTCGGGATGATCTCGATCTTGTCGGCCGGCGGGATGACGACCCGCTCCATCATGTGGCCGACGCACTCGTCCATCATGAACATGACCGGCACCCGGTAGATCTCCGACAGGTTGAAGGCGTCGATCATCAGGTCGAAGCACTCCTGGGGGGAGTTGGGCGAGAGGGCGATGATCTCGTAGTCGCCGTGGGACCCCCAGCGGGCCTGCATCATGTCGGCCTGGCCGGGCAGGGTCGGCAGGCCCGTCGACGGCCCGCCCCGCTGGACGTCGACGAAGACGCAGGGCGTCTCGGTCATGGCCGCCAGTCCGATGTGCTCCATCATCAGCGAGAAACCGGGGCCGCTGGTGACGGTCATGGCCTTCTTGCCGGCCCAGACGGCGCCCTGGATGACGATCGAGGCCGCCAGCTCGTCTTCCATCTGGATGAACATCGCTCCTTCGACGAGCGGGGCGCGGCGGGAGAACCGCTCGACGACCTCGGTCGAAGGCGTGATCGGGTAACCGCCGACGAACCTGCAGCCGGCCGCCAGGGCGCCCTCGCAGCAGGCGTGGTCCCCGTCGATGTAGTGGGATCCGGTCAGGACTCCTTTGGGATCGGCTTTCATGGCTTATCTCCCGTCTTGAGCTCGTAGGTGTAGATGGCGAACTCGGGGCAGATCATCCGGCAGAAGCCGCAGTTGACGCAGAGCTCGGGCTTGTCGATCTCCGGCGGGTGGTAGCCCTTGAGGTTGAACTTCTTCGAGACGACGAGGACGTGGTGCGGGCAGTACTCGATGCAGAAGCCGCAGCCCTTGCAGCGCTCCTCGAGGATGACGATCTCGCCGTGAGGGGTCTCCGGCTTGGGGAAGCCGAACGGTTTTTCTCTTTGCCTTACCGGCATGGCTGAACCTCGTTCATGGATTACCGCAGCGTTCCGTGGTATCTCGTCGTCAGCTGCTTCTTTCGGACCTCAGGGTTGGAATAGTCGGGCAGGAGCATCGGCGCGACGCGGCCGTCGATCGGGACTCCGGCTTTTTCGAGCGCCCGGTGGTACTCCCGGACGTGATCCAGGGTCAGGGCCGCGTCCTTGAAGCCCGACTTGACGTATTCGGCCGCGCTGCAGCCGGCGATCCGGCCGAAGACGACGACGTCGAGCAGGGAATTGCCCATCAGGCGGTTCTCGCCGTGGATGCCTCCGCTGACCTCGCCGGCGACGAACAGGCCCGGGACGACGGTCTCGGTCCTCCGGTTGATCTCCAGGCCGCCGTTCTGATAGTGGAGGGTCGGATAGACGAGCATGGGCTCCTTGGTGATGTCGATCCCGTAGCGGTGGAACAGGATCCACTTGCCGGGGAACTCCTTGCGGACCGTGCCTTCGCCCTTGAGGGCGTCGATCATCGGCGAGTCGAGCCAGACGCCAAGCTTGCCGGTCGGCGTGGGCACGCCCTTACCCCGCTCCAGGCACTCCCGGATGAAGGCCGAGGCCTCGACGTCCCGGGGCTCCCGTTCGTAGACGAACTGCTCGCCGTCGATGTTGACCACGTTGGCCCCCGCCCCGCGGACCTTCTCGGTGATGAGCAGGCCCTCGGCCTGTTCGGGAAAGACGGCGCCCGTCGGGTGGTATTGGACGGTATGAAGGAATTTCAGAGGCACGCCGGCCCGGTAGCCCATGATGAGGCCGTCGCCGGTGGCCCCGTAGTGATTGGTGGTCATGAAATCTTGGATATGGAGGCGGCCCGAGCCGCCCGTGGCCATGATGACGGCCTTGGCCTTGACGACGAAATACTCCTCGGTCTCCAGATTGAAGAGGACCGCTCCGGCGCAGGCGCCGCGGGCGTTGAGGACGAGCTCGACGGCCGGCGAGAACTCGAGGACCTGGATGTCGTCGGGATGGTTCTTGACCTCGTCGCGCAGGGTCCGCATGATCTCGGCGCCGGTGATGTCGCCGGCGTAATGCATCCGCTTGCGGGAGGTGCCCCCGCCATGCATGGCCTTGAGCCGGCCGTCCTCGTACTTCGAGAACATGGCCCCCTGCTTCTCCAGCCAGGCCATGACCTTGGGGGCCTCGACGACCAGCGTCTCGACCAGCTCGGGGTCGTTCTTGAAGTGGCCCCCGCCCATGACGTCCAGATAATGGAAGTAGGGCGAGTCCTTGTGTGTCTTCGTCGCCGCCTGGATCCCGCCCTCGGCCATCATCGTATTGGCGTCGCCGAGGCGGAGCTTCGTAGCGATGAGGACTTTGGCCCCGTTCTCGCGGGCCAGGAGGGCCGCCGAGGCCCCCGCCCCGCCGCCGCCGATGACCAGGATATCGGTCTCGTAGTCAATCTTGGAGAGGTCCACCGCGTCCGGATCGAGGCGGCTCTTGGCGTGGATGAGGCCGACCATCTCCTTGGCGATCCGGTAGCCCTTGTCGGGGCCGACGAGGATCTCCTCGCGGCCTTCCTCCTTGAAGTCGGGGTGGTATTTGAGGATGGCCTTGCGCTCCTCGAGGGACATGGCCGGGAACTCCTCCCCTCTCCGCTTCTTCTCGACGCGGGCCGGCCGGGTCTTCTCGACTTTCTTGATGAGCTCCTTGAGTTCAGGCGTGTAAGGCATGGTTCATTCTCCCAGGAAGGACTTGTCGGTCGGCGTCCAGGACTCGTCGGCCATGTCGGGCTCGATCTCCAGGGCCTTGTAGAGCTTCTGGAGCTCGGCCAGGTCCTTCGTCTTGAGGCCCTCGAGGGCCTTGTCGAATTTCTTGGCTTCGACATCCTTGACCGCCTTCTCGAGATGCTTGGCCCGGGGCGCCAGATGGCGGGCGTAGAGACGGCGGGCCAGTATGCCGATGTTGTACTGGACCTCTTCGGCCGGGCAGCGGGCCGCGCACAGGCCGCACATGACGCAATCGAAGGAGCCTTCGGCGACGCCCGCGATATCGCCCTGGATGGCCTTGGAGATGTAGCCCATGACGTCGATGTCCATGGGGCAGCTCCGGGTGCAGGTCCCGCAGCCGACGCACTTGAAGACCTCGGGGTAGAGGGAGGCGATCGTCCCCCCGACCGCGGGCAGCGTCTCGATGTCGTAGACGGCCTTGTTGCCCGGGAAGAAGGGCAGCTGGGCGATGTACATGTCGGGCTGGACAACGGTCTGGCAGGCCAGGCCGACCTCGATCCGGTAGGACCCGGGGAACCGGTAGACCGTCCCGCAGGCTCCGCAGATGCCACCCCGGCAGCCGCAGCCCCGGACGAGCTGGTAACCGGCGTACTCGAGGGCCTTCTGGATCGTCAGGGAGTCCGGGACTTCGTA
This sequence comes from uncultured Eubacteriales bacterium, assembly GCA_964423315.1. Classification (GTDB taxonomy): domain Bacteria; phylum Acidobacteriota; class Aminicenantia; order Aminicenantales; family Saccharicenantaceae; genus RBG-16-66-30. Next base: position 36,090 of record CAYREO010000002.1, on the reverse strand, counting down.
GCGCTTCCCCATGACGAAGATGGGGACGAGGCTCGCCTTGGCGTCCTTCGCCTTGGCGGGGGCCTTTTTCGGTTTGGATGCCGTTTTACTCATCTTTGACCACCTCTCGGACTAATGCTTTATCGTTCAGGTCGAGGGGCCCCAGGGCCCGGATCTGTTCGGTGAATTCGTCCATGGTCTCGGCATATTTCTTGCCTTCGGCGGCCGAGATCCACTCGAGGCGCAGCCGCCGCGGGTCGATCCCCAGGTCGGCCAGCATCTTCTTGAAGAGGGCGATCCGGCGGAGGGTCTTGTAATTGCCCTCGACGTAGTGGCAGTCGCCGGGATGGCAGCCGCCGAGGAAGACCCCGTCGGCCCCTTCCTTGAACGCGTAGAGGATGTGTTGGGGGTCGACCCGGCTGGAGCACATCACCCGCATATTGATCGTGTTGGGCAGGTGTTGGATGCGCGAGGTGCCGGCCAGGTCGGCCGCCGAGCTCGTGCACCACTTGCACAGGAAACACATGATTTGCGGTTCGAACATCGTCACTCCCTCAGCATGGCTCTCAACATGGAGAAGATTTGATCGTCGGTCTGGTTGCGCTGCTGGGCGGCGCCGGTCGGGCAGGCGGCGGCACAGGCTCCGCAACCCTCGCAGAGGATCTCGTTGACCACGACGACCCCCTTGGACGGGTCCAGGGTCCGGGCTCCGTAGGGGCACATCGTGACGCAGATGCCGCAGCCCGAGCAGAGCTCGTCGTTGACCGGGACGACCGTGGGCTCGTGGACGAGCTCCTTCTGGGCGAACAGGTCCCCGACCTTGGCCGCCGCCGCCGAGGCCTGGGAGACGGCCTCCGGGATGTCCTTGGGTCCATGGGCGCAGCCGGCCAGGAAGAACCCGGCGTTGAGACTCTCGACCGGACGCAGCTTGGGATGGGCCTCGGCGATGAAGCCGTGGATGTCGGTCGAGATCTTGAGCTTCTTCAGGAGGTCCTGGATGCCCTCGGTCTTGACCATGGCCATGGCCAGGACGACCATGTCGGCCTCGATCTCGACCTTCTTGCCGGTCAGGGTGTCCACGCCCCAGACGACGAGCTTGTCCCCTTCCTTGAAGATCTTGGAGACCTTGCCCCGGATGTAGAGGACCTTGTCCTCCTCGATGGCCCTCTGGTAGAACTCGTCGAAGGCCTTGCCGCCCGTCCGGACGTCGATGTAGAAGACCGTCGCCTGGCCGTCGGGCACGCGGTGGCGGTAGAGCATGGCATGCTTGGCCGTGTACATGCAGCAGATCTTGGAGCAGTACGGGAGGTGCTTCTCCGTGTCCCGCGAGCCGCAGCATTGGACGAAGACGATCGATTTGGGGATCTTGCCGTCCGACGGCCGCCGGACGACGCCGCCCGTCGGGCCCGAGGCCGACAGGATGCGCTCGAACTCCAGGCCGTTGACGACGTCCTCGTACTTCTCGCCCCCGTACTCGCCCAGGGCCTGCATCGTGTAGAGGTCGTAGCCCGTGGCCACGACGATGGCCCCGACTTCCTCCTCGACGATGGTTTCCTTCATGTCGTAGTCGATGGCCTTCTTCTCGCAGACGTCCTTGCACTTGCCGCAACGCACGGGCGACAGGCCGAGGCAGTGTTCGGCGTCGAGCGTGTACGTCCCCGGGATGGCCTGGGGGAAGGGCATGTAGATGGCCTTGCGGAAGGACAGGCCCATGTTGAACTCGTCGGGGACGATCTGGGGGCAGACCTTCTCGCACTCGCCGCAGAGGTTGCACAGGGTCTCGTCGACGTAGCGGGGCTTCTTCTTGATGCGGACCTTGAAGTTGCCGACGAAGCCCGACACGGAATCGACCTCGTGGTAAGTCAGGAGCTTGATGCGGGGGTGGCGGGAGACCTCGACCATCTTGGGGGTCAGGATGCACTGGGAGCAGTCCAGGGTCGGGAAGGTCTCGGAGAGCTGGATCATCTTGCCGCCGATCGACGGGTTCTTCTCGACGAGGATGACCTCATAACCGTGATCGGCGATGTCCAAGGCGGCCTGCAGGCCGCTGATCCCGCCGCCGATGACCAGGGCCCGCCGAGTCACGTCGACCTTGATCGGCTCCAGGTTCTCGTTCCGCAGGGCCTTGGCGACGTGGGCCTTGACGACCTTGATGGCCTTCTTGGTGGCCTTGTCCTTGTCCGAGTGGACCCAGCTGTTCTGCTCGCGGATGTTGGCGATCTCGATCTGATAGGGGTTCAGGCCGGCCAGGCGGGCCGCCTCCTGGAAGGTCTTCTCGTGGAGGGTCGGCGAGCAGGCGGCGACGATGATGCCGTCGAGATGCTTCTCCTTAATGGTGTCGATGATCATCTGCTGTCCGGGGTCCGAGCACATGTAGACGTAATCCGTCGACAGGCTGACCCCGGGGGTGTCTTTCAAGGCCTCGGCGACTTTCTTGACGTCGACGACGCTGGCGATGTTGACCCCGCAGTGGCAGACGAACAGGCCGATGCGCTTCTCTTCTTTGGGCTTGGTCTTGACGGTCATGTCCTCACCTCGGTCATGGGAACTTCCTCGAACAGGCTGTCGGCGGGAACGGCGTGTGCCTGGAGGCCGAGGACCTCGCGCTCGACGCCCAAGGCCCAGGCCAGGATCTGGGTGAAGTAGAGGACGGGCAGTCCCCCGAAGTCCAGGAACTTCTCCTTGATGGCTCCCTGGCGGCTGTCCATGTTGTAGAAGCACAGCGGGCAGGTCACGGTGACCGCCCGGGCGCCGCCCATCTGGGCGGACCGCAGGACGCGGTAGGAGACCTCCGTCGCCGCGTCGGGCAGGGAGACGGAGAGATAGGAGCCGCAGCACTCCTGCTTGAACGCGTAATCCACGGCCGAACAGCCGACGGTCTCCAGGAAATCCTCGAAGATGCGCGGCGCGTCGGGCTCGTCGAAGGACATCTCCTCCTGCGGCCGGAGGAGCCGGCAGCCGTAGTAGGGGGCGACGGCCAGGCCCTTGAAGTCGCGCTTGAGACGGGACCGGATCTTGGGGGCCCCGACCCGGTCGCGGAGATACTCAAGGAGATGGAGGACCTGGACCTCGCCGTTGTAAGCCTCGAAATCCGTGGTCCTGTCCTTGGTCAGCGGGTCGATCTTGATGTCGTCCCGCAGGAAGGCGTTGATGCGCTTATGTTTGAGCGGGTCGTCCTGGACGGCTTTGTTGGCCCGTTTGAGGACGGCGTAGCAGAACGAGCAGGTCGTCACGAGGACGTCCCCGCCCTCGTCGCGGACCTGGCGCAGGACCCGGGTCGGAGCGGCCAGCCCGACGATCTTCTCCTCGGTCAGGGGGTATTCGGCGCCGCAGCAGGTCCACCCCTCGGGCTCGACGAGCTCGACGTCCAAGCGCTTCATGGCCTCCCGCGTGGAGTCGTCCAGGGCCGTCGCCTTCTCTTTGAGCGTGCATCCCGGATAGTAATGGAGTTTCATGGTCTCCCCTTATTTGGCGAATTTCCGGCAGACGGCGACCATGACCTGCTGGGGCAGCTCCTTGGCCAGCTCGGGCGGGATCTCGCCGGGGCCGAAGGCGTCCCGGCCCTTGGGGTCGAGGACGTGGCGGACGGCCTCCATGACCCGGGCCATATCGATGCCCTTGGGACAGCGGGATTCGCAGGTGAAGCAGGAGGCGCACAGGAAGAGGGTTTTGGAGCGCAGGACGTCCTCTATGAGCCCCATCTGGACCAGCCGGATGATCTGGTTGGGCAAGAGGTCCATCTCCGAGGCCACGGGGCAGCCGGCGGAGCACCGCCCGCACTGATAGCAGGCATAGACGTTCTCTCCGGAGAGCTTCTCGATCCTCTCGATGAACGTCCGTTGTTCAGGATCGGCCTTGAGCTTGACTCTCATGTCTTCTCCTCACAACGCGTTGGAAAGACGTAAATATTATTATTGCGGTTATGCCGGGATCGGCTTTTCCAACTTCATGAGAGACGCTTCAATGACCTCCCGGACTTCCTTCCTTTCACGTTTCCTGGCTAGCGCGTTCTTCAAACACGGGACAGCCCTTATGTCCCCCGTCTCTCCGAGCAGCCTGGCCGCCCGGAAACGGGTCGTCCAGAAGGGGCTCTTGAGGGCCTCCTCCAACGGCTCCACCGCATCCCGGCCGAAATTCAAGAGGGCCAGCTCGGCGCTCTCCCGGACGCTCCAGTGGGAGTCGGCCATGGCCTTGAGCAGGGGGAGGATGGACCGGCGATCCTGGATGTTGCCCAGCAACCGGGCGGCCTGGACCCGGACCTCCCTCGCGGGATGCTTCAGGCAACGGCGGCCGACGTCCAAGACCGAGGGGTCACCCATCCCGACCGCCCGGAGGTGGCGGAGGGCCTCCCGCCGGATGAACGGGGCGCAATCCATTCCGGCGATCCGGACGAGGTGCCGGACGGCGATAGGCCCGCCCAGCTTGCCCAAGGCCACGACGGCTTCGAAGCGGACGTTCTCCGAATTGTCCTTGAGCGACGGGACGATGCGGGAGGCGAACGACGCGTCGGCGACCTCCCCCAGGACCCGCAACGCATAGCATCGCCCCCAGGCGGCGCATCCGATCTGGAACAGCGCCTGGGAGGCGGCTTCCTGGACGTCGGGCAGGCCCTGTTCGACGATCTCCTTGAGCAAGGGCACGGCCCGGTGGTCCTCCAATCCGCCGAGGGCCTTGATGGCCCTCATCTGGAGGTCGGGGCGCTCCTTGTCGCAGGCGTCCCTCTTCAGTTTCTCGATGTCGGAGGTGTTGAACGACAGCGTGGGCAGAAGGTGGTGGATGGCGAGCGGGCCGAAGCGGACGAGGGCGGCCACGGCCGCCTGCCTGACGATGAAGTAGCTGCTGCGGAGATAGCATATCAAGGCGGGCAGGGACTTGGGATCGCCAATCCGCCCCAGACACTGGAGGAACGCCCGCTGAGCGAACTTGTCCCGCTCCCGGCTCAGGGCGTTGAGCACCGGGACGACGGCCAGCCGGCCGAATTGGACGATGGCTTCGACGGCCTGCTCCTGGACCTTTTCGACGTTGTCCTGGACCATCAGGACCAAGGGCTCGATGCTGATCTTGTCCCCGATCTGGCCGAGGGCCCGGCAGGCGCTGACCCGGACGACGGCGCTCTCGTCCTTGAGCAGCTCCAGGAGATAAGGCGTGGACGTGTGGGACTTCATCTTGCCGAGGGCGAGGGCGGCGTTGGCCCGGATCGTTTCCGAGGAGATGTCCAGGGCGTCGTGGAGCCAGCGGAGGCTCTCCGGCCCGATCTCCTGAAAGCCTTCCATGGCCAGCTCGACGATCTCCTCGTTGTCCAGGGAGAACATGTGGATGAGGATCCGGGCCAGCCGGACATCCTTGCTGGCCACGACGTCCTTGACCTTGCCCATCAGCCCGGTCACGGCCTCCGTCCGGACGATCCATTCCGGGTCCTCGGCGGCCTTGAGGAGGATATCGATGACCCGGTAATCGCCCAGGCGGGCCACGGCGGCGACCGCCGCCCAGCGGATCTGGTGGTGCTTGGAGCGGAAGACCTTCGGCTTGAGGAGCTCGTCGATGGCCTCGGTCCGCCCGAAGCGGCCCAAGGCGACGACGGCCGCATGCTGGACGGTGGGGTTGGGGTCGTCGAGCTTCTCGACGAGCAGGGCGTAGACGTCGTCCCCCTTCATGTACCCGAGCTGCATGATCGCCGTCCGAACGGCGGAGGCGTCCTCGCTCTCCCGCGCGATGCGGATCAGCCCGGCCGGGGGGGCGGAGATCTCTTTCGACACCTCAGGTCCTTTCGATGTAGCCCTTGCAGTCCCCCTCGATGTTGAAGGAGGTCACCTGGTACTCGCAATCGATATTGGCCAAGGCCTTGACGGCCGCCCGGAACGATCCGATCCGGGCGCAGGTCAGGTCGCGGACGGAGAAGCCCTGGTCGATGAGGGCCTGACAGCTCTTGAGATAGACGCAGTCGTGGACCGTGATCTCCAGGTGGAAGGGATTGAGATCGACCAGCTCGAACGTGTTCGCGTCCCGGAACAGTCCCCCGGCGATGCCGATCTCGATGTAATTCTCGACGGCCGCCCGGATGGATCCCGACTTCTTGATCTGGATCCCGTATTCGTCGCCGAGGAGGTGGAGGTAGTACTGAACGGCGTGCTCATAGGCCCGGGCGCTGAAGACCCAAGGACGCGTCCCGTGAAAATCGCGGGCCGTCTCCTCCAGGGCGCTCAGCCAGGCCAGAGCGACCAGCCAGCCGGCTTCTTCACGATCGATCTTGTCCATGGCGTGATCCTTTACCGTGTCCTTTTCTTGGCCGGCTTGCCGACCTCACCGGCGACGGACGCCAGGTTGAGCCTCGCGAGCTCCTCGGCGACGATCTCGGCGCCGATGGGCCGGCCGACGGCTTTGCTCCATTTCCGGGCCAGGGCCTCGGCGGTCTGCCCGGGGTCGTGGGCCCACAAAAGAACGAGGCGGGCCACCTCGGCGGGCGAAAGAGCCGCCGCCCGCGCCGGCACCGGCTCGGCCGCCGGAGGCGACTCGGCCGGCAGCCGGGCCTCCAGGATGCGCCGGGTGTCCCGGGCGATGGCCAGCTCCTCGTTGGTCGGGACGACCAGGAGCTTGACCCGTCCCGAGGAGATGACGCTCTCGTTGGCCTCGTTCTTGGCGGCGTCCAGCCGGATGCCGAACTCCTCGAGCCCCTCCGTCGTCAGGCGCCGGACGAGGCGGGAGTTCTCCCCGATCCCGCCGGTGAAGACGACGGCGTCGACGCCGCCCATCTCGGCCATGTACGCCCCGATATGCTTCTTGACGTGATGGGCGTAGATCTCGAGGGCCAGCTGGTGCCGCTCGCTGCCGAGCGCCGCCTCCTGCTCGATCTCGCGCATGTCGTTGGAAGTCTCCGTCAGACCCAGCATGCCGCTGTTCTTGTTCATGATGGAGTCGATCTCTTTGGTCCCCAGCTTCTCCCGGTCCATGATGTAGGGGACGAGGGCCGGGTCGATGCTCCCGCAGCGGGTGCCCATGACCAGGCCCTCCAGGGGGGTGAAGCCCATCGACGTGTCGACGGACTTGCCGCCCTCGACGGCCGTGATGCTGGCCCCGTTGCCCAGATGGCAGGTGATGAGCTTGAGCTTCTCGATCGGCCGGCCGAGGAGCTCGGCGGCCCGGTGAGCGACGTAGCTGTGGGAGGTCCCGTGGAAACCGTAGCGACGGACGCCGAGCTTGCGGTAGAGAGCATAAGGCAGCCCGTAGATGAAGGCCCGCGGAGCGATGGTCTGATGAAAGGCCGTGTCGAAGACGGCGACCTGGGGAGCGGCCGGCAGGAGCGTCTCGCAGGCGTCGATGCCCTTGAGGTTGTGGGGGTTGTGAAGGGGGGCGAACTGGATGCACTTGCGGATCGTCGCTTTGACCTTGTCCGTGATGAGCACGGAATCGGCGAAGTCCTCGCCTCCGTGGACGACGCGGTGGCCGATGCCGTCGATCTCGCTCTTGTCCCGGATGACGCCGTGCTGGGGATGGAGCAGGAGGGTCAGGACGATCTCGATGGCCACCCCGTGATTGAGGACCTCGCGGATCTCGCGGATCTTGTTCTTGCCGGCCGGCTGGTAGGTGACGATGGCGTCGCTCGAGCCGATCTTCTCGACGATGCCCTTGGCCAGGAGGCCTTCGTCGTCCATGCGGATGAACTGGAACTTGACCGACGAGCTTCCGCTGTTGAGGACAAGGACTTTCATGGCTTCGGCTATCTCCTGAGATCGTGAATGACGTTCCCCGACGGGTCAAGGACGCGGACGTGGAGCGCCGCCCGGCCGGGCCAGGCATGCGTGGCGCACCCGAAGCAGGGGTCGTAGGCCCGGAAGGCCATCTCGACGATGTTCAAGAGCCCTTCCCGGACCTGGCCGTCCTTGATGAAGCCCATGGCGGCCTTCTTGACCGACAGGTTGATGGCCGCGTTGTTGTTGGTCGTGCCGACGATGAGATTGGCCTCCTGAAGGATGCCGTTCTTGTCGGTCTTGTAGTGATGGAAGAGCGTGCCCCGGGGGGCCTCGACGACGCCCATGCCTTCGTCCGGCGTGGCCGTCGGGACGACCCGGTACTCGGGACCGATGATCTCGGGGTCGGAGGCCAGTTCGACCCAGCGCTCGGCGGCGTAGAGAAGCTCCACGAGCCGGGCCCAGTGGGTGGCCAGCGTCTGGTGGACGGGCTTGCCGCCCAGGGTCTTGTACATCCGGTCGTGCTCCTCGTTGGCCAGGGGGGTGGCCATGCCGTCGGAGACATTGAGCCGGGAGAGCGGGGTCGCCTTGTAGATCCCGCTGTCCGGCCCGTCGACCAGGCCCTTCCAGCCGACCTTGCGGAGAAAGGGGAACTTCAGGTAGGACCAGGGCTCGACGTGTTCGACGATGTGATCCAGGTATTCCGAGGCCGCGAACTTGGCCAATTCCTCGCCGTCGGGACCCGTCACCCGGACCTTGCCGTCGTAGAAGTTGACATGGTTCTTATCATCCACAAGGCCCATGTTGTAGGTCCGGTGGGTGAAGCTGTCGCTGAGGATGAGGTCGACATACTCCTTGTTGCCCAGGACGATCTGGTTGAGGATGCCGATGCTGAACTTGCCGAACTCGACGGCCTCTTTGCCGACCCGCAGGACCTCGTCGCGCTCCTCCTTGCTCAGGCCCTTGCTCATACCCCCCGGCAGGGCCCCGACGGGGTGGACGGCCTTGCCGCCCATCATCTTGATGAGCTCGTGGCAGGCGCCGCGCATGCCGATGACCTTGCGCCCGATCTCGACGCCGACCTTGTGGACGACGCCGAGGATGTTGCGCTGGGCCGGAGGGGCCTCCGGTCCGAGGACGAAGTCGGGGCCGCCCAGGGCGTAGAAGTGGGTCGCGTGGTCGGTCACGTAGAAGATGGAATAGAGGAGCTCGCGCAGCATCTTCGCCGTGCGGGGCAGCTCCAAGTGGTAGACAGCGTCGCAGGCCTTGGCCGAGGCCATCATGTGGGCCTCCGGGCACACCCCGCAGATGCGGGTCGTGATGCGCGGCATCTCCTCGACGGGACGGCCGACGCAGAATTTCTCGAAGCCGCGGAGCTCCGGCACCTGGAGATAAGCGTCGGCGACGTTGCCGGCGTCGTCCAGGAAGATGGCGATCTTGCCGTGGCCCTCGAGCCGGGTGATGGGATCGATGGTGATGGTCTTCATGTGATGCGCCTCCCGACGATGGAACCGGCCAGCCCGAAGCGGTAGAAGGTCCCGACCGGGTCGAGGATCTCGCCGACGATCCGATCGATCTCGGCCGGGTCGTCGCTGTCGATGACCGAGGCGATGGCCCCGGCCAGCTTGGCCCCGACGTCCTGGATCCCGGCGGCCGGGCCGTAACAGCCGCGGCATCCCATATTGACCTGGGGGCAGAGGGCTCCGCAGCCGGCGTGGATGGCCGGGCCGTTGCAGATGATCCCCTGTTCCAGCAGGCATTTCTGCGGGTCAATCGACCGCGGATCGATGAGGTGGGGCCGGTGGAAGGCCTTGATCTTCTTCTCCTCCTTGGTCCGTGGGCACTCATCACAGACGGTCTTGGGGTTGACCCCGACGAGGGAGCCTTTGGGCGGCAGCTTCCCGGTCAGGACCGCCTCGGCGACGGCCCAGATCTGGTCGGCGACCGGGGGGCACCCCGGCATCCGGTAATCGACGTCGACGACCTGGTCCAGGGTCCGCAGGGTCTCGAACATGTCGGGCAAGGTCAGGGTGCCCGCGGGGACCTCCGTCGAGAGCCGGGGCAGGACTTGGTTCCCGGCCTCCACGGAGGGCGACCGGCGGTAGACATAGTCCAGGATCTCTTCTTTGGTCGTCAGATTGGCCAGGCCGGGGATGCACCCTTCGGTCGCGCAGGAGCCGAAGGCGACCAGGACCTTGGATTTCTGCCGGAGGAGCTTGGCGATGTGGAGGTTCTCCTCGTTGCGGATGCCGCCGTTGAACAGGGTCACGTCGATGGCCCCGTCCGGCATGGCCTCGATGTCCTTGTACTTCGTGTCCATGATGCAGGGACAGAAGATGAGCTCCGCCGCCGCGTCGAAGTCCAGGATCTTCTCCCGGATGTCGAGGAAGGCGATCTCGCAGCCGCCGCAGCTGGCCGCCCAATACATCGCGAACTTCGGCTTAGCCATGGGTCATCCTTTCGCGGGTTAATCGGAGGAGAGAGGAGTCATCACTCGGGGACCGTGGACCGGACACAAGGTGAAACATGAAAAAACACTATAGCCCTTTTTCACGAGAACTGTCAAGCAAAAGACGGGATGAAAATCCCCCCGCGACGCCTCTGCGCGATTGACAACATCGCGGGCCTTTTGTTATAAAAGGCGCCCGGTCGAAGCGGGCGTGTTTGACCCCGAGGGCCCTCCCGAAGGGCCCGGCACACTCCCCGAGGCCGGAAGCCCATCGCGTCAAGGCGATATATAATAAGGAAGGGAAAGATGAAGATTCACGAGTATCAGGCCAAAGAGATCCTGGCGCGCTACGGCGTCCGCATCCCCCGCGGCGAAACGGCCGAGACCCCGGCCGCCGCGCGGGCCGTCGCCGAGACGCTCGGCTCCCGGGTCGTCCTCAAGGCCCAGATCCACGCCGGCGGCCGAGGCAAGGGCGGCGGCATCAAGCTGGCCGGCACTCCGGAGGAGGCCGAGCGACTGGCCAAGGACATGATCGGCATGACCCTCGTCACGCCCCAGACGGGGCCGGAAGGGCGGGTCGTCCAGCGGCTCCTCGTCGAGGAGGCCCTGGACATCGAGCGGGAGCTCTATCTCGGCATCGTCATCGACCGGGCCCGGGAAGCCCCGGTCCTCATGGCCTCGACCGAGGGCGGCATGGAGATCGAGAAGGTCGCCGCCGAGAAGCCCGAGGCCATCTTCAAGGAATACGTCCATCCAGCCACGGGCCTCCAGGCCTTCCAGGCCCGGTCCCTGGCCTTCCGCCTCGGACTGGCCGGCGAGACCCACAAGCAGGCCGTCAAGTTCATTCTCGCCCTCTATCGGGCCTTCGAGGGCACGGACGCCTCGCTGGCCGAGATCAACCCCCTGCTCGTCACCCGGCAGGGCGACGTCCTGGCCCTCGACGCCAAGATGAACTTCGACGACAACGCCCTCTACCGCCACTCGGACATCCTGGCGATGAGGGACCTGGCCGAGGAATCGCCCCTCGAGGTCGAAGCCTCGAAATACAACCTCAATTATATCAAGCTCGACGGCAACGTCGGATGCATGGTCAACGGCGCCGGCCTGGCCATGGCCACCATGGACATCATCAAGTACGCCGGTGGGACGCCGGCCAATTTCCTCGACGTCGGCGGCGGCGTCACCGAGGAGGCCGTGACCAACGCCTTCCGCATCCTCGTCTCCGACCCCGACGTCCGCGGGGCCCTCGTCAACATCTTCGGCGGCATCGTCCGCTGCGACATGATCGCCGGCGGCGTCGTCAAGGCGGCCAAGGAGCTGGGCACGAAGATCCCCGTCGTCATCCGGCTCGAGGGGACGAACGTCGAGCGGGGCAAGGACATCCTCCGGGCGTCGGGGCTGGCCTTCGAGCCCGCCGACAGCATGAAGGAGGCCGCGGCCAAGATCGTGGCCCTGGTCCAGTAAGGGCCCGGCAAGGAGACCACCATGAGCATTCTCATCGACGAAAGAACCAGGGTCATCGTCCAGGGTATCACGGGCGGCGAGGGCACCTTCCACGCCCAGCGGATGATCGAGTACGGGACCAAGGTCGTGGCCGGAGCGACGCCGGGCAAGGGTGGAACGACCCACCTGGGGGTGCCCGTCTTCAACACCGTGGCCGAGGCCGTCCGGGCCGAAAGCGCGGACGCGGCGGCCATCTTCGTTCCGCCGTTCGCCGCGGCCGACGCCATCCTGGAGGCCGCCGATGCGGGCGTCCGGCTCGTCGTCTGCATCACCGAGGGCATCCCGACCTTCGACATGATCAAGGTCAAGGCCTTCTTGAAGGAGCGGGGGACGGCGCTCATCGGGCCGAACACGCCCGGCATCATCTCGCCGGGCAAGTCCAAGATCGGCATCATGCCCGGTCACATCCACAAGCGCGGGACCATCGGCATCATCTCCCGCTCCGGCACGCTGACCTACGAAGCCGTCCAGCAGGTCTCCCAACAGGGGCTCGGGCAGTCGACGGCCGTCGGCATCGGCGGCGACCCGATCGTCGGTCTGAAGTTCGTCGAGCTCCTGAAGCTTTTCCGTGAGGACCCCGAGACCGAGGCCGTCATCCTCATCGGCGAGATCGGCGGGACGGCCGAAGAAGAGGCCGCGGCGTATATCTCCGGCGGGTTCCCCAAGCCGGTCGTCGGCTTCATCGCCGGCCAGACCGCTCCCCCCGGCCGCCGGATGGGTCATGCCGGGGCCATCATCGCCGGAGGCAAGGGGACGGCCAAGGAGAAGATGGACGCCCTTCAGGCCGCCGGGGCCCATGTCGCCGTCAGCCCGGCCGAGATCGGCGACAAGCTGCGGGAAGCCCTGTCACGCGCGTCCTGACGCTGCGGCCTTTTCGGCCGCGGCGGCCAGGGCTTTGGCGACGAGGCTGCGGAGATCGGCGGGCAGGAAGGGCTTCGGCAGGAAATCGAAGGCCCCGATCTGCATGGCCTGGAGGGTGTTCTTCATCGTCGGATAGCCTGTGACCATGATGATCTGGACCGAGGGATTGGTCGTCTTGATCGAGCGCAGGAGGTCGAGGCCGCTGATGCCCGGCATCATGAGGTCGACGATCATCACGTCGTACCGCTTGGCCTGCTCCATCCGCAGGGCCTCCTCCCCGCTGAGGGCCATATCGATGTCGTAATTCTCCTGAACGAGCGCGCTCCGGATGCTCTTGCAGACGGTGATCTCGTCGTCGACGACCAGGATGGCCTTCTTTCCCGTATCTGTCATGATCAGCTCTCCTCTCGTCCGGTTTCCTCGGGTTTTTCCTCCAGGGGGATGCGGACCGTGAACACCGACCCCCGGCCGACCGCGCTGCGGACATCGATCGTCCCGCCCCGCTGGCGGACGATGCCGTAGCTGACGGCCAGGCCCAGGCCCGTGCCGAACTTCTTGGTCGTGAAGAACGGGTCGAACAGCCGGGGGAAGTTCTCGGGGGGAATGCCCACTCCGGTATCGGAAAAAACGATCTCGATGTGCGTCCCGTCGCGGCTCAATCGGCTCGTCACGGCCAGGGTCCCGCCCTCGGGCATGGCCTCACAGGCGTTGATGACGAGGTTCGAGAAGACCTGCTGGATCTTGTTCTTGTCGACGGCGATCGGGGGCAGCGAGCGGTCGAGGGCCTTCTCGATCCGGATGTTGCGGACCGCGGCTTGCTTCTCCATGAGGGCGATCGTCCGGTCGACGACGTCGTCGATGTCGGTCCGGACCGCGACGGACGGCCGCTGCCGGGCGAAATCGAGGAGGCCCCCGACGATCTGGGCGCATCGGGCCGTCTCGTCGGCAATCATCGTCAGCTGCTCCCTCTCTTGGTCGTGGTCCGTGCATCTTTCGAGAAGCAAGTGGGCGTTGATGAGGATCGAGGTCAGGGGGTTGTTGATCTCGTGGGCGACGCCGGCCGCCATCTTGCCCAGGGAGGCCAGCTTCTCCGACTGGATGAGCTGGTCCTGGGCCTCGCGGAGCTGGCGGGTCCGCTCCTCGACCCGCTGCTCCAGGGTCCGCCCCCACTGGGTCAGGTCCTCGTGGGCCGTGCGGAGGTCCTCCGTCATCCGATTGAAGGCCTGGGCCAGCTGGCCGATCTCGTCGTGCCCTTCGATCTCGAGACGGCCGCTGAGGTCTCCCCGGGCGATCCTGTCCGCGGCCTCGACCATGATCCCGAGGGGCCGGGTGACCCGGCCGGCGATGACGGCCAACAAGCCCAGGAGGAACAGGATGCACAGGCCGGCGATCACGGAGAACGTGCCGATGACCCGGTTGCGGAGGTCGATGTAGGGGCGCTCCAGCATGCCCACATAGAGCATGCCGACGATGCGCCCCTCGATATCCCGGATGGGCTCGTAGGCCGTGATGTACCAGGCGGTGACGACGAACGCCCGGCCGAGATAGGGCTCTCCCCGCTCGAGGACCGCCTCCTTGACCTCCCGCGAAACGCGGGTCCCGACGGCCCGGTTCCCCTTGTCGTCCAAGACGTTCGTCGAGATTCGCAGATCGTCCTGGAACAGGGTCACCGTGCCGATGTCGTGACCCTTGTATTTTTCGCCCTTGAAGACGATCTCCTTGACCTTGTCCACGAGAGCGTAGTCTCGATTGAAAAGCACGCCGCCGTAAAGGACGCCGATGGGCCGGCCTACGGGCCCAAGGACGGGCGCCGCCGCCTTGAGCATCATCCCGTTCTCCTCGAACGTCTCCTCCCTGGCGGCGGCCATGGCCGTCGGGATGAAATCGAAGTAGGCCCGGGCGGCCAGGTCGTCCCCTTCCTTGAGCAGCTCCTCTCGGACGACAATGTGCGTCCCGGCGGGGTTCTGCCCCCGGAGGGCCCTGGCGACGAACGGGTCTTGGGACTGGTCATCCCCGGAGATCTCGGGTCGTCGGGAGCGGACGATGACCCGGCCCTCCCGGTCGGTGAGCGTCAGGATGTCCAGCCCCAGCTCCCGGCGGATGCGGTCGAGGCGGGCCGGCATGTCGCCGAGACGGCCTGTCTGGATGGAGTCCCGGAGGAAATCGCGATCGGCGCTGAGGCGGACGGCTTCGCGGATCCCGGCCAGCCTTTCGTCATAGACCATCCGGGCCGAGGCCAGGTCGTGCCGGACCTTGGCTTCGGCCAGGGAAATGATCGTCCGGTGCTCGAGCCGCGTGCCGACGAAGAGGGCGATGAGCCCGCCGACGGCGATGACGACGAGAAAGCTCAGGATGAGCTTGCGCCGCAGGGGAAGGTCGTGGAATCTCTTGCTCAGTCCCCGCAGTGACATGGTCGCTCTTCGGCTCACGATACCATCGCGGCCGGACGTCTGTCAATCTCCGGCCCCGGCTTGACAATTCGCCGGCGAGGTCATAAAGTGTTAGCGGAAATCGCCAGAGATCCTGGAAGAGAGGGACGGCGCGCATGGAGAAGATCGAGAAACTCAAGGACGGCACGGAGGTCACCATCCGGCGCCTGAAGATGGACGACCTCGATTTGCTGATGGAATTCTATCAGGCGCTCCCGTTGGAAGACCGCAAGTATCTCAAGTTCGATGTCACCGACCGCAAGGCCGTCCAGCGCCGGCTGCGCCGGACCGAGACCGGCGACGACATCCGGATCGTCGCCGTCCACGGCGGCCTGATCATCGCCAGCGGAGCCCTGGAGCTTTCGGGCGAGGCCTGGAGCAAGCACCAGGGCGAGATCCGGGTGATCGTGGCCCGGCCTTTCCAACAACGGGGCCTGGGCGCGATCATGATCCGCGAGCTCTACTTCATCGCCGTCCAGAACAATCTCCAGACGATCGTCGCCAAGATGATGCGGCCCCAGGTCGGGGCCCAGAAGATCTTCCGGCGCCTGGGCTTCCGGGACGATTCCCTGATGCCCGACTTCGTCAAGGACATCAAGGGCGAATCCCAGGACCTCATCATCATGACCTGCGACGTCAAGCAGCTCTGGAAGCAGCTCGATCGGATGTTCAGCGAATCGGACTGGCAGCGCTGCCGCTGACGGCCGCGTCCGCCGGCCCCCGCCGCCGGGCCCCCGGCGAAGAGAAGACAAGCGAGCCGACAAAGGAGTCGAAGATGAGCGCGGACACCATGGTCGTCCGGGAGGTCGTCGCCCGGTATCACGGCGAGAAGCGGGCCCTGATCCCCATCCTCCAGGACATCCAGGAGCGGCTCCGCTGGCTGGCCCCGGGAACCCTCGACGACGTGGCCCGCGAGCTCGACATCTCCCCGGCCCACGTTTACAGCGTGGCCACGTTCTACAAGTCCTTCAGCCTGCGGCCCCGCGGCCGCCACATCTGCACGGTCTGCATGGGGACGGCTTGCCACGTCCGCGGCGGCGGGGCGGTCCTCGAGCATTTCGAGCGCAAGCTCGGCATCGCCGCCGGCCAGACCTCGGCCGACGGGGAGTATACGCTGGAGCGGGTCAACTGCCTGGGGGCCTGCGCCCTGGCCCCGCTCGTCGTCGCCGACGGCCGCTACTACGGCCAGATGAACGAGACCAAGGCCAACGCCGTTCTGGAGACCCTCGGTCGGGCCGCGGCGCCGGCGGAGTCGGCGGAGGGCGGCGGATGAACCTTCGGGATGTCCTGGGACATCTCGACGGGGAGCTTCTGACCCCGGGAACGGACCTCAGCCTCGAGGTGACGAAGGTCTTCGCTTCCGACCTCATGAGCGACGTCCTGGCCTTCACGGGCCCCGGGGAGCTGCTGATCACCGGCCTCGTCAACGGACATGTCGTCAGCACGGCCGCCGTGGCCGACATCGCGGCCATCGTCTTCGTCCAGGGAAAGAGGCCGTCGGCCGAGGTCGTCGGCGAGGCCCGGGCGAACGGCCTGCCCCTCATCTCGACGCCCCTGCCGATGTTCGAGGCCTGCGCCCGGATCGGATCCCTGCGGGGGGGCGCGTGAACGATGGAACAGGACCTGTGCTTCCGCCAGGAGTACTCTCTCAAGGGCGGCGAATTCGCCCGCGCGGGTGAGGTCTCCCGGCGCATCAAGAACCTCCTCAAGGAGCTGGGCATCGACGCCCAGGTCATCCGCCGGGCGGCCATCGCCTCCTTCGAGGCCGAGATGAACGTCATCATGTACGCGTTCCAGGGCACGGTCCGCCTGGCCGTGACGCCCGCCGAGGTCACCATCGTCGTCGACGACCGCGGCCCCGGCATCCCCGATATCGAGCTGGCCATGACCGAAGGATACTCGACGGCGACGCGGGAGATGCGGGAGCTCGGCTTCGGGGCCGGCATGGGCCTGCCGAACATCAAGAAGAACGCCGACGTCTTCCGCATCACCTCCGAGCCGGGCGGGGGCACGCGGCTGGAGATGACCTTCGCCCGGGACGGGAGGCCGGCGTGACCCGCCCCCCCGACCACCCCATCCGCGTCAACCTCGAGAAGTGCCGGGGATGCGTGCATTGCCTGACGGCCTGCCCGACCCGGGCCATCCGCGTCCGCGGCAACAAAGCCCGGGTCATCGGCGACCTGTGCATCGACTGCGGGGCATGCATCCGCACCTGTCCCCAAGACGCCATCGAGTCCCGGACGACCTCTTTTTCCGATCTGAAGGCCTTCAAATACAAGGTCGCCATCCCGGCCACCGTGCTCTTCGGCCAGTTCGGTCACGACACCTCGCCCAACGAGGTCCTGACGGCCCTCCGCCACGAGGGGTTCGACCAGGTCTTCGAGCTCAGCTCGATCTGCGAGCTCTACGCCTCGGCCGTTGAGGAGTATCTGGCCGCCCATCCGCGGCCCCGGCCGCTGATCTCGACGACCTGCCCGGTCGTCGTCCGGCTCATCCAGAGGCGCTACCCGTCCCTCTGCGAGCTCATCGTGCCCATCGAACCGCCCCGGGAGATCGCCGCCAAGATCCTCCGGGCCACCCTGCCCGGTGTCCTGAAACTCAAGCCCGAGGAGATCGGCATCATCCACATCACCCCCTGCCCGGCCAAGATCGTCTCCATCAACCGGCCGGCGACGATGGCCAAGTCCTACTTGGACGGGGCCATCTCCATCCGCGACATCTACCCGCGGCTGCTCAAGGCCCTCAAGAAGATCGACGAGAGCACGATCATGCGCCATCTGTTCCCGGCGAACGTCTTCAGCGGCCTGGGCCTCGGCTGGTCGCTCTCGGGAGGCGAGACGCGCGGCCTCAAGAAGCACCGGACGATCGCCGTGTCGGGGGTCCGGGACACGATCCGGGTCCTCGACCAGGTCGAGGCCGGCCAGCTCAAGGACGTCGACTACCTCGAATGCATGGTCTGCCCGGACGGCTGCGTCGGCGGGCCGTTGGCCGTCGAGAACCGCTTCGTCGCCAAGAGCCGCATCCTGCGCCTGATGTCCATGGCCGGCGAGCGGCTGGGCGTCGAGCGGGCCGATTTCGGCCCCTTCGTCCGCGAGAGCTTCCTCCTCTTCCAGCACCCGGTCCGGCCGGCCGAGGTGCCGCTGCTCGACAGCGATCCCGTCGAGGCCATCCGCAAGGCCGCCCGTCGGGACGAGCTCCTCCGGCGGTTGCCCGGCAAGGACTGCGGGGCCTGCGGCGCGCCCGATTGCCTGACCCTGGCCGAGGACATCGTCCGCGGGTTGGCCGACCTCGCCGACTGCCCCATCATCCGAAAGGAGGCCCGATGACCTTCTCCGACATCGTCCGGAAACTCGACCTCAAGGTCCATGCCGGCCGCGGCGGTCTCGACCGCCCGGTCCACGGGGCCTACATCGGGGACCTGATGAGCGACGTCATGGCCCACGGCCGCAAGGACGACCTGTGGATCACGATCCAGATCCACCCCAACGTCGTCGCCGTGTCCGTCCTCAAGGATCTGGCCGGGGTCATCATCGCCAACGGCCGGGAGCCGTCCGAGGACACGGTCCGGCAGGCCGAGGAACAGAACCTGCCGCTCGCCGGGTCGGACCTCGGGGCCTTTGAGCTCGCCGGAAGGCTGCACGCTCTCGGCCTCCGCGCTGCGTGATGGCCCTCCGCGTCTTCCGGGCCGATCTCCACATCCATTCCTGTCTCTCCCCGTGCGGCGAGCTGACGATGTCGCCCCGGACCATCGTCGCCCGCGCCCGGGAGGCGGGCCTGGACATCATCGCCGTGGCCGACCACAACGCCGCCGGGAACGCCGAAGCAGCCGTCCGGGCGGCCGAGGGGACGGGCCTCGCGGTCCTGGCCGGGATGGAGATCGTCTCGGCGGAAGAGGTCCATGTCCTGGCCCTGTTCGGGACGGTGAACGAGGCCCGGCCCGTCCTCGAGGCCGTCGAGCGGAGCCTTCCCGACGGAGGCCCGAAGAAGGCCTATGTCGAGGACCAGGTCCTCGTCGACGAGAACGACATGGTGACCGGGTTCCATCCCTTTTTTCTGATGGGAGCCACGCGATACCCGATCCACGACGTCGTCAGCCTCGTCCACGCCCATGGGGGCCTGGCCGTGGCCGCCCATTACGACCGGGGGTCCTTCAGCGTCCTCTCCCAGCTCGGCTTCCTCCCGCCGGACCTCCCGTTCGACGCTCTCGAGGTCTTCACGCCGGCCGGGGCCGCCGCCCCCTTCCCCGGCCCGCCGCCGCCCGGCTTTCCCTTGGTCCGCTTCTCCGACGCCCACCGCCCGGAGGAGATCGGAGAGCGGCGGACCGAATTCCTCCTCGCCTCTCCCACCTTGGAAGAGATCCGCAAGGCCCTCGGGGGCCACGACGGCCGGAAGGTTCTCGCCCTATGATGGAGGATCTCTCCTTCCACGTCCTCGACCTGGCCGAGAATGCTGTGAACGCCGGGGCCACGCGGGTGACCATTCTTATCAACGAGAACGCCGCCCGCGGGGTCCTGACCATCCGGGTCGCGGACAACGGCCGGGGGATGACCGAGGAGGTTTGCCGGCGGGCCCTCGATCCGTTCTTCACGACCGGCCCGAAGAAGACCGGGCTGGGCCTGCCGCTCCTGGCCCAGGCCGCCCGGCAAAGCGGCGGCGACGTGACCGTTCGGTCCGCGCCAGGACGGGGAACGCGCGTCGGGGCCCGCTTCCGTCTCCAACATATCGATCGTCAACCCTTGACGCGCATGGCCGAAACAATGATAATGTTGGTTCTCGGACATCCCGAGGTCGATTTTCGATACCGCCACCGGCGGGACGGACGGACCTTCAGGTTCTCCAGCCATGCGTTCTTCGCCCGGGCGGGCGGAGGGTCCGCGGCCGGGCCGGAGCTCATCAGGGCCGTCCGGCGGACGCTCCGGTCCGGACTCGAGAGCATCGGCACGACATGAACGACGGAACGGGAGAGGGCGATTGACGACCAAGAAGCTGACCATCCAGGAGCTGGCCCGGATCCGCGAGAGAACCAAGTCGCTGACCGTCCTTCGCGACGGGGCCGGGCGGGCCAAGGTCACGGTCCACATGGGGACCTGCGGCATCGCCGCCGGCGCCCGCGGCATCATGGACGCCCTTCTCCAGGAGATCGAGAGCCGGGGCGTCCAGGATGTCATCGTCACGACCTCCGGCTGCGCCGGTCTCTGCAATCGGGAACCCATGGCCACGGTCGAGATCAAGGACCGGCCGCCCGTCAAGTACGTCCAGCTCACCCCCGAGAAGATGCGCCGGATCCTGGCCGAGCACGTGCTCGAAGGCCGGGTCGTCACCGAATACGCGCTGGCCGTCGGCAGCGAAACGATGTACTGAAGGACGAGAGTGAAACACGCCCGCACCCACCTGCTCGTCTGCGCCGGGACGGGGTGCGTTTCCTGCGGCGCCTTCGCCCTCAAGGAGGCCCTCGAGAAGGAGGTCGCCGGGCGCGGCCTCCAGGACGAGGTCCTCGTCGTGGCCACGGGCTGCAACGGGTTCTGCGAGCGGGGCCCCATCGTCATGGTCCATCCGGAGGGTATTTTCTATCAGCGCCTGACGCCCGGCGACGTCCCCTATCTCGTCGAGGAGCACCTCGTCAAGGGCCGGCCCGTCCAAAAGTTCATGTACGTCCCGCCGGCCGAGGCCAAGCCCGTCCCGAAGATGACGGACATCGACTTCTTCAAGCACCAGCGGCTCATCGTCCTCCGCAACCGGGGCCGCATCGACCCCGAGAAGATCGAGGAGTACATCGCCTATGACGGCTACGAGGCCCTGGCCAAGGCCCTCGCAGAGATGACCCCGGAGGGCATCATCGCCGAGATCTCGGCGTCGGGCCTGCGGGGCCGCGGCGGGGCCGGGTTCCCGACGGGCCGGAAATGGGCTCTCTGCCGCCAGGAGCCGGGCTCGCCCAAGTACATCATCTGCAACGGCGACGAGGGCGACCCCGGGGCCTTCATGGACCGCTCCGTCCTCGAGGCCGACCCCCACGCCGTCATCGAAGGAATGGTCATCGGGGCCCGGGCCATCGGGGCCGAGAAGGGCTTCCTCTATATCCGCGACGAGTACCCCCTGGCCGTCCAGCGGATGGGCATCGCCCTCAGCCAGGCCCGCGAGCTCGGGCTCCTCGGCAAGGACATCCTCGGGACGGGATTCGACTTCGACCTCGAGATCATCCGCGGCGCCGGGGCCTTCGTCTCGGGCGAAGAGACGGCCCTCATCGCGTCCATCGAGGGCCAGCGGGCCTACCCGCGGCAGCGGCCTCCCTTCCCCGCCCAGAGCGGCCTGTGGGGGCGGCCGACCGTCATCAACAACGTCGAGACCTGGGCCAATGTCCCGTCCATCATCCGTCGCGGAGCGGCCTGGTTCGCCGGCCTGGGCACCGAGACGAGCAAGGGGACCAAGGTCTTCTCGCTCGTCGGCAAGATCAACAACACCGGCCTCGTCGAGGTCCCGATGGGCATCCGCCTGCGGGAGATCATCTACGGCATCGGCGGGGGCATTCCCGGCGGCCGGGAGTTCAAGGCCATCCAGATCGGCGGGCCGTCGGGCGGCTGCATCCCCCGCGACCTCCTGGACCTCGCCGTCGACTACGAGAGCCTGACCGGGGCCGGGGCCATGATGGGCTCGGGCGGCATGATCGTCATGGACGAAGACACGTGCATGGTCGATATCGCCCTCTACTTCCTCCGCTTCACCCAGGAGGAATCCTGCGGCAAGTGCGCCCCGTGCCGGCTCGGGACGCGGCAGATGGCCGGCATCCTGGCCCGGATCGCCGGCGGGGAAGGCACCGAGGACGACCTCCGCAAGCTCGAGGAGCTGGCCCTGACCGTCAAGCGGGGCGCTCTCTGCGGCCTGGGGCAGACGGCCCCCAATCCCGTCCTGTCGACGCTGCGCTATTTCCGCGACGAATACGAGGCCCACATCCGGGATCGCCGCTGCCCGGCCCTCGTCTGCAAGAACCTCATCACCTTCCACATCGAGCCCGATAAGTGCGTCGGCTGCCTGCTCTGCCTCAAGGCCTGCCCCGTCAACGCCATCAGCGGCGAGAGGAAACAGGTCCATGTCATCGACCAGGCCGCCTGCATCAAGTGCGGGGCCTGCTTCAACATCTGCCCGCCCAAGGTCCGGGCCGTTTCGAAATCCACAGGAGAGAAAGGGCGGGCGCTCGCCGAACGGGCGCCTGAGACATCCCGGCCATGACCATCATCATCGACGGTCGCCCTCTCGTTTTCGAAGGCCGCCTGACCGTCCTCGAGGTCGCCAGGGCCCACGGGATCCTCATCCCCTCCCTTTGTGAGCACCCCGCGCTCCAGCCCTACGGCGCCTGCCGGCTCTGCCTCGTCGAGGTCAAGGGCCGGAGGGGATTTGTCCCGGCCTGCTCGACGTTCGCCGAGGAGGGCCTCGAGGTCCGCACGGACTCCGAGGAGCTCCGATCGCTGCGCCGGGGGATCCTCGAGCTCATCCTGGCCGAGCACCCTCACGCCTGTCTCGTCTGCAGCGAGAAATCCTCCTGCGACGAATACAAGGCGACGATCCGCAAGACCGGCGAGCCGACGGGCTGCGTCCTCTGTTCGGCCAACGGTCGCTGCGAGCTCCAGAAGGTGGTCGAGGCCGTCGGCCTCGAACGGATCCCCTACCCTGCCCTGCGCCGGGACGGCGAGATCCGGCGGGACGATCCGTTCATCGACCGCGACAACAGCCTCTGCATCCTCTGCGGCCGGTGCGTCCGGATCTGCTCGGAGGTCCGAGGGGCCTCGGTCCTGACCTTTGTGGCCCGCGGCTCCGAGACGGTCATCGGCACGGCCATGGACCGGCGGCTCATCGATTCCGGCTGCCGCTTCTGCGGGGCCTGCGTCGATGTCTGCCCGACGGGTTCCCTGGCCGACCGGAGCGCCCGCTACGAGCGTCTGCCCGCCGCCGAGGCCCGGGCCCTCTGCCCCTTCTGCGGCCAGGGCTGCCGGCTGAAGATCGGCATGTGGGACGGACGGATCGTCGCGACCGCCCCCGATCCCGAGGGTCCGGTGAACCTCGGCCAGGCCTGCGTCAAAGGGCGGTTCCTCGTCAAGGGCGCCGTCGCCCATCGCCGGCGGTTGAACCGGCCGATGGTCCGCAGGAACGGGCGGCTCGAGGAGGCGTCCTGGGACCAGGCCCTGACGGCCGCCGCCGAAGGGCTCGGCCGGGTCGGCGAGGGCCAGGTCGCGGTCACGGCCTCCGCCCAGAGCTCGTGCGAAGATCTCTACGCTCTCCACCGGTTCGCCGCAGAGGTCCTCAAGTCCCGATCGGTCGACGGCCCATGGACGGGGACCGTCGCCGCCGCCCTCCGGGCGATCGGGCGCCGGGCCGGGCAGTCCGTGCCGTGCAATTTCTCCATGGCCGACATCGGCCGGGCCGGGACGATTGTCAATTTCGGCGAGGACCTCCCTGCGACCCAGCCCATACTCGGCGTCGAGGTCCATAGGGCCGTCCGCGGCGGGGCGGATCTCGTGCATGTCAGCGTCGACGGGGCGGCAACGGCCGCCGGGACCGGTCTCAAAGTCAGGATCTCCGCAGGCCAAGGCCGAGGATTCCTCAAGGCCTTGGCGGCGGCCGTCCGCAAGGCCGGCGGCGCCGCCGCCCGGATCGGCGGGCCGAAGAAGCTCCAGGCCCTTGGCCTCACCAAGGACGACCTGCTCCGGATCGCCGCCGCCTTGATCGCGAAGAAGCCCGTCCTTTATCTGGCCGGGCCGGCCTTTCTCGAGGCCTTCGGCGGGTCGGGCGCGCTCGTCGACCTCCTCGATCTCTCGACCCTGACCGGCGGCCGGATCATCCCCCTCGACGGCCAGGCCAACGGCCGCGGCGCCCTGGAGATCGCCGCCGCTTTCGCCGGCGAACCCACCTCCCGGCGTAAGGTCCAGGCCCATTATTTGGCCGGCCCCTCGCCTAAGCTCGAGCCGGGCGAGTCCGGATTCGTCGTCTATCAAGGATGTTACGAGGACGGGATCCCGGCTGCCGCCGACGTCATCCTGCCCGAGACGACATCCTTCGAAGCGGACGGGACCTTCGTCAATATCGAAGGCCGGGCCCAGCTCTCCCTCCAGGCCGTCGAACCGCACGGAGAAGCCCGCCCCGGGTGGCGCATCCTGGCCGACCTGGCGGCCAAGATGGGCCGCGCCGGGGTCCTTCCCTCCTCCCCCGAGGAGGCCCGCAAGGAGCTGGCCCGGGAGATCCCCGCTTTTCGCGGGCTCGTCAACGGGGCCGTCTCCGACGGCGGCGTCTTCATGGAAGAGGAACCGGCCTGGCCGGGAGCCGGCATCGGCCAGGCGGCCGGCCTGAAGGTCCCCGTGCTCACGCCGCGGGACCCCGACGACTACAGGGGCCTGAATCTGGCCCTCGAGAGCAAGAGCTTGAGGCTCGTGCGAGGACGATGATGCCCAAGATCCTGACCCGTGAGCGGCTCGTCCCCAACCTCCACCTCATCGAGATCGAGGCCCCCGACGTGGCCCGCAAATGCCGGCCCGGCCAGTTCGTCATCATCATGCCCGACGAGCGGGGCGAGCGCATCCCCCTGTCCATCGCCGATTGGGATGCCGGGCGCGGCTCGGTCACGGCCGTCTTCCTGTCGGTCGGGACGAGCACCCGGAAGCTGGCCGCCCTCAACGCCGGCGACGAGGTCCCGGTCTTCGTCGGGCCCCTCGGCCGGCCCTCGGAGATCGGGACCTTCGGGACCGTTGTCCTGACCGCGGGGTGCTTCGGCATCGGGGCCCTCTGGCCGGCGGCCCGGGCCCTGCGGGCGGCCGGCAACAAGGTCATCGCCGTCATCGACGCCAAGGCCGACTATCTCGTCTATTGGAAGGACCGCTATCTCTCGGTCTGCGACAAGGTGCTCTTCTCGTCGCGTGACCACGCCCTCGGCTCCGGGGACTACGTCCACAAGGAGCTCGAGAAGGTCCTCGAGACCGAGGCCCCCGTCGCCCGCGTCCTCTCGGTCGGCTGCACCTATCTCATGTACGCCACCGCCCAGGCCACGAAGCCTCTGGGCGTCAAGACCATCGTCAGCCTCAACCCGATCATGGTCGACGGCACCGGGATGTGCGGCGCCTGCCGCTGCACGGCCGCCGGAAAGACGAAGTTCGCCTGCGTGGACGGACCGGACTTCGACGGGCATGAGGTCGACTGGACCGAGCTGTTCATGCGCCGCAAATCCTACTTCGACGACGAGATCCGGTCGCTCTGCCGCTACGAGGAGACCGAGCTCCCCTAGGACAAGGGACGAAGAGACATGGCTGAGGAAAAGAAGGCACTATCCCCCAGGGACCGGGCCCGTCTGAAGGCGGAGTTCGACCAGGACTGGCGCAAGGAGCTGCGCAAGTCCGTCCCGCCCAAGGAGCGCATGAAGCTCGGGCGGCAAAAGATGCCGGAGCGGCCTCCCGCGGAGCGCAACCGTGACTTCAAGGAGGTCAACCTCGGATTGACGGCCGAGATGGCCCGCGAGGAGGCCCGCCGCTGCCTCGACTGCGCGACCTCCCCGTGCGTCACGGGCTGCCCCGTCTGCATCGACATCCCCAGCTTCGTCAAGCTCGTCGAGGCCGGCCGTTTCATCGAGGCCGCCTGGAAGATCAAGGAGACGAACTCCCTGCCGGCCATCTGTGGCCGGGTCTGCCCCCAGGAGACCCAGTGCGAGGAGGTCTGCACCCTGAAGAAGTCGGGAGGAACGGCGGTGGCCATCGGCAACCTCGAGCGCTTCGTCTCCGACTTCGAGCGCCTGGAAGGCTCGCTCAAGATCCCGCCCCTGCCGCCCCCCACGGGCAAGAAGGTGGCCATCATCGGGGCCGGGCCGGCCGGTCTGACCGTGGCCGGCGACCTGGCCAAGCTCGGCCACTCGGTGACCATCTTCGAGGCCCTTCACGAGTCGGGCGGGGTCCTCATCTACGGCATCCCCGAATTCCGCCTGCCGAAGGCCATCCTCAAGGCCGAGGTCGACTACCTCAAACGGCTCGGGGTCGAGATCCGGACGAGTTTCGTCGTCGGCATGACGGCGACCATCGACGACCTCAGGGCCGACGGCTACGAGGCTTTTTTCATCGGCTCGGGCGCCGGGCTGCCGAACTTCATGAAGATCCCCGGCGAGAACCTGGTCGGCGTCTATTCGGCCAACGAGTACCTGACCCGGGTCAACCTCATGCGGGCCTACGACTTCCCGAACCACGACACGCCGGTCTTCAAGGCCCGGACGGCGGCCGTCATCGGCGGCGGCAACGTCGCCATGGACTCCGTGCGGACGGCCAAGCGGCTGGGCGCCGAGCGGGCCATCATCGTCTACCGCCGGTCGAGGACCGAGATGCCGGCCCGGGTCGAGGAGATCCACCACGCCGAGGAAGAAGGTATCGAGTTCCAGCTCCTGACGACGCCCATCCGCTACATCGGTGACGAGCACGGGCGGCTGAAGGCCATGGAGTGCCAGAAGATGGGGCTGGGCGAGCCCGACGCCTCGGGCCGGCGGCGGCCTGTGCCCATCGAGGGCTCGGAGTACACGACCGAGGTCGACCTCGTCGTCTGCGCCATCGGCCAGAGCCCCAACCCTCTCATCCCCCAGACGACCCCGGGGCTCAAGATGGGCAAGTGGGGCAACGTCGAGGTCGATTGGGCGACGATGGCCACCAATCTCCCCGGCATCTACGCCGGCGGGGACATCATCCGCGGCGGGGCGACCGTCATTCTGGCCATGGGCGACGCCCGCATCGCCGCCGCCGAGATCGACAAGTACTTGCGGCGCTGAGCTCCGGGCCGAGCGCCGGGGCCGGCCAAGGGAACGATATCGTTGTCATAAAGGAGTTTTCATATGGCTAACACTTTCATCCAGGACATCCGCGACAAGGCCGCCAAGAAATCCCTCAACGTCGCCTTCCCCGACGCCGAGGACGTCCGGACGCTCAAGGCCGCGCTGATGCTCAGGGACAAGAGGATCGCCCGGCCGTGGCTCGTCGGCGGCGCCGCGGCCATCGCCAAGGTCGCCAAGGACAACGGGCTCGACATCGCCGGCATCCCGGTCGTCGACCCCGGGACGCACGAGGCCAAGGACGAGCTCGTCAACATCCTGTTCGAGAAGCGCAAGGGCAAGGGCTGGACCCTCGAGCAGAGCGCCGAGGCGGCCCGCAGCCCTCTTTATTACGCGGGACTGCTCCTTGCGACCGGCAGGGTCGGGGCCGTCGTCGGCGGCAATATCTCCTCGACCGGCGACGTCATCCGGGCCGCCATCCACACCGTGGGCACGGCCCCCGGCATCTCCACGGTCTCGAGCTACTTCATCATGGTCCTTCCGGCGAAGCTCCTCTGCTACGCCGACTGCGCCGTGGTCCCCAACCCGACCGACGCCCAGCTGGCCGACATCGCCCTGACCTCGGCCAAGAACTTCCAGGCCGTGACCGGCGAGGAGCCGAGAGTCGCCATGCTGTCGTTCTCGACGAAGGGCTCGGCCAGCCACGAGGACGTCGACAAGGTCGTCCGGGCGACGAAGATGGCCCAGGAAAAGGAGCCCGGCCTCCTGCTCGACGGCGAGATGCAGGCCGACGCGGCCCTCGTCGCCTCGGTCGGCGAGCGCAAGTGCAAGGGCAGCCCCGTCGCGGGCAAGGCCAACGTCCTCGTCTTCCCCGACCTCGACGCCGGCAACATCGGCTACAAGCTGACCGAGCGGCTGGCCGGGGCCGAGGCCGTCGGGCCCATCGTCCAGGGCCTCAACAAGCCCTACTGCGACCTCAGCCGGGGTTGCTCGGTCGACGACATGGTCAACGTCGCCGCCATCTGCAGCCTCATGGCCTGATCTCCCGCCGGGGCGCGCGGACGATCGGGGACACGTACCTGCGGATCGTGTCCCCATTCTTTCTTGACAGCCCGCGCGGGAAAAAGATATAAAAAGGTTTCTCGATAGAAGGGACATCGACACCGGCGGCGCGAGGAGAGGCCGCCCCCGCGGATCCATGAATCTGGAAAGACCGTCCGTCAGTCAGGAACTTTGGGCGGACTTCTTCGGCGGCAGCCGCCTGGCCTGCGCCCGCCTCATCTCGATCGTCGAGAACGACCCGGACCTCGTCCCCGATGTTCTCGACCGGATCATCCCCCGCCAAAGGGGCGGCCTCCGCATCGGCATCACCGGCCCCCCCGGGGTCGGCAAGAGCACGGTCACGGCCGCCCTGGCCCGCCGGGCCGTCCGGGCCGGGCATGCCGTCGGCGTCCTGGCCGTCGACCCGACCAGTCCCTTCTCGGGTGGCGCCTTCCTGGGGGATCGGGTCCGGATGCAGAGCCTCAGCGACGACCACCAGGTCTTCATCCGCTCCATGGCCTCCCGGGAGGGACACGGCGGGCTGTCGCCCGCGACCCCCTACGCCGCCGATGTCCTCGACGCCTTCGGTCTGGACCGCATCTTCATCGAGACGATCGGTGTCGGCCAGGCCGAACTCGACGTCATGAGCTCGGCCGACCTCGTCGTCCTCGTCCTCCAGCCGGGGACGGGCGACGTCATCCAGGCCCTCAAGGCAGGCGTCATCGAGGCCGCCGACCTGTTCCTGGTCAACAAAGCCGACCTCCAGGGCACCGAGACGCTCCTCGACTCCCTCCGGTTCCTCATGGAGATCGGGACGGGCCCCCGAAAGAAAATCCTCCCCCCCGTCCTGCGGGCCTCGGCCCTCCAGGATAAGGGCCTGGACGAGGCCTACGCCGAGATCGAGCGGCTCATCGACGGACTGGTCGCCTCCGGGCTCTACCGGGAGAAACGCCGCTCGCGTCTCGAGGCCGAGATCCGCTCGGCCGTCGGCCGCGGCCTGTGGGGCAAGTACGCCGACCTGACGAACGCCGGCGAGGTCATCCCGGCCGTCGTCGGCGAGCTCCTCGCGGAGCGGCGGTCGCCGTATCCCTATATCCGCGAGGCCCTGTCGCGGGTCCGCATCTCCATCGACGACGAAAGGGCGATCCGTGAAGAAACCTGACAAAAAGACCTGGCGGGACCAATACGAGAGAAGCGGCCTGAGGGACGCCGACTTCACATCGATCTCCGGGCGGCCTCTCGAACCGCTCTACACGTGGGAGGACCTTGAGGGCTTCGATCCCGGCGTCAAGCTCGGCTACCCGGGATCCTATCCCTACACCCGAGGCATCCACCCCTCGATGCACCGCGGGAAGCTCTGGACCATGCGCCAGTTCGCGGGCATGGGCACGGCCGACCAGACGAACCAGCGGTACAAGTTCCTGCTCGAGAAGGGCCAGACGGGCCTGTCCGTGGCCTTCGACAATCCGACGCTCTACGGCCGGGACTCCGACCATCCCCTTTCGGCCGGCGAGGTCGGCAAAACGGGGGTGGCCGTTTCGTCCCTGGCGGACATGGAACGCCTGTTCGACGGCATCCCTCTCGACCAGGTCTCGACCTCGATGACCATCAACGCCCCGGCGGCCTGGATCTTCGCCATGTTCCTGGCCAACGCCGAGAAGCGCGGCATCCCCTTCAAGGCCCTGCGGGGGACCCTCCAGAACGATATCCTCAAGGAGTACATCGCCCAGAAGGAATGGATCTTTCCCCCCGAGCCCCACCTGCGGCTGATCACCGACCTGATGGCCTTCTGCGCCCGGGAGGTCCCCCAGTGGAACACGATCTCCATCAGCGGCTACCACATCCGGGAGGCCGGGTCGACGGCCGCCCAGGAGCTGGCTTTCACCCTGGCCGACGGCTTCGCCTACGTCGAGCACGCCGTCGCGGCCGGGATGGACATCGACGACTTCGCCCCGCGCCTGTCGTTTTTCTTCAACTCTCACCTCGACTTCTTCGAGGAGATCGCCAAGATGCGGGCCGCCCGGCGCATCTGGGCCCGGGCCATGCGGGATAAGTACAAGGCCAAGAACCCGCGGTCCTGGCTGTGCCGGTTCCACGTCCAGACGGCCGGCTGCAGCCTGACCGCCCAGCAGCCCGAGGTCAACATCGTCCGCACGGCCCTCGAGGCCCTGGCCGGGGTCCTCGGCGGCTGCCAGAGCCTGCACACGAACTCCATGGACGAGGCTCTGGCCCTGCCCTCCGAGAAGGCCGTCGAGATCGCCCTCCGGACCCAGCAGGTCATCGCCTTCGAAAGCGGCGCGGCCAACGTCATCGATCCCCTGGGCGGGTCCTATTACGTCGAAAAACTGACCGACGCCCTTGAGGAGGAGGCTGAGCGCTATTTCCGCAAGATCGACGAGCTCGGCGGGGTCGTCCCGGCCATCGAACAGGGTTACTTCCAGCGGGAGATCACCCGGGCCGCCTACGAATACCAGATGGCCCTGTCGAAGAGGAAGAAGTTCCACGTCGGGGTCAACGAGTTCGTCAACCCCGGCGAGACTCTGGAGATCCCCCTCCTCGAGATCGATGAATCCGTGGAGCGGGACCAGGTCGCCCGGCTGCGCCGACTGCGGGCCGAGCGCGACAACGCCGCCGTCGGGGAGGCCCTCCGGGACCTCGAGGCCGCGGCCGCCGGGGGCCGGAACCTCATGCCGCCGCTCCTCGATTGCGCCCGCCGCTATGCGACGCTCGGGGAGATCAGCGACGCGTTGACGAAGGTCTTCGGCGAATACCGGGAACAGCCGTTCTTCTAGCGATGGAAGAGAGGATGCGAACATGACGGACCGCAGGATCAAGGTCATCATCGCCAAGCCGGGCCTGGACGGCCACGACCGGGGCGCCAAGGTCGTCGCCCGGGCCCTCGTCGAGGCCGGGATGGAGGTCGTCTATCTCGGGCTCCAGCAGACACCCGAGTCCGTCGTTCGGGCCGCCGTCGAGGAGGACGCCGACGTCATCGGCCTGTCCATCCTGTCCGGGGCCCATATGACGCACTTCCGCCGGGTCAAGGAGCTCATGGAGGTCTCCGGGCTGGGCGACCGCCTGCTGACGGGGGGCGGGATCATCCCGACCAAGGACCAGGCGAAGCTCCGGGAGATGGGCATCGAAAAGGTCTTCGGGCCGGGCGACGATCTCCAGGCCATCGTGGACTACATCCGGGAGAGGGCCGGGCGGCCCTCGAAAGGATGACCAAGGCGCGCGGGCGCCCCTACATCACCGCGACAAGGAAGGAGTCATCATGGATCTCGAACTGAACGAAGAACAGAAGATGGTCATCGACGGGGCCAGGAAGTTCGCCGAGAAGGAGCTGGCCCCGGGCATGGAGGAACGCGACCACAAAGGCGAGTTCAACCTCGAGGCCTTCAAGAAGCTCGGCGAGCTGGGCTACCTGGGCATGACCGTCCCCGAGGCCTACGGCGGAGCGGAGCTGGGGGCCGTCGCCTATGTCGGGGCCCTCATGGAGTTCAGCAAGGCCGACAACGGATTGACGGTCGCCGTCTCCGTCCAGAACTCCCTGGTCAACGACGCCCTGCTCATGTACGGCACCGAGGAGCAAAAGAAGGCCTATCTTCCGAAGCTCGCGTCCGGGGAGTGGGTCGGCTGCTTCTCGCTGACCGAGGCCGACGCCGGCAGCGACCCGGCCGGGGTCCGGGCGACGGCCGTCCGCGACGGCGGCCATTTCGTCATCAACGGGGCCAAGACGTTCGTCTCGAACGGCGGCTACGCCGACCTCGTCATCGGCTTCTTCAGCACCGACAGGGAGAAGGGCGCCCGGGGCATCTCGGCCATCCTCGTGCCCAAGGGCACCCCGGGCTTCACCGTCGGCAAGCACGAGAACAAGATGGGCATCCGAACGTCGAACACGGCCGAGCTCATCTTCAGCGACTGCCGGGTGCCCGTCGCCAACCTTCTGGGCCAGGAGAACAAGGGGCTGAGCATCGCTCTGGCCACGCTCGACGGCGGGCGGATCGGCATCGCCGCCCAGGCCGTCGGCATCGCCGAAGGGGCCTTCGAGGAGGCCCTCCGCTATTCCAAGGAGCGGGTCCAGTTCGGCAAGCCGATCTGTGAACAGCAGGCCATCCAGTTCATGTTGGCCGACATGGCCACCGAAGTGGAGGTCGCCAAGGCCATGCTCTACCGGGTCGCCTGGATGAAGGACAAGGGGGATCGCAAGTTCACGGCCGAGGCGGCCATGATCAAGCTCTTCGCGTCGGAAATGGCCCACCGCGTCTGCCACAAGGCCCTCCAGGTCCACGGCGGCTACGGCTACATGAAGGAATACAAGATCGAGCGCCTCTACCGCGACCAGAGGATCACCGAGATCTACGAAGGGACCTCCGAGATCCAGCGGCTGGTCATCGCCCGGTCCGTGCTGACGAAATAAGGAGGACGCCATGAACTACGAGATCCTTAAACAGGACGTGACCGACGGTGTCGCCGTCGTCACTGTCTCCCGGCCCCAGGCCCTCAACGCCCTGAACACCCGGTTCTTCGAGGAGATGGACGCGTTCGTCGCCGAGGTCCGCGGCCGGGACGACGTCAAGGCGGTGGTCATCACCGGCGAAGGCAAGGCCTTCGTCGCCGGCGCCGACATCGCCGAGATGGTCGACAAGACCCCGGAGGAAGGCTCGCGCTTCTCGCGGCTCGGGCAGGCCACGTTCCGCTCGCTCGAGCTCCTCGAAAAGCCGGTCATCGCGGCCATCAACGGGTTCGCCCTCGGCGGCGGCCTGGAGCTGGCTCTCGGCTGCGATTTTCGCGTCGCCAGCTCGAAGGCCAAGTTCGGACAGCCCGAGGTCAACCTGGGCCTCATCCCAGGTTACGCGGCGACCCAGCGCCTGCCGCGCCTCATCGGGCTCGGCAACGCCCTGTTCCTGCTCCTGACGGGCGAGATGATCGGCGCCGACGAAGCCCTGCGGATGGGCCTTGTTCAGAAGGTCGTCGAACCCGAGGCCCTCCTTTCGACGGCCGTCGACCTGGCCAAGCTCATCGCCTCCAAGGGGCCCAAGGCCGTCCGGCTCGTCAAGCGGGTCGTTCGCGAGGGCATGATGGGGGATTTCGAGACCGGCTGCGAGCTGGAGTCGGAGCTGTTCGGCTCCCTTTTCGGCAACGAGGGGGCCGAGGGCATGAAGGCCTTCCTCGAGAAGCGCAAGCCCGATTGGAGCAAGTCATGAGCTATGTCGACAGGCTCGAGAACGTCACCGTCCTGGGGGCCGCCGGGAAGATGGGCAGCGGCATCGTGTTGCTCACGGCCCTGGAGATGGCCGACCTGGCCCTGGACCCGGCCCACAAGGACCGCGAGTTCATCCTCAACGCCGTGGACATCTCGTCGAAGGCCCTGACCGGGCTCATGCAGTACCTGAGAGGCCAGGTCCTGCGCGCGGCCGAGAAGAAGACCGTCGCCCTGCGCGGCCTGTACGCCGGCCGGGCCGATCTCGTCGAGAACGAGGAGGTCATCCGCCAGTACATCGAGGACGTCCTGGCCCTCGTCCGGCCCACGACCCGCATCGAGGCCGCCTACGGCTCGACGCTCGTCTTCGAGGCCGTCAACGAGAACCCCGACCTCAAGGTCAAGCTCCTCGCCGGCATCACGGAGCACAGCACGAAGGACGCCTGGTTCCTGACCAACACCTCCTCCATCCCCATCTCCGAGCTCGACGCGAGGGTCGGGCTGGGCGGCCGGATCATCGGCTTCCACTTCTACAACCCGCCGGCCGTCCAGAAGCTCGTCGAGGTCATCCAGGCCGGGACGACCCTTCCGGAGCTGGCCGAGTTCGCCGCCCAGTACGCCAAGAAGCTGCGCAAGACGGTCGTCCCCTCGAACGATGTGGCGGGATTCATCGGCAACGGGCACTTCATGCGCGACGCCCTCCACGGCATCGCCGAGGTCGAACGGCTGGCCGGCGAGCTCGGGTTCGTCGACGCCGTGTACATCGTCAACAAGGTCACCCAGGAGTTCCTCATCCGGCCCATGGGCATCTTCCAGCTCGTCGATTACGTCGGTCTCGACGTCTGCCGGTTCATTCTCGGGGTCATGAACGAGAGGCTTCCCGGCAAGGGTCTTCACAGTCCGCTCGTGGACGGGATGCTCGGGCTGGGGATCACCGGCGGCCAGTTCGCCGACGGCTCGCAGAAAGACGGCTTCCTGAAATACGAGAAAGGCCGCCCGGCCGGCATCTTCGATCCCGGGACGAAAGCCTACGTCCCCCTGGCCAAGGTCGCCGCGCGATGCGATGAGCGCCTGGGTCCCCTCCCCTCCTCGGCCAAGCCCTGGAAGGGGGTCATCGGCATGCCCGACAAAGCCGGCTTTCTCGACGGCTATTTCCGCGAGCTGCGGAAGATGGACACCCTCGGGGCCGAGCTGGCCCGCAGGTACGGGCGGCGGTCCAAGGAGATCGGGCTCGGACTCGTCAAGGACGGCGTCGCCCGCCGGGACGAGGACGTCAACACGGTCCTGCTGACCGGCTTCTACCACGCCTACGGGCCGATCAACGGCTACTTCGATTGAGAGAGGACGGACGATGAAAAAGAACCGGCGCAAAGTCTATATGGCGGCGGGCCATCACACGGTCTCCCTCGGCACCGGGCGCAAGGAGTTCAACCCCCGCAAGCCCCGGCCGGGCCTCGAGGAATACATCCAGGAGGCGGGCCGGGCCGTCCTGGCCCGGATCGGCGGCGGCAAGAACGTCGACGAGGGCGTCATCGGCAACTTCATGGCCGCCCGCTTCAATCGGCAGGGGCATCTCGCGGCCTTCATCCCCTCGATCGACCCCGACCTCCGATGGAAGCCGTGCACCCGGGTCGAGTGCGCCTGCGCCTCGGGAGGGGTGGCCTTGACCGCGGCCATCAAGAGCGTGATGTCCGGGGCGTCCGACGTCGTCCTGACGGTCGGCGTCGAGGTCCAGAACACCGTCAAGGCCGTCTACGGCGCCGACATCCTCGGCGGCGCCGGCTGGTATCGCGGGGAGCGAAAACAGGGCCACGCCTACTTCTTCCCCGCCCTCTTCAGCGATCGGGCCGGGGCCTACTTCGAGAAGTTCGGGAGGGACAAGGCCCGGAGGGCATTCGCCCGCTGGTACCGCAACGCCGTCGAGAACGCCAGGCTGTGCGACACGGCCCAGGAGTTCCACAACACCTGCGAGGACCTCGAAGCCCTGGCCATGACCGAGCCCAATCCGCGATCGTTCGTCGACCACCTCAATGTCTTCGATTGCTCCAAGGTCTCGGACGCGGGAGCGGCCATCGCCGTGCTGTCCGAGGAGGGCCTCGAGCGCTGCGGCATCCCCAAGAACGAGGCCATCGAGGTCGTCGGCTGGGGCCAGGTCGAGGCCGACCTGACCGTGCCGCCCGCCGATATGACCGAGCTCGAGACGACCAAGCGGGCCGTTCAAAAGGCCCTGGAGGCCGCCGGTGTCACCTTGGACCAGATCGGCACGGTCGAGTGCCACGATTGCTTCACCATCTCCGGGATCCTATCGGTCGAGGCCATCGGCCTGGCCGGAAAGGGCGAGGGCGCCGATTACGTCCTCGCGGGCAAGACCTCGCGCAAGGGCGACGTGCCGTTCAACACCTCGGGCGGGCTCATCGGTTGGGGGCACCCCACGGGCGGGACCGGCGTCCGCCAGGCCGTCACGATCTGGCAGCAGCTCACGGGGAACGCCGACGGCTGGCAGGTGAAGATATCTCGCAAGCGGCCCTACGGCCTGTCGGTCAACATGGGCGGCAACGACAAGACCGTTGTCGCCGTCGTCTATAAGAAGGCCGGCCGGAGGCCCAAGGCGAAGGCATAGCCCTCGACCCGTTCAACGCGGACTGTTCGCTGAGCCAAGTTCAGTTCCCAATACCCGGGAAGTCCTCTGTTCGGCTTGGCGAAGGATATCGCCGCCTCACGACGGACGCCCCGCCATGCCTATTAGGCACGAGAAGAGGGAATAACTTTGCCTCCTCGATTGTATCCCAGTTGGAAGCACCGGCTTCCGGGAGACCGCCGCAAGGAGGCCGAGATGTTCAAAGACGCGTTCTTCGTCAAGGAAAGGCATTTGGGGGCCAAGGCCGTCGCCCTGCCGGCGGCCGCGCTCGTCCACGTGGTCGCCCTCTCCCTCGCCCTTGTCCTGCCGCTTCTCAGGATGGGGGATGTTCCCCGGATCGAGGTCTCGGACGTCATCGTCGCTCCCGCGCTTCCCAAGACCCCCCTTCCCCCGCCGAAAGGAAGGGCCGGGAGCCCCGGGGGCCGCATCAGTCCGCGGGCCGTGCCCGCGACGGCGGCGTCCTGGAGCGTCGCGCCCATCTATCCCGAGATCGCCCGTCAGGCCCGCATCGAGGGCATCGTCA
>CAYREO010000001.1:0-291575 GCA_964423315.1 uncultured Eubacteriales bacterium | reverse complement strand
TTTTTTTTGTTTTGTTTTTTCATTTTTTAAATAATTATATTTCTTCAATGCTAAGATTAGTTAATCAGAGAATTTTATTTATTTTAGATTTGACCCCTTCCTGGTTTTTGATATAATCCGCGGCGTTACCGCTTCGAACCCGGAGGTAGGACTATGTTCAAAGAACACCCGAAAGGCCTGATCGTCGCCTTCTTCTCGAATATGGGCGAACGGTTCGGCTTCTACACCATGATGGCCATCCTGGTGCTCTTCCTCCAGGCCAGGTACGGCCTGTCGGCCCAGAGCGCCAGCAACTACTACAGCTGGTTCTATTTCGCCATCTATGCTCTGGCCCTGGTCGGCGGACTCATCGCCGACGCGACGAGCAAGTACAAGCTGGTCATCGGGACCGGCATCGTCGTCATGCTCGCCGGTTACATCCTGATGGCTGTGCCGGGGATGTCGCTGGCCCTGACGCTGACGGGGCTGTTCACGATCGCCTTCGGCAACGGGCTGTTCAAGGGCAACCTCCAGGCGGTCGTCGGCCAGATGTACGACAACCCCCAATACGCCAAGGTCCGGGACACCGCCTACATGATCTTCTACATGGGCATCAACGTCGGGGCCTTCTTCGCCCCCTACGCCGCCACGGCCATGAGGAACTGGTTCCTGAGGTCCCAGGGCTTTGAGCACGACGGCAGCCTGCCGGCCATTTGCCATGCCTTCCTCGACGGCCGGATGACGGACGCCGCGGCCGTCAGCCATTTCGAGACGCTGGCCTCGAGGGTCTCCAACCAAGTCGTCTCCGGGGCCGAGCAACTGGCTGCCTTTGCCACCAGCTATCTCGACGCCTTCTCCAGGGGCTACAACCGGGCTTTCGCCGTGGCCGGGGCGGCCATGATCGTCTCTCTCCTGGTCTTCATCATCTTCAACAAGCACCTGCCCAACAAGACCAAGAAGAAGGCCGAAGGCGAGCTGAAGCCCGCCGCGGCGAGCACGATGAAGAGCGCCAGCGGCATCGTCATCGCCGCCGTCATCACCGTGGGCACGGCCTTCCTGTTCCAGGCCCTGATGAACGACTTCGCCCTGGGACTGGCTGTCGGCCTGTTCATCGGCTTCGTGGCCATGATCGTCCGGGCCTCCACCAAGGAGGAGAAGCCGCGGGTCATGGCTCTCGTCATGGTCTTCGTCGTCGTCGTATTTTTCTGGATGTCCTTCCACCAGAACGGCCTGACCCAGACCTTCTTCGCCCGGGACTACACGGTCAAGGAGGTCGGCCCGTTCACGAACATCTTCTTCAACCTCAAGTCCATCCTGCCTTTCATCGCCGCCGTGGCCGGCCTGATCATGCTCTTCATCCGCAAGAAGACCGTGGAGAAAGCGCTCGGTGCGGCGTCCTTCCTGGGCTTCGGGTGGCTGACCTATTACTTCGCCAAGGGCTACGACACGCTCAATCCCATCGCCCCCGAGATCTTCCAGTCCTTCAATCCCATGTTCATCGTCGTTCTGACCTTCCCGGTCATGGGTGTCTTCGCCTGGCTGAGGAAAAAGAACCTGGAACCGTCCACGCCGCGCAAGATCGGGATCGGTATGATCATCGCTTCGGCCGGCTTCGTCATCATGCTCGTCGGCTCCTTGAAGCTCGTCTCCCCGGGGACGGTCGCCGCTCAGGGCCTGACCGAGTGGGGCCGGGTCTCTCCCTACTGGCTCATCAGCAGCTACCTGACCCTGACCATCGCCGAGCTCTTCCTGAGCCCGATGGGTCTTTCGTTCGTCTCGAAGGTCTCCCCGGAGAGGTTCCAGGGCCTGATGCAGGGCGGTTGGCTGCTGGCCACGGCCACGGGCAACAAGCTCCTCTTCGTCGGCGGATACCTCTGGGACCGGGTCGATCTGTCGCTCGTCTGGGGGATCTTCGTCGCCTGCTGCCTGCTGTCGGCCGCGTTCATCTTCTCGATCATGAAGAAGCTGGAGAAGGCGACGTCCTGATCGCGGGGCGGTCCCTTCAGGGGGCGGCCTTCTCGGCCGTCGTCCCATCGGCGGGGGAGAGGCCTTTCCCGGGCCCGGGCTCCGTCCGGAGAGCGGTCCGCGTTGAAATGCGGCCCCCCCTGTACTAGAATGGAAAGACCCCCGGCCCAATGACTCGCCGGGAAGCGCTCGAGACGAGAGATCATGGCCCCCAAGACGACCCGCTCTGAGGACGCCGGCCCGCATCCCGAGGTCCTCGTCCTTCCGCGGCGGTTCCGGGCCCGCGAGGTCATGGCTGTCCTCGGCGAGATCCGTCGCCGGCCGCCCGGGTCCTCCCTGACCCTGGATTTCCGGGATGTCGAGGACTTCGACGGCGCGACCCTGGCCCTCCTGGGGCATCTCCCGGATAACGCGCCCGGCGCGGCGGCTGTCAACATCCCCGACGCGCTTCTCCGGGCCCGGTCCCGATTCGCAGCGCACCCGGCAACCCGCTCGCCGCACAAGGGCCACCATCCGTCCGGAAGCCGGCCCGGCCGGCTGGCCCGCGGCCTGGCCGACCGTTTCCTGGGCCGTCTGCGGATCGTCGGCCTTTTCCTGTCCACGCTGGCCGACGAGGTCTATCATATCGGTCTCTATCTCAAGGACCGGCGGGGCGTCTATCCCGGGGAGACCTGGAACCAGATGTTCTTCATGGGCTACCGGTCCTACCCCATCGTCTGCCTCCTTCTCTTCCTCGTCGGGGTGACCATCTCGTTCGCCTCGGCCAAGCAGCTGGAGATCTTCGGGGCCGAGATCTACATCGCCGATCTCATGGGCTACGCCATGCTCCGGGAGCTCGTGCCGCTCATGGCCGGCGTCATCCTGGCCGGCAAGGTCGGGGCGGCCATCACGGCCGAGCTGGCCAGCATGGTCGTGCTCGAAGAGGTCGACGCCCTGCGGACGATGGGCGTCGTCCCCGAGCGGTTCCTGATGGTCCCCCGGCTCCTGGCCATCACCTTCGTCATCCCGCTCCTCGTGGGCCTGGCCGACGTCGCCGGCATCTTCGGCGGCATGCTCGTGGCCCGGTTCAAATTCGGCATGCTGCCGTCGGCCTTCCTCGACCAGATGGTCAACACGGTCGGCTGGTCCGATTTCGCGTGGGGCCTGGTCAAGACGGTCGTCTTCGGCTGGGCGGTCGTCATCAGCGCCGGCTTCAAGGGCCTGACCGTGGGCCGGAGCGCCGAGGAGGTCGGCCGGGCGACGACGGAATCCGTCGTCCTGTCGATCACCCTCGTCATCATCATCGACTGTCTCTTCGCGTTCGTTCTGTACTGACCATGGAGATCATCAGCGCCCGCAACCTCGCCGTCGGCTACGGGGGGGAGCCGGTCCTCCGCGACATGAGCTTCGGCGTGCCCGAGGGCCGGATCACGGTCGTCCTGGGCATCAGCGGGTCGGGGAAATCGACCCTGCTCAAGACCCTGACCGGCCTCCTGCCCCCGCTCGCCGGATCGTTCGACTTCGCCGGGGCCCCGGTCGATTATTCGTCCGAACGGTCCCTCCGCGCCCTTTACGAAAGGATCGGGGTCCTCTACCAGGGCGGGGCGCTCCTCAACGGGCTGACCCTCTACGAGAACGTCGCCCTGCCCCTCCGGATGCACCACCCGGAAATGCCCGAGGCCATGGTCCGGGACATGGTCCATGCCGGTCTGGCCCAGGTCGAGATGGCCGCGAGCGCCGAGAAATATCCGTCCGAGCTGTCCGGGGGAATGAGGAAGCGGGGAGCCTTGGCCCGGGCCCTCATCCTCGACCCCGAGATCGTCTTCTGCGACGAACCCTCGTCGGGCCTCGACCCGATCACTTCGGCCCTGCTCGACGATCTTCTTCTCCGGCTCAAGGAGACCTTCGGGATGACCCTCGTCGTCGTCACCCACGAGCTTCGATCGATCGAACGGGTGGCCGATCGCGTCCTCGTCCTCCACGACGGCACCCTGCACTTCGCTGGCGAGGCCTCGGACCTGGCCGCCTCCGGCGACGGTTTCATCCGGACATTCTTTCTCAGGAAGGACCATCATGATGACGAATGAGCAAAAGACCCGGCTGGGGATCTTCCTGGCCCTCGCGACGCTCGTCTTCGTGGTCGTCGCCGGCTTTTTCATCGCCCCCAAGCTCCGCGAGGCGGGAGAGATCTACACCATCGACTTCGTGGAGACCTCGGTCCACGGCCTTCTCGTCGGCTCCCCGGTCAAGTACCTGGGCGTCGACGTCGGCAAGGTCGCCCGGATCGAGGTCAATCCGGAGAACCTGGCGTCCGTGCGGGTCACGGTCAAGATCCAGAAGGGCATCCCCATCAAGACGAACATGACCGCCGTGCTGGCCTATGTCGGGCTCACGGGCCAGAAATACGTCGAGATCAGCGGCGGGACCCCTGAAGCCGAGAACCTGCGCCCCCACGCCGAGATCCCCATGGGCCGCGGGCTCGGCGAGAAGGCCGAGGACATCGTCACCAATCTCGAAGTGGCGGCCAAGCGGATCACCGAGCTCCTGGCCCCCGGGAACCTCGAGAGCTTCAGGGCCGTCCTGGCCAACGCCGAGCGGAGCTCCACGACCCTGGCCTCCTTGCTCGAGTCGCGGCGAAGCTCGCTCGACAACGCCCTGGCCGGGTTCGAGAGAACGTCGGTCGAGCTGGCCAAGGTCGCCGAAACGCTGGGCCCCGTCACCAACGACCTCGGCGAGCTCGTCCGGAACTTCGACGCCGGCACCCGGTCCGCCCTCGGCAACATCTCCGAGCGCTTCTCGAGCGAGGAGCTCGGGCAGGTCATCCAGGACGTCGGGGCCTTCCTCGACACGGCCTCGGTCAGCCTCAAGAAGGTCGAGAGCGTGATGCTCGAGCAGCAGGCCGAGCTCAATCGGACCTTCGCCGCCCTGGGGATCGCCGTGGAGAACCTGTCCCGCTTCTCCCGGGAGATCTCCGAGGACCCCTCGGCCCTTCTCCGGACGCGAAAGGACAAGAAAAAATGAGGAAAGCCGCTATCCTTCTCCTGACGCTCGGCCTTCTGGCCGGCTGCATGAGCGTCCCATCCAAGAGATACTTCCAGATCGCCATCCCTCCCGGGCAGGATGAGACGATGCACTCCTGGATCGGCAAGGTCCTTTACGTCGAGCCGGTCCGCATCGACCCCCTTTATGACGATTTCCGCATCCTCTACCGGGTCTCCCTGCATGAGCTCAAGTACTATTCCTACGATTTCTGGGCCAAGAAGCCGGATGCTCTCTTCCGCGAGGCCGCCGGGAGCTATCTCGACAAGAGACAGGGATTTTCCCGGGTCGTCCTCGATGTCCTTCAGGCCACCCCGGAGATCGTTCTGCGGTCCTATATCCGACTTGTCGAGGAGATCGATACGCCGCAGACCTGGTTCGGCCGTCTGGCCATGGATCTGGAGTTCCTGGAATTCAAGTCCGGCCGGAGCCTGGCCCGGCACTCGTTCGACAGGCGCCTCCCTCTTGCCGAGCGTAAGGTCCGGTATCTGCCGGTCGCGGTCTCGAAGATCTTCAAGGAGGAGTTGGACAAGGCCGTGGCCGCCCTGGCCGAGGCTCTCCGGGAGCAGGGAGGGGGTCCTTCGTCCTGAGCCGGCCGGGAGGGCGCCGCACGCCTGCCGCCACCCGCCGGCCCGGCCCTAGCGACGTGTCCCGGTCCGGCCGCGAAATTCGTCCAGCGCCGCGAACATGGCCGCGATGTTCGCCGTCGGGACGTCGGCCTGGATGTTGTGGATGGCGTTGAAGACGAACCCGCCGTCCCGCCCGAGGACCTCGCACCGCTGCAGGACCTCATCCCGGACGTCTTCCGGCGTCCCGAAGGCCAGCGTCCTTTGGGTATCGACGCCGCCCCCCCAAAAAACGAGGTCCCGGCCGAATTCCGCCTTCAGGCCTGCGGGGTCCATGCCGGCGGCCGAGGTCTGGACGGGATTGAGGATGTCGAAACCGGACTCGATGAACGATGGGATGAGCGGTCTCACCGCCCCGCAGGAATGTTTGAACGTCTTCCAGGGCGTATGGCGGTGGACCCAATCGTTGATGCGCCGGTAATAGGGCATGTAGAGCTCGCGGAAGGCGGCGACCGAACAGAACGTCGATGTCTGGGTCCCGAAGTCCGTGCCGCAGACGAACAAGGCCTGGACCCGATCGCCGACCCGGGCGTGGATCCTTTCCAGATTGCGGAGGGCGATCTCGGTCTGGCCTTCGAAAACGGCGTGCACGTAGGGCCTGCGGGTCAAGGTCGAAACGTACCACTCCTCGATGTCGCGGATGCCCTTTGGACGCTCGAGGCCCGGCCCGGGGACGAGGGCGATATCGCCGAGCCCGGTCCCGCCGAAGCCGGCGATGACCCCCCGGCCGGTCGCCGCCGCCCGCCGGCTCTCGCGGTCGAAATGATCGAGGGCGGCCTCGGTGATGGGGCCGAATTCCTCGAGGTTATCGGCCGGGTCGAGGTGCGCTTCGTCGAGCGGCTCCTGGCGGATGATGGCATCGAAGAAGTGGCCGCGG
The DNA here is from genome assembly GCA_964423315.1 of uncultured Eubacteriales bacterium. Lineage (GTDB taxonomy): Bacteria > Acidobacteriota > Aminicenantia > Aminicenantales > Saccharicenantaceae > RBG-16-66-30. Next base: position 285,110 of record CAYREO010000001.1, on the reverse strand, counting down.
CGCGGCATGCGGCCCGAGGGAGGCGCGGCGAGGTTGCCTCTGGGGTGGATGAGTGTGTCGCCGCTGCCGTCCCGGGTCGTCCGGAAATGCCGCGAGACGAGGACGTCGGTGCCGTCGTCCATCCGCCAGGGCGTCCAGTCCTCGTTCGGGAAGCCGAACAGGGTCTCGGGGCCGTAGACGCCCTCGACGTCGATCCCCAGGGCCTCCTGGAGGTCCTCGTCGATCCATCCGAGCATCTGGAACGGCTCGTGGACCTTGACCAGGCGCCGCTCGAGCCCGTAGTGCTCGCGGAGACGGATGACGCACCGGACGTGCATGCCGGTGACCCCCGTGCCGTTGAAGTCCACGGGGATGCGGTCGGGCTGGCGATGGTCGAGCGCGGCCTGCAGGCGTTCGCGGCTGGTCATCGGCATGGCGGACTCAGGCGGCCCGGGGGTGCCGGATGAAGGTCCCGGCCCGGAATTCGCGGAAGGCCGTCCGCAGCTCCTCCTGGGTGTTCATGACGATAGGGCCCTGCCAGGCCACGGGCTCGCGGAGAGGGCGGCCTGAGAAGAGCAGGAAGCGGAAGGGCGCATCTCCGGGCGGGACCTCGATCCGGTCCCCGTCGTCGAAGAGGATGACGGAGTAATTCCCCAAGGTGGGGGGGCGCTCGAGGTCGAAGTAGCTGGCCGGCTCGAAGTCGTAGGACGGGGCCCGCTCGCCGCGGGAAAAACATCCCTGGCCCTCGATGACGTAGGCGATGACGGTGTGGCCCGGCTTGGTCGGGTGCGCGAACGAGGCCCCGGCCGGCACGGACACGTCGAGGTACTCGGGGTCGATGACGATGTCCCCGACCGGTCCGCGCGTTCGGCCGACCCGGCCGGCGATGATCCGGACCGTCGTTCCCCCGGGCAGGGTGACCTCAGGGATGTCGGAGGCCCGAACGTCGCGGTAGCGGGGGTCCATCATTTTTTGCGAGGCCGGGAGGTTGGCCCACAGCTGGAAGCCGCCCATGCGCCCGTCGGGGCCGCCCTTGGGCATCTCCTGGTGGATGATGCCGCTGCCGGCCGTCATCCATTGGACGTCGCCGGGTCCGATGACGCCCTTGTTGCCCAGGCTGTCGCCGTGCTCGGCCGCGCCGCGCAGCATGTAGGTGATGGTCTCGATGCCCCGGTGAGGGTGCCAGGGGAAGCCGGGCAGGAACTTGGCCGGGTCGTCCTGGCGGAAATCGTCGAAGAGCAGGAAGGGGTCGAACATCGGGACCTCGCGGAACCCGAAGCCGCGCCGGAGGTGGACGCCGGCCCCCTCGAGGGTCGGTTGGCTTTTGAGGACCTTGAGGATCTTTCTCGTCTTGGCCATGGGCACCTCCGAGGAGCGTCGGACGACCCCATTTTACCACGGGAGGCTCTCATGAGGCTTCCGAAGCTGGCTTGCCGAGGGCGGATGTTAGAGAGACGTGGGACCGCAGGGGAGATCGACTCCCCCCGGGAGTGTCCCGTTTCTTGGGAAGACTTGAAAAAGGGATTTCTGGGACGGGACCCTCAGTCGTGCAGAGCGCCTGGCTTAAGGCGAACCAGATGTCGTTCCCGTTCCTGAGGGCGCCGTGTCCCCGCGGCGCTTGCTGACCGCCCGCATCAGGAGGAATACGGGGAAGCCGGCGGCGAAGAACAGGCCCCCGAGCAGGGCCTCCCGCGTCTGGGTCAAAAGGACATTGGCGGCGATGGTCAGCATGAAGACGACGAAGAGGATGGGCAGGACGGGGTAGAGGGGCACACGGTAGCCGGTGTAGGTCTCCCCCGACCGGCGGGCCTTGCGCCGCAGGAGGAAGATCGAGGACGAGACGAGGGCCAGGGTGATGGTATCGAGGAACATGACGTAGTTGACGATGTTCTCGAAGGTCCCCAGGAGGAAGATCGAGACGAGGATGAGCGCGCCGAGGAAAAGGAGCCCGAACTCCTGGGTCTGGGTCCGCGGGTTGACGGCCATGAACGGCCGGGGCAGGGTCCGGTCCTCGGCCATGGAATAGTAGACGCGGGGGATCTGCATGAGGGTCACGTTGAGGAAGCCCATGGCCGACAGGAAGATGGTCAGGGAGACGACCAGCCAGCCGATCTCGCCGAAGGTCGCCCGGGCCGTGGCGGCCGCGACCAGGTCGGCGGCGGCGACGCCGGGGACGCCGAGGGCCTTGACGTAGGCCGCGTTGATCGTCATGTAGCAGGCGAGGACGATGAGGATGCCGAAGAAGATGGCCCGAGGGACGTTGCGGCGGGCGTCGCGGACGTCGGCCCCGAAGTTGATGGTGTTCTGGTAGCCGCCGTAGGCGTAGAAGACGTAGATGAAGGAGACGCCGAGGGCGAAAAGCCAAGGCCGTTCGAGCGGGAGCGAGGGTGGTCCCGCGGGGGCCTTGCGCGAGAGGAAGGCGGCCGCGGCCAGGACGCCGATCATGACGACCTTGAGCAGGCTGAGGACGTTCTGGGCCCAGGCGCCCGTCTTGATGCCCAGGTAGTTGATGACCACCAGGACGAGGATGAGGGCGACGGCCGTGGCCTGGACGGTTCCCAGGCCCGCCGTCCGGCCGTGGAAGAGGATGGGCGTCAGGTACTCGGCGCCGATGAGGGCCACGGCGGCCGCGCCGGCCCCGTTGAGGACGACGACGTTCGTCCAGTTGAGCATGAAGGCCAGTCCGGAGCCGTAGTTCTCGGCGACGACCTTGTAGTAGCCGCCCGGCTTGGCGAAGCGGCCGCCGATCTCGGCGAAGATGAGGGCCCCGACGAAGCTGACGAGGCCGCCGAGGGCCCAGGCGGCGAAGAATAAAAGGGGAGTGCGGGCCGACCGGGCGACGAGGGCAGGGGTCCGGAAGATGCCGATGCCGATGATCAGGCTGACGACGATCATCGTCGCGTCGAAGGTCGTCAGCTTGGCCTTGATGCTCATCTCGTCCATTCTATCCAGGGACGGCCGAGTTTCAAGGAAAACTTGGGCGGGCCGCGGAGCGTTAGGATGGGACCGGCAGGCCGGTCGCTCAATCGACGACAACGACGCCGTGGATGTCGAGCCGCGGGATGGTCACGATGAGCCGGCCGTCATTCCACGACCAGGCGAGCCGGCCTCCGTCGGGCACCCAGGTCACCGAGCGCGGCCGGGCCGGCGCCGTGACCGTCAATCGGATGTTCTCGAGAGAGGGGATGAAGTCCGTGAAGTTGTGGCGGTCGGGCAGGGGCATCCCGGCCGTGTTGAGAAGGTGGACCGAGAGGCGGCCGTCGTCGGTTCTTCGGATGGCGGTGTCGATGGTCGGGGGCCCGTCGATCGTGACGGCCGGCGCGGGGAAGAGCTCGCGGACCAGCGTCCCGATGAACTCCCGGAGCCACGGGTGGTGGGAGCGGAAGTAGATCGAAGCGACCGGGCCGTAGACGGCGGCGACCTGACCCTTGCCGTGCGGATTGACCGTGGCCGCGACCTCACCGGCCTTGCGGGTGTCGCGCGTCGGATGGATGAAACCGGCCGCTCTGGCGGTCGTTAGACGGACTTTCCGCCATTCGCCTGTTGCGCTTGTCACCCGGGCGGCGCTGACCCCGTTCTCGGCCGCGGCGAGCTCGACAACCCGTTTCTCGGGCGCTCCCTCGAACCCGGCTCCCAGGATGGGCTCGAACAGGCGGGCGCACTTTTCTCCGAGGAGCAGGAGATTTCCGCCCCGTTCGACGTAGCCGGTCAGGGCCCCCCGGAATTCCTTCGTCAGCTCATGGGAGTCGGGGATGACGACGAGCGGGAAGTCATCGAGACGCGGCATAAGCTGGTGCTCGGCCAGGATGTCGACCGAATAGTGGAGGGCCAACAGGGCTTGCAGGGCGCCCTCGAGCTCCAGGAAGACATCGCCCCAGGGGGCGAAAACGGCGTCGGAGCGGTCCCAGAAGCTCTCGCTCGAAAGGAGCAGGGCTATCTGGGGGACAGTCACGCTCTTATGGCTGACATTCTGGCGGGCCCGGCAGAAGGCGGCGACCGCCTCTTCCTGGGCGATGACCGGCTCGACGAGGCGGCCCGAGCGTGTCGGCTGGTGGTAGATTTGGAAGCCGCCGCCCTGCATCAGGACGACGGCGGCCTCCTGCATGAGATGGACGGCCGGCTTGAGGCTCCAGCCGAGGTCCTTCCCCTTGTCGAAGCCCCAGGCCATGAGATCCCACGGCTTACCGGTCGACGCCAGATAGCGGGCCTCGACCCTGGCCCGATCGACCGATAAGCTCGGGGAATAATCGCCGGACAGGAAATCGACCCGGGCCTCGACCGGCTTGGGGGCGAAGGTCGTGTACATCCAGTTCGAGGTCAGCTGGAGGCCGGGGCGGAAAGCGTGGAGGGCGTCGATCCAATGGATGAGGTAGCGCTCGAAAGCCCGGCGATGGAACATCTTCCACTCGGGCCAACGGGGATCCGACCTATCCTTGGGCGCCTCCCGATGGCCGGTCTCGGAGGTCCATGCGGCCAGGGCGGCGGGAGCGTAGTCGAGCTGGGCCGCCCAGCACTCGCCGTCGGCCCATACGCCGTCGAGATCGTACCTCTCCGTCACCTCCTTGAGCTGCGGGATGAGGAGCTCGTCGACATAGGGTCCGAAGACGCTCGTCGCGTTGGGGTCGCGTTTGCCGTCGGGGCCGACACGGGCCCATTCCGGGAACTCGGCGACAGCCTTGGAATCCCAGACCCCGGAGTAATGGATATAGAGACCGATGCCGAAGTCGCGGGTGGCCTTTCTCCAGACGGCCAGGCTGTCGTTGACGATGCCGGGACTGGGCCAGCCGATCCGGGTGGGATAACCGGCCCAACCGGCGTGACCTTTGCAGTCATACTGGACGTAATCCGGCTTGACGCGCGTGAGAAGGTCGCGGATGTTGTCCTCCGATATGTCGGCGCCGAGCGAGGTGTCGGTCGCCTGGGGATGCAGGTCGAAGTGCAGGCCGAAAAACGCGTCCTTGCGGGCGATGGGAGCGGAACGCGGGAAGGCGAAGAGGTCGCCGCCCCTGACGGGATGGGGCCGTGCGCTTTCCCGGCAGGCGGCGAACAAGGCGGCCAGGGCGAAGGACATGATCGTGATTTGGACGGCTTTTTTCGGCGGCATCGGTCGTCTCTCCTTGGCGAGGGATGTCCGGCCCCGTCGGTCGGGGATGTCCGCGGCCGAGACGAACCGCGGCCGTTCCCCCACGGTCCGGAGCTCGGCTCGGCTCGGTCAGGCCTGAGGATAGCACGAAGGGCCGGACGGACGCCATCCTCAGCAGGGCGAGGCCTTGAGCGTCACGCCGGGAGGGCGGCGACGGCCCGCTCGATGCGCTCGAGGGCCTCGAGAAGGAGGGCCCGGCGGCAGCCGAAGTTGACGCGGACGAAGCCCTCGATCTCCCGTCCGAAGAGCGCTCCGTCGCTGAACCGGACCCGGGCCTCGCGCAGGAAGAACTCGTTGACGGACGCGGGATCGAGGCCGAGGCCGCGGCCGTCGAGCAGGGCGAGGTAGGTGCCCTCCGGCCGGACGAGGCGGAGGCGCGGGAGGCGCTCCTCGATGAAGCGCTCCATGAGGTCGATGTTGGCCTCGAGATAGGGAAGAAGGGCGTCGAGCCAATCCGCGCCATGGGCGTAGGCGGCCTCGAAGCCGGCGAGGCCGAAGACCTGGCCGAGCTCGAAGCCGGACCGCTCGCGCTCCTCCTCGAAGGCCTTGAGGAGCGCCGGGTTCGAGGCGATGACGACGGCCGTCGACAATCCCGGGATGTTGAAGGTCTTGCTCGGGGCGACGCAGGTCAGGGTCCGCGAGTCGAGCTCCGGCGACAGGGCGGCGAAGACCTGATGCCGGCGGCCGCGGAACACCAGGTCGTGGTGGATCTCGTCGGAGACGACCAGAAGGTCTTGCTCGACGGCCAGGCGGCCGACCGCTTCGAGCTCGTCGCGGGTCCAGACCCGGCCGGCGGGATTGTGGGGGCTGCAGAGGATGAGCAGCTTCACGCCCTCGCCGGCTTTTGCCCGGAGGTCGTCGATGTCCATCGTGAAGCGCCGGCCGTCGAAGCGCAGGGGGTTGCGGACCACCCGGCGGCCGTTGTGCTCGACGACGTAATAAAAGGGATGATAGACGGGCGTCTGGATGAGGACCCCGTCGCCCGGCTTGGTGAAGGCCCGGACGCAGAAGTTGAGGGCCGCGACGATCCCCGGGGTCAGGGCCATCCATTCCTCGCCGACGCTCCAGCCGTGACGCCCCTCGAGCCAGTTCTTGGCGGCTTGCCAGAAGGACGGGGGAACGAAAGGATAGCCGAACACGCCGTGGTCGGCCCGCCGGCGGAGGGCCTCGATGACCGCGGGCGGGGCCTCGAAGTCCATGTCGGCGACCCACATGGGGATGATGTCCTCGTCCCCCGGGCGCCCCGCCCCCTGCCACTTCATGGACTCCGTCGCCCGGCGGTCGACGACCTTGTCGAAATCGAAGCTCAAATCAGGAACTTGCCGTCGCGGGCGATGGTCCGGCCCTTGGCCGTGATGGTCACCTTGTCGACCAGGGCGTCGAAGTGGAATTTGCTCTTGTTCTTGCCGATGCCGTAGGAGTCGCCGATGGCGAAGTGGACCGTGCCGAAGGCCTTCTCGGCCTCGAGCATGTTGGGCGTGATCCGGGCGCCCTTATTCGTGCCGATGCCGAACTCGCCGATGATGCGGGCCGTCTCGTCGTCGCCGACCGTCCGGATGACCTCGGCGATGCCCGCCCCCTTGAAGTCGACGAGCCGGCCGGCCTTGAAGGTCATGACCCCCTTGCCGAGCTTGTCGTCGATGAGGCTGATGACGATCCGTCCGCTGAAGGTCTCCTCGACCGGCGCCGTGTAGCACTCGCCGGCCGGCAGGTTGCCGTGCCGGCCCTTCTTGCTGATGTCCCCGTTGTCGTTGTGCCAGGCCCGGCCCTTGACGCTGAACTCGACGTGGGTCCCTTCGGGGTTGGTGACGACGACCTGCTCGGCGTCCTTCATGGCCCGGATGACCCTCTTCGTGAACTTGTCCATCTCGGAGAAGTCGATGTTGACCAGGCGCTCCATCATGTCCCGGGTCAGCCCGGGCATCATGCAGATGCGGCCGTGCTTGCCGCCTTCCGAGACCATGAAGCCGCGGAAGGGCTTCTCGGCGAACCGGCCTTCGAGGAGATAGGCCGTGGCCGTGGCCTTGCGGATCATGTCCTTGAACAGCGAGGTCGGCCCGGTGATCGGCCGGAGGGTCTCGGTCATCAGATAGGTCGTCGTCTCGGCCCCGGCCTTCTTGGCGTAAAAGGCCAGCGCCTCGGCGATCTCGAGCTTCGGCGTGTCCGTGACCAGCAGGAACCGGTCCTTCGGCCCGAGCCTCAGGGCCTGGTTGACGGCCCGCTCGGCCGCCTTGTGGAGTTTGTCGATCTTCATGTCCGTTCTCCTTTCAGGCGCGTCGGGCCCGGCGCCGCGCCGGCCCTACTTGGCCCTCTTGGCGTCGAAATAGACGAAGCCGACGAGGAGGATGAAGGCCGCGAGGCTGAAGATCTCCCCGTAGCTCGCGAACCACGCCCGGGGCGCCGCGTCGACCCATTGCCCGTTCTCGAGGACCATCGGGATGCCGAGGCTGACGGCGTGATCGATCTTGAGCAGCTTCATGACGGCCAGGACGATGCCCATCAGGGCCCCGCCGGCGATGAACCCGGACGAAACGAGGGTCCCGCGGTTGTACCGCTTCTCGGCCAGCGCCTTGTCCTTCGTCGAGCTCTTGACGAGATGGGAGATGAATCCGCCGACGAGCAGCGGCGTCGTCAGCTGGAGAGGCAGGTACATGCCCAGGGCGAAGGGCAGCGGCGGGACCTTGGCCAGCTCGGCGACGATGGCCACCGAGGCCCCGATGCCGTAGAGCATCCAGGTCACCGGCTCGCGCGACATCAGGGACTTGATGACCGCGGCCATGAGGTTGGCCTGGGGCGCGGCGAGGGTCCCGCTCTGGAAGGAGAAGGCCCGGTCGAGGATGGCGATGGCCACGCCGACCATGAGAGCCGAGACGAGCACGCCCGTGAACTTGAAGCGCTCCTGGTTGCGGGGCGTGGCCCCCAGCCAGTAGCCGATCTTGAGGTCGGTGATGAAGCTCCCGGCCAGGGACAGGGCCGTGCAGACGACGGCCCCGATGAGCAGGGCCACGGCCATCCCCTGTTCGCCCGACAGTCCGGCCCCGATGAGGATGACGCTCGACAGGATAATGGTGATGAGGGTCATCCCCGAAACGGGGTTCGTGCCGACGATGGCGATGGCGTAGGCGGCCACGGTCGTGAACAGGAACGACAGGATGATGCAGGCCAGCATGCCGATGAGCGCGAACTTGACGTTCGAGATCCAGGTGAAGTAGAGGAAAAGCCCCACCGAGGTGGCCAGCAGGCCGAGGATGATTGTCGACATCTTGATGTCGCGCCCCGTCCTCGGGACCTCGGCCGCCGCGCCCGCGGCCTTGCCCCGGAAGATCTCGCGGAAGCCCAGCGAGAGGGACTTGACCATGACCGGCATGGATTTGATGATGCCCAGGACGCCGGCCATGAAGATGGCCCCGATGCCGATGTTCCGGACGTAGGAGGTGAAGATCTGGACCTCGGTCATGTCGGCGATGGGCACCGTGCCCGGGTAGAGCGGTGCGCCGAGATTCTTGCCCAGGAACCAGACGACGGGGATGAAGCCGAAGTGCGAGAGGAGCCCCCCGGCGACGATGATGGCGTTGTAGCGCAGCCCGATGACGTATCCGAGCCCCAGGAACGCCGACAGGGCGTCGACCTTGAGGACCATCTTGGACTTCGCCGCCAGGCTGTCCATGAACGGCAGGAAGCGGAAGGTGATGAGCTCGTTCCAGGCCCGGACACCGATGGCCAGGAACTCGTAGATCCCGCTGACGGCGATGCCCAGGATGAGGGCCCAGGCCTGCTTGCCCCCGGACTCCCCGGTGACCAGGATCTCGGTCGTCGCCGTGGCCTCGGGGAAGGGTAGCTTGCCGTGCAGGTCCTGGCAGAAGTACTTCCGGAGCGGGATGAGGAACAAGATGCCGAGGCAGCCGCCGAGGAAGGTCGACAGGAAGATCTTGACGATGTCCGTGGGCAGGCCCAGGATGTAAAGGGCGGGGATGGTGAAAATGGCCCCGGCGACGATGGCCCCCGAGGCCGAGCCGATGGACTGGAGGATGACGTTCTCGAGGATCGTGCTCCGCCGCTTGTAGGTGTAGCCGAGACCCACGGCCAGGATGGCGATGGGGATGGCCGCCTCGGGCACCGTGCCGACCTTGAGCCCGAGGTAGGCGATGGAAAAGGTGAAGAACAGGGCCATGAACAGGCCCCAGAGGACGGACCGGGTGGTGACTTCCGGGATGACGCGGTCGGCCGGGACGAGCGGCGTGTAGGTCTGCCCGGGCCCGAGCTCCTGATAGGCCTCGGGCGGCAGGGACGTCTTGGAGGTCTCCATCTCGTTCTCCTTTCACGCTTCCGGGGCCCGCATGCGCCGGGGGCCCGGAAGGTCTATTGGGATCTCGAGAACCGCGACAGGATGTCGTCGGTCAACCGGAGATAGGCCTGATAGTTGATGCGGACCTTCTTCTCCTCCCGGGCCCGGGCCAGGTAGGAGTGAAGGAACTTGTTCCTCTCCTGCTCGAGGAGGGTCTCTCTCTCGGCGGTCTTGACCTCCTCGAACTCCTCCCGGGTCACCTCTTTTCTCTCGAGGACCCGGAAGACGGCGTAGCCGTCCTCGACCTCGACCGGCTCGCTCGTTTGCTTGAGGGGCAGGCTGAAGATGAGCTCGTCGATCTCCGGCCGTTCACCGATCTGGCTCAGGTACTGGTCCCGCTTGTGGGCCTCGACGGACTTGTACTCGAGCTCGGACTTGGAGGCCTCGAGGTTCCAGTCGTCCTTGAGACCGGCCCGGACGGCGCTCAGCCTGGCCAAAGCCTTCTCCTCCTTCAGGCTTTCGAGGAGGTCGGCCTCGACCCGGTCCCGGACCTCTTCGAAAGAGGCCGGCCGGTCGGTCTCGACGGCCAGAAGCTGGACCAAGCCCATGCCCTGGTAGGTGTAGATGGGGGCCGAGATGCCCTTGAGCTCGAGTCCGAACAGGGCCTCGCTGACCTGCCCGGAGGTGTCGGCGTCGCCCAGCGGGTCCCCCTTCTTGAGGGGGCCCGTCGAGCGGACCTTGAGGCCTTCCTTCTGAGCGGCCACGTCGAGGCTCTTTTCCCGCCGGGCCGTCCTTTCGAGCCGTTGGATGCGCTCGGCGGCCAAGGTCCGGGCCTTCTGGTCCTCGAGCATGGACATGATCATCACGCGGGCCTCGGCGAGGGGCTGGACCTCGGCGGCCTTCTTTTCCGTCACCTTGAGAACGGCCGCCCCCTCGTCGGTCTCGACGACCTCGGAGACGCCGCCGGCCTCGAGCCCGCCGGCCGCTTCGATCTCCGCGGCCGGCAGCGACCGCCACTCGAAGAGGCCCCAGTCCCCGCCCTCGGCGGCCTTCCCGTCCTGGGAGAAAGACTTGGCCAGGCCGGCGAAGTCCTCGCCGGCGACGGCCCGCCGGCGGATGTCGGCGGCCTTGGCCTTCACGGCCTCCCGGTCGTCGGCGCCGAAGGGGATGAAGACCCGGCTGACGCGGATGCTCTCGGGCCGCTCGAACTGGGCTCTGTTCTCCTTGTAGTACCGCTCGATCTCCGCGTCCTTGATCTCGACCTCCTTCTTCAGATCGTCGGTGGCCAGGATGAGATAGTCCCCGGACCGGCGTTCGGGGATGCGGTAGGCGGAGGGATCGGCGTCGAAACGGGCCCGGAGATCGGCCTCGGACGGTTTCTCGGCGATCTCGACCCGGGCCCGCGGGGAGACGAGGTATTCGATCTTGGCCGTCTCGTTCTGCTTCCGGTAGTTCTCCCAGACCTCTTCGTCCGTGACGGCCACGCCCGCCGTCAGGACCCGGACGACCTTGCTGATGAGAACGTCCTTCCTCAGGCCGCTCTCGAAGTCGGCGACAGGGATGCGGTAATAATCCAGGATCTGCTTGTAGTCCTGGAAGCCCACGAAGCGGCCCTCCCGCTGGAAGACGGGGTAGGAGACGATCCTCTCGCGGACCTCCCGGTCCGTGGCCCGGAGCCCCATGTTCGCGGCGAGCTGGAGGAGGAGCCTCTGCTGGATGAGCTGCTCCAGGGTCTGCTGGGGGATGTTGAGCTGCCGGATGAGGTCGGCGTTGAGGTTCCCGAACTGCTTCTCCATGGCCTCGAGCCTCTGGCGGAGGCCCTGGAAGTAATCGTCCGCCGAGATCCGCTCCCGGCCCACCACGGCCATAAAGTTGTCCTTGGAGCCTCCGCCGAAACCGCCTCCTCCCCAGATGACGAAGATGCTGAGGACGAACGTGGCGATGACGATCCACAGGACGGGCTTGAGCGATTTGACGTTCTTTCGAAGTGTCTTGATCATGGTTCACCTCTGGGGCGCTCACGGCGCGCCCGGGCCTTGTCGAACAGGGGCCGCAGCCGCTGGTAGGTCGTGTCGAGGTCCTCGAGGAAGACCCTCGTCCCGCCGACGATGGGCATGAAGTGGGCATCCCCCGTCCAGCGGGGGATGAGGTGGAGATGGTAGTGTCCGGGAATGCCGGCCCCGGCCGGGCGACCGAGGTTCATGCCGACGTTGAAGCCGCCCGGCTCGAACCGGGCCCTCAGGATGCGGAGCGAGACCTGGAGGAGCTCGGCGAGCTCGTTCCGCTCGTCCGCCCGGGCCTCGGCGAAGTCGGCCAGGTGACGGTTGGGAGCGATCATCAAGTGGCCGGGCGTGTAGGGATACCGGTTGAGGAGGACGAAGTTGCGTCGTCCCCGGTAGAGGACGGCCGAGCGGCGGTCGTCGCGGTCCCGGCGGGCCGCGCAGAAAATGCATTCCTTCATCTTGAGATGGTCCCGGACGTATTCCGCTCTCCAGGGAGTGGAGATGTAGCGCATTATTTGTTGATGAGTTCCTTGAGGAGCTTGCTCGGCTTGAAGTAGAGGACCCGTTTCGGGGGGACCTTGACCGGCTCTCCGGTCCGCGGATTCCGGCCGGCGCGCGAGGTCCGCTTCCGGAACCGGAAGCTCCCGAACCCCCGGATCTCGATCTCCTCGCCCTGGAGGATGGCCTCGCGGATGGTCTCGAAGAACAGGTTGACGCCTTCCTCGGCCTCCTGCTTGGGGATGTTCATCTCCCGGGAGATCTTGTTGACCAGATCAGCCTTGATCATCGGAACCCTCCTTTTTTTTGGCCCGCTTCTTCGGGGCCCTGATGCCTTTGAGTTGATCCCTCATGATGTCGCCGAACGTCATCCGGTCGTCCTGGGAGTCCATGTAGCGCTGGAACTCCTGCTTCTGGATGTCGTACTGGGCCTGCTTGAAGCTCAGGGAGATCTTCTTGGACTTGGGGTTCAACCGGATGATCTTGGCGTTTCGCTCGTCGCCGACGGCGAACGCGTCGGACGGCTTCTCGATCTTCTTCTCGTCGAGCTCCGAGGTGAAGACGACGCCCTCGATGCCCGGGACGATCTCGACGAAGGCCCCGAAGTCCGTCAGGCGGACGATCTTGACCTTGACGATGTCACCGGTCCGCTGGCGGTTGAAGAAGTCCTCCCAGATGTCGCCCTCGAGCTGCTTGATGCCCAGGGAGATCTTCTGCCGCTCGATATCGACATTGAGGACGATGGCCTCGACCTCCTGACCCGGCCGGAGCTTCTCGGACGGGTGCTTGACCTTCTCCCAGCTGATGTCCGAGACGTGGACGAGGCCCTCGATGCCCTTCTCGACCTCGACGAAGGCCCCGAAGTCCGTCACGCTCGTCACGATGCCCTTGACCCTGGCGCCCGGGCCGACCTTTTGCCGGAAGACCTCGAGAGGGTGAGGAGAGGCCTGCTTGAGGCCCAGGGAGATCCGTTTCGTCGAGGGGTTGACGTCGAGGATGGTGACGACGACCTCCTGACCGGGCGTCAGGACCTTCTTGGGATGGACGAGCTTGCGGGACCAGGTCAGGTCCGAGATGTGAACGAGGCCCTCGACGCCCTTCTCGAGCTCGACGAAGGCCCCGAAGTCGGTCAGGCTGGAGACCTTGCCCGTGATCCTCTGGCCGGCCTGGTACTTGGCCGCGATGTCGGCCCAGGGATCGGGCGTCAGCTGCTTGAGACCGAGGGAGATCTTCTCGTCCTTTTCGTTGAAATCGAGGACGACGACCTCGACTTCCTGGCCGACGGTCAGGTGCTCCGAAGGATGGGCGAGCTTGCCCCAGGAGATGTCGGAGACGTGGAGGAGGCCCTCGATGCCGCCGATGTCGACGAAGGCCCCGAAGCTCGTCAGGGACTTGACCCGGCCGCTGACCTTCTGGCCCTTGGCGATGTGGCTGAAGACGCGGCGTTTCTTCTTCTCCCGTTCGTCCTGCAGGAGGAGGCGGCGGGACAGGACGGCGTTCTCGTTCTTGCGGTCGAACTTGACGACGACGAATTTGAATTCCTGGCCGATGAGCGAGGCCGGGTCCTTGACCGGCTTGAGATCGGCGTGCGATTCGGGCAGGAAGGCCGGGATGCCGACGTCGACGGCGAACCCGCCCCGGGTCCGTCCGGTGATCCGGCCGGCGACCGGCGTGTGGTGGGCGAAGGCCCTCTCCAGGTTCTCCAGGGCCCGCAGACCGTCGGCCCGTTTCTTGGAGAGCACGAGGTACCCGTCCTTGGGGTCCGTCCTCTCGAGCATGGCTTCGATCTCGCTCCCCGGGCGGAGGGAGGCCAGAGCCTTGGGATCGGTGAAATCCTCGTTGGGGATGACGCCCTCGGTCTTGAAGCCGATGTCGACGAGGACATGGGTCGGCGTTCTCTTGATGACCCGGCCTTTGAGGATCCGGCCCTGGGCGATCTCCTTATTGCTGAACTGGTAGCTCTCCAGCAGGTGTTCGTAGTCTTCCGACGACATCCCGTCGTCCGGGTTGGGCTGCTTGGTCGGGTCGGTCATGACGCGTTACTCCCTCGTTCGAGATTGGTGACGGTCCGGAAAGAGTCACTCATACTATCCGAGAAACCGGTCGGTGTCAACTCTAAGTCTCGGCCGGAGCTAGACTTAGCCTCGGCCCGGGATCATCCGTCCGCGGCTTTCTCCTCCTGCAGGATGCGGGACATCTCCTCTTCGGAGGGCAGCTCGTCGAGATCGTTGAGGCCGAGGTAGAGGAGGAACTGCTCGGACGTCCGGTAGACGAGCGGGCTGCCCGGGGCCTTCTTGCGGCCGACGATCTTGATGAGCTTCTTTTCGAGGAGGGTCTTCAGGGTGTAGGTCGAATCGACGCCGCGGATGGCCGAGATCTCCGACTGGGTCACCGGCTGGTGATAGGCGATCGCGGCCAGGGTCTCGAGCGAGGCCGAGGTCAGCTTGTTCTTGCGCTCGATCTGCAGGAGCCGGCGGATGTCCCGGTCGAAGGCGGGCTTGGTGGCGAAGAGCCAGCCGCCGCCGCTGCGGACGATGTGGACGCCGCGGCCCTCAGCGTCGCAGTCCCGGACGAGCTCGTCGACGGCCGCCCGGATGTCCTCCTCGGGGACCCCCTCGAGCAGCGCGGTCATCCTCTCGAGGCTCAGGGGGTCCTGGGAAACGAAGATGAGGGCTTCGAGGGTCGCCTTCAGCCGGTCATTCATGGGCCACCGTCCTGGGCGGGTCTTTGCGGAGCCAGACCCGGATCGTCTGGAAGAGCTCGTCCTGGACGGCGACGGCCACCCGGGACTTGACGAGCTCGAGGACGCAGAAGAAGGAGACGAGAGCCTCCTCGAGGGATTCGTGGGCCGCGAAGTACTCGAGGAAATCGATCATCCGGCGCTCGTGGAGGAGGCTGACGAGCTCTTTCATCTTGGCCTCGACCGTGACGTCGCGCCCCCGGATGACCCGGGTCGCGTCGGCGGCTCGCCTTTTCATCATCAGGAAGAAGGATTCGGCCAGATCGAAAAGCGAAAGCTCCACGACGTCGAGGTCGCTGGCCCCGGCGAGCGGAGGCAAAAAGTGCCGTCGCCACTGGAGGAGCTGGTCCTCCTCCCTTTCCCGCAGGAGCGAGCAGGCGGCCTTGATCCTCTGGTACTCGAGGAGCCGGTCGACGAGGACCCGCCGGGGATCGTCCTGCTCGGCGAGGTCGGTCTCGCGTGGCAGGAGCATCTGGGACTTGATATAGATGAGGAGGGCGGCGACGAACAGGAACTCGGCCTCCCGGTCGAGGTTGATCTGCTCTTTGCGGTCCAGATACTCGAGATAATGACGGGTGATGGCGGCGATGGGGATGTCGTGGATGTCGATCTTCTTCTTGCGGATGAGGAACAGGAGGAGGTCGAGCGGACCTTCGAAGATCTCCAGCCGGACCTGATAGCCGTCCGTGGGGCCGGAGGACGGGTCGGCGTCCGAAGGCGGCTCGCCGGGCTCGAGGAGGAGGTCGGGGGATTCGGTCATTCTATCTGAAAAAGCTCAGGACGAATCGGTGAACGGGGGAGAAGATGAGGGTCAGGAACCCGCTGTACATGAGAAGGATGAGGATCAGGAAACCGTAAGGCCGGAGCCGCTCATAGGCCGCGGCCTGCCTGGCCGAAAGGAGGCCGGCCAGGATGCCGCTGCCGTCGAGCGGCGGGATGGGGATGAGGTTGAAGATGGCCAGGGAGATGTTGATGAGGGCCATGAAAAGGAGGACGAGGGTCAGCCCTTCGAGCGGCCGGGCGAGAGCCGTGGAGGCCGGCAGACGGGCCCCGAAGACCTTGATGACCTGGAACGCGAGGACCGCGGCCGTCGCCGCCATGATGTTGGCGATCGGGCCGGCGAAGGAGATCCACAAGCCTCCACGGCGCGGGTCGCGGAGATTGTACGGGTTGTAGGGCACCGGCTTGGCCCAGCCGAAGACCGGTCCCGCTCCCCTTGACAGGAGGATGAGGGCCAGGGGGAAGAGGATGGTGCCGAGGGGGTCGATGTGGACGATGGGATTGAGGGACGCCCGGCCCAGGGCGGCGGCCGTGGGATCCCCGAATCTCGAGGCCGTCCAGGCGTGGGCCGCCTCGTGGATGGTGATGGCGAAGAGGACGACGAAGACCTGGATGAGGATCATCGGGACGTTCATGGCGATTCCAAGCGTCTTTTATAGCACACAATCGGCGGGGAGTAAACCGGCCGGGAGGGTCGGGAGGGTCAGCGGGATTCGACGATGACGGCGTAGCCCTCGCGGATGGGCGGCGAGGCGTAGAAGGGCAGGAACTTGACGAGCTGTTCCTGATAGTAGCGGTTCTCCTCGTTGGCCACGGCCGCGGCCTCGTCGTCCCACATGGTCAGGGCGATGCACCGGCTGGCATCGCGGTCGGCGAGCAGATAGATGGCCCGGAATCCCGCCTGGGCCCGTGCGGCGGGCACGACACTCGCCTCGAACAGCCGGATGCCCTCCTCGTATCTCTCGCTGCGGAACATCAGGATCGTCAGACGTGCGAACATGCTCCACCCCCTATCGGTCTCGAAAATACGATAGGCCGGCGGACCCCTTTTGTCAACCTCGGCGGGCCGGGGGGGAGAGAGGTCGCGCCAAGACCCGAGGCCCGCGAGGAGCGTCCGGGCGCCGCCGTCAGAGGACGGGGAGGTAGCGCTCGATCTCGTAGCCGCTGACCTGTTTCTCGAACTCGCCCGAGACGTTCCGGTTGTAGTCCTCGATCTCCCGGCGCTTGTTGGCGACGAGGGTATGGAAGATGTGGTCGCCGAGGGCCTCCCGGACGACGGTGCTTTTTTCCATGAGCCGGACGGCCTCCTCGAGGTTGCGGGGCAGGACGCGGATCTCGAACTTCTTCTGGCGCGCCCCGCTCATGTCGTAGATGTTCTCTTCGACGGGCCCGGTGAGCTCATAGCTTTTGGCGATCCCCTCGAGGCCCGCGGCCAGCATCACGGCGAAGGCCAGATGGATGTTGCAGGCCGGGTCGGCCGCCCGCAGCTCGATGCGCGTCGCGTGCTCCTTGCCCGGCTGGTATTCCGGGACCCGGATGTAGGCCGACCGGTTCCTCTGGCCCCAGGCGATGTAGACGGGGGCCTCGTAGCCCTCGATGAGCCTCTTGTAGGAGTTGACCCATTGGCTGAGGACGGCCGAGATGTCGCGAGCGTGGGTCATGATGCCGGCCATATAGCGGCGGGCGAGGAGCGAGAGGTGGGTCGGACCGTTCTTCGCGAAGAACAGGTTGCGGCCGCCGCCCCAGAGGGACTGGTGGACGTGCATGCCGCTGCCGTTCTGGCCGTTGATGGGCTTGGGCATGAACGTCCCGTAGAGCCCGTGCATCCGGCAGACCTTCTTGACCATGTAGCGGAAGAGCATGCTGATGTCGGCCATTTCAAGGGCGTTCGCGTAGCGCAGGTCGATCTCGTGCTGTCCGGGAGCGACCTCGTGGTGGTCGTATTCCGTGGCGATGCCCATCCGGTGGAGGAGAAGCTGGACCTCCTTGCGGATCTCGCCGTGGCGGCCGCTGAAGAAGTACCCTCCCTGGTCGGACGGGACGGGCTCGCGGCACGAGGGGAAGATGAAGAACTCGAGCTCGGGACCGCACTTGAGGTCCTCGATGCCGAATTCCCTCCGGGCTCGGTCCAGGTTCCTCTTGAGGACGGCCCGGCTGTCCCCCTCATAGGTGCTCCCGTCGGGATTGAGGATGTCCCCGAACATGACCGCTTCCCGCCAGCGGACGGTCTCGTCGAACCCCCGGTATTCCCAGGGAAGGAGCCGATAGGACCGGGGATCGGGCTTGAAGACGAGGTCGCTCTCCTCGATCCGGACGAAGCCGGCGATGGATGATCCGTCGAATCCCTTGCCGTCCTTGAAGGCCGCGGCCAGCTCGGTGCAGGGGATGGCGAAATCCATCTGACGGCCGAGGATGTCGGGGAAGATGAAGCGGACGAAGGCAACGCCGTTCGCCCGGTCGCGGACGGCCTCGAGGACGTCCTGGGCGTCTCTCAGCCCAACGGGTCTGCTTGTCTTCGCGGGGGTTCGAGGCATCTTCGGGCTCCTTTCGATCGGGTCTCTGATGTCTAAGGGATACGACAGGGAAATGCATTTGTCAATAAAAAATAAAAAAAATATTGCATTTGTCATAAAAATCCATATAATTATTTACAATAGGAGGTGCCGCCCGATGATCGACGACCTCGACAGGAAAATCGTCCGGGCCCTCAACGCCAACGCCCGGAAGAGCTTCAGGGAAATCGCCAAAGAGCTGCGGGCCTCGGTCCCCGCGGTCATCAACACGGTCAAGAAGCTCGAAGCGGCCGGGGCCATCCGGGGCTACGCGCCGATCGTGGACCCGGAGCACTTCGGGCTCGGGCTGACGGCCATCGTCGCCGCCCGCATCTCGAAGGGCAAGCTCCTCGAGACCCAGCGGAGGATCTCCCGGGACCGCCACGTCTCCGCCGTTTACGACGTCACCGGCGAGTGGGACTCGTTCATCGTCGGGCATTTCGCGGGCCGCGAGGACCTCAACGGATTCGTCAAGAAGCTCTTGGCCATCCCGACTGTCGACCGGACGGTGACCCACATCGTCCTCAACGTCGTCAAGGACGAGCCGCGGATCGCCGTTTGAGCCCGCGCCGAAGGGCTTGACAGGCCCCGCCGTTGTGCCATAATCGGCGTCGAAGACCGAACAAGGAGACGCCCATGGCCAAGATCACCCATTCCCCCATCGGCCATCACTACATCGTCGAGGCCTCCGGGTGCGATCCGAAGGTCATCGGCAACGTCGAGCAGGTCCAGCAGATCCTGGTCAAGGCCGCCGAGATCGCCGGGGCCAGCGTCTGGTCGATCTCCTGCAGCAAGTTCCCCCCGTCCGGCGTGAGCGGCGTCGTCGTCATCTCCGAATCCCACATCTCGACGCACACCTGGCCGGAGATGGGCTACGCGGCCCTCGACATCTACACCTGCGGGACCCGCGTCAAGCCCGAAAAGGGGGTCATCTACGCCATCGAGGCCTTCGGGGCCGAGACGTCCCACATCACGGAGATCACGAGGGGCATCGACGAAGGGGACGCCGTCTTCTATCACAGCTTCATCACCTGGGAGGAGCGGGTCAAGAAATCCGGCCCGAAGAAGGACCGGGAATAGGAGCGGGGGGAAGGCCGTGGTCGTCGAGTTCAGCATCGTGCCCATCGGCGAAGGGGAGGAACTGGCGGGCCCGGTCGCGGCGATCGTCGACATCATCGACCGCAGCGGCCTTCCTTACAAGCTGACGGCCATGGGCACGATCGTCGAAGGCGACTGGGACGAGGTCTTCGCCCTCATCAAGAAGTGCCACCGGGCCATGCGGAGGGAAGCCGGCCGCGTTCTCACCCATATCTCGGTCGACGACCGGGCCCGGGCCCGGGCCCGCATCCGGGGCAAGGTCGACGCGGTCGAAAAGGCCCTCGGCCGGTCCCTGAGCAAATGACAGGATGGGCGTAAAGCAAGTTTACGTCCTGTAAACGGCCGGCAGGCGCCTTGTCCGGGGAGGGGGAATTGTCCCGGAAACTGTGCCTATCATCCTCCTGGCACGAAATCGGCTTATTCCTTTTATGAGGCATCCCATGGCCCGTCGTGCGCCGTTTTCCTCGGATGATAGAATGGAAGTGACGGTGAAGACGAAGATCGTTCGCGGCCTGATCCTTATGACCCTCCTCTCCGCCGTTACGGCCCTGAGCGCCCGGATCGACCCGCCGCGGGCCGAAACCCCGGAAGACTTCATCGTCCGCATGGAGAAAGCCCTTCAGGGCGGGGACAGGGCGGCCTATCTCGATATGCACGCCCCCGGCCTTCGGGCCCAGGAGAAAGGCCGGCTCGAGGCCATTTACGACGAATTCCGGATGGATTCCGCCTCTCTCCGTTTGGCCGGCCGTCATGCGGAAGGGTCCGGGGAGCTGCGCCTCTATGTCCAGGGCTTCTTCCAGAACCTCCACGCCGTTTTGATGGAAACCTGGGTGCTGGGCCTGGACCGCGGCGATGCGGGATGGATCGTTTCCCGCAAGGAGATTTCCGGCAGCTCCGCCACTTTGTACAAGGTCCGCATCCCCTCGGACCGGTTCGAGCGCGTTCGGACGATCGAGGTCGTCCACCAAGACATCCGGCTTTCCTTCCGGGACGCGGCCGTGTTCTACGACAACCTTCCGGACCTCGAGACGGCCTTGATCGTCATCGGCAGGGGCGAGGTCCGCTTCGCCCCGTCCGACCCCAACGAAAAGCACCAGATGGGCCTCCTCTACAGGAAGCCCCATCTTGAGGATAGGATCGAGAACCTGTATGTCCGGTGTTCCCCGAGCTTCTTCGGGAGCAACGTGAAGATCGACCGGGGGAGCGGGCTTCCGGCCGTCACCGCGGTCGAGATGTCCCGGGCCGCGGCGGTCTTCTCCCGGGGCTACCCCCGCTCCTTCACCATCGAGAGCTCGATCGACGAAGCCCCTCTGTCGTTCCTTCCGCAGGGCCTCGAAGCCGTCCTCGAGTTCAAGGCCCGCAAGGCCGGCGAGCTGACCTACATCTATCACCCCTCTTCGGACGAGGAGGTCAACCTCTACGACCGGGGCAAGGACCGCGTCATCAGCCTCTACAGCCCCGCCGGCGATGGGCGCCCGGCCGAGAAGCGGATGTTCGTCAGCTTCGGCGAGAAGTTCAACATCCGGTCCTACGAGCTCGATCTCAGCTACACTCCCGCCCAATCCTTCCTCTCGGCCAAGGCCCGGATCGAGGTCGCCTCCCGGGCCGGGACGCTCGATATCCTCCAGCTCCGGTTCAACCCCGATCTCGAGATCCTGAAGATCACGGACGGCGAGAGGAGGGCCCTGTTCTACACCCGGGACAGGCTCCGCCGGAACCTCTATGTCCACCTTCTCGTGCCTCCGCGCCGGGGCGAAACGGCGCGCGTCGAGATCTTTTACCGCGGACGGATCGTGCCTCCGGCCCCCTCATCGGACATCATCGCCCAGACCGTGGTCAGCGAAAAATACCGTTTCCAGCCTCGCTACGAAACACGCTTCTTCTCCCACGCGGGGAACTGGTATCCGGGGCCGACCGGGGAGGACTACTTTCCGGCCCGGATGACGATCCTCGTCCCCCCCGAGTACGGCGTCGTCGCCAGCGGGGAAATGGTCGGGGCGGAGCGCCGCAACGGCATCGGCGATGTCGTCGATATCGAGAAGGCCGGCAGCTCCGTCTTCACGTTCGAGAGCCGGCGCCCGGTGAAATACCTGGCGTTCATCATCGGCCGTTTCGACCGCCGGCGGGAGTTCCCCGGCCGGGTCCCGATCACAATGTCCGTCTCGTCGGAGGTCACCGACGCCCGGTTCCATTTCGCCGACAGGGCCCGGGAGATCCTCGATCACTACGAGCGGTCCTTCGGCCCCTTCCCCTACGAGAGGCTCGGGATCGTCCACCGGCTCTGGCCCGCGGCGGGAGGACACAGCCCGGCCTCGTTCATCGTCCTCAACGAGGTCCCGTGGGGAGGGGAGACGGGCGGCCCCCCCGCCATCGAAAGCCCCGTGGACCTCTCGCAATGGGACGACTATTTCCTGGCTCACGAGATCGCCCATCAATGGTGGGGGCAGGGCGTTTCGTTCGCGACCTACAGGGATCAGTGGCTGAGCGAGGGCCTGTCCCAGTTCGCGGCCGTCTCCTATATCCGGAAGAGGTACGGGGAGCGGGCCTTCGCCTCGATCCTGCGGAAGCTCTCGCGCTGGACGGAGAAGAAATCGTTCCGGGGTCCGATCCTCATGGGGTCCCGCCTGAGCTACTTCGATTTCAACGCCTATCAGGCCATCGTCTACAACAAGTCCGCCCTGGCCCTTCTCATGCTCCAGGACATCCTGGGAGAGGATGTCTTTCTGGCGGGCCTCAGATCGTTCTTCGAAGAGAACATGTACCGGGCGGCGAGAACGGCGTCTTTCGTCTCGACGATGGAGACCGCCTCAGGGAAGGATCTCCAGGACTTCTTCCGGGGCTGGTTCGCCTCCCACGAGCTCCCCGACGTCAAGGTGACCTGGTCCGAAGCGGCCGTCCCGGGCGGGGTCCGGCTGACGGTCCGGGTGGTCCAGCTCAAGGGGCTCTTCGTCTTTCCTCTCTGGATCGAATGGCTGCGGGACGGGCTCGTCGAACGGGAGATGGTCGTCGTCGAGAACCCCAGCCAGGAGTTCGTCCTGACCCTTCCGGGCCGGCCCGGCAAGGTCCGCGTCAATCCCTTGAAAGCCGTCCCAGGAAGTTTCCGCTAGGTCCTCTCTCAGGACGAGGGACTTTCCGGGTCGATCCTCAGCCGCTTGAGCATCTCGTTGAGCGTCGTCGGCTTCAGACCCAGGATCTTGGCCGCCTTGGTCTGGACCCCTTTCGTCCTCTTCAAGGCGGAGAGAATGAGCCGTCTCTGGAAAGCCTGGGTCCTCTCGTGGAAGTCGAGCGACTCCTCGGAGGCGCCGAGCCGCTCCTCCTCCGCGCCGGTCCGCCGGAGGAGGAAGGGGGGCAGGGAATCACGGGTGACGGTCGTCCCGTTCGACAGCACGACCGCTCTCTCGATGAGGTTCTCCAGCTCGCGGACGTTGCCGGGCCAGTCATGGGCGTCGAGGATCTCCAGGACGTCCGCCGTCACGCCTTCCATCTCCTTGCCGTTCTCACGGCCGTAGACCTCCAGGAAATGCTTGACGAGAAGGGGGATGTCCTCCTTCCTCTCCCGGAGGGGCGGGATCTCGATCTTGATGACGTTCAGACGATAGAACAGGTCCTTGCGGAACAGCTTCTGGCCGATGAGCTCCTCGATATCCGTGTTCGTCGCGGCGAGGATGCGGACGTCGACCTTGATCGTCTGGGTCCCGCCGAGCCTCATGAACTCCTTCTCTTGGAGGACCCTCAGGAGCTTGGCCTGGGTTTCCAGGCCGATCGAGGAGATCTCGTCGAAGAAGATCGTCCCCTTGTCGGCGGCCTCGAAGAGCCCCTTCTTGAGGGCCACGGCCCCCGTGAACGCGCCCTTGACGTGGCCGAAGAGATGGCTTTCGAGAAGGTCGGGGGGGAGGGAGCCGCTGTTGACGACGATGAAGGGAGCGTCGCACCGGTTCGAGTTCGCGTGGATGGCCCGAGCGACCAGCTCCTTGCCCGTGCCGCTCTCGCCCTGGAGGAGGATCGTGCTCCGGGTCGGCGCGGCCGCCTTGATGAGCTCGAAGACGCCCCGCATGGCCGGGCTCTTGCCGATGATGTTCGTGAAGCGGAACTTCTGGCGAAGCTCGTCCCGGAGGCGGACGTTCTCGTCCTGGAGCCGCTTGCGTTCGATGGCCTTCTCGAGGGTCAGGAGCAGGTCGTCGTGCTTGAAAGGCTTCTGGACGTAATCGAGGGCCCCGATCTTCATGGCCGCGATGGCCGATTCGACGGAGCCGTAGGCGGTGATGATGATGACCGGGACCGCCGGATCGATCTTCTTGATCCTCCGGAGGACCTCGATCCCGTCCATGCCGGGCATGAGGAGGTCGAGGAGGACGACGTCGACCGACGGCGACGGGAATTTCTCGAGGGCCTCCTCGCCCGAGGACGACAGCTCGACCTCGTATCCTTCCGAGGTCAGGAGCTGCCCGAGGACGTCGTGAATGACGGGTTCGTCGTCGATGATGTGAACGAGGCCTTTTGTCGACATGGATCAATCCTTCGGTGGTGAGATCGGACGGAGAGGCGGGCGTCCCGGGCCGGACGGCAGCGAGATCGTGAACGTCGATCCCCGACCGACCTCGCTTTCGACCCGGATGTCCCCCTCGTGTTCCTTGATGATGGCGTAGCTGATGGACAGGCCGAGACCGGTCCCTTTGCCGATGCCCTTGGTCGTGAAAAAGGGATCGAAGATGTGCGGGAGGTGATCGGGCCGGATCCCCGTCCCGGTATCCGAGATCCGGACGACGGCCCGGCCGTCCGCGGCGCTCAAGGCGATCCCGAGGACCCCTCCCTGGGGCATGGCGTCCAGGGCGTTCAGGATGATGTTGATGAACACCTGCTGGAGCCTCTCGCCCTGGGCCTGGACCGGCGGGACCTCGTTGAGCCGGAGATCGAGGCGGATGTTCATGTTCTTGAGCTTGTAATCGATGAGCGAGAGGATCTCGCCGAGGCTGGCCTTGAGATCGACGCGGTGGAACTCGGTGTCCGACGGATTACGGGCGAACGCGAGGAGGTTCTTGACGATCCGGGCGACCCGGTCGGTCTGGGCCTCGATCTTCTCCAGCAGCTGCGCGTAATGGGTGTCGGTGAGCTTTTTCTGGAGCATCTGGATGTAGCTCGAGATCCCGGTCAGGGGTGTGTTGATCTCGTGGGCGACGCCGGCCGACAGCAGCCCGATCGAGGCCAGCTTTTCCGAGGTCAGGAGCTGCTGCTGGAGCCGGATCTTGTCCGTGACGTCCTCGAAGACGATGATCGTCCCGTAGGGCTGGAGGGCGTTGTCGAGCAGGGGCGTGCGGGCGATGTCGAAGACCTTCGTGCCTCCCCCGGCAACCTCGAGGGGGATCTCGCCGAGGAGCCGGAACTCCTGCTGGGTCTCCGGCGGGAACAGGGCCGAATAGGCCTTCGGCCCGATGACCTCCGCCAGCGGCCGGCGCAGAGCGGCCTCCTTGCGGACGCCGAGCTGGTCCTCGAGGACCCTGTTCCAGCCGATGACGACGCCCTCTTGGTCGATGACCGAGACTCCCACGGTCAGGCTCTCGATGATGTTCTCGCTGTAATCCTTCAGCCTCTGCATCTCCATGGCCCGCACGGACTCCCGGCTGTAGAGGTCGGCGTTCTCCAGGGCCAGGGCCGCCGATCCGGAGACGGTCGTCAGGAGCTCCCAGTCGTCGCGTGACAGGAAAGAACCGTCGTGCTTCTTCCCCATGGCCAGGCAGCCGATGATCTTGTCCTCGATCTTGAGGGGCAGGAAATGGGCGAGGCCCAAGGCCAGGAAATCCTCCAAGGGGGCCGTGACGGCGTCGGGCGCGGACTCCGGGGCCAGGGCGAAGTAGTCCCGCTCGATCATCTCGCGAACCGCTTGGCCGCCGAGCGGGATGCGCCCGGAAAGGGCCGCCGCCTCCCCCTTGGCTCCCAGGACCTTGAAGACCGTCCCCTCCCCCTCTTCGGCCAGCAGCAAGACGAGATTCTTGAGCGACAGGGCGTTGGCGATGGCCTCGAGAAGCGAACGGGCGAGCTTCTCGAGGTCCCGCTCGCGGCTGAGCTCGCGGCTGATGAAGAGGAGCGTTCTCCGGTATTCGTAGCTTCTCTTGTAGATGGCCCGGTCGAGAAGGGACTGGAAGAGCCTCTTGAGGGGCGAGAACAGGGTCGCTCCGAGGACGATGGCCACGATCCCCAGGACGATGGCGTTCAGCCGGTCCTCCGAGAACAGCCGGGTCTGGGAGCTGACGACGAAGTAGAGGAAGGCGATGACGAAGAAGGAGAAGGTCAGGGTCGCCGCCCTCTTGAGAAGGGCTTCGATGTCGACGAGCCGGTATCGGGAGATGGAATAGGAAAAAGCCAGCGGGACGAGGGCCTGCAAAAGGACGGTCAGCTCGGCGCCCGTGGACGGCCGGGCCCCGAGGGCGAAGGGGACGATGTAGAAGACCATGGAGGGAAGGACGCCGAAAGCCAGCCCGTAAACGATGAGACGCAGCTGCTTCTTGACCATGATGGTCGGCGCCCGGATCGTGCTGTGGGCGAGGATGCCCAGGGTGAGCAGAACGAAGACGGCGAAGTGGGCGAGCTCGAGGCGCTCGAGAACGTCCTGATACCTCAAGGCCGCTTCCTCGGTCCAAGGCTCCGGCAACGGGAGGTGGAAGCGGACCCGGGCCAGGAGGAGGAGCGCCGCCGGGGCGTAGAGGATGGGCAGCAGCCGCGACCGGTCCCGGAGGAAACGCTTCCTCAGCGGGAAGATCATGAAGAAGTGCAGAAGAAGAGGGGGAAAGGCCGCGAAAGCCGCTTTATCGAGCCCATAGAAGACCTTATCGAGGCCCGTCATCTCCCCGGTCGGGGAGAAGATCGAGAAGCCGCAGAAACTCAGGGCCAAGAGGTAAAAGAAAATGTACGGGAGGGACATCTGTCCCCGGGAATTGAAGAACACGACGAGGCTGATGACGACGGTCATCAGCCCGACGCCGAAGAGATAGTAGTAAATGGGATTGGCGCCCCTTCTCTGCGGATAGAACGTCGGATAAGTCTGGAAGCCCGCCTTGTTGATCTCGTAAGTGACGCTCTGGTCGGAGCCGGCGGCGGTCCAGAGGTTCCTGAGGACGTCGATCTTGTTCCGGACAGGAACCTTGTTGATGGCCGAGAGAATGTCGCCCTTGCGGATGGCCGCCCGGAGAAAAGCCTCGCTCTCAGGATCGACCCGGACAGCCGTCAGACCGTTGGGGGTCTCTTTCCAGGTGACCCCGTCCGTGACGTCTTTCCAGACGGCTTTGCGGTAGACGTTCATGCCCCCGAGGATAAGGATGGCCAGGATGGGGACGAAAATGAGGAAAGAGGTTCTTCTCATCATCCAAAAAATTGAATCAAGATCATAAAAAAAATACCCCTAGTTCAGGACATGTCGGGACCCGGCCCGGATGGCCCACTTGACGGGCCCCTGGGATAAGAGCTCCCGGGCGACGGGGTCCTCCTTGAGGCCCAGGGGGCGGGTGCTCCGGGAGAGAAAATTGCTCATGTAATCATACCGGGGCTTCTGGACCTCCGGGGGCGGAGGGTCCTCCTGTCGACCCGACGTCCCCTTGACCAGCCCCGCCGAAGACGCGAGGACCGCGCCAACGGCCGCGAGCCACAGGCAGCGGCGGAGGATGACAGCGAGTCTTCTCATCTTTCATCATATAGTTAATTCCTATCGGCCCCGTTTGTCAACCAGGACCTGGGGGGCAGGACCGGCCGCGAAGAGGGGGCGGGGAAGATCCCCGCGGGCCGCCTCGGAAGGCATTTGACAATCCCTCCGGCCTGGAATAGATTTGCCTCGACTAAACAGAAGAGGGAGTGCGCCGAGCATGCCGTATTATTCCTGCCGGATCGCCGGGGAGGACGGGCGGGTGGCCGTCCGCTCGGTCCTGGCCTCGACGCCCGAGGAATGCCGCCGGATGCTCGAATCGGAGGGCGGGCTCATCCTGTCTATCCGGCGCGACTGGAACAGGCTCGAGGCTCAGGGCATCAGCCTCGGCCGGAAGATCAAGGACAAGGACATCATCCTTTTCAATCAGGAGCTTGTCGCCCTGCTCAAAGCGGGCTATCCGGTCCTCAAGAGCCTTGAGGCCATCGCGGCCCGGGCCCGGAACATCTATCTCAAGGAGATCATCCTCAAGGTCGCCGGGGAGGTCCGGCTCGGCAAGGCCCTCTCCGAGGCGTTCCTGCCCTACGAAGGGCTCCTCGGCACGGTCTATACGGCCAGCCTGATGGCCGGGGAGAAGAGCGGCAATCTCCCGGGCACAGTCGGCCGCTTCATCCAATACGCCCGGGTCATTGCTCAGACCAAGGCCCGGATCCGTTCGGCGATGACCTACCCGACGGTCCTCCTTGTCTTCGCCCTGATCCTGATGTCCATCCTCCTCAACTTCGTCCTGCCCCAGTTCGCCGATTTCTACCGGAGCTTCGAGGCCGACCTGCCTGGCGTCACCCGGGCCCTCATGTCGACGGCGATGTTCCTGAACGCTCATTGGTACTGGTTCGCGGCCGTCGCGGCGGCCGCCGTGATCGTCCTCCTGAGGATCAAAGGCCGCTCCGGCTTCCGGCGGGGGCTGGACAAGGCCAAGCTTCGGGTCCCCTTCGGCCGGACGATCTGGCACGAGTCGTCGGTGGCCCTTTTCAGCCGGACCTTGGGCCTCCTCCTCGAGGCCGGCATCTCCCTGCTTTCGGCCGTCGGGGTCGCCATCCAGGCGGTCCCCAACGCCCATCTGGCGGGCTTGATGAAGGACGTCCCTGATCACATCAGGAACGGGGAGAGCCTGTCCGAGTCCCTGACCCGGTCGGGGGCCTTTCCCGACCTGGCCCTGGACATGGTCCGGATCGGGGAATCGTCGGCCAACCTCCAGGGCATGCTGGGGGACATGGCCGACTTTTACGATGAACGGGTTCGTGGTAAAATCGATACGCTGGTGTCCCTCATCGAGCCCGTGGTCATCATCTTCATGGGACTCGTCGTGGCGGGCATGTTGATGGCGGTCTACATCCCCATCTTCAACGTCATCCGCATCGCGCAATAGGGGGCCTTGACAGGAAGACGCATGAGCAAAGACGAACTCGAGACCGTTCAGGCGGAGGAGCGATCGACGCGGGTCCTGGCCGCGCGCTACGGCGTTCCCTACATCGATCTGGAGGCCCAGGTCCTCGACCGGTCGCTCATCCAGTCGGTGCCCGTCGAGTTCCTCCACCGCCTGAACTTCGTCCCCCTCGGCGAGGACGGGGGCGTCATGAGGATCGCCGTCGCCGACCCGTCCGATCTTGCCGCCATCGACGACATCGAATCCTTCCTCGGCCGCAAGGTCGAGGTCTATGCGGCGTCCAAGCGGTCCATCGCCGAGGCCCTGCGGAAAAGCGAAACGGCCATGCAGGTCCTGCGGGACGCCACCGAAGGCTACGTCACGCAGATCGTCGAGCGGGAGAGCGGGAGGGACGAGGACGTCATCTCCATCGAAAAGCTGGCCGACCAGGACGGCTCGATCATCAAGCTCGTCAACACGATCATCTTCACGGCCGTCCAGAAGCGGGCCAGCGACATCCACATCGAGTCCAAGGAGGACGACGCCAAGATCAAGTTCCGCATCGACGGTGTCCTCGGCGAGGCCATGGAGGCCATCGACAAGAGGTTCCAGGCGCCGATCATCTCCCGGATCAAGGTCATGTCGGACCTCGACATCGCCGAGCGCCGGGTGCCTCAGGACGGCCGGTTCCGGCTCCGGATCAAGGACAAGACCATCGATTTCCGGGTCTCCATCATGCCGTGCATCTACGGCGAGGACGCCGTCATCCGCATCCTCGACAAGGAGATGATCACCGAGGCCATCCGCGAGCTGAGGCTGGATCTTCTCGGCTTTTCCGAGGAGATCCGGAGGAAATTCCGCAAGTACATCACCCAGCCCTACGGCATGGTCCTCGTCACCGGCCCGACCGGGAGCGGAAAGACGACGACCTTGTACGCCGCCCTGACCGAGATCAAGTCGCCCGAGGACAAGATCGTGACCATCGAGGACCCCGTCGAGTACCAGATCGACGGCATCACCCAGATCCCCGTCAACGAGAAAAAGGGCCTGTCGTTCGCCCGGGGCCTGCGGTCCATCCTCCGCCACGACCCCGACAAGATCATGGTCGGCGAGATCCGCGACCCGGAGACGGCCCAGATCGCCATCCAGTCGGCCCTGACCGGGCACCTCGTCTTCACGACCGTGCACGCCAACAACGTCTTCGACGTCATCGGCCGCTTCCTCCACATGCAGGTCGACCCCTACAGCTTCATCTCCGCCCTGAACTGCATCCTGGCCCAGCGGCTCGTCCGGGTCCTCTGCCCGCGGTGCAAGGAGGCCGTCCGCTACACGGCCGACCAGCTCCGGGAGTCGGGGCTCGACCCGGACCGCCACGCCGACCGCGTGTTCCACGAGCCGAAGGGATGCCCGGACTGCAATCGCACGGGCTATCAGGGCCGGACGGCCATCGCCGAGATCCTGGAGCTCTCGGACGCCATCCGGGAGATGATCCTGGAGAAGAGACCGCTCTCCGAGGTCAAGAAGCGGGCCAAAGCGGAAGGCATGGTCTTCCTCAGGGAGACCGGCATGGATAAGGTCCTGTCAGGGGTCACGAGCCTCAAGGACCTCAACAAGGTGACGTTCGTGGAGTGACGGTGTTGTCCATCTGGGAAAGAACCCGGCGACGTTTCACGGACCGCGTCACGCCCGACGCCGTCTTCCAGATCGCGCCGGGCTACATGACCGGCATCCGTGTCGCGAGAAAGGACGGATCCGTCAGGAACCGGTTCATCCGTCCGTTCCGGGAGGCCCCGCTGAGGCCGTCCTTCGACCGGCCCAACATCACCGAGAAAGAGGCCCTCCTCGACTTCGTCGGCCGGGCGGTGAAGGAGCTGCGCCTGTCCGGGGGGACGGTCAGCCTGCTCGTGCCCGAAGCCTGTGTCCGGGTCTTCGTCCTGACCGTCGAATCGGTCCCGCGGACGCGGGAGGAGCGGGAGGCCTTCGTCCGCTGGCGCGTCGGCCGTCAGATGCCCCACATCCCCGAGGACGCCCGGATCGACCACGTCCTGTCCTCGCCCCGGGGCCCCGGCCGGGTCATCGTCGCCGTGGCCCGGCGGGCGGTCATCGAGGAATACGAGTCCTTGTTCCAAAGGAAAGGTCTCAAGGTGGGGATGGTCACCATCCCGACGCTGAGCCTGGCCCATTTCACGGGGGCCGGCGCGTCGGGCCTCCTGCTGAACATCGAGGACGATTACGCGAGCCTGTTCGCGGTCGCCGGGGGGGAGTGGGCCCTCTATCGGCAGAAGGCCCTCGCGCCGGACGGCGGGACGGCCCGCACGTTCGAGCAAAAGGTCGCCCAGGTCGCCATGGAGATCGCCAACACGGTCCGCTTCCTGGAGGACAAGGAAAAAGCGAAAGTCGATCGCGTCTGGGTCCGGATGGGCCTCCTCGACGGGGGGCCGGAGTTCCTGGCCAGGTTGGGGGGAGGCGTCCCCTTCCCTGTCGGGCCCGTCGAATACGAGGCCCCCGAAAGCTGGAGCGCGGCGGAGAGATCCCTGCTGGCGCCGCTCGCGGGGCAGATCCCATGAAGGCCCGGCAGGCGATCCCCATCGAGCTGAACCTGGCCGCGCGGCCCGTCAGGAACCGCCGCTTCTTCTTCCTGCTCCGGAACGTTCTCGTCGCGGTCCTTGTTGCCGCGATCGGTCTGGCGGCCTATGCCTTCTTCGCTTACGGAGCGGAGTCCGCCCGGCTCCGGGCCGAACGGGCCGAGAAGGAAGACCTGGTCAGGACCGCCCAGAGGGAACGGGTGCGCCTGGCCTCCGAGGTCCAGAAGGATGAGAAGGCCGCGGCGGCCCGGGTCAGCCTCGTCAACAGCATCATCCTCCGCAAGAGCTTCTCCTGGACGGTCCTTCTGTCGGAGCTCGAGGCGGCCCTGCCCGACCCGAGCTACATCACGGCCATCAGTCCCGAATTCCGGGGGGACCGGACCCTCGCGATCCGCATGCGGGTCGTTTCGAACCGCCTCGACGATCTCATCACGCTCATCAACAACCTGTCCGAAAGGGGTTTCGAGGGCATCCAGGTCAGCGGCGAATCCCGCAGCGAAGAAGGACGATTGATCACGGAGATATCACTGACCTATGAGCAGCGTATTTAGCCGGCTCGACGACGGGGAAAGGAAGGCGCTCGTCCGCCTCGCCGTGGCGGCGCTCGTTGTCCTCGCGATCTCCCTGGCCGTTTTCTTCAAGATGCGGGAGGCCCATGCCGAGGTCCGGACATCGCTCGTCAGGCTCGAGACCGACCTCGCCAAGGCCGTCCGGGAGAGGGACGCGTCGGAAGCCCAATGGCTCCGTTGGCAGGAGGCGCGCGAGGACCTGGAGATGCTGGGAACCGACTATTTTTACAGCGCCAAGGAAGGCGTCCCCGCCCTCCGCCTCGATCTCCAGCGGCTTTTTGCCCTGGCCGGGCTGTCGGTCTCGGACATCGGCTACGGCTATTCGGACCTGGACAAGGAGCAGGCCCGCAAGACCATCGTGACCTTCACCTACAGAGGGTCCTACGCCGGCCTCAAGCGGCTGCTGGGGATCATCGAGAGGTTCCCGCGGTTCCTGGTCATCGAGCGGCTCGATTTCCAGCGGACGGGCTCCGATGGGGGGGCCCTCGTCTGCAAACTGACACTGGCGGGGTACTATGGAAGCTGAAGCCAAGGCGCCGGCCTTCGTTTTGATCGCCGTACTGGTCCTTTCGGCCGCCCTCTCCGCCCGCCTTCAGGACAGGGCCAAGGCCGGGACTTCGGACGTCCCGGGCAAGGACCTGACGCCCATCGTCCGCACGGACCTCCTGTTCATGGACCGCGAGGATCCGGCTCCGCCGCTTCGCGATATCTTCCGTCCGAAGAGCGGCCGAGCGCCCGCCGCGCAGCCGGCTCCGAAGCCTCAGGCCGCCAAGGCTCCCCCCGCGCCCCCGCCGGAAGCGAAGCCGGGCTTCACCCTCGAGCTCACCTACATCGGGTCCGTGGGCGTCTCCGGAGGAACGATGGCTCTCGTCCTGCGGCGCGGTCAGACCGTCTCCGTGGCCGAGGGCGACGAGGTCCTGCCCGGCTACCGGGTCGTCCGCATCACCCCCGACGTGATCGTCGTCGAGGGCCCGAACGGCGAGAGGAAGACGTTCACGCGCTAAGGAGACCGGTCATGAAGAAAGTCGTCATCGTCCTGGTCCTGGCTTTGGGCGCGGCCGCCTGCATGACGCTCAGCGACGATTACCGGCAGGGTCCCCGGACGCTCAGCCGCGACTACCGGATGGGCGTCCAGGCCGAGCTGAACAGGGACTATGAGAAGGCCGCCTGGTATTTCGAGCGGGCGACCCTGGCCAAGCCCCGGGAGCCGGTTTATCGGCTGGCCCTGACGAGGGCCCGGGCGGCGGCCAGCCTCCAGAACCTCCAGCTCGCGAGACGCCTGGCTTTCGAGGGCAGGAAAGCGGAAGCCGAAGCGGCCTACAGGAAGGCTCTGTCCTACGACCCGGGCAACAGAGCCCTCGTTGACGAGATGAGGACTTTCCTGGCCCCGCCCAAGCTGGACAAACCTGCCCCCGAAAGGCTCGAGGGTCCGGTGACGCTCAAGTCGACCGGCGAGCCGTTGAACCTCAGCTTCCGGACCGAGGTGTCGCTGAGGTCGATCTTCCAGACGCTGGGCCGGGTCGCCGGCGTGAACTTCATCTACGACGAGACCTTCCGCGACACGGCCCTGGCCATCGACCTGACCGGCAAGGACCTGCAGTCGGCCCTGAGCTTCCTCTGCGCCGCGAGCAGGAACTTCTTCCGGGTCATCGACGAACGGACCGTCATCATCGTCCCCGACAACGCCCAGAAGAGGATGCAATACGAGCTGAACGCCATCAGGACCTTCTACCTGTCCAACATCAACGCCCAGGACGTCCAGCAGGCCCTGCTCTCGATGGTCAAGACGATGTTCAAGGTCCCGACGATCTACGTCGACAAGAACCTCAACGCGGTGACCATCCGCGACACGCCGCAGGCCGTGGCCCTGGCCGAAAAGCTGCTCCGGTCGTGGGACAAGCCCAAGGGCGAGGTCCTCATCGACATCGACATCATGGAGGTCTCCCGGCTCCGGCTCCAGGAGCTCGGGGTCGACCTGAGCCAGGGGACGTTCGGGTTGAGGCTCAACCCCCTCGAAGGAGGGACCGATAGCGGCTGGTTCCGTTTCGAAGGCCTGGACTTCGGCGACCTGGCCAACTATCAGGTCACCATCCCCTCGGCCTACCTGAAGTTCATCGGCGGGGATTCGGACACCAAGATCATCGCCCAGCCGCGCATCCGCGGGATCGCCGGCGAGAAGATCGAGTACGTCGTCGGCCAGAAAGTCCCCATCCCGCAGACGTCCTTCTATCCGGTGGCCGCCGGCGGCCAGAACTCCCAGCCCCTCGTCAGCTATCAGCCGACCGACGTCGGCATCTCCATCAAGATGACGCCGCGCATCCACCACGAGAAGGAAGTGACCATGGAGATCGAGATCCAGATCTCCTCGATCTCGGGAGAGGGCATCGCCGGCATCCCCATCATCGCCACCCGCGAGGTCAAGAACGTCGTCCGTCTCAAGGACGGCGAGACGAACCTTCTGGCCGGGCTCCTCCGCGATGAGGAGCGGAAGTCCCTCAAGGGCATCGTCGGCCTCAAGGACATCCCCCTCCTCGGCAGCCTTTTCTCGACGACCCAGACGACGATCGAGCAGTACGACGTCATCCTGACCATCACCCCCCACATCCTGCGGACCATGGCCCTCAACGACGAGGATGCCAAGCCCCTCTGGGTGGACCCCGACAGCCTGGCCGGAGTGACGGGCGCCGGGCAGCGCGGAGCGGGGATGGAAGCCTTCGGGGAGCCCGAGCGCCCCGAGGAGGCCCGGCTCGAGCCGCAGCGGAGCCCCGGGGCCAACGCCGTCTTCCTGTCGCCGGCGAGCTTCGAAGCCCCCCGCGACCGCGAGTTCCGGATCAACGTCGAGCTGGCGACGGACCGGGAGATCGGCAGCATGTCCCTCGGCTTGACGTTCGACCCCGGCGTCCTGCGGCTGAAGGACGTCCTCGAGGGGAGCGTTATCAAGCAGCTGGGCGGCCGCGTCCCGTTCATGAAGAGCATCAGCGCCGGCAGCGCGACGATCGGCTTCACCGGCCCGACCGGCGTCAGGGGTTTCCGGGGCCAGGGCGTTCTGGCCGTCCTCGTGTTCACGTCCGCCGAACCGGGAGAGACAATGGTGTCCGTCACGAGCTATTCGGCCGCCGGTCCGGCCGGCCAGTCCGTCGTCCTTGACACCGGCTCATCGACCGTCCTCATCCGCTAGCCTCGGTCCTTGCCGATGATCTTCATCCTCTCGGGGCCCGTGCACGGGGGGAAGACGACGCTTCTCGAGACTTCCCTGAGCCGGTGGGCCGCGCGCGGCCTGCCGTTCGGGGGCTTTCTCAGCGTCGCCGTCCTCGACGCCGAAGGCCGTCCGGAATACGACCTTTTGGACCTCAAGGAAGGACGCCGTCTGCCCTTCCTGCGCCGCGCGGGCGAGCCGGAGGCCGAGAGGACCGGCCCGTTCTTTTTCGTCGGCCGGACGCTCGAGCTGGCTCGGGCCATCATCCGCAAAGCCGTCCCGGGCGAGCTGCTCATCGTCGACGAGGTCGGCCCCCTCGAGCTGGAGGGGGCAGGCCTGTGGCCCGCGTTGCGGGAGGTCATCTTCCGGCCGGGGATGCGGTCGCTCGTCGTCGTCCGGGAGGAGATCCTGGAGAGGTTCGTCGCCTCTCTCGGCGCGGCCGTGCCGCTCATCTTCGATGTCCGGGACCCCAACGTCCAGAAGCTCATGGACGGCGGGCTGTTCGGGACGGCCAGGCTCGATGAGGATCCAGGCTAAGTTCTTCGCCTCGTTCCGGGACCTCTTCGGAGGGCGCGCCCGAGAGGTCGAGGTCCCCGCGGGACGGACCGTCCGCGACGTCCTCGATCTTCTCTGCGACACGCCCGCCCGGCGGCAGGCGGTCTTCGAAGGCGACGGCCTCAGGCCCGACCTCATCGTCCTCGTCAACGGCGTGCCCGTCGGCTCGCCGGCCGGGCTGCGGACCGCGCTCGCGGAGGGCGATACGCTGGCGGTCTTTCCCATGCTCGGAGGAGGATAGGCCTCAGCGGTCGCCGCGCCAGCCGAAAATGCCCGCGCGGCACTTAGGGCCTCGGGACCTTGCGGCTTGCGGGCGCGGCCGCGGTTCTGGTATTGTAGGCTCCGGATCTGTTCCGGTGAAAGGCCATCGCGTGACCGCATCCCCGTACCCCATCGCCGGCTACCACGGCCGGATCCTCGAGGTCGACCTCTCGAAGGGCAGCGCCCGCGTCGTGCCCCTCGACCCCGCCCTGGCCATGGACTACCTCGGCGGCCGGGGACTGGCCGCGCGCATCCTCTACGATACGATCGACCCGGAGTGTGATCCCCTCGGCCCCGACAGCGCCGTCGTCATCGCGACTTCGCCCCTGATCGGGTCGACCGCCCCGACGGCCGGCCGGGGGCACATGGCCTTCAAATCCCCCCTGACCGGGGTCATTGGGACATCGAATTCCGGCGGCCACTGGGGCGCCGGCCTGAAGGCCGCCGGTGCCGATGTCCTGGTCGTCAAGGGGGCGGCGTCCTCTCCCGTCATGATCGACATCTCGCCGGAGAAGGCCGAGGTCCATCCGGCCGGCCATCTCTGGGGTCGGACGACGCACGAGACCCACGATGCCCTGGCCGAAGCCTCCGAGCCCGGAAGGCCCGTGCGGGTCCTGTGCATCGGTCCTGCCGGCGAGAACCTCGTCCGGTTCGCCGCCGTGGCCAACGACCGCAACCGCGTCTACGGACGCTGCGGGCCCGGGGCCGTCTGGGGCGCCAAGAAGCTCAAGGCGATCCGGGTCCGGGGCAAGGAGCGCGTCGCCCCGGCCGACCCGGAGCGATACAAGTCCGGGCTCGAGCAGGCCGTCTATCTCCTGAAGCAGGCTCCGGTCACCAAGCGCCTGCTCCGCGAGCTCGGCACGGCCGGTCTCGTCGAGCTCATCAACCTCATTGACATGCTGCCCCATCGGAATTTCCAGGATTGCTCCCACCGCGAAGAGGACGTCGAGCGGGTCTCGGGAGAGAGGCTGGCCAAGGCCTTGCTCGAGAAAGCCGGCTCCTGTTATCTCTGCCCCATCGGCTGCCAGCGGCACACCCGCGTGCCGGGCCGGGACGGCCGGGACGAGCGGGGCGAAGGGCCGGAATACGAGACGATGGTCCTTCTGGGCCCCGTCTGCGATATCTACGACATCGAGGCCGTCACCCGGGCCAATTACCGCTGCAACGAGCTCGGCATGGACACGATCAGCTTCGGCGGAACCCTGGCCTGCGCCATGGAGCTCAACGAGGGCGGGGCCCTCGCGGACGCCGACACGAACGGCATCGCCGTGGCCTTCGGGAACAGCGAGGCCCTGGAAAAGCTGACGGAATTGACGGCCCTCCGGGAGGGCTTCGGATCGGAGCTGGCCGAAGGCTCGTTCCGGCTGGCCGGCCGCTTCGGGCGCCCGGAGCTCTCGATGACGGTCAAGAAGCTCGAGATCCCGGCCTACGATCCCCGGGCTTCGTTCACCCAGGCCCTCGGCTACATGACATCGCCGTCCGGCGCTTGTCACCTCCGGGGGGGGTATGCCGTGTCCCTGGCCTTCTTCGGCGGCGCCAAGGAGATCCCCCGGTTCAGCCTCCTCCAATCGCCGATCGCCATACGGAATATGCAGAACGCCGGTATCCTCCAGGACAGTCTCGGCGTCTGCCGGTTCACGGGATACGCGTTCTCCGCGGAGCCCTGGGCCCGGATGGTCAGCGGGATGACCGGGCGGGACATGTCGGTGGCCCGGCTTGAGGAGATCGAGAACCGGGTGGCGACGCTCGAGCGGCAGTTCAACATCGAGGCCGGGGCCGCCGCGGCCGATGATGCCCTGCCGGCGCGGTTCGCCGAGGTCCCCGTCGTCGTGGCGGGGAAGGAGAGGACGGTGTCGTACGAGGACCAGGACAGGATGCGCCGGGACTATTACCGGGTCCGGGGCTGGGACGGGCAAGGCCGTCCGACGCGCGACCTTCTTCGGACCCTCCGGATCGGGGAGAGGCGCCGATGACGGCCCGCGATTGGCAGGCCGGGGGCGATCTCATGCGGCTCTTCCGGTCCGTGGGGCGGGCCTCCCTTCTCTATGACATCCAGGACAGCCACAGCGGCAACATGGCCGTCCGGTGGACGGACGAGCGCGGCGAGGGGCGGATCGTCATCACGGCCACGGGCTCCCAGAAGGGCGAGCTCGAACCGAACGACATCTGCTTTCTCTCGGCGCAGGGGACCGATTTCGGGTACTACAAGGCGTCTTCCGAGACGGATATCCACGCCCGCATCCTCTCCCTGCCCGGGGCCGGGGCCTCGATGCACGCACATATCAAGGAGCTGACCTCGGTCACCCTGGACGACGCCGCCAAGCCGTTCCAACCTCCCGACTTCGTCCCCGTCGATCCCTTGGGCGCATATCACCTGGGCCCGGCGGTCCCCGTCGACTGGTTCGCGGTCCCCAGCGGGTCCGCCGAGATGACCAGGACCATCCCCGAGCGGCTGGCCCGGCACCCCCTGACCGTCATCTACGGACACGGAGCGGTGGCCAAAGGCCGGACCCTTGAGGAGGCCTTCTTCCGGCTCTGCGTCGCCAACAACTCCGGGGCTGTCGTCCGGGCTATGAACCGGCTGGGCATCGACGTCGAGGCGCTGCGGGAAAAGGTCCGAACCGACCCCGGGAGCCTCTTCGCCGCGCCGCCCGCCCCCTACGAGACCGGGGACGACGGGCGCTGCGACTTTCCCGGCGAAGAGGAGATCCTCAAGGAATTCCTCAAGGCCGGGCGCCGGATCTTCGGATCCCGGCTGTCCCCGTTCCACACGGGCTCGATGTCGGTCCGCGGGGTCGACGAGATGCTCTATGCCCCCAAGGCGTCCATGCCCGCCGACCTCGCCGGCCCTCTCGTCCGGGTCCCGCTCGCGGTCGACGCCGGGGACGGCGCCGAGATAAAAACCCACAAGGCGATCTACGCGGCGGGCGACTTCCAGACCGTCATGCATTGTTATATCCCCGAGGCCGAGGCCTGTGCCCGCTTCACCTACCCGGGCGAGCCGGCCCCGGCGGATCGCATCGTCCCCATCGACGCTGAAGGATCCTTCCTTTACCTGGCGGTCCCCGTCCTGCCGCTGGACACGGACCTGCCCGGCCTCGTCCGCGCTCTCCATGACTATAAGGTGGCCGTTGTCCGGGGCGGCGGGGTCTGGGCGGTCGGCACCCAGTCGCTGTCCGAGGTCCTCCATCACCCCTCCTCGCTGCGGGAGATCTGCCTTTACCGGATCGCGGCCCGGGAGCGGGGCCTCGATCTGCGGCGGATGGAGCCTGCCAAGGCCCGTCGGTGGTGATGGTGCTCCGGCCCGGAGCGCCTCGCTCTCCTTCCCCCCGCCGGGGGTGAAGGGTCACCCCGGGAAATCACCCCTAAAGGGGATTGCCCGTCCTCGTGCTTCCTGTAATCTGGGGATCGTAGCCCGCGACCCGTGGACGTGCGATGAGCCTCAATTCGACCGAGAACCTCGACCCCCCCGTGGAGGTCCGCCTGGCGAGGAATCCGGGGGGGATCCTGCCCTTGGCCGCCCGGTTCGGGCCCCGAAAGACGAGGACCAAGACATTCTTGGTCCTTGCCGCATTGATGACGGCCCTTTTCATCCTCCTCACCGCCCATTTCCTCGGCCGGCTGCAGGCGTGGGCCCTGCAGGACATCGAGGCCAAGGTCGCGGATTCCGCGCGGGTCGCGTCGCTGGATCTGGCGTTGAGCCTCGAACGGGACCTGCACGGCGACAGGACATCACAGCTCGCGGCCGTCTTCGGGAGCTCACCGGGGCTGGTGTACGCCGTCCTCGAGGACGAAGCCGGCCGGGTCCTGGCCTTCGTCGATCCCGATCGGAGGGCGGGAACGGGCTATCGGGAGACGGCTCTCCCGCCGTCCTGGAAGGACGCCCGAAGCGTGTTCCGGACGAGCGTCCCTCTTGTCACCGGGGACCGAGCTTCCGGGCGTCTGTATTTCGGCTTTTCCTTCCCTGAGAGATTGGAAGCCTTTGCCCGGGAGCGACGCTTCGCGATCGCCGCCGGGGCCTTGATCCTGGCCGTCGGCCTGGCCTTCGTCTTTCTCGTCAGCAGTCAGGTCGCCCGGCCCCTGGTCCAGGTCGCAAAGACCGCCGAGCGCATCGCCCATGGCGACCTCACCCAGCGCGTGCGGATCTACTCCCGCGACGAGGCCGGACTGCTGGCCAAGGCCTTCAACGCGATGATGGACGGACTGGAGAGATCGCACCGCGACTTGGAAGCCCGGGCCAAGTCCCTCGAGGAGCGGTCGTCGTCGCAGTCGTTCGAGCTCGAACGGGAGATCCTCGAACGCCGCCGCATCGAACAGGAGCTCCGTCTCGTCCGGGAGGAGCTCGAGTCCCGGGTCGAGGAGAGGACGGAAGAGCTTTCCCAGGTCAATGAGGAGCTTCACGGACAGGTCCGCGAGAGGAAGCGCGCCGAGGACCAGCTTCAGAACGTCCTCGGGCGGCTGGAGCGGGCCCTGGAGGGGACGGTCAAGGCTTGGTCCCTGACCGGCGAGATGCGGGATTTCACGACGGCCGGCCATCAGCGCCGGGTCTCGAGCCTGGCCGTGGCCATCGCCGAGGAGCTCCACCTCCCGTGGGAAAAGGTCGAAGGGCTGCGCATCGCCGGCATCATCCACGACATCGGCAAGATCGCCATGCCGGCCGAGATCCTGGCCAAGCCGGCCCGGCTGACGAAGACGGAGTTCCAGCTCGTCAAGGACCATCCCCGGATCGGCTTCGAGATCGTCAAGAGCATCGATTTCCCGTGGCCCGTCGCCCACATCATCCTCCAGCACCACGAGAGGATGGACGGGTCGGGATACCCGGAGGGACTCCTGGGGGATGCCATTCTCCTCGAAGCCCGGATCCTGGCTGTGGCCGATGTCGTCGAGGCCCTGTCCTCCCACCGGCCCTATCGACCGGATCACGGCATCGAGAAGGCCCTGGAGGAGATCCGGCGCGGGCGCGGCATCCGCTACGACATGCGCGTCGTGGACACCTGCATCAAGCTCTTCCGGGAACGCCATTTCTCCTTCCCCGCGGCCGCCCCCGGCGCGCCCCTCCATTAGCCGGCCGGGTTCGGCCGTTTCCGCGGGCCGAGGGCCAACCAGCGGCCCGCCGTTCGTTGACTTGACGGGTCGTTTGGGCTAGAATCGGTGGACCCTTGGCGGCGTAGCTCAGTTGGTCAGAGCATGCGGCTCATATCCGCAGTGTCGGGGGTTCAAATCCCTCCGCCGCCATGTCCCTGCGGTCCGGCCGGCACGACATGAAAGCGGCGAAGAATCCCGATAGACAGGCCGCCGGCGTCTTCCGGGCCTTTCGGTCCGGGCTTCTCGCGAGCCGGGCGATCGTTCCCGGCGACCGCGTGCTCGCCGCCTGCTCGGGCGGCCCGGATTCCATGGCCCTGGCCTCCCTGCTTCTCAAGCTCCGGGAGGAGATACCGCTCGAGGTCGTCATCGCCCATTTCAACCACGGCTTGCGCGCCGAAGCCGCGGCCGACGAGGCCTTCGTCCGCGAGTGGGCCCGGCGCCATGCGATCCTCCTCGTCTCCGGAAAGGTTGACGTCCGGGCCCATGCGGAGGCCCGCAAGCTCAATCTGGAGGAGGCCGGTCGGGAGCTCCGTTACCGCTTCCTGCGGCGGGAGGCCGAACGGCTGGCGGCGACGAAGATCGCCACCGGGCACACGATGAACGACCAGGCGGAAACGGTCCTCATGCGCTTGATGCGTGGAACGGGGCTTACGGGATTGGCCGGCATCCCGCCCATCCAGGCGGGGCGGCCATGCCCCGTCGTCCGGCCCTTGCTCGGTCTGACCAGGCCCGCTCTCCTGGCGTATCTCGAAGCGGAAGGCGAGAGCTATCGGACCGACCGGACGAACCTCGACCGCCGCAACCTCAGGAACCGGATCCGGAACGCTCTGCTCCCCGAGCTCGAGAAGGGCTACGCGCCCCGGATCGTCAAGCATCTGGCCCGCACGGCCGCGATCGCCCGCGAGGAGGACGAATTGCTCGCCGAGTTCGTCCGGGAGCTCAGCCGAGCGTTCCTCGTCCGCAAGAGCAGGGAGGTTCTCCTCGGCGCGGCCGGTCTGCCCCCCCATCTTCCGGCCCTGGCCCGGCGGGTCCTCCGGGAATTCCTTCGGGAGGCCCGGGGCGACCTGCGCTCGATCTCCTTCGAGGACATCGAGTCCGTCCTCGGCCTGAAGGAAGGCCAGACGAGGGCCCTTCCCGGAGGCCCGACCCTCGTCCGGGAGCGGGGCTGGATCAAGGCGAAAGGGGCAAGCCCTTCGCCGGAGCCCTATCGCATCTTGTGGGACGGAAGAGGCGCGGTCGACATCGAGGCCGCGGGCCTCGTCCTCGAAGGCCGTCGGACGGACATGAAAGACGCAGGATGCCTGAGGGGGGACGATCTCCGGAGGGCCGTTGCCGACGCGGCCCGGCTCTCTTTTCCTCTTCTTGTCCGCAATCGCCGGCCGGGCGATCTGTACCGGCCCCTCGGCTCCCCGGGGCGGAAGAAGCTCAAGGAGATCCTCCGGGCCCGGGGCATCCCGCGCGGGGAACGCGACCGGTTGCCCGTCATCGTCTCGGGCGAGGACATCGTCTGGGTCCCGGGCCTGCCGGTCGCGGAGAAGTTCAAGGTGACCTCCAAGACCCGGACCGCCCTCATCATCGAAAAAAAATAGGGGGGGGTCTTCAGGGGGATATCTATCGGCATCTCTCGATATAGGATTCCCGGAATCGAGGGAAGATCCAAAGCCCTCTGTTAAATCCGCGATGGAGATTGCGCCGTTCAGCGGGGATAGAGGCTGAGGTACCAGCGGACGATGCGCTCGCCCCAAAGCATGGAAACGAACGCGGCGGGAGCGAGGAAGGTCCCGAACGGCAGGGCGAACTGGAAATCCTTGCCCCGCCGGAGGATCATGAAGGCCCCGACGAGGGCCCCGAGGAACGAGCCGAGGATGAGCGTCAGGAAGGTCCTCGACAGTCCGAGATAGGCCCCGATCATGAGCAGCATGGTCACGTCCCCCATGCCGAGACCCTCCTTTTTGCGGATGAGACGGTAGGCCCCGTAGACGACGAGCAGGAAGCCCGCCCCGGTGACGGCCCCGACGAGGGCTCCCCGGAAGGTCAGATCGTCCCGGAAGAAGGCGTAAACGAGCGCCAGGACGAGCCCGGGCATGGTGATGGCGTCCGGCAGGACTTGATGGAAATAGTCGATGAACCCCAGGGCGATGAGGGCGCTCGTGAACACGCATCCGCCGATGAACTCCAGGCCCACGACGCGCCCCGAGGTCAGGTGGACGAGCACGAAGCCCAACGCCGTCAACCCCTCGACGAGGGGATAGACCGGCGAGATCTTCCTCCCGCATCGCCGGCACTTTCCCCCGAGGAGGATATAAGAGAGGATGGGGATGTTGTCGACCGGACGGACCCGGGCCCCGCAGGCCGGACAGGAGGAGGGCGGCCGGAGGAGGCTGAGGTCCCGCGGGAGCCGGTAGATGACGACGTTGAGGAAGCTCCCCCAGACGAGGCCGGCCAGGACGACGAGAAGGAGGGTCATCGTCTCCACGGGCTGATCCTCGTTCGCACGTCCCCCGTTTCCGGGTCATAGACGTAATCCTCGCCGTCGAGGTCCTGAGGGACGCGGGCCAGGAAGCCGGTCCGGACGAGGCCCTCGAGGTCGCCGGGCCACCGGCCGTAGCGCTCCCGGAACGCCGCGAGGGCCTTGCCGATCTCGCCGATGTCGATCGTGGATTTGACGTTGTAGAGGTGGTTCGAGGCGATCTTGCGGGTCCGCTCGTCGGGCGCGGCCTTATAGATGTCGAGCCACGTCTCCCAGGAGGTCTGCAGGTCGCCTTTGCGGAAGATGGCGTTGGCGCGGAGCCGGGGGACGAACTCGGGCGAGCCCGGGATCTTCATGCACGTCTCGAAATACTTCTCGGCCAGCTCGAAATCCCCGAGGGTCATCATGGCGATG
Organism: uncultured Eubacteriales bacterium; assembly: GCA_964423315.1. GTDB lineage: Bacteria > Acidobacteriota > Aminicenantia > Aminicenantales > Saccharicenantaceae > RBG-16-66-30. The sequence continues at coordinate 241,841 of CAYREO010000001.1, read as the reverse complement.
TGACCGGCCTGAAAGGAGAAGATCCACAGGTCGGGGTTCTTCTCGTGTCCCCGGTCGAGGATGCGGAAGGCCGCCTGCGGGTCCCGGGCCTCCTGGACGGCGATCATCGCCCCGACCTCATAGGGATCGGAGAAGCGGGGGTCGAGCTCGGAGATGATGGAGAAGACATGGTCGAGGTGGTCGAAACGGTCGTCGATCGTCGGGGTGCTGTAGTACTGGATGGCCCAAAGATAGACAAGATCGGCGGCCAGGGCCGAGTAGCCGAACGTGGCATATTTCAAGAATTTCCCCGAGGGAAGATAGATGACCGACGAACCCGGGACCTTGCGGCGGGGGATGCCGTCGGTGCGGACCTTGAGGGCCATGAACGCAGAGGCCGTGGCCAGGAGAAAGAGCACCAGGAGGAAGGTCGCCGAGCCCCTGGCCGATGACGATGTCCTGCTCATGGTCCCTCGGGGCGTCCGCCCTCAGATGAAATCCCGCCTCCGGAAGACGAGGATGGCCAGCCCCAGGAGGAACGCCGTATAGAACATGCCGTAGAGGAACGAAGAGAGATAGATGGCCGGCGGGATGGGCAGCCCGTGAACGACCTCCGTCTTGAAATTGAAGGTCTCGAGGTCGGGGAGAACGGTGTAGAGGATGCGGACGAGCGTCCGGCCCGCGCCCGGCTTCATCTTCCGGATGATGAGCTCCAGGCCCCAGGACAGGTGCCCGATGAGATAGAACGCCAGCGAGAAGAGGGAGCTCAGGATGGGCGTCGAGAACGACGAGAACAGGATGGCCACGGCCGTGATGAGGACGAGCTCCAGGAAGATGTAGGCGATGGCCGTGAGCATGGCCCCCTCGAACTGCCGGGTGTGGAGGAAGAGGAGGGCCAGAAAGATGGCCGCCATGCAGACGGTCATGACGAACAGGGTCAGAACGAGGCCCAGGAACTTTCCGAGGATGAACTGGGCCCGGTGAAGGGGCTTGGCAAGGAGCGTGAAGATCGTCTTCTTGTCGATCTCCTTGTAAACGAGGCCGGTCCCGATGAGGACGGCCATCAGGACCCCGAAGATCGAGATCGAGGCCAGGCCGACGTCCTTGATGATCTTGATCCGGTCGCCGACGGTCAGCAGGGCCAGGACCCGTGATGCGACGATGCCGATGGCCGCGAAGAAGAACAGGAGATAAAGGATGCGGTCCCTCTTGGCCTCCTTGAAGGTGATCCCGGCGATGGCCCTGATCTTCATCGTCCGGCCACCGTTTCGACGAAGATATCCTCGAGCGTCTCGGTCCGCGGGCTGAGCGACAAAATCCGGCCCCGGCGCTCGTGGACGAGGGCCAGGACCTTTTCGACCTTGTCCTCCTCGAAGACCCGCAGCAGGAGGCGGTCGCCCGCCGACGAGAAGCTCTCCCCGAGGCCGCGGAGGGCCTCGGCCGGGAGTCCCGAGAGAACGACCTCGGTGAACAGGACCTTCTCCGAGACGAGGTCCTGGAGCGCCCCCTCCTTGACGATCCGTCCGCCGACGATGATGGCCACGCGGTCACAGATCATCTCGATGTCCTGAAGGATGTGCGAGGTGAAGAAGACCGTCTTGCCCTCCTGCTTGAAGCGGACGATGATGTCCCGGATCTCCTTGCGTCCGAGGGGGTCCATGCCGCCCAGGGGCTCGTCGAGGATGACGAGCTTCGGGTCGTTGATAAGGGCCTGGGCCAGTCCGACCCGTTGGAGCATGCCTCGGGAGAACTTGCGGAGCTGGAGGTCCCGGGCCCGCTCGAGGCCGACGAGAGCGAGGAGCCGTCCGATGCGCGTGTCCTTTTCGTCCCGGGGAAGGCCGAAGAGGTCGGCGGTGAAGGTCAGGAATTCCGAGGCCGTGAGGTAGTCATAGAAGTAGGGGTTCTCCGGCAGGAAGCCGAGGGCTTGGCGGGCCCGCGGGGCGAGGTGCGGCAGGCCGAAGATGTCGATCGATCCGGCGTCCGGGTAGATCAGCCCCAGGAGGCACTTGATGGTCGTCGTCTTCCCCGCGCCGTTCGGGCCCAGGTAGCCGAAGATCTCGCCTTCCCGGACGGCGAGCGAGATGCCCTTGAGGATCTCCCGGGGCTTGGGGATGAACCCCAGCCGGAAGGTCTTTTTCAGGCCCTCGATGCGGATGGCGTCGCTCATGGCTTCGAGCCTATTGTATGGAATGACGGTCTGAAGTCAATCAGGACAGGCCCTTGATGCGCCGGGCATTGGCCAGAAGCATGTCTTGAGTGAAGACGTGCTCGCGGGTCAGGGCCAGGTGGAGCCTGAGCTGGGCCAGGGTCTCGTCGGGCAGGGCCAGCTTGATGGCCTGCTCGTAGAGCCCGACGAGCTCTCTTTCCGAGCCGGGCAGGGTCTCGAGGGCGGAGAGCCTGTCCGTCCCCGGATATTCGATCGGCATGGGCCGCCGGCTGCGCTCGACGCCGTCAGGGTCTGTCTCGGCGTTCTCGATGGCGATGACGTCGCCGAGCTTGACGAGGATGCCGGCCAGCTTGTCCCAGTGCCTCATGTGGTTGACGGAGTTCTTGAACAGGCGCTGGTGGAGGTCCTGGTGCTCGCTGAACATCACGACATACTTGAGATAGCGGTGGGTCAGTTCGTTCTCCCGCCGGCAGATCCCGTGCAGGAGCCGGAGGTCCTCGCGGCTCTCCCGGTCGGGATGCGGCCGGAAGCAGAGCGCCCCCGCGTCAGCTGATGATTCGAGGGCCTCGATCATGGCCCCGAATTGACGGATGTGGCGGACCTCGTCATAGGAGATGTTCCAGATCATGTTCTCGATCTTGGGATAGGCCCCGGGCTCGACCTCGGCGGACTGGTAGAGGTCGGTGACCGCTTCCTCGGTCATTTTGTCCCGTTTGATGTTGTCGAGGATGCGGGGGTGGCGGACGACCTCGTCGGTCCGGAAGCTCGGCTCGGCCCCCATCTGCGTCAGGATGATCCCCAGTTGGAGGGCATGGTACATCTCGTCGATGCCGATCTGGATGGACTGGGCCCGGGCGTCCGTCCTCTGTTTCAGGATGGGGTCCTCGTACAGGAACTTGCCCTTGGGCATGGAATAGGCGTGGATGACGTATTCGAAGCTGACGGCCCATTCGTGCTCGAGGGCCGCCGAGAGAAGCCGAATGACATCGTCACGGTTCTTAACGCTCTTGACCTTGTCCATGGGGACCTCCTTTCGGCGGGTTGTTTTCGCGAAGGCCTATTATATCCGCGAGCACGTTCATGGCCAAGGCTCTTCTTGCTTTCCCAAGAGAAGGTCCTTCGCTCGGCTTGGCAATGGATATCGCCCCTAGCCCCCCAGACCCCCGGGAACCAGTCCCGACGGTTCCCCCGCCTCCGGCGGGTCCCCCTCCGCTATGGGGGTCTTCAGGGCGACATCCTTTGCCGCCTCTCTCCGGACCTTCTCCGGCAAGGGACGAAAGACCGATAGGGGGCTAGTCGCGGGGGGTGAGGGAAGGGCTGTTTTATCCCCCCGGGAACCCCCGCCGGCGGCGATTGACCCGCCCGTCCGCCCATGGGATTCTGCCACCGTCGCAGCCCCAGGCCGCGATGGCCTCGCAAGAGGCCGCGCCGAGGTTGTGCAATGGGAGAAGGCGGAGGATCTCTCCCCCTACAGGCCCCCTCCCGACGTTCCTGCGGGAAGTCCGGAGGGGGCATTTTTTTGGCTCCCGCGGACAGGCCACCTCTTGGGGAATCCCCGGCATTCGGGTATAATCGGCTGGCCGTTTTCCCGAGGAGGTGAGCGATGTCCGATTTCGGCGGGGCCGTCAAACCTCTGTCCGAGAACCCCGATTTCAAGATCGCCGTCCTCGGCATCCCTTTTGACGAGAAATCGAGCTTCCTGCGAGGTGCGGCCGGGGGGCCGGCCGCGGTCCGGGCCGCGTCCACCGGAAAATGCTACTGCGCCTGGACGGAGCTGGGCGTCGACCTGGAGACCGAAACGGTCATGGTCGATCTCGGCGACGTCGACACCTCGGGCGATGCCGACAAGACCTTCCGCCTCATCGAGAAGTCCGTGGCCGGGATCCTGGCCCGGGGCGCGGTGCCCATCGTCCTCGGCGGCGATCACTCCATCACCTATCCGGTGCTCAAGGCGTTCGCCGCCGTCCACAAGCCCCTCGATGTTCTCCATTTCGACGCCCACCCCGACCTTTACGACGACCTCTATGGCGACAGGCTGTCGCACGCCTGTCCCTTCGCCCGGGTTCTCGAGGACGGGCTGGCCGAAAGCCTCGTCCAGGTCGGTATCCGGGCGGTGACCGCCGCCCACCGCTCGAAAGCCTTGAAACACGGCGTCCGGATGGTCGAGATGAAAGAGATCCGGGAGCCCCTCCATTTCAAGTTCGCCAATCCGGTCTACATCTCCTTCGACATCGATGCCCTGGACCCCGCTTTCGCTCCCGGCGTCTCCCATCACGAGCCGGGCGGGCTCTCGACCCGCCAGGCTGTCCAGATCATCCAGTCCCTCAAGGGCCGCATCGTCGGCCTGGACATCGTCGAGCTGAATCCCGACCGCGACGTCTCCGGCATCACCGCCGCCGCGGCCTTCAAGATCATCAAGGAGGTCGCCGGGCGGGTCGTCCGGCCCTGAGGGGCCCGGGCGGCCATCGTCGGGCCGGCCCCAAGACCGGCGCGTCCCGGCGTCCGAAGGAGGGCCTCATGAAACGTTCCGTCATCTTCCTCGTCCTGGCTGTTCTCGCCTGCGGCGGCCCGCGGGCCGCCGCAGGACCGGATTTCGACATGTATTTCGTCGACGCGACGATGCGCGTCGACTTCTTCCACATCGGGCACGCGACCGAGGACCTCATCTCCCTCGACCGGGTCTACCGCCAGGGCGTCTGGGCCGGGAGCCGGACCCAGCTCATCGATCCCTCCAACTTGGGCCGCTATCTCGTCAAGGTCCATGACGGGGCCACGGGGACGCTCATCTTCTCCAAGGGCTTCGACAGCTACTTCGGCGAGTACAAGACCTCGGACGCCGCCGCCCGGGGTATCCGGAGGACCTATCACGAGAGCGCCCTGCTTCCCTTTCCTCGCCGGCCGATCCGCTTCACAGTGGAGTTGAGGGACCGGCAAAACGTCTTCCAGCCGCTTTTCGCCCAAGACATCGACCCGGCGGACCAGTCCGTCATCCGGGAAAGCCTCGCCCCGGGGGTCAAGGTCATCGAGGTCCTCAGGTCCGGAGAGCCACACCGGAAAGTCGACCTCGTGTTCGTCGCCGAGGGCTACACGGAAGCCGAGGAGGCCAAGGTCCGAGCCGACCTCGACCGCTTCACGGCCGTTCTCTTCACGCTCGAGCCCTACAAATCCAATCGGGACAAGTTCAACATCACCGGCGTTTTCAAGCCTTCCGCCGAAAGCGGCCCGGACGAGCCGAGCCACGGCGTCTTCAAGTCCACGGCGGTCGGGGCGACCTTCGATTCCCTGGGATCCGAGCGCTATCTTCTGACCGAGGACAACCGGAGCCTGCGGGACATCGCGGCCCATGCGCCGTACGACGCCCTGGCCATCATGGTCAACCACGAGCGTTACGGCGGCGGCGGGATCTACAATCTGTATTGCACGTTCACGACCGACAACCAGTGGCACGAATACTTGTTCCTCCACGAGTTCGGCCATTCCTTTGCCGGCCTGGCCGACGAGTATTACACCTCCGAGGTCGCCTACAACGAGTTCTACCCCCGCGGCGTCGAGCCCGTCGAGCCCAACATCACGGCTCTCTTGGACCCCGCCCGTCTGAAATGGGCCGATCTCGTCACCCCGGGCGTCGAGGTCCCGACCCTTTGGGAAAAGGCCGAGTTCGACCGGATGGACAACGCTTATCAGAAGACGCGGTCCGAGATCAACGCAAGGATCGCTCGGATGAAGAGGGAGGGGGCCGCGGCGTCCGAAGTGGCCAAGGTCGAAGAGGAGTCGGAGCGGCTGTCGCGGGAGCACGCCGACAGGGTTGACGATTTCCTGCGCCGGAGCCGGTATTGGGACAAGGTCGGGGCCTTCGAGGGAGCCGGGTACGCTTCCGAAGGCCTCTTCCGGCCGCAACTGGACTGCCTGATGTTCACCAAGGGAGCGAAGCCGTTCTGCAAGGTCTGCGAGGCGGCCGTGAGGAAGACGATTGAATACTACGCCCGGTAGCGGGACGCCAGTGATATACTTGATTTCCGATATGAGGTGCGGGCTGTTGTCAGCAAAAGGGGGGTTGATGATGGGAACCAAAAAGGTGGGGGCTTTCTCCAGCCCGCACAAGAAAGCCATATTCATTATATCAGCCGGGACGTGAATGTAAAGCGAAATCTTACGATCTCACAAAATTTTTTTCCGGCCTCCCAAAGCATTGATTTCATGCCTTTTTCGTTTCACAATAGGGGAAGCCTGGAGATCGGAGGGACCATGGACCAGAAAAAAGTCGAGATCAAGGTCGACGAAGCGGTCGCCCTCGGCCAGTATGCCAGCATCGCCGCGATCCGTCATTCCCGCGAGGAGTTCATCTTCGATTACGCCTTCCTCTTCCCCGACGGGCCCTTCGGCAAGCTCGTCGCCCGGATCATCGTCAGCCCGGCTCATGCCAAGCGGTTCCTCGAGGCCCTGCAGGCCAACATCAAGCGCTACGAGGACGCCTATGGCACGATCGTCCCGTCCGACATGCCGCCGCCGGTCGACTACATCCAGTAGCGCGCGGACCGGCGCGGGCCGCGGCGCTCTTGACATCGGAGGGGAGAATCTATAGAGTTGAACGAAGCTGATGCTCAGCTTCGAGGAGGCAATCCAAGACGGAGGTATAAACGATGGCATACGAATTCAAGAACTCCCGGGGAACCAGCTACTATCTGCACTCCAAGCAGGTCAACCTGAAGGGCGGCCGGCTGCAGACGATCTACTTCTTCGCCCGTGACGTCCGGCCCGGCGCGCTCGACGCCGTCCCCGAAGGCTACATGGTCCAGGAGACGACGAAGACCGGGATGCCCATCCTCAAGAAGAAATAGCCGAACCGGGGGACCCTTTTCGCGGGCGGCGGCCCCGAAGGGGGTTCCCTCTTTTTTTCCACGACGATCTCTTTGACCCACGGTCGAGTTCCCGGTATACTCGGGCCATGAGAACTCTCCCTGGCGCGCTTCTGGCGGGCTGTCTCTGCGCGGCCATGCTGTTCTCCGCGTGCGGCCGGGAACAGGCCGCCGGCTCCGGGGAAGGCCGCCGGCTCCGTATCGCCGTTATCCCCAAGGGCACGACCCACGAGTTCTGGAAGTCCATCCGGGCCGGCGCCGAACAGGCCGGACGCGAGGCCGGGGTGGAGACGATCTGGAAAGGACCCCAAAAAGAGGACGACCGCTCCCAGCAGATCACGGTCGTCGAGGACTTCATCAGCCGCGGCGTCGACGGCATCGTCCTGGCCCCCCTCGACGATCGGGCCCTCATGCGCCCCGTGCGGGACGCCGTCCGCGAGGGCATCCCCGTCGTCATCATCGATTCCGGGCTGCAGGGCGACGACTATGTGAGCTACGTGGCGACGGACAATTACCGGGGCGGGGTCCTGGCCGCCCGCCGGCTCGGCGCGCTCCTCGGCGGCCGCGGCCGGATCTTCCTCATCCGATATCAGGAGGGCTCGGCCAGCACGATGCTGCGGGAAGCCGGCTTCTTCGATACCATCAAGCAGGAGTTCCCGGACCTCGTTCTCCTCGTCCAGGACCAGTACGCGGGCGCGACGACGGAGACCGCCTTCCAGCTGGCCGAGAACCTCATCAGCCGGTTCCCCGATGTCGAGGGCATCTTCGCCCCCAACGAATCGAGCACTTTCGGCACGCTCCGGGCCCTGCAATCCTCCGGCCTCGCCGGCCGGGTCAAGTTCGTCGGCTTCGACAGCTCCCCGAAGCTCGTCCAGGGCTTGCGCGACGGCCACATCCACGGGCTCGTCCTCCAGAACCCCACGAAGATGGGCTATCTGGGGGTTCTGACCATCGTCGCCCACCTCCGGGGCGAAGAGGTCGAGAGGGTCATCGATACGGGCGTCACGCTGGCCACGGCCGAGAACATGGACGACCCGGAGATCAGAGCCCTCCTGGAGCCCGATCCCGCCAAGCCTCCCCGCTGATGACGACCGCTCCCGAAAGACCCCTCGTCCTCCGGATGACCGGGGTCACCAAGACGTTCGGCGCGACCCGGGCGCTCGACGATGTCTCCTTCGAGCTCCGCCGAGGCGAGGTCCGCGCCCTTCTCGGCGAGAACGGCGCCGGGAAGAGCACGATGATGAAGATCCTCAGCGGGGCCCTTGCGCCCGACTCGGGGAGGATGGAGATCGAGGGCCGTCCCTACGCTCCGACCGGACCGCTCGATGGGCTCCGGGCCGGTCTGTCGATCGTCTATCAAGAGCTCACCCTGGCCCCCCACATGACGGTCGAGGAGAACATCATGCTGGGCCGCGAAGCGCACGCTGGGGGCTGGCTCGACCGGCGGACCATGAAAAGAAAGGTCCGCGAGGCCCTGGAATTCGTCCGTCATCCGGAGATCTCGGCCGAGGTGCCGGTCAGGAAACTCAGTGTCGGGGCCAGGCAGATCGTCGAGATCGCCCGGGCCCTGATGAATCGGTCCCGCATCCTGGTCCTCGATGAACCCACGAGCTCCCTGTCGCTCGAGGACAGCCTCCGGCTGTTCGAGATCGTCCGCAAGCTCCGGGACCAGGGCGTCGGGGTCGTCTACATCAGCCATTTCCTGGAAGAGGTCCAGAAGGTCGCCGACTCCTACACCGTCCTTCGCGACGGCCGGAACGTCGGCTCCGGGCCCATGGCCGGCACCGGTCTCGAGGACCTCATTCAGCTCATGGTCGGCCGCAAGGTCGACCGGATGTTCTCCCGTATCGAGCACGACATCGGAGAGACCGTCCTGGACCTCCGGGAGCTCCGGGGGAAGAGAATGTCGGCTCCCGTCAGCCTGACCTTGGCCAAGGGAGAGATCCTGGGCATCGCGGGGCTCGTCGGCTCGGGCCGCACGGAGTTGCTGCGGGCGGTCTTCGGTCTCGACGAGGTCGTGGGCGGATGCCTGGTCGTCTCGGGCGCAGAGACGTGCGGCGGCCGGCCTTGGGCCCGGATCGATCAGGGGTTCGGCCTCCTCAGCGAGGACCGCCAGGGGGAGGGGCTGGCCCTGAGGATGTCCGTCGCCGACAACATGACCCTGAGCGATTTCTCGCCCTATGTCCGGTCCGGCTGGCTGCGGACCGGCCGCCAGCGGCGGGCCGTAGAGGGCTGGATCGACAGGATGAACATCCGCACGGCGGGGCCCGAACGGAAGGTCCTCAGCCTATCAGGCGGGAACCAACAGAAGGTGGCCCTGGCCCGGCTCCTCCATCAGCAGGCCGCGATCCTCCTGCTCGACGAGCCGACCCGGGGCATCGACGTCGTCAGCAAGGCCCAGGTCTATGAATGGATCGGCGAGCTGGCCCGGGCAGGGAAGGCCGTGCTCTTCGTCAGCTCCTACCTGCCCGAGCTTCTCGGCGTCTGCGACCGGATCGCCGTCTTCCATCGCGGCGTTCTGGTCGATTCCCGGCCGGCCTCCAAGTGGGACGAGCACAGCCTGATGTCGGCGGCCGCGGTCGGCCGGGTCCCGGGCGGACGCGACTCATTCGACAAGGAAAGGACGGCAGGATGACCAAACCCCGTCACGACCGCTTGCGGAAGGCCCTCGGTGTTCTCGGCCCGTTCGCCGGGCTCGCGCTGGTCATCGCCCTCTTCTCCCTCATTCCCGAGATCCAGGCCCGGTTCCTGAGGGTCGCGAACTTCACGAGCGTCGCCACCCAGTCCGTCATCGTCGCCCTGGGAGCCCTGGGCATGACCCTGGTCATCATCAGCGGAGGGATCGACCTTTCGGCGGCCTCGAACATCGCCCTGTCGAGCGTCATCGCGGCCTATGCGATCAACGCCGGCGCCCCTCCGCTCGTCGCCGTGGTCCTCGGGGTCCTGACCGGAGCGGCCGTCGGTCTGGTCAACGGCGCCCTGATCACACGGCTCCGCCTCATCCCGTTCATCGTCACCCTGGGCATGATGGGCATCGCCCGCGGGGCGGCCAAATGGATCGCCGGGAACCAGAAGATCGACGCGCCCATGACCTGGATCAACGAGCTCATGGCCCGCAGTCCGCGCCCGTCGTGGCTGCTCGTCGCTCCGGGCGTCTGGGGGGTCATCCTCCTGGCCGTGCTCATGGCCGTCGTCCTCCGCCGCACGGTCTTCGGCCGGCACATCTTCGCCATCGGCTCGAACGAATCCACGGCCAGGCTTTGCGGCATCCGGACCAGCCGGGTCAAGGTCCTCATCTATGTCATCGGAGGGCTGTTTTGCGGGCTGGCCGGGGTCATGGAGTTCTCGCGGCTCACGGTCGGCGATCCGACCGTCGCCGTCGGCCTCGAGCTCGACATCATCGCCGCGGTCGTCATCGGCGGCGGCAGCCTGAGCGGCGGCGAGGGCAGCATCCTGGGGACCATGATCGGGGTCATGATCATGTCCTTCCTCCGCAACGGCTGTACGATGATGGGCTGGCCGAACTATGTCCAGGAGATCATCATCGGGGCGATCATCGTCGTCGCCGTCACCCTGGACCGGATGAGGCACCGGCAGGAGTGAAACAGGCCCGGCGCAAAGGTTTTCGGGCGGCCGTCGTCTAAAGGAATGGAAACCTGATAAGGAGACAGACAATGACACAGACAGGAATGAGAACCCCCGTCGCCGCGGCCTTGTCGGCCGCCTTCTTCCTTTCCCTCCTGGCCCTCCCGGCCGCAGCCCAGGCGCCCGGCCGAGAGGACAGGCCCTGGCCGGGGATGCGCATGGCCGCCAGGGACGCTCTGGGCATCACCGCCGAGCAGGAAAAGAAGCTCATGGAGTTCCGCAAGGCCAGGATCGAGGAGAGCCGGGCTTTCCGAGAGCAGATGATGAAGGCCCGCGGGGAGCTGGCCGATCTCATGAAGGACCCCAAGGCCAACGAGGCCAAGATCAACGCGGCCATCGACCGGATGTCCAAGATGCGCGCCGACCGGCTCAAGGCGTCCATCAAGAGCCGCGGGGCCTGGAAGGCGATCTTCACCCCCGAACAGCTCGAAAAGATGAAGGGTGCCCGGGAGTCGTTCATCGGCCGTCACGGCCTGATGATGGGCCGAGGCGGGATGGCCATGGGACCGATGGGCATGCGAGGCCGTTTCATGGGTCCGGGCATGGTCCGCTGGCACATGAGGGGGCCGGGAATGTTCCGCGGTCGGCCCTTCGATTGGCGCCGCTGGTAAGCGAACCCTGCCTCCGCATAGAGGGCGGGCTTTCCTCAGGGAGACCCGCCTTTTTTTATTGGGCCGAGACAATTGTCCTCAATAGTGGACGGTGAACAAGCCCCCCAACAGGGCAGAAAGGCTGGCATGGAAGTTGCAAAGGTGAGAGGTGGAAGGAGAAAGACGATGAAGAAACTGACAAGCCTCCTGGCGGCAGTCATCGTTTCCGTCACGCTCGGCCTGGCGGCCCAGGACGAGACCTTCTATCCTTACAGCTATGCCCGTCTCAGCTATGTCAAGGGTGATGTCTATGTCCAGAGGACCGACGATCTCGGCTACGAGAAAGGCGAGGTCAACTTGGCCCTCGTTCAGGGGGACAAGCTGGGCACCGAACGGGGCATGGCCGAGATCCACTTCGGCCGGCGGAACTATCTTCGCCTCGACGAGAACACGAGGATCGAGTTCGCCCTCCTGCCCCGCGAGGGCGAGGAATTCGTCAAGATCCATCTTCTCGAAGGCCGGGCCTATCTGAGGGTGAGCCAGCTCGTCGAGGACAAGGGCATCGAGCTCCATACGCCCGACGCGTCCTTTTACGTCCTCGAGGAGGGGCTCTTCCGGTTCGATGTGAGGATCGGCCGGGTGACCGAAGCGTTCGTCCATGAAGGCAGCCTGGAAGCGGCCTCTGAGGACGGTTCCGTGCTCGTCCGCAGCCTCGAATCCGTGTCCGCCTCGAACGGCCGTCTCCTCGGCAACCCCGATTATTTCTATTCCCGCGGCGATGAGTTCGACGACTGGAACCGGTCCCGCGATTCTCTCCTGGCCCGGAGGACCGACAGGCGATACCTGCCGCGCGAGCTCGACGCCTACGAAGAGGAACTCGACGGCCACGGCAACTGGGTTTATGAACGGCCGTACGGTTATGTGTGGGTCCCGGTCATCACCGACACCTTGTGGCGGCCCTACTTCTACGGGCGTTGGGTCTGGTACCCGGTCATCGGCTGGACCTGGGTGTCCTCCGAGCCCTGGGGCTGGGCCGTCTATCATTACGGCCGGTGGCACTGGCGGATCGGGCTCGGCTGGTATTGGATCCCCCATCATCACTGGCGGCCGGCATGGGTCCACTGGTGGTGGAGCGGAGACTACGTCGGCTGGTGCCCATTGGGCTGGTACAACCGGCCGATCGTCGTCATCAACAACTACTTCTACGACCGGCACTTCGACTCCCTCTTCCCGGCTCATAACCGGGCCCTGACCGTGATCCGCCGCAGCAGCCTTCAGGCCCCCAACGTCCATCGCTACCATGTCGCGGACGCCGAACTCGGGCGGATCAGCAAGGTCGCCCTCAAAGCCCAGCAGCCGTCCATCCGACCCGTCACCAATACCGCGGGGCCACAGGCCGTCGCCGCCCGGCGGGTCCTGGCCGCCCGGCCCGGAGAGCCGGCCGGCTTGAAGAACATCCCCGCTTCCCGGTCCCTGCCCTCTTCGAGGGTGGCCCCCCGGAGCGAGCCCGCCCAATCGAGGGAACCGGCCCGGGTCACCGCCCCGTCGGCCCCCGTCATTCGAAGAGGCGGCGATGCGGAAGGGGCGGCCGCACGCTCCGGGAGCGAGGCGGTCCGTTCGCCTGAGAGGGCCATCCGGTCCTATCCGAGCCGGGAGTCTTCTGGGGCCCGCGAGCAGAGCGGTGTTTCGGAAAGGCGTCCGCCGATCATGCGCGGGGCCGAGGCGGGGGCGGGTTTGGGGGCCAAGGAGGCTCCGGCCCGCGTAACGCCTCCCGTCACCAGGGCCCCCTCCACCCCCTCCGGCAAAGACTCCGGTGCCCCGGCCCAGAAGGTCAAACAGAACGAAGGCGGGTCCTCGGGGGCGGCCATCAAGAAGGGGGAGACGATCAAGAACTATCCGTCCACATCGGACCGGGCGTCCCATTCGTCCGCCCAAAGCCCCAGTGCCTCGTTCTCCTCGGCCGTCCGGAGAACGGCCTCCCAGTCTTCTCGCTCCCCGAACGCTTATCCGTCACGGCTCAGCCCGGGCAATCCGTCGGGCTCGAGACAAGCGCCGGCCGTATCAGGTCGTACGGCCGGCACAGGCGGCTCGGCGATATCCCGGACACCTTCCGCGGCCCGCCCCTCGACAGCCCGCATGAGCAGCCCGGCCCCCCGAACGCCATCGGCTCCGGCCTCCGTTTCCCGCCCCTCCGCTGGCGGATCTAACGCCCCTTCCCGTCCGTCCGGCTCCTTCTCTTCGCCTTCCCGTTCGAGCGGCTCCTCGGGAGGCGCATCCCGCGGTTCGAGCTCGATCGTCTCGTCCTCGCGCGGATCCTCATCCGGGTCGTCTTCGCGGCCCTCCTCCTCGGCTGCGTCCCGGTCGTCTTCCGGGTCGTCCGGAAGCGTCAGGAAAAAAGGCTCATAATTTCGGGTTCCTGGCGCTTTACTTTTCGCGGGGGGAGTGGTATAAACTACCTCTTGCCCGTGGAGTTCATCGCCCGGGCGGAATGGCCGATCATCCTGAGACTGTGTGACCGATGATTGAGTCGAGCATGGAGGTAAGAGCAATGACGTCCGTGAAAAGACCGGGGATCATCCTCTTGAGCCTGGCGGTTTGCGCCGTTCTTGTCGTGACGGCCGCGTGCACCAAGGGAACGACCGATACGGCAACCGTCTCGCAGCAGAAGACCCTCAAGGAATATCAGGGAACGGTCCAAATGGCGCTCGGCCGCTACTTGTACCTGCCGACCGCCCAGGGTTTCGACATCGTCCTTCAGGATTTCGACGCGTCCTCTCTCGTGGGCAAGGAGATCAGGATCAAAGGCGAGCTCCTTCTCGAGCACCCGTCGCTCTTCCAGGCTGACAGCGTCGAGGTCAAGGGTGAAACGGGGGCCTATACGAACGTCTTCACCCGGAGCCGGGAATTCCAAATGGAGGACTTCATCGAGGTCAAAGAGCGCGAGGCGTTCGAGGCCTTGAACATCTCCGGCACGAACAAGCCCGATGAGTGGCAGGGGAAGACCCGGGGCAAGGTCTACGGAAAGCTCCTGGAGACGACCGTCAAGGAGGGGGGGCAGGAGAAAGCCATCACCTACATCGTCATCCCCGACGACCGAGGCCGGGAGATCGGCCGGATCATCGTCGACAATCTCACGACCTACGCCAAGTATTATATGAAGAAGCTGAGGCTGTTCGACGCCTTCTGGTTCTACCTCAACATCAAGGACACCGTGGACGCGAGGGTCCGCACCCGGACGAAAGAGCTCTTCCGCGCCGACATCGTCTACACGGGCCTTTTCTAGAAAGCCGGCATCAAAAAGAAGGGGACAGCCCCGCCGGGGCTGTCCTTTTTATTTCGGTTCCACCCCATTCCCTGGGTTCTTTAGCAACGAACCCTATCGATACGCCATTTCATGATCCAATATCCCCGGGATGGGGCGAAGAACCCATCTATTCAAGGAGGCGGACGCTGGCGGCCAGCCCGTCCTCGACGGGTCCGTCGATCTCGATCCGCAGGACGCGGCGGCCTCTGTCCTGAAGGGCCTTCCAATCGCCCAGCCCCTGGGCGCCGAACAACTCGCCGAATGAAGCTGCCGGGCGCTTGATCCCTTCGACCTCGGGAATGGGGACGTCCGGGAGCGAAGCGGCGACGAGCTGCAGGAAGAGCCCGTTCCCTCCGTCCCCTTTATGGAGTTGGCCTGTCGAGTGGAGATAGCGGGGCCCGAATCCCGAGGTCACGGGGATCCTGCTGCGGTCGCGGAGCCGGGCCGTGAGGTCCTCGAGGAGCGTGGTGATAGCGGGGCGGGGCGGAACGAAGGCCAAGACCGCGAGGTAATCCCCCTCCCGGGCCTGGCCCAGGAATCGGGCCAAGATCCCCGCGGGGCCGCCGGCCGAGTCGGGCGCGCGGAATCTCAGCCCGCCCGCGCTCGGGCCCGGGCGCTCCTCGCCCCCGACCGCTCCCTCCGAAGCCCCCGCCAGGATGTCCCGGGTCCTTGTCTTGGTTGATTCGACGTCCGGCTGGTCGAAGGGATTGATCTTCAGGAAATAACCGGCCATGGCCGTGGCGAACTCCCAAAGGAAGAAATGTCCGCCCAGGCCGTGCGGGTCGGGAAGGTCGAGCTTCACCAGGGGGGCTCCCGACGCGATCAACTCCAGGGCCCGGGGATCGAGGTCCGCGTCGCCCTGCCCGATCAGGACGAAGAGACGGTCGCTCCCATAGGCCGTGGGCGTTCTGATAGCCGGCTCCGGCACCGGGACGATGCCTCGTCCCTCTTTTCCCGTGCTTTCGGCGACGAGCTGCTCGAGCCAGGAGCCCAGCGGGGCGAGGGGCGGCGGCAGGAATATCGTCAGCTTGTCCAGCCCTTCTTCGGCGGCGATGCCCATCAGGCATCCGAGAAGAGCGCCGGGATTGAGGGCTGTGTCCTCGATGCGGCAGTCGGCGGCCGCGGCCCGGCCCGCCGTAAGAAGGCGGCGGAGGTCGATCCCTTTGAGGGCCGCGGGCAGAAGTCCGAACGCCGTCAGAGCCGAGAACCGGCCGCCCACATCGGGCGAGCCGTGGAACGTCGCCCGGAAACCGAGCCGCCGGGCCTGGCCGTCGAGCGGCGTTCCCGGGTCTGTGACGGCCACGAAGCGCTTCCCGGCGCGGCCCCCGCCGAGGGCCCGGCAGGCGAGATCGTAGAAATACGAGAAAAGGGAGACGAGCTCGGCCGTCGTCCCGGATTTCGAGGAGACCAGGAACACGGTCCGTTCGAGGTCGAGGCCGGCGCCGAAGTCCCTCACGGTGCCCGGCTCGGTCGTGTCGAGGACGTCGAGAGCGAGGGATCCCTCCTTTGGGGGAAAGACCCGGGCGAAGACCTCGGGGGCCAGGCTCGATCCGCCCATGCCCAGGACGACGGCCCGGGTGAAGCCTTCCCGCCGGAGCTCGGCGGCAAAGGCGTCCATCGCCGGGATGTCCTTTTCCGCGGCCTCGGGCGCGTCGAGCCAGCCCAAGCGGTCCGTGATCTCGAGGCCGTCGGGCTTCCACACGGTGTGGTCCCGGGACCAGATCCGGGAGATGATGTTTTCCCGCCCAAGACGCTCGAGCCCGGAGACGAGCTTCCGTCCCAAGCGCTCCGAGTTGAAGATCCGGAGATGGCGGAGGTCGTAATCCATGGTCGGTCCTCTTCCCCGCGCGGGATTATATCAGATTTCCACCGGCGGACGGCAAAGGCGCTTGATTATTTGCGCCGGATTCCGGAAGATAGGGGTCTCGGAAGGCCCCGCGGGGCCGGATTCCAGAAGGAGGCTTCGATGAAAAGAACCATAGCTCTCATCGCCGTTGCGGCCCTCGTCGCCGCGGGGGCGGCCCCGGCGGCCGCCGGGCAGGCCGTGCCCAAGGCCGATAATGCCAAGGCCCTGGGGACCTGGGCGGTCGAGGTCTATGCCGACGGCCAATCCTTTTACTTAACGCTTCTCGTGGAAGAGCGGGAGGGCCAGTTGGGGATCAAGGTCAGCGAGCAGCACGGGATGTTCACCGACGCCCCGGCCTCGGACGTCTCCTTCGATGGGGCGCTGCTGAAGTTCGTCCTCAACGTCCCCAGCCCCCCCGACGGGCTGGCCCGTCCCTGGGCGGTCGAGGCCAGGATCGGGGAGGACGTCCTCGAAGGGGTCATTTCCAATGCGGAGCTCATGATCTCCGCCGGGGTGACCGGCAAGCGGACCAAGAAATAGGCGGCCGGCCGCGCCTGCCCCGGCGCGACGCGCTCGATCCTTCCCTTGCGTTTTCGGACTTCCGGTGGTATCTTTACCGCAAGTTCCAGCAAAGGAGAAAGGGATTGAAATGTCCTAACTGTCACGCCGAGAACAGGGACGATTCGAAGTTCTGTGGCAACTGCGCCGCTCCGCTGGGGGCGGGCGTGGGAGCCGGTCCGGGCCCGGGAGCTGGAGCGGGCCCGGAGGCGGCGTCGCTGACCAAGACCCTCGAGACGCCCGTTCGCGTCCTGAAGGCCGGAACATTAATCGCCGGGAAATACAAGATCATCGAAGAGGTCGGGGCCGGGGGCATGGGTGTCGTCTACAAGGCCGAGGACCTGAAGCTTAAGCGGTGCGTGGCCCTGAAGTTTCTGCCGCCGCACCTGATGGACTCGCCCGAGCTCAAGGAGCGGTTCCTCGTCGAGGCCCAGGCGGCCGCGGCCCTGTCTCATCCGAACATCTGCGTCATCCACGAGGTCGGGGAGAGCGAAGACCGGCCCTACATCGCCATGGAGTATGTGGAGGGCGAGACGCTCAAAGACAAGGTCCGAAAGGGGCCGCTCGAGCCCGGTGAGGCCGTGGATATCGTCTCGCAGGTGGCGGTCGGACTGGGCGAGGCCCACGGCAAGGGCATCATCCACCGGGACGTCAAGGGCGCCAACATCATGGTCACGGCCAAGGGCCGGGCCAAGGTCATGGACTTCGGGCTGGCCAAGCTCCGAGGCGGCTCGTCGCTGACCAAGAGCCAGACGACACTGGGGACCGTGGCCTACATGTCGCCGGAGCAAGCCCGGGGTGAGGAACTCGATCAGCGCACCGATATCTGGTCGCTGGGCGTCGTACTCTATGAACTGCTCGCGGGCAAGCTGCCCTTCCAGGGCGAACACGACCAGACCGTGATCTACTCGATCCTCCAGAAGGAGCCCGAGTCGCTGGTCAAGATACGCCCGTCGGTTGCCCCCGAGCTGGAGCACATCGTCTTCCAGGCCCTGACCAAGAAGATAGACGAACGCTACCGGACGATGGAAGAGCTCCGGGCGGACCTCGCGGCCGTCGCCGAAGGCCTCAAGCCCCTCAAGGCCAAGCCCCGGCCGGCCGCGATCAAGCTCGCGGTCCTCCCGTTCGCCAACCTGACCGGCGACCCGGACCAGGAATACCTCTCCGACGGTCTGACCCAGGAGATGATCACGCTCCTGGGGCGACTTCATCCCGGGAGCCTTGGCGTCATCGCCCGGACCTCGGTCATGCGCTACAAGAAGACCGATACGCCCATCGATCAGATCGGCCGGGAGCTCGGGGTGGAGTATGTCCTCGAGGGAAGCGCCCGCCGGGAGGGGAGTCGCATCCGTGTCTCGGCGGACCTCATCCAGGTCCGGGACCAGACCCAGCTCTGGGGGGACGCCTTCGAGCGGGAGATGGCGGGCATCCTGGCCCTTCAGAATGATGTCGCCCGCGAGGTGGCCAAGGCGCTGGCCCTCAAGCTCCTGCCGTCCGAGCAGGCCGCGCTGGCCAAGGCCCGCCCGGTCAACCCCGAAGCGTACGAAGCCTGCCTCAGGGGCATGTCCCATTGGTACAAGCTGTCCCCGCCGGACTTCGATGCGGCACAGAAATATTTTGAATCGGCCCTGAGGAAGGACCCGGAAAACGCCCTTGCCCAAACGGGGATGTTCTTGGTCTCGCTCGGGCGTGCCCAATTAGGGCTGGTCCTGCCACGCGAGGCGATGCGGGAAGCGAAGCCCTTCCTTCTCAAGGCCCTGGAATTGGACAGCAACCTGGCGGAGGCTCATTTCGCCATGGCCTGCCTGAAAACGTGGCACGAATGGGACTGGGCAGGCGGGGAAGCCTCGTTCCGTAGGGCCCTTGAGATCAATCCCAACTTCGCCATGGCCCGGGTCTATTATTCGAATGCGTTATGCTACTTGAATCGTCCAGAGGAGGCCGTGGCGCAGGGCGAGCGGGCCCTGGAATTGGATCCCATCAATCCGCTGTTCATGGAGATCTTCGGCCTGACATTGTTATATCTGGGAAGATTGGACGAGGCCATTTCTCTGTTCCGCCAAGCGCTCAGGACATCTCCCAATGATCCCGCCGCTCACATAAACCTCTGGGAGTTGTTCCACTTGAAGGGACGGTATGATGAGGCGCTGAAAGAGGCGAAAGCCTTTTATGCCGGTGTGGAACTGACCCCGGTCGTCGAAGCCATATCGAGCGGATTTGAAACGGGCGGCTATCCGGGGGCGATGCGGTCCGCGGGGGAAGCCCTGGCCGCGATCTGGCAACAAGGCTATTTCGCGCCTACGATGATCGCGCAACCTTATGCCGCGGCCGGGGGAACGGAGAAAGCCATGGAGTGGGTGGAGAAAGCGTATGAGATCGGAGATCCCAACTTGCCATACATAGGAGGCGAGGGGACCACGCAAAGCCTCCTTCGCAACGATTTGCGCTTCCAAGACATCCTGCGGAAGATGCGCCTCCCCGTGGATCCGGAAAGATAAAGAGGCGTGTTAGTTATCTAGCGGGGGTATTTCCGGTAGAGCCATTCGCCGAGGCCGGCGAAATAATCGAAGAAAGCCTCCCGGTCGAACTCCCCTCGAACCTCAGGCAGCAGATCCGGTCTCTCCCGGATGAGGGCCAGCCCTTCCTCCAGCTGGAAAGCCGCCGTCGGCGGGTCGTCGAAGATGGCATCTTTACGCCTTGCGTCCTGCCAGACTCGCTCCCTATCCAGGCCGGGATCGAGCTTCGCGATGAAATAGAAATCCACGAAATCCTTCGGCTCCTGGCGGCTGACCAAGGCTCCGAGCTTGTTGGAAACGATGTTCCTCAGGTTGTCGACCTTGAGGCGCCTGCCGTTCTCGAATTCGGCGCAGGGACGCTCGTCGCCGTTCGACAGAGGATCGTGGACGAACTCCACCTTCGTCTCGTCGATCAGGAAGGAGAGGAAATCAGGCCCCTCCTTGATCTTGGAGCAGGAGCCCTTCCATCGGGCCCTGATCCAGGGGTCCAGCTCGGACAGGCTCACGGGCTCGAGGGTGAAGAGGTCAAGATCATCGGAAACCCGGTGATGGAGATAGAAGACCGACAGGGCCGTTCCTCCGGTCAGGAAGAACGAACGCTCGATCTCCGGATGAGCGAGAAGACCCCGTAGGACTTCCCTGTGCCTGGCCGACGCGTAGTAGGCCTTATCTTCCTTGAACGTGTCCATAGACCTCGACGATCCTCCGCCATTTTTTCCGGGAATAGGGCGACAGCCTCAATCCGGGCAAGGCCTCGGAGATCTCTTGGACGGAGAAATAGCTGAGGGCGTCCACGGCCCGGCCGTGTTCCAAGAATCTTCTCAATAGCCAGCGATAGACCCTCGGCTGCGCTCTATGCGCGTCCAAAAAGGAGCTCAGACCCGGCGGACTGGCCAGCGCGGGATAGTCCCAGAATGCGGCTTTGAGGGTGTTCATGCTCTCGTCATTATAACACATCCGATGTTCCAGTCGGCGAACTTCAAGAGCCGGTTTTTCCCTTGGGAACCAATCCTGCCCGGGCCAGAACGAAAGTTCGAGCAGGATTGACGGCCTTCCTTTTCTGTAATACGATTCGGTCATTCGTGGAGGAGGGCGCGTCATGAGATGCCCGAAGTGCCACGCCGAGAACAGGGACGATTCGAAGTTCTGCGGCAACTGCGCGGCGCCGTTGGGAGCTGGAGCGGGCCCGGATGCGGCCTCCCTGACCAAGACCCTCGAGACGCCCGTTCGCGCCCTGAAGCCGGGGACGCTCGTCGCCGGAAAATACCGGGCGGGTTGCCAGGACTTAAAGCCTAAGGAAGCCGGTTACTTGGACTTCTTCTTGGCCGTCTCGGCCTTGCTCTTGCGCCTCATGTCGGCGGCGTGGGCCCGCTTGTAGGTCTGGATGTCGACGAAGCGGCCCTTGCTGTCGCGCACGGCGTAGAGCTTCGTCCCCTTGACGCTCCGGTGGGTCGTTCTTTTTTGCGGCATGTTTCCTCCTCCTTCGATGTTATTTGCTGACGGCCTTCTTGACGGCCCCGATGATGCCCATCAGGACGCCCCCGCCGACGCCGCCGGCGGCGATGCTGCCGATGATGCCGCCGAGGTCCGTCCCCCCGCCCCCCGTTCCGATCCCCAGCAGGCCCAGCAGCTGGCCGCCGAGGCCGCCGCCGAGGATGCCGACGATCGAGTTCAGGACCGTCCCCAAAGAGAGTTTCTTGAGCAGGGAACCGGCCAGGTTCCCGCCCATCGCTCCGCTGATCAATTGGATGATCAGAGGCACGAGATTATCCATGCTCCCTCCTCAAACGAAAAAAATCCTTGATTTTCGGTATGACTCGATTCTGATTGATCGGCGCGCCATGACCGGCTTGGACCTGACTTACCCTCATTATAACCCAAATCCCCCGGAGAACAACCAAAAAGAATTTCCGGAAAGAAAGGCGCCTGCCGCCGACAACGAGAGGGGACACGTACGTGCGGCAAATGTCCCTCCGCCATTCAATCGTTACTTGCCGGCGATCTGGACCCAGACCTTGCGGGTCCGCGGGCCGTCGAACTCGCAGAAGCAGATCCCCTGCCACGTCCCGAGCTGGAGCCTGCCGCTGGCGACGATGACGGCGACCGACGAACCGACGAGGCTCGACTTGACGTGGGCCGGAGAATTGCCCTCGGCGTGCTCATAGCGCAGGCTGTCGGGCACGGCCTTCCGCAAGGCCATCAGGATGTCGGCCTTGACGTCGGGGTCGGCGTTCTCGTTGATGGTCACGGCCGCCGTCGTGTGCGGGACGAAGACGAGACACAGCCCGTCCTGAACCCCCGAGGCCGCCACGACGCGTCCGATCTCGGCCGTCAGATCGATGACCTCTTCGCGTCCTCCGCTCCGAATTTCCAGTGTATCCATGGCCTCCTCAGCGAGTTAACAAAAAATTCATAAAAGGGCTTGACAAGCCACAATTCGAGGTGTAGAGTCTCATCGGAAAATACAACATTTGGTATTTTCCTGATTGTAGCCACACAATATATGGGATAGGGCCGAAAGGCTTTTCGTTTTTGCCATGGTTTCGGGAAGGGTTGAGTGTAGCACGTTCCCGGCGGAATTCCCAGGGCTTTGAGCCCGGGGCGAGAGAAGGAGGTTTTCGATGGTCAGCGCGGTCGGCCGGATCAAGAAGCGGGACGGAACGGTCACGGATTTCAATCAGGACAAGATCACCAACGCCATCTTCAAGGCCATGCAGACCCAGGGGATCAAGGACCGGGCCATCGCCCAGAACGCCTCCGACATCGTCACCTTCATGATCGAGGAGAAGTTCGGGGGCTACACCGTCCCCTCCGTCGAGCAGATCCAGGACATCGTGGAAATGGTCCTCATGAAGCAGGGCTACCACGAGGTCGCCAAGTCCTACATCCTCTACCGCGAGAAGCACAAGGGCATCCGCGAGGCCAAACGGATCGGCCTTAACCTCGAGCGGCTGGTCAAAGACTACCTCAGCAACGCCGACTGGAAGATCCGAGAGAACTCGAACGAGGGCGTCATGAGCTTCGCCGGGCTCAACGCCCGGGTCTCGGGCGAGGTCCTCTCGAACTTCGCCCTCAACCAGATCTACACGGAGGAGGCCAAGCGGGCCCACGAGGAGGGCGAGTTCCACATCCACGACCTCAGCTACCCCATCGTCGGCTACTGCGCCGGATGGTCGCTCGAGAACCTCATCCGCAAGGGTTTCGGCCACGTCCCCAACCAGGTCCACTCGAACCCGGCCAAGCACCTCGACACCCTGACCCTCCACATGGTCAACTACATCGGGACCATGCAAGCCGAGTTCGCCGGGGCCCAGGCCTTCTCGAGCGTCGATACGCTCCTGGCGCCCTTCGTCCGTCATGACAAACTCAGCTACGAGGACGTCAAGCAGGACATCCAGAAGCTCATCTTCGGTCTCAACGTCCCCTGCCGTTGGGGCTGGCAGACGCCCTTCTCCAACCTGACCTTCGACTGGACGATCCCCGAGGATATGAAGAACAAGAAGGTCGTCGTCGGCGGCGAGGAGCTCGATTCCTGCTACGGCGACTACCAGAAGGAAGTGGACTGGATCAACCGGGCCTTCCTCGAGATCATGATCGAGGGCGACCTCAAGGGCCGGGTCTTCACCTTCCCCATCCCGACCTACAACCTCAGCCGGGAGTTCGACTGGGACTCGCCCAAGGCCAAGCTCCTGTTCGACGCCACGGCCAAATACGGCATCCCTTATTTCCAGAACTACATCGGGACCAACATGAACCCGGGCGACATCCGGGCCATGTGTTGCCGCCTGAACCTCGACCAGCGCGAGCTCATGCGCCGGCCGGGCAGCATCTGGGGCCCCGGCGACTCGACCGGCTCGATCGGGGTCGTGACCATCAACCTCAACCGTCTGGGCTTCGAGGCCACCTCGCGGGCCGACTTTTTCTCCCGGCTCCGGGAGCTGATGATCATCGCCAAGGGGACCCTGGAGACCAAGCGCGAGATCGTCAACAACATGCTCGAGAAGGGCATGATGCCCTACACGAAGGTCTACCTCGGTCACTTCGAGAACCATTTCTCGACGATCGGCATCTGCGGCATGCACGAAGCGTCCATGAATCTCCTCAAGAAGGGCATCGGGACGCCCGAAGGGCGCGACCTGGCCGTCGAGACCCTCAACTACATGCGCTCCGTCCTCCGCGAGTTCCAGGAGGAGACGGGCCACCTTTACAACCTCGAGGCCACGCCCGCCGAATCGACCTCTTACCGGCTGGCCCGGCTCGACAAGCAGAAATACCCCCGCATCTACACCTCGGGGACCGAAAAATTCCCCTATCTGACGAATTCGACCCAGCTCAACGTCGACGCCACGCGGGACATCTTCGAGGCCCTTCAGCACCAGTCCGACATCCAATCGCTCTACACGGGCGGGACCATTTTCCATGCCTTCCTGCCCGAGGCCATCGACGGCGAGACCTGCAAGAAGCTCGTCCAACGGATCGCCCAGACCAAGCTCCCGTACTTCTCCATCACCCCGACCTTCAGCGTTTGCATGAGCCACGGATACATCCGGGGCCGTCATCTGCAGTGCCCCGACTGCGGCGACGAGACCGAGGTCTACAGCCGGATCGTCGGGTACATGAGGCCGGTCCGGACCTGGAACGACGGCAAGCAGCAGGAGTTCAAGGACCGGGCCACCTACGACAAGATCGGCTGAGCCCGGAACGCATCGTTCGAGGCGGAGACGACATGGATTACCTTCTGTTCACCTACCCGAACTGCCACAAGTGCGACGCCCTCAAGAAGCGGCTGGCCGAGTCGGGCACGCCGTTCGCGGAATATCTCCTGACCCAAACCCCGGGCAAGGCCAAGATCCGCGAGTTCCTCAACGTCATCAAAAGGGACGATACGGGGGCCATCATCCTGCCGACCCTCGTCGCCCATACCCAGGGCATCGTCCGGGCCGTCATCAACACGGCCGAGGAGTTCGACGGGTGGTCGAGATCAAGGGAATAGAGAAGTTCTCGAGCCGGGACTTTCCCGGCCACATCTCCTCGACGGTCTTCCTCGGCGGTTGCAACTTCCGCTGCCCCTACTGTCATAACGCCGACCTCGTCCTGCGTCCGGAAACGCTCCAGACGACCCCCATGGACATCTTCCTGTCCTACCTCGACGGCCGCAAAGGCTGGCTCGAGGGCGTCTGCCTGACGGGCGGCGAGCCGCTCCTCCACGACGATGTCGAGGACCTCGTCCGCGTCGTCCGGGACCGGGGCCTGCTCGTCAAGCTCGACACCAACGGCTCTTTCCCCGAACGCCTGGAAGGCCTGCTTTCGGCCGGGCTCCTCGATTGGGTGGCCATGGACATCAAGGCCCCGCTCGAGCGCTACCGCGAGGTGACCCGCTCGAACATCGACGTCGAGCGCATCGTCCGCAGCGTGGACGTCATCCGGGCGAGCGGGGTCCGAACCACGTTCCGGACGACGGTCGTCCCCGGCCTGGTCGGCAAGGACGATGTCCGGAGGATCGGCGAGTGGCTTCACGGCGTCCCGCGCTACTCCGTTCAGACGTTCGTGCCCCACAATCCGATCGATCCGGCCTATCTCGAGAAGAAGCCTTACA
Source organism: uncultured Eubacteriales bacterium (assembly GCA_964423315.1). Classification (GTDB taxonomy): domain Bacteria; phylum Acidobacteriota; class Aminicenantia; order Aminicenantales; family Saccharicenantaceae; genus RBG-16-66-30. The sequence goes on along the minus strand of CAYREO010000001.1, from coordinate 216,784 downwards.
GCCGGACGGAGCTCGAGGCTATCCTCGACGAGGCCCGGCCCTTTTTCGAGGAGGTCCGGCTCGAGGAGGCCTGAAGCGCGGACAAAGGACGTGACCATGGAACTGAAGGTCAAGCGCATCCATCCCGAAGCCAGGCTCCCCGTGTACGGCCATCCCGGAGATGCCGGGCTGGACCTCTTCTCGGTCATCGACCGCGAAATCGGGCCCGGCGAGCTCTTCGCCGTGCCGACGGGCATCCAGATCGCCGTGCCGGAAGGGCACGCCGGCCTCGTCTGGGACAAAAGCGGCATCTCGCTCCAGGGTGTCCACCGGCTGGCCGGGGTCATCGACGCCGGATACCGGGGCGAGGTCCGGGTCGTTCTCGTCAACCTGGGCGCGGCGCCGTTCGCGGTCCGCAAGGGGATGAAGGTCGCCCAGCTGCTCGTCCAGCCGGTTTCGTCCGTCTCCGTGGTCGAATCCGGGGACCTCGACGACACGACGCGCGGCGAGGGCGGGTTCGGCTCGACCGGTCTCTACTGAGGAGCGGCGGCCGGGAGGCGGTCCTGATCATCAGCGCCAGCCGAAGGACCGACATCCCCGCCCTCTACGCGGAATGGTTCATCAACCGGGTCCGGGCGGGCTTCTGCGACGTCGCGAACCCCCGCCGCCCCGGGCAGATCTCGCGCGTTTCGCTGAAGCCCGAAGATGTCGACGCGATCGTCTTCTGGACCCGCAATGCGAAGCCGCTCATGAAACACCTGGGCGAGCTCGACCGGCGGGGCTTCCTGTACTATTTCCAGGTCACCATCCTCGGCTACCCGAGGATCATCGAGCCCGGAGTCCCTCCGGTGGAAGAAGCCGTGGAGACCCTCAAAGCACTGGCCGGCCGCCTCGGGCCGGAGAGGGTCGTCTGGCGCTACGACCCCATTTTGCTGACGGACCTGACCCCGGAAGAATACCACGTGGAGAGGCTGGCCCGGATAGTCTCGCAGCTCGGGGGCCACGTCACGCGCCTGGTCGTCAGCTTGTACGACAAGTACCAGATCGCCGAGGCCCGGCTCCGCGCCCTGCGGGACCAAGGGCTGAGGGCCCTTCCGGGATCCGGGCGCCCGAGTCCGGAATTCCTCCGGTCGATCGCCGGGATCGCGGCCGGGGCCGGCCTTGAGATCCAAAGCTGCGCCGAGGCCGCTTCGTGGCGGGAGGCCGGCATCCCGCCCGGCAAATGCGTTGACGGCCGGCTCATCGAATCGCTCTTCGGCCGCGAGGTCACGCACCGCAAGGACCCGCATCAGAGGCCGCTCTGCGGCTGCGTCGTGAGCCGGGACATCGGGGCCTACGATACCTGCCCGCTCGGATGCGTTTACTGCTACGCCACGCGGGATGCCGCGGCGGCCCGGCGCTTCCGCCTCCGGCACGACCCAGGCGCGCCGTCCCTCAGTTGAAGAAAGGGGGGGGGATGCCTATCGGCGCCTCATGGCTATCTGTTCCCCGGAAATCGGAGAAAAACCAAAAAGAGGGTGACAAGCCGGCCCGCCGGTGGAATAATGGAGGCTTCATGGAGAGGACGTTCATGAACCGTAAAACCCCGATCCTCATCCCGCTCGCCGTGATGTGGCTGACCGCGCTGCTCCCGGCCCAGGACCCCGCCCCCCGCTGGCAGCTCATCTTCGCCGAACGGTTCCGGTTCGAGACCTGGGACAACGCCGTCAGCCTCGACGACGCCGCCGGCGACGCGACGGCCTACACCCGGAACAAGACGACCCTCGGCCTGCGCTGGCTGGCCGCCTCCAATGTCGAGGTCCTGGCCAAGGTCACCAACGAGTGCCGGGTCTATCTGGCGCCCAAGGACAAGCCCTTCAATGTCAACGAGCTCTTCGTCGACAACTTGTCCGTCAAATGGACCGTCCCGGGGCGCGTCCCTCTCGCGATCACGGCCGGGCGCCAAGACATCACCTTCGGCGAAGGGTTCGTCATCGCCGACGGGACCCCGGCCGACGGCTCCCGATCCTATTACTTCAACGCCGTCCGGGTCGACGCCGACCTCCGCCCCGGCCACCGTCTGACGGCCTTCATCCATGCCGTGAACACGACCGACCGAACCCTGCCGGTGATCAACGACCGGTCCCAGGCCTTGGCTGAACAGCCGGAAAGGGCCCTGGCGGTCTACTATTCGGGCCGCCTCGGCGAGGTCAAGGCCGACGCTTACCTCATCCGGAAAACGACCCGTGCCACGGAGCCTTGGCCCCTGGCGGCCCGGATCGACACGTTTGGCGGCCGGGCCCAGGCGCCCGTCGCCCGTCGCCTGGCTCTGACGGCGGAAGGGGCCTGGCAAGGAGGCAAGAGCGGCGAAGGCGGCCGCTCGGCCTTCGGCGGTCTGTTCCATCTCGATTACGATGTCAAAGGGCTTCTGCCCTTCCTCAAGACGGCGACAGTCGGCGGCATCTTTCTCAGCGGGGACAAGCCCGGCACGGACAAGGTTGAAGGCTGGGACCCCATTTTCAGCCGCTGGCCCAAGTGGAGCGACAGTTATATCTATACCTTCGGCAGGGAAAGCCGCACGGCCTACTGGAGCAACCTGACATCGCTCTACGGATCGCTGGCCCTCGACCTGGGCAGCCGGGCCGACGCCCTGCTCACGGCCCAGCGCCTCGGCGCGTTCGAACCCCAACCGGGGGCCTTCCCCGGGGGACCGGGCCGGTGCCGCGGGACGCTTTTGCAGAGCCGGTTGAACTACAAGGTCAGCAAGTTCTTGGCGGGCCGGGTGATCTGGGAGTACTTCAGGCCCGGGGATTTCTACTTCCCGGGGGCCAGCCCGTTCCACTGGCTGCAGTTCGAGATGAACTTCAGGCTTTGACCGGCGGCCCGCTTTCGCCGCGGCGGGCCAGGATGCTGACCAGGGGGTTGGCCGCGAAGGAGACGATCATCCCGATCGTCCCGGCTTCGGCCGGAGCCATCCCGGACGCCCAGAGGCCGAGGCAGGTCCCGAGCCCCAGGAAACCCGATGCAGAGGCCCCGAGCTTCGTCGCTCTTTTGCTGATGAGTCCCCACACGAATGGGCCGAGGAAGAACGACCCGATGGCCCCCCAGGAAACGGAGAGGATGGCGACGATCGTCGCCGGCCGCATGTAGGCCAGGACGATCGAGAGGAGAATGAAGACGGCCGAGGCGATGCGCATCAGGCGCGTCAGCGCGAGATCGGACGCCCCCGGCCGGATGAATCCCCCGTAGAGGTCCTTGACGGCCGACGAGCTCGAGATGAGGGCCAGGGCGGCCAGGGTCGACATGGACGCCGAGAGGATGAGCAGCATCATGAGCACGCCGAGCGACGGCGGGACGACCCGGGCCAGGAACTCCGGCATGAGGACGTCGAAAACGGGCCGGCCCTCGGAGAAGGCCGCGGGTGCGCTCTCGGGAGTGAGGAACAGCCGGGCCGCGGCCCCGATGAAATAGGCCGTTCCGGCGATCAGGGCGGCGAAGGCCGTCGAGGCGATCATGCCCCGCCGGATGGCCCGCTCGTCCTTTATGGCGTAGAACTTCTGGACGAGCTGGGGCATGGCGAACGGAGCGACGCTCGTCAGGAAGACCAGGGCGAAAAGGGGCCAGGCGCCGCCCGGGCCGACGGCCGCCGCGAGGCGCGGGTCGATGGCCTCGAGGCCCGCGACGAGGGACCCGAGACCGCCGGCCTTGCCGACCGTGGCGGCGACGAGGACGGCCGACCCGAGGCACATGACCATCCCGAAGACGACGTCGATCATGGTCATGGATTTGTAGCCGCCGAGGACGAGATAGAAGGCCGTGAACAGGCCCATGGCCAGGAGGGCCGTGCCGAAAGGCAGCCCGAAGTTCGTTTGGAAGAGATAGGACAACCCGATGAACACCGCGGCCGAGTAGGGGACGAGGAAGATGAAGATGGCCAGCGAGGCAGCCAGCTTGAAGGCCCGGCTCCCGTACCGCTTCTCGAGGAACTCCGGCATGGTGGCGACCCCGAGGTCGATCGACATCCGCCGGATGCGCCGGCCGAGCAGGGCCCAGACGCCGAGGACGCCGATGACCGTGTTGGCCGCCGCGATCCACAGCCCCGACAGGCCGAATCCCCAACCGACCCGGCCGGCGAAACCGATGAACAGGACGGCCGAAAAATAGGCCGCGGCGTAGGTGAAGGCCGACATGACCGGGCCGACGGACCGGCCGGCCAGAAAGAAGTCCGTAAAGGTCCTGGCCTTCCTGAGTCCCAGGTAACCGATCCCCAGGGTCAAGGCCGCGTAGCCGGCGAAGACGAGGATCTTGACGAGCACGACCTCCCTTATAACCGCGCGGGCGGAGGATTGTCAAACGAAAAGACGGGCAGGCTCTCGCTTTTCGCCGCCGGCGCTCTTTTGATATGATAGGCGGCCAGGCGAACCATGAACGGGATCGGGAGCGCAGTCCTTGACGTCGCCGTCATCGGCGGCGGGGTCGTCGGTTGCGCCGTTCTTCGGGAGCTCTCCCGATACGATCTCACGCTCCTTCTCCTCGAAAAGGAAGCCGACCTGGGCGAGGGCGTCACCAAGGCCAACAGCGGGGTCATCCACGCCGGATTCAACGTCCCCGCCGGCTCGCTCAAGGCTAAAACCAATGTCGCCGGCCTGCGCAAGATCTACGGCTTGGCCGAAGAGCTCGGGGTTCCCTATAAGAAAACGGGGAAGCTGGTCGTCGCCCTGGCCGACGAAGGCCGGGCCCGTCTGGAGGCCCTAAAAGCCGAAGGCGAGCGCAGCGGCACGCCCGGTCTTGAGATCGTGGCCGGCGACCGCATCCGGGAGATCGAGCCGCTGGCCAGGGGGCGCTGGGCCCTTTACTCGCCGCAGAGCGGCATCATCTCGCCCTACGAGTTCACGATCGCCCTGGCCGAATCGGCCTGGGAGAACAGCGCCGGGATCCTTCTCGAGGCCCCCGTCGAGTCCGTGAGCTTCGAAGGCGGCCTGTTCCGGCTCGGGACGCCGAAGGGAACGTTCACGGCCCGCCGGGTGGTCAACGCGGCCGGCCTGTTCTCCGACGACGTGGCCCGGATGGCCGGCATCGACGACTATCGCATCTTTCCCTATCGCGGCGAATACCTCATCACCGACAAGGACTGCGGCCTCCGGTTGCGCCTGCCCGTCTACCCCGTGCCGCCGAAGGACGACCCGGGCCTGGGGATCCACATCACGCCGACGATGGAAGGGAACCTCCTCCTCGGGCCCAACGCCGAAGCGATCCGGGACAAAGGTGATTTCGCCTCGAGCCGCCGGGCCATGGACGAGCTCAAGGCCGAAGCGGCCCGGCTCATGCCGGAGCTTGCCGGAATGTCCTTCATCCACAGCTACGCCGGCATCAGGCCCAAGCTGGTCGATCCGGAGGGCCGGGAGAAGTTCTCCGACTTCGTCATCGAAGAAAGCGCCGCCCGGCCCGGCTGGATCAACATCATCGGCATCGAGTCGCCCGGCTTGACCGCCGCGCCGGCCATCGCCGACATGGTCGTGGAGATGATCGGGGCGGGCGGGCCCTTGAGGCCGAAACCGGTCTTCAGGCCCGGGCCGCGGCGCGGGCCCCGGTTCGCCGGGCTGGACGATGGGGAGAGGGCCGCGCGTGTGGCCCGCGACTCCGAATGGGGTGAGATGGTCTGCCGCTGCGAACACGTCACCAGGGCCGAGGTCGTGACCGCCCTGCGAAATCCCTTCGGGGCCCGGACGATGGACGCCGTCAAGCGGCGGACGCGCTGCGGCATGGGCCGCTGCCAGGGCGGTTTCTGCACGCCGCGCATCGTCGAGATCATGCAGGACGAGGGGGTGTCGCTCGAGGCCATCACCAAACGGGGCGGCGGGTCGCGCTTGTTCTTCGGGCGCCTCAAGGATTGACGAATGAGCGGGCAAGCGGATTTGTCGAAGCTGACCGTCGAGACGCGCGATGTCGTCGTCATCGGCGGAGGCCCGGCCGGGCTGGCCGCGGCCCTGGGCGCGCGGCGCGCCGGCGCGGAGGACGTCCTCATCGTCGAGCGCGACCGGACGCTCGGCGGCATCCTCAACCAGTGCGTCCACGACGGCTTCGGGCTGTTCCTCTACAAGGAGACGATCAGCGGCCCGGAGTATGCCGAGCGCCTGGCCGAGGATGTCGGGCGCGAAGGCATCCGCGTCGAGACCGGGGCCATGGTCCTCGACCTCTCAGCCGACAGGCTCCTGCGGATCAACTCCCGGCGCGGCTACAAGCTCGTCCGGGCCAAGGCCGTAGTCCTGGCCATGGGCTGCCGGGAGCGGACCCGGGAGATGATCGAGATCCCAGGTACCCGGCCGGCCGGCATCTTCACGGCCGGCTCGGCCCAGAACCTCGTCAATCTCCAGAACGTCCGCATCGGCAACGAGGCCGTCATCCTCGGGTCGGGCGACATCGGCCTGATCATGGCCCGCCGCCTGACGTTCGAGGGCCTCAAGGTCAAGGGCGTCTTCGAGCTCATGCCCTGGCCCGGCGGATTGGAGCGCAATGTCCGGCAGTGCCTGATGGATCTCGGCATCCCGCTGGAGCTTTCCCACACGGTCGTCGAGATCAAGGGCCGGGACCGGATCGAGAGCGTCGTCGTGGCCGCTGTCGACGGCGGCGGGCTGCCGGTCGCCGGCAGCGAAAACGAAATCCCCTGCGACACGCTGCTCCTTTCGGTCGGCCTCATCCCGGAGAACGAGCTTTCGAAGCGGGCGGGCGTCGAGCTGTCGCCGAGAACGGGCGGGGCCGTGGTCGATGAAAAGCTGATGACCTCCGTCCCGGGGATCTTCTCGTGCGGCAATGTCCTCCACATCCACGACGTCGCCGACTGGGCCTCGTTCGAGGGCTTCGCCGCCGGGGAGAGCGCGGCCCGCTGGGCGGCGGGGGAGAGGCGGGAGACGGACACGCTGAAGGTCTCCGCCGGGACCCGCGTTCGTTACGCTCTGCCACAGCGCCTGGCCAGGAGGTCGAAGGACATCGAGCTCTCCTTCCGCGTGACGGAGCCGTTGCGTGAGGCGACGATCGTCGTCCGGGAGCGGGGGTCGGGCAAGGTCCTGGCCCGGAAAAAGTTCGGCCGCGTCCTGCCCTCCGAGCTCCAGAAGATCAAGGTCCGGGCCGCGGTAAAGGAGGATCTGGAGGTGGCCTGCCGTGAGTAAGAGCGCTCCGAACGGGCCGGCCGGCGGCGCCGTCGACCGCCTGACCTGCGTCCTCTGCCCGGTCGGCTGCGAGCTCGAGGTCCGCATGGACGCGGCGGGGGAGCTCCAAGTCCAAGGGAATCAATGCGATAAGGGCATCCCCTTCGCCGTGGAGGAAGTCCTCCATCCGAAGCGCAACCTGGCGACCTCGGTTCCCATCCAGGGCACGAAAATGAAGATGGTTTCGGTCCGGCTGACCGGCCCCGTGCCCCGCGATATGATCTCCCCCATCCTGGCCGAGATCTCGAAGCTCCGGCCCGAGGCCCCGGTCCGCCGCGGCCAGGTCCTCATCGCCGACGTCCTCGGTACGGGCGTCGACGTCATCGCCACCCGGACCGTTAGCTGATCCTTCCCCGAGTCCAGGGAGCCCCAACACTTGTGGTTCATCTCCCGTTTCCGTGGGTTATAAGTCATGAGGTTCGCCGATAGACATCCCCCCTTGCCCCCCACGCCCCCGGGAACCAGTCCCGACGGTTCCCCCGCCGGCCACCGGCGGGTCCCCCTCCGCTATGGGGGTCTTCATGGGGACGTCTATCGTCCCCTCATGACCTACTGATCCCCGGAAACGGGAAAAGAACCACTCTTGAGGGCCTTTATGGCTTTCGGATCATGAGGCCGGAGCGGTCCTCTGCTCTACGCGGCGGATCAAGACGGCTAGGACTTCAAGATGCGGCGTATGGGGGAAAAGATCGAAGGGGACGATCGCCCTGATCGCGTACCCGGCGGCGACGAACTCCTTGAGGTCGCGGGCCAGGGCCTCGGGGTTGCAGGAGACGTAGACGACTGTCGGGACGGCGAGGGGCAGGACACGGCGCATCGCTTTGGCCGTCAGCCCGGGCCGAGGGGGGTCGAGGACGAGGACATCGGACGGCTCTTGCCGAGGCCCGGCGAGAAGGGCTTCGACCGTCCCGGGGATGAACCGGGCGTTATCGATGCCGTTGAGAATGGCGTTCTCGACGGCGTTGGCGATGTTGGCGGGGGAAGAGTCGATGCCGGTCACCAGGCCCGCGCGGCCGGCAAGGACGAGCTCGATGGGGCCGCTCCCGCAGTAGAGACCTAGGACACGACTTTGCGGCGTGAGACGGGCCTCCTTGCGTATCCTCTCATAGAGAAGCTCCGCGGCCCCGGTGTTTGTCTGGAAGAACGTCGCCGGATGGATGCGGAAGGTCAGCCCGGCGGCCCGCTCGTCGATGAACGGTTCGCCGTAGAGCAGGCTCGTTTCCGCGAGCTCGACGACGTCCGAACGGCGGCCGCTCACGGCGTGGACGAAGCTCTTGAGCCGCGGCACGGCCCGGGCCAGTCTTCCGGCCAGGCCGGCGGCGTCCTCGTCGGCCAACCCGGAGGTCGTTAGGACGGCCATCAGCTCCCCGGTCCGCTCGGACTCGCGCAAGACGAGATGGCGGAGATGGCCCCAGCCGCTCATCGGGTCGAACGCGGTCAGGCCTCGTTCCTCCGCGAACCCGAGGACGAGCGGGAAGACGGTCTCGACGACCGGGCTGAAGATCGGGCATGTTACGAGCCCGAGCGTCCGGCGATAGGTCTGCCGGCGGGCCGTGACCCTCTCCCTGAGACCGAGGACGAGCCGACCGTCCCGCTCTCCGAAGGAGTACTCCATCTTGTTCCGATAGTGATAGATGCGAGGGGACGGGGTGACCGGAGAGAGGGCCTTGCCGGCGGGCAGGAGCCCGCTTCCGGCGAGCGTCCTTTCGAGGTGCCGGCCCTTGATCTCGAGCTGTAGACCGTATTCCAGATGCTGGGTGAGGCAGCCGCCGCAAGTCCCGAAGTGCGGGCAGGCCGGCTCGGCTCGATGAGCCGAAGACTCTTCCCTGCGCATGACCTCGGCCCGCCGGCCACGATCCCGATCGCCGACGACTTGCAGGACGGCCCGGTCCCCCGGCACGGCGCCGGGGACGAACCACTTGCGTCCGTCGATCGTGGCGACTCCCTGATCTCCGGGCCATTCCAAGTCCTCGATGGTCACCGTCCGCAACGGCTCGGAGAACAGCCCCAGCAGCCGGCGGACCTTGGCCGCCGGGAAGCCGACGACGTTGTCGAAATCGCCTTTCAGGCGCTCGACGAACGCGTCGCCGATGTCCTGCACGGCATAGGCCCCGGCTTTGTCCAGATACTCGTTGCGGTCGAGATAGCCTTCGATCATCTCGTCGGTCAGGGGCCGGAAGGTCACGTAGGTCAGATCGTAGCCCGTAAGGAGCCGGTCCTCGCTCTTCCGGTAGAGAGCGATCCCGGTGATGACCCGGTGCCGGCGGCCCGATAGGGCCTGGAGCATCTCCCGGGCTGCGGTCCGGTCGGCGGGCTTTCCGAGGATCCGCAGGTTCAGGGCGACGACCGTGTCGGCCCCGATGACGACGGACGAGGGGAAAGCCTCTCCGCCCTTTTTCGCCTTGAGCGCGGCCGCCTCGATGGCGAAGCGCACGGGATCGCTCTCGGCGACCGAGGATTCGTCGACATCGACGGGAAAGACTCGGAACGCGGGCGCCACCTTGGCCATGAGCTCCCGCCTCCGCGGCGAGGCGGAAGCGAGGACGATGTCTAAGGGCTCGTGGCGCTCCATGGTTGCGGCGCCCATTTTACACGATTTACAGCCCCTGGGGCAGGGGACTCGTCATGCCGTCAAGCCGGGAACAGCCGCGTCCCCCAACCCGCCTCGACGGCGAACGCCATGCACCGGCGGAAGGCCTCTTCATCGAACTCCGGACAGATCAGGCCCCGTTGTTCGAGCACCGGCCGGGAATTCCGGGCCTCGAACGTCCGCCGGTCCTGCATGTAGGGGCGATAAGCCTCGAGATAGGACTCGTAGAGCCGCTCCAGGGCGTTCGGCGGCCGGATATCGAAAGCTTCCGGTCCACAGGCCTCGATGCCCCGGAGACCGAAAAAGCGCTCGGCGTACCCGATGATGTCCTCGATCCTCTTGGGCCTGGGATTGGTGATGTGAAAGATGCCGCCGTCGAGCGCGTCCTCCCGGAGGGCCAGGAAGGCCTCGACGCAGTGGTCGATAGGCACGAGATCGAGGCCGCCGCGGGGGTCGACCGCGATCCGGATGGGCATGTGAACGCTCCCGTCCGTTTCGACGCGGACCCCCATCGCGGCCGCCTTGGCCCCGCCGCGCTCCCGGATGTCGGCCAGGTAGATGTCGCGCAGCAAGACGGCCGCCTTGACGGGGAAGTAGAGGGCGTTGAACCGCAGGGTGCGGCCGGTGCGGGAGTCCCCGTAGACAATAGACGGCCGGTAGACGCTGAGCCGGATGCCCTCTCGCCGGCAAATGTCGCGGGCCTGGATCTCGCCCCGGGCTTTGGTTTCCTCGTAAACGTTCGTGAACGGGCCGGATTCGACCCATTCCTCACGGCACAGTCCTTCGCGGGCCCCGGCGGCATAAGCGGTGCTGATATGGTGAAAAACGAAGCAGCGGCTCCGGGCGGCGAAATCGAGGATATTCCGGAGGCCGCCGAGATTGACGGCCTCGACCTCGGACCGCTTCCTGTCGGCGAACGCCGTGCTCGAGGCGCAGTGGACGACCTCGTCGATGTCACGGAGGCTCTCTAGGCCGTTCAGAGCATCGTCCGTCCAGCCTGGATCGAGGATGTCGCCCTCGGCCACGTTCAGCCGCCCCCGGACCGCCGCCTCGAGGCCGAGCCAGTCGGCGAGCCGGTCGACGCGGGCCCGGGCGGGGAGGCTCTTGGAGGAACGGGCCAGGATGGTCACTCGACAGCCGGATCGCAGGAGCGCCGCGGCGATGTGGCTGCCCAGGAAACCCGTCCCGCCCGTCACCAGGACGCGGGCGCCGCGGTCTGCCCGCCGGCTCCTCAGCTCGTCCGCGCCGATCCTCATGAATGTTGTCTTCCTTCAGACCCTGTAAAGGAAGCCGTCCTTCCTCGCGCACCCCTGGGAGAAGACGTATTTCAGGGACATGACGCCGGGGACCCGCTCGGCGAGCCGGTCGAGCCAGGGCTCGATCTCCGGCAGGACCCGGGCGATCTTGTCCTTCTCCTCCGTGTCGGTGTGATCGATGTAGTAATCATATTCGAGAATGGCCCGTTTGCCGAGGTCCATCGGCGTCAGGAACCCGAAATCGTGGTCGATGCCGTTGGTCGCGGCGACTCGGGCAAAACCGTCGAGAACTTCGTGGAGGACATCCTCCCTCTCCGGCGGAACGTAGACCAGAAAAGCGAACATGTGTTTGCGGCGCGACATCCGGGCGCTGACGACCCGGTGCATGTTGAGCCAGACCATGTCGGTCATCTCGGGCCGGGCGAAAAGCTCGCGGTAGACCGGCCGGAGGGCCTCGGGCACGCAGGAGGACGCCGTCTCGGGAGATGGCTGGAGAGCGGCCTCGACGAGCGGCCTCAGCTCGGGCCGGCACAGGAGCTCGATGGGACTTTCCCGTCCTTGATGATCACGGACCAGGTCCAGCCACTGGGGCTCGACGAGCTTCGGCAGCCCGAGCATCAGAACGCGGAGGAGGCCGGCGTCGATGACCGCGGGCGCCATCCGGCGGACCGCCTGGCGGGCGTACCGGTCGCCGGTCAGGAAAACCATGAAGTTCACGCCGAGGGCCTCCGGGAGGGCGGCTTTGAGCCTCTGAGCCAGGGACTCGTTAGGCGATAGGAAGCCGGCGATGTAGTGGGCCCCGAGGACGGCCACGGCCAGACCGATCCGCCGCTGTCCCAGCTCGCGGGCGAAACGGACGGCCTCGTCGAAGCCCTCGAAGGGGACGAGGAGGCCTTCCTCGTCGTCGGTCATCAGGTGGAGCTTGACGAACGCCTTGGTGCATATGCCCGGAGATGGCGCGACGCGATGCTCGAAGGCGAAATGGTTGGGGGCGGCCTTGTCGTTGAGCCGGAAGATGCGGCCGTCGCGGCCGACGAACTCCATGTCCACGAAGTTATCGGCCGCCGTGCCGTAGACGTTGGACCAAGTCGAGAAGGTCCCCGTGCAAACGATGTTGCCGCAGACCGTGGCCGCGGGTTCGGCGGCGTTGATGCGCATCCCGTGGCGGAAGGCCTCCTGCTGAAGCTCGAACGACGTGACCCCCGGCTCCACCGCCGCGCAGAAATTCGGCAGGTCGATCTCGATCCCCCGCATCCGGTTCATGTCCATGACGATGCCGTCCGTGAAGACGAAGCCGAAGACGCTGCCGCCGTTGCCGCGGACGGCGAAGGGGAGGCCCATTTCGTTGGCCAGCCTGACAACCGCGGCGACCTCGTCGCGCGACCCCGGCAAAACGACATAGCGGGGCATCTGCGGTCCGGCCAGGGGAAAGGGGTCGTCGGCGTAGGTCCAGAGAATGGCCGGGTCGTTCGAGGCCCATTCTCGGCCGACGATGGCCCGCAGCTGGCGCAGGGTTTCGTCTTCGGCCGGCCGTACGATCTCGCCTTTTTCCCTGCGGTGCTCCTCGACGGCGTCCTTGAGGGCCTTCATGACCTCCGTAGGCCTCATACCCGTCACGAAATGGCACTGAGCGTCGCAGGCCCCGCACAGATCGCAGGTCCCGGCGGCGTCGACGACCGCCTCGGTGACCGCGATGCGCCCTTCGGCGAGGCCCCGGACGAGGTCCATTCGGCCCTGGGGATAGTAGGTGACGAAGCCCTTTTCGGGGCCCGACCGGCACAGGCCGGCGCCCAGGTAGTCGATCTTGCACATCGCGTAGTGCCGGCATTGGGCCGCCGTAGCCGCAGTGTCACGATCGATCTTCGGCATGGAAATCCTCCCCGGGCTTGCGCCCGAAATAGACGACGGCGATCCCGAATGTCCTCGGGTGGACGGCAACATCGATGAAGCCGGCCTCGGCCAGACGCCGGGCGAGCGCCTCCGGGGGGTCGAACACCCGGATGGATTCGGCCAGGTAGCGAAAGGGAGCGTCCGTCCCGGTGATGATCCTCGCGGCGGGCGGCATGATCCGAAAGGAGTACAGATCGTAGAGCGACCGCAGCCAGCGATGCCGCGGCAGCGAGAACTCGAGAGCCGCCACGCGACCTCCGGGCCTCAGAACACGAAGGATCTCCCGGATCCCCCGATCGAGACGGACGAGATTTCGCAGCCCGAAACCGACGGTCACGGCGTCGAAAGCGGAGCCGGCGAACGGCAGCTCTTCGGCATCCCCTTGGATGAAGGCGACGCGCCGGGCGGCAGTCCGCCCGATCTTGGCTCGGCCGACCTCCATCATCGGCCGGCTGAAATCGCACACAACGACCCGCCCTGGATCTCCGACGCGGCGGGCGGCAAGCCGGGCCAGGTCGGCGGTGCCTCCACAGACGTCCAGGACGGCCTCTCCGGGTTCCAGCCGCAGAAGGCGGATGACGGTGCGTTTCCAAATGATGTGGAGCCCGAAGCTCAGCAGGGCGTCGGCCCGGTCATAGGTCCGAGCGATGGGCGTGAATTGATCGTGGACGAGCTTCTTCTTCTCCTCGGCGCCGACGACGCGATATCCGAAGTTGACCGTTTCCGGCGGCGTTCCCATGGTCCCTTGGTCTTTCAACGAGCATCACTATATCAAATGAGGCCTCTGATGCGAATCTCTCCCGACGAGGTAACGGGCGAGCTGAAGATTGCCTTTCGCCGGCCGGCTCGCATACAATGGCCGTGAGATGACAAGGGTCGAGCGTTACGCCGTCGGCGTCGACCTCGGCGGGACCAAGGTCGAGGCCTGCCTGGTCGACGAGACGCGGACCATCCTGGCGCGCAAGCGCCGCCCGTCCGAGCCGGACAAGGGGCGGGAGCGGGTCGTCGCCAACATCCTGGAGCTCATCGACGAAACGGCCGGCGCCGCCCGATTCGAAGCCGTGGGCATGGGGACGCCCGGGACTTACCACCCGGCTGACGATATCATGTACGGCGCCCCGCACACGCCTCTTTACGAGAAGCCGGGTCTCGTCAGCCTCCTGCGGTCGGAGCTCGAAGTCCCCGTCATCGTCGAGAACGACGCCAACTGCCTGGCCCTGGCCGAGTTCTTCGCCCAATGCCACGGCAGATACCATACGGTCATGGCCGTCATCCTGGGCACGGGCATGGGCTCGGGGCTCATCCTCGGCAACCGCCTCCACCGCGGCCCGCACGGCAACGCCGGCGAGATCGGCCACATGTCGGTCGACATCGACGGCCGCCTCTGCGAATGCGGGAGACGGGGATGCGGCGAGGCCTATCTCTCGGGGCCGAGCCTGTCGCGTCGCTATGCCGAGCTCACGGGGATATCGATCCCGCCCGACAGGATCTTCGAGGAGTACAAAGCCGGGGACCGGCACGCCCGGCGGGTCTTCGACGAGTCCTTCCGGATCATGGGCGAGCTCTTCGCCGATTGCGTCAATGTCCTGGACCTCGAGGCCATCGTTCTCGGCGGCGGGGTATCGAACATCCCGCTATGGTACGAACACGTGCCGCCGGTCATGCACAAGGCCCTGTTCGGCACGCCGGGACGGGCGATCCCGCTTCTCAAGGCCGTCCTGGGCGACTCGGCGGGGGTGCTGGGCGCCGCCTACCTCGCTCTCCGCGAAATAAACCTCATGGAGTTCTAAGACCTTGCTCCCCGCCCGAGGGGATGAGGCGGCGATGTCAGAGCCGCCCTCACGAGGGCCTTATTGATACTTCCCCATGATGTAGTTCTCGAGGTTCTCGATGGCGATCTTCTGTTCGGTGATGACGGCCTTGACGATGTCGCCGATGGAGACGATCCCGCCCAGCTTGCCCTCGATGCAGACGGGAAGGTGGCGGATGCGCTTGTCGGTCATCAGGGCCATGCACTCCTCGGCCGCCGTGTCCGGCCGAACTCCATAGACCTCGGTCGTCATGATGTCCCGGACGGGGGTGTCCTGGGAATGCAGGCCTTTGAGGATGACCTTCCGGGCATAGTCGCGCTCGGAGATGATGCCCACGATCTCGTCGTTCTCGACGACGACCAGGGCGCCGACCCCTTTGTTGGCCATCAGTTTCAAGGCCTCGAGAACCTTGGCCCCCGGGGCGATCGTCCAGGCCTGGCGGCCCTTCCGGTCCAGGATTTCCTTGACGGTCATCATGGTTGTCCCTCCCGACTGTCGTCGTTATCTCGTGATGGATGAATGATGCCGTCCGGGTCCGCCCGGATTCCCTGTTCCGATGGCTTTTATATAGCCGAAACCGAGGGTCCCTGTCAACCGAACCCGCGAATGGGAACGAGCGACGCCCGGGCCCCGGCTCAGTCGAAATAACCGGTTAGGTCGTCCCGGTTGAGGCCCTGTTCGAGGGCGACCCGGGCCACGGCCCGGGCCACGGACCTGTGGAGGGCCTTGTCGAGCGGATTGGGGACGATCTCTCCGGGGGGGGCGCATGCGGCGATCGTCTCGGCCGCGGCGACGAGCATCTCGCGGGTGATCCTTGGGACGTCGGCGTCGACCGCGCCCCGGAAGATGCCCGGGAAGCCGAGGACGTTGTTGACCGACTTGCCGTCGGCGGCGAAAGCCGCTCCGGCGGCCAGGGCCTCCTCGGGCTCGATCTCGGGATTGGGATTGGACAGGGCCAGGACGATCTGCCCTTTGCGGACCATGCCTCTCTTGATCAGCCCCGGGACTCCCGTCGTGGCGATGACGACATCGCAGGCGGCCATGACGGACTTCAGGTCGGAGGGCTCTCCTCCGGCCTTTTTCAGACGGTCGAGGGCGTCCGGCGCGATATCGGCCCCGGCGACCCGGGTTCCGAACCGGAACATCAGCATCTTGGCCAGCGCCAGGCCCGCCGCGCCGAGCCCGATGACGCCCATGCGGCACCGGCGGAGATCGGCCCCGGCCGTCTTGGCCGCGTTGAGCAGGGTGGCCGTGACGACGACCGCCGTGCCGTGCTGGTCGTCGTGCATGACGGGGATGTCGACCCGGGCCTGGATGCGCTCCTCGATCTCGAAACAGCGGGGAGCGGAGATGTCCTCGAGCTGGATGGCGGCGAAGGTCGGGGCCATATGGACGACCGTCTCGACGATCTCGTCCGGGTCCTTGGTGTCGAGGAGGATGGGCATGCCCGACAGTCCCGTCAGCGTCTCGAGCAGGCTGGCCTTGCCCTCCATGACCGGCATGCCGGCCTTGGGGCCGATGTCGCCGAGGCCGAGCACGGCCGTGCCGTCGGTGACGATGGCCACGAGGTGGCGGATGGAGGTGAAGCGGCGGGCCAGGGCGGGATCGTCCTTGATCTTCAGGCAGACCTCGGCGACGCCCGGCGTGTAGACGCGGCGCAGGATGGACAGATTGGAGATGTCGTAGCGGCTGCGGATGGCGATCTTGCCTCCCTGATGCATCTCGAGGACGTCGTCGCGGACCTCGAGAAGATCGGCCTCCGAATAAGCTTCGACAGCCTGAATGAGGCGGAGGAGATGGGCCGGGTCGTCGGCCCAGACGTTGATGTCGCGATCGACGGCCGAGCCCCCCATGTGGATCGTCCGGATCTCGCCGATGAGGCCGCCCTGGTCGCCGATGGCCGAAAGCAGCCGGCCGAGGGCGCCGGGTTTCTGCTGCAGCCGGCAACGGAATGTCCGCTGGATCTTGCCGTCCCACCACATGATCTGTCTCCTTGTCTCCGGGTGCCGATGTGCTCCCTCTCATTATAGCGCTTAAAATCGAATTTCTGCTATCATGGGGGAAGCGAGGCTCTCCATGATCGTTCCCATCGCGATCGGAGCCGCAGGCGGCGCCGTCGTCGGGTTCTTCTTCCACAAGCTCATCGGCTGCCGCCAGGGGACCTGCGTCATCGCCGGCAACCGCTACCTGTCCATCCTCTACTGGGCCGTCCTCGGCGGCCTGGCCGCCAACATCATCACCAAGCTGTAGCGCTCAGTCGACGAGCAGGAAGGCGTGGCGGTTCATTTCCTGGAAGGCCGCGCCTCGGATATAATGGGAGGCCGTGAAAGCCCTTTCCCGATTCGCCGTCATCCTTGTCCGTCCGGACAGCGCCGAGAACATCGGTCTCGCGGCCCGGGGGATGGCCAACGCCGGCTTCTCCGACCTCAGGCTCGTCGGCCTCGACCGGCTCGAAGCCCCCGCTTGGCGGACGGCCATCCATGCTGAGCACGTGTTGGAGAAGGCCCGCTTCTTCGCCACCCTGGCCGAGGCCGTGGCGGGGCTCCATCTCGTCGCCGGTTCGACGGCCCGGGTCCGCCGCGATTTCCCGCTCGTCACGCTGTCCGAGGCGGTCCGGCGGATCGGCGAGCATCCGCCCACGACGCGTGTCGGCCTCGTTTTCGGCAACGAGCGGACCGGCCTGACCTCGGCCGAGATCGGGCTGGCCAACCTCCGCTTCCACATCCCCCAGGCGGCCCGCCAGCCCTCCTACAACCTGGGCGTGGCCGTGACCCTGACCCTCTACGAGATCGCGCTCCGCGGCGAACCCGTTCCGGGCATTCGCAAGGACCGGCCTCTGACGCACGCCGAGCAGGCCGAGGCCGGCGACCGTTTCCGGGCCATGCTCGACGGCTTGGGCTTCATGCACGACACGAACCGGGGCTTCATCGAAGAGAAAGTCCGGGACATCTTCTTCAGGATGGCTCTCACCCCCAAGGACCGTGACATCATCCTGGCCATGTTCCGCCGGGCCCTGCTCGGCCCCCGGACACCGGGCCCCCGCTCGAAAGGAGAAAGGAAGGATAGGACATGAACGGCAAAGAGTTGAACGTCGTGTTCGGCGAAGGCCTCCGGGTCGACGTCGAATACAAGGGATTCGTCGTCAAGACCGACCAGCCCGCCCGCGAGGGCGGCGGCGGCACGGCCCCGTCCCCCTTCGACCTGTTCCTGGTCTCCCTCGCGGCCTGCGCCGGCTTCTACGCCCTGGCCTTCTGCCGCGAGCGCAAGATCCCCGTCGAAGGCCTCAAGGTCGCCATGACCACGGAGAGGGGCGAGGTCTCCAAGATGATCGACAAGATCACCATCACCGTCGACCTGCCCGCCGATTTCCCCGAGAAGTACAAGTTCGCCCTGGTCAAGGCCATCGACCACTGCACGGTCAAGACCCACATTCTCCGGGCCCCGCAGTTCGAGATCGTCACCCGCCCCGCGTCCTGAGTCCGCGAAGCGTGATCGCCGTGTTCGAGGGCCGGGAGGGGTCCGCGCGTTCGCGCGGCGGCGGGCCTATTCGGCCTGGGGCAGCCAAAGGTAATAAAAGCCCGTCTTGAGGGCCGCGATCGTGGATTCCAGGAACTTCGACTCGAGCGGCGAGAGATCGCCGAGCCGCCCGGCATAGAGGTTGGTCTTGACCTTGGGATAGTAGGTGTAGGATACGAGCCGGGCGCCCTTGAGGGACGAAAGCTCCCGGGCCTTCCGGAAAGCGTCGTCGAAGTATCCGACGGCGTCGATGAGCCCGAGCTTCAGGGCTTGTTGGGCCGTATACACGCGGCCGTCGGCCAGCTTGCGAAGCTCGTCGGCCGGGATGCGGTCCTTTCTGTTCCGGGCCACGACGCCCAGGAAGATCTCGTAGTATTCGTCGATGATCCCCTGGAAAAGGGCCCGCTCCTCGTCGGTCATGTCCCGAAAGGGCGAGCCGGAGTCCTTGGCGGCGCCGGACTTGATGATGTTGACCTTGACGCCGACTTTGCCCATCAGCGACTCGAGGCTCGGGAAGACGGAGATGACGCCGATGCTCCCCGTCAGCGTCGAGGGGTGGGCCATGATGACATCGCAGGCCGAGGCGATGTAGTAGCCGCCCGAGGCGGCGACGGCCATCATCAGTCCGATGACCGGCTTTCCCGTCCGCTCCTTGAACCGGAGGATCTCGTGGTAGATGATGTCGCTCGCCGTGACCTCGCCGCCCGGCGTATCCAGCCTGAGGATGACGGCCTTGACCAGCGGATCGCGGCCGGCCCTCTCGAGGCGTTCGAAGACCCGCGACACGGCGTTCTTCTCGCGCGAGAGAAGGCCGCCGTCGGCCGTCGAAGAGATCATGCCCTCGACGTCGATCATCAAGACCTTGTCTTTGGCCGGGCCCGGCAAAAGGATGATCTCCTCGAGCTTTTCCTGTCCCAGAACGTCCAGATGGATATGCGGGGAACAGGCCGCCGCGGCCAGCACGGCGGCGATCGCCAGCGATGCGGTTTTTCTCATCGGTCCTCCTCCGCCGCCAAGAACCTCTTCCGGGCCCGCCGGGTCGGGGGGCAGAGCATCCGGATGGCCCGGGGCAGGACCCGGAATTCCACGGTGTCGCGGTCCCCGATGACCTCACCGTTGAACTGGACGGGGAGGTCCCGGCCCCGGATGATGAGGCGCTTGGCCTTGAAGTGCCTCAGCCTCCTCTGGTAGAGGCCGAAGTAGATCAGGGGGAACAGCAGCACATACTTGGCCGGGCTCAGCTCGAAGAGCGTCACGTCGAGATACCCGTCGTCCACGACGGCCCGGGGCGCGATGTTCCAGCTGTAGCCGAAGAAGTTCGTCTTGGCCACGATACAGTCGTAGAACCGCGAGCGGACGACCTTGTGTTCGAAGGGACCGTCGTCGTCATGGCCGTCGAAGAGCTCGAGCTCGGCTTCCGCCAAGGGGATCCGGAACAAGCGCCGGGCGGCGAGGACATGGCCCCACATGCCCTGCACCTCATGCCGCAGCTTCTCGTCGGTCACCCGGGCCGTGGCCCCGACGCTGGCGAAGGCGGCCACCCGGCCTTCGACCTCCATCAAGTCGATGGGGCGGGGAACCCCGAGAGACATGCAGTCGATCGCCCGGCGGGGGTTCTTGGGGATGCCGAAAGCCTTGCGGAAGGCGTTCCCGCTGCCGAACGGGATGACGCCGAACAAGACCTCCCCCTGCTTGCCGGCGTCGAAGATGCCCTGAAGGGCGTCGGCGATCGTCCCGTCGCCGCCCATGGCCACGATGATGCCGTGGTCCCGGCAGGCTTCGGTGGCCCGCTCGATGGTCGTCCTCATGTCGCCGACGCCGTCGTAGATCTCTCCGGGGAGCTTTCTCTGAAGGTAGGCCCGCAGGAACTTCCGCCTCAACCATTTGGAATTGGCCGCCCGGGGATTGACGAGGCAGGCGACCCGTTCGTTCTCGCGGCAAAACCGGTTCATGGGAATAACGGTCCCGATCGGATGAAGATTCCAATCCATGTATAGCATGAGCGACGAGGGCTGTCAAAAGCGGCCGCCTCCGGGAGAAATCGGCTTCGCGGATCAGGAATGACCCGCAGAGGGGAATCTGTTACAATCGAACCTGTCCCTTCGGGAGCGAGGAGAGACCATGAAACGACGGGATTTCGTCAAGGCAACCTTGGCCGGGGCCGCGACCCTTCCTTTCGTCGGATGCGAAAACGTCCCCCCGCCCGACGGCCCTCCTCCGGCCTCCGCCTCGAGCCCGATCTTCCGCATCAGTCAGATCCAGGACGACGCCGTGACCGGAGGGAACCATCATCTCGGCGTGGACGCCCTGATCCGGCTCATGGGCGAGAACGGCCTGAAATTCTACCGCTCCCCTCTGAGCGGCGTCAACAAAGGCCCTCAGGGCTTGATCGCCCCCGCCGACGTCGTCCTTCTCAAGGTCAACGCCCAATGGAAATACCGGGGCTGCACGAACAGCGACCTCGTCCGGGGTCTGGTCCAACGGGTCCTTGAGCACCCCGACGGCTTCCTTGGGGAGGTCGTCATCTTCGAGAACGGCCAGGGCCGGGGCAGCCTCAACTGCGATACATCCGCGTCCTACGGCGGGAACACCGAGGTCCACGCCAACGCCCAGAACGAAAGCCATTCCTTTCTCTGGCTCGTCAACAGCCTCTTCCAGGACCCGCGGGTTTCGACCTTCCTTCTCGACCCGGTCCGGAGCACCTTCATCACCGCCGACGATCATGTGACCAACGGATATCGGAGATACGAGAACGTCTCCTATCCCTGCTTCACGACGGCCGGCGGCCGGCGCGTCGAGCTGAAAGAAGGGATCTGGAACGGAACGTCCCACGACCCCAACCTCAAGCTGATCAACATCCCCGTGCTCAAGCACCACGACACGGGCGGCTCCGAGATCACCGCCGCGCTCAAGCATGTCTACGGCATCGTCTCGATGGCCGACGGCCAGTCGGGGTTCCGGCACTACGCCGGCCTCGGCGAGACGTGCGGCAAGATGATGGTCTCCGTCCACACCCCTGTCCTGAACATCGTGGACGCCATCTGGGTCTCCCACGGCTCCTTGACCGGCACCCCGGCCTCGACGACTTTCCGGTCCAACCAGATCGTCGCCAGCCAGGACCCGGTGGCCCTCGATTTCTGGACCGCCAAGCACATCCTCCATCCGATCGACAACAACAGCCGGCACCATCCGGATTTCCCGGGCATCGACGCCTGGCTCGCCGCGGCCCGCGACCTGATCAACGGCCGCGGCGGATTCGACCAGGCCGCCCGCGGCATCCAGGTCCGGACGGTGACCAAGACCGAATCGGAAATGAAGCTCTTCGAAGCCGTGCCGTGAAAGAGCTGGAAAGGATCATCGACGCCGGCGGCCGGAGCTTCCTGTTCCGTGTCGAGACCTCCTGCCACGCTCAGGACTACCGGATGTACGAGGAGCTCCGCGAGGACGTCTGGGGCTTTCCCGAGGACCATATGTCCGGGACCCGGAACATGATGTGCGAGAATTTCTTCCACGAAGGGGGCAGCCTGTTCATCGGGGCCTTCGCCTCCGGCGCAAGGGGCGCCTTCCCGACCGATTACGACCACCTCGCGGCGTTCTGCTACGGCTTCACCGGCGTCCGCGACAAGGAGATCGCTTTCCGCGATCCCGCCAACCTGCGCTTCTACTCGCAGTTCGCCGCCGTTCGCCGGGGCTTTCAGGGATTGGGCTTGGGTGTCCGGCTCAAAGAGTTCCAAGGCGAGGCCGTCCGCGATCTTCTCGGCGTCGGGACCATCATCTGCACCTACGACCCCCTGACGGCCGTCAACGCCCATCGTAACGTCCGCCATTTCGGGATGGGCGTCCTCGAATATCGCGTCGCGACCTACGGCGAGTACGGCGGGCATCTCAACCGGCTCGATGTGCCCACGGACCGGTTCTTGATGAGCTGGGACCTCAACCATTGGGCGCCGGGACGGTCTCGTGCCCCTGAGACCATCCCCTCTGATGCCGGGCGGCCTATCCGGACAGCCGTCCGCAGGATCAAGGGCCGGACGGCCGAGGTCGAGCTCGAGGTTGTCGAGGCCGTCGAGCCCGATCGTCCCGAAGGGACCGTCCTCGTCCGCATCCCAGCCGACTTTTACCTCATGCTCCGGGAAACGGATATCGACGACCCGGAGATCCGTCGGATCCCCTTCGACTGGAGATCGGCCACGCGCCGCACGTTCACCACGCTCTTGGCGGCGGGCTACGCCGTCGTCGATTTCCGGCGGCCGGGAGGGAACGTCCCCGGCGGTGAGTACGTCCTGAAGAGAAAGGAGCTGCTATGACCCGTTCAAGAGCCTCGAGGATTTTCACGGCCGCGTTCGTCGGCCTCGGTTTGCTGTGGGCCGGATGCCGCCCGGCGCCGCGAAGCGTCGAGGAGAGGGCCCGAGACCTGCACCGGAGGATCCTGACCGTCGACACCCACTGCGACACGCCCTTCAATCTGATGCGCACGGACTGGAAGATCGGCGACCGCCACGATCCGAGCGAGCGCGGGAGCGGCAAGATCGATCTGCCGCGGATGAAGGAGGGCGGCCTCGACGCCGAGTTCTTCGCCGCCTTCGTCGGCCAGGGGCCCCGGACCGAGGAAGGCTACACTCGGGCTAAAGAGCGGGCGATCCAGGCCATCGAGGCCGTTCACAAGATGACGGAGGAATACTCGTCCCTGATCGGTCTGGCCCTCACCCCCGACGAGGCCCGGCGCTTCAAGAAAGAAGGACGGCTCTCGGCCTTCATCGGCATGGAGAACGGCTACCCGCTGGGCCTGGACGCCTCGCTCGTCGAGGACTTTTTCGGCCGGGGCGTCCGTTACATCACGCTCTGCCATTCCTCGGACAACGACATCTGCGACTCGTCCACGGACCGCCGCGACCCCGAGGACAACGGCCTGAGCGACTTCGGCCGGAAGGTCATCGCGGAATGCAACCGGATCGGCATGATGATCGACATCTCCCATGCGTCCGACAAGTCGTTCTATGACGTCCTGGCCGCGACCAAGGCGCCCATCATCGCCTCGCACTCGAGCGCCCGGGCCGTCTGCGACAACCCCCGCAATCTGTCGGACGATATGCTCCGCGCCCTGGCCCGCAACGGAGGCGTCATCCAGATCTGCTTCCTCTCCGCCTATGTGAAGACCCCCGTCTCCAGCCCCGAACGCGAGGCGGCCCTCAAGGCCCTCGAGGCCAAGTACGGACCTCTCCGGGCCATCCAGGACGAGGGTCTGAGAGCCCAGGCCAGGGCCGAAAGAGAAGCCGTCGATCGGGAATTCCCGCCGGACCGGGCCACCGTGGCCGATCTCGTCGATCACATCGACCACGTCAAGAAGGTCGTCGGTGTGGACCATGTGGGCATCGGGACCGACTTCGACGGCGGGGGAGGGGTCATCGGCTGCGACGACGTCAGCGGCATGATCCATGTCACCGAGGAGCTCATCCGCCGCGGCTACACCGACCGGGAGATCGAGAAGATCTGGGGCGGCAACTTCTTCCGCGTCTTCCAGAAGGTCCTCGATCTGGCCGGGAAATAATCCCGCTCCGGGCCGCCCGCCCGGTCCGTCGAGGTGCATTTTTTCGGGGATTTCGCTATGATGAAAGCGATCCCATGACCCCGCCGCGAAGACGACCGAGCCGGCCCGCCCTCGTCGCCGGCCTCGCCGTCCTCGTCTCCCTGGCGGGCCTCGCCGGCCCCCTCGTTCAAAAGAAACCGGAGTCCCGCCCGAAGCCGGGCGGCACCCTGCGGGTCAAGGGTTTCCTTCTGCCCTTCAATCCCATTTTCGACCCGGCCGGGCCGGCCCACTATTTCGTCTGCGAGCAGCTCTACGACGGCCTCGTCCGGTTCGACGACAGGTTCACGCCCATTCCCGCGCTCGCGGAATACTGGACGATCTCGGAGGACGGAAGGCGCATCACGTTCTTCCTCCGGAAGGGCGTCACCTTCCATAACGGGCGCCCCCTGACCGCCGAGGACGTCAAGTTCTCCCTGGAAAGGCTCGTCCAGGACCGGCCGGGGAGCACCGCCTATGAGCAATTCACACGCAAGGTCGTGGGAGCCGAGGAATACCGTCGCGGCGCGGCGGATGAGGTCTCGGGATTCAAGGTCCTGAACGAGACGACCTTCGAGATCCAGTGGACGCGGCCCTTCGTGTCCGGCCTCCATCTCCTCGGCATGTATTATTGCAAGGTCCTTCCCAAGGACCTCCTGGCATCCCAAGGCCGGGGATTCTTCCAGAAGCCCGTGGGGACGGGGCCCTTCAAGTTCGACCAGTGGGTCCGGAGCCCCCGGCTCGACGTCCTGGGCGTCCGGCTCGTCCGCAACCCGGCCTACTTCGGCAAGAAGCCCTATCTCGTGGCCCTCGAATACAGCCCGCACTTCACGGAGGAGCAGTTCGAACAGGGCGATGTCCATCTCATCTCGGTGACCTCCGAGAGGATGCTCGTGAGAGGCTATCAAGTCCTGGAGAACGAAACGCTGAGAACGGCCTTCCTGGCCTTGAGCTGCGAGATCCCGCCCCTTAACCGGCCCGAGGTCCGCCGGGCCTTGGCTCTGGCCCTCGACCGGACCCGCCTGGCGGAGGCCTGCTCCACGCCGGCCTCCGGCGCCAAAGTCCTGGACAACTTCGTCCCGCCCCGCCTGCCCGGCTTCTTCCCGCGCGCCCTCGATCCTCAATACGACCCCGAGAGGGCCAGGATGCTCCTCGACCGCCTTCTCCCCGAAAGCGGGATCAAGAAACTGGACCTGACGCTCCTGCTTCCTTCTCCCCGGCAAGAGACGCACGCGCGGCTCGCGAGCGAGATGGAGCGCCAGCTCAAGACGATCGGCATCGGGCTGGCGACGAGATATCTGAAAAAGCCCGAGGACATCCGGGGCGTCCGCTCGCCGTACCTGAAGCTGCTCGAATACGGCATGGATTTCCCGGACCCCGAGAACATCCTTGTCCCTCTCTTCCACTCCCGATCCGTCATCAACGAGCTCAGTTCCCGCTACTCGAACCCGCGCCTCGACGGCCTGCTCGAACAGTCCGAGGTCGAACGGAGCTGGGAGAAGCGGACCTCTCTGTTCAGACAGGCCGAGAAGGTCCTGTTCGAGGAATCGCCCGCGATCCCTCTCTTCTCGGAGATCATCCGGGTGGCCCTTCTTCCGCGGGTCCGGGGGGCCAAGCTGCCGGCCATCGGGTTCATGTTCCTGGACACCAGGGAGATCTGGCTGGAGGAATGAAGGGGGGGTGCGTTGAAGTTCAAGATCTCGATCGCGACCCGGCTCGTTTTCTGGATCACCTCGCTCCTCTGCGTCCTTTTCGGGGCGGTTCTTTTCGTCATCCAAAGAATGGAAGCCCGGACCCTTCTGGAGGAGACCCGGGCCCGGGCCCGGCTCCAGGCCGAGCATATGGCCGAGATCAACTTGCCCCGCATCAGCCTCTCGGACCAGAGCGCGGTCCAGGAGTATGTCGATGCGCATGTCCATGAGGGGCTGCCGTACATCGTCTTCTACGACAAAGAGGGCCGGCCTTTCGCCGCCAACGTGTCCATCCGTGACCATCCGGCGATCTCCAAGGTCAGCCGGTTCGACTCTCAAAGCGCCATGCGCGGCGAGGTGGAATTCGAGGAAAAACGGATCCGTCTCGGCGACCGGTCGATGAGGGTCCTCGAGGTCGAGATCCCGATCTTCCCCCCCGATTCCGACACGATGTGGGCGGCGGTCAAGCTCGGTCATTCTCTCGAGCAGATGTACGGAAAGGTGCGCCGGAGCTCAATGGTCCTGACCCTCATCGGGGTCGGCGGCCTGTTCCTCGGGGTCCTCGGCACGATATTCCTGGCCCGGATGATCACCAGGCCCATCCACCGGCTCGTCGACGGGACGGTCCGGATCGCCAAGGGGGATTTCTCGCGGGTCATCCCGATGTCCTCGAAGGACGAGATCGGCGAGCTCGGACGGAGCTTCAACGAGATGACGACCCAGCTTCTCCAGGCCCGGCAGCGCATGGAGGCCGCCAACCGCAAGCTCGTCCAGGCCGAGAAGCTGGCTTCGATCGGCCGGCTGGCGGCGACCATCGCCCATGAGATCCGCAACCCCTTGACTTCGGTCAAGCTGAACGTCCAGAAGCTGGCCGGGGACGGATCGCTCGGCCCCGCGGTCCTGGAGCACCTCGAGCTCTCGCTCGAGGGCATCGACCAGATCGAGCGATTCATCAAGGAGCTGCTCCAGTACACGCGCGTCGCCGACCTGGCCCTCGATCGATTCCCGATCGACCAGATCGTCGATGAGGCCCTCAAGATGCTGCAGGCGGCCCTATCCCAAAAGGCGATCCGCGTCGAAAGGAACTACGCCCCGGATCTGCCCGCCGTTCTCGTCGACGGGGACAAGATGCGGCAGGTGTTCCTCAACGTCCTGCGCAACGCCCAGGAAGCCCTCGGCGAAGGCGGGCGCGTCGTGATCTCCATCGACGCCGTCGAGGACGAGGGGAGGAAGAAGGTCCGGGTCCGGATCGCCGACGACGGCCCCGGGGTCCCCGAACGGGACCGGGAGACGATCTTCGAGCCGTTCTTCACGACCCGGCCGGCCGGCTTCGGCCTGGGCTTGGCCAACGCCCGCAAGATCATCGAACAGCACAACGGCTCGATCCGGGTCGACCCGGACGGCGGGCCGGGAGCCTGCTTCGACATCCGGGTCCCGGCCGAGGAGGGGACATGAGATCCATCCTGATCATCGAGGACGACGCTCTCGTCCGCAAGACCCTGATGTCCCAGCTCGGGAAGCTCGGCTTCGAGGTCGCCGCCGCCGGGACCGGAGAGGACGGGGTCCGGATGTTCGCCGAGACCGGGCCCGACATCGTCCTTCTCGACGTCCGCCTGCCCGACACGGACGGTCTCGAGGTCCTCCGCCGGATCCGGGAGAAGGACCGCCGGGCCGTCATCATCGTCATGACGGCCTTCGACGACATGAAGACGACCGTCGAGGCCGTCAAGCTCGGGGCCTTCGAATACCTCGTCAAGCCGCTCGACGCCGTCGAGCTCGACCTGGCCATCGATAAGGCCTTCCAGGTCCGGGCCCTCGAGGAGAAGGTCAGCTACCTCGTCGAGGAGCGGCAAAAGGAGTACACCATCGACAACATCATCGGCCGCTCGCCCGAGATGAGGAACGTCTTCAAGCTCATCGGGTCGGTCGCCAACACCCGGACGAACGTCCTCATCCAGGGCGAGAGCGGGACGGGCAAGGAGCTCGTGGCCAAGGCCATCCACTACAACAGCCCCTGGCGGGACGAGCCGTTCATCGTCATCAACTGTTCGGCGATCTCCGATACCCTCCTCGAGAGCGAGCTCTTCGGCCATGTCAAGGGCGCTTTCACGGACGCGCACTGCGAGACGAAGGGCAAGTTCGAGATCGCCGGCAAGGGGACCCTGTTCCTCGACGAGGTCGGCGACGTGTCCCCGAACCTCCAGTCCAAGCTCCTGCGGGTCATCGAGAACCGGGATTTCATGAAGGTTGGCGGGGAGAAGGTCCTCAAGACCGAGGCCCGGATCATCGCCGCCACGAACCAGAACCTCAAGGCGCTCATCGACAAGGGCCGGTTCCGCGAGGACCTCTATTACCGTCTCAAGGTCGTCGAGATCCATCTCCCGCCGCTGCGCGACAGGCGGGAGGACATCCCCGAGCTGGTCGCCTATCTGTTGGATAAGATCAACAGGGAGCTCCGGCGCAGCGTCCGCAAGGTCTCTCCCGAAGTCATGAAGACCCTGACCGAGCTTCCCTGGAAAGGGAACGTCCGGGAGCTCGAGAACGCCCTGACCCGGGCCGTCATCCTGGCCAAGGGCGACCTCGTCCTCAAGGAGAACCTGCCTCTCGAGGTCGAGGAGAAGCATCCCTTTCCCGACACACTGGTCTCCCTGGATCGGATCGAGCGGGATTACATCCAGCATGTCCTGAGCTCCGTCCAAGGAAGCAAGACCCGGGCCAGCCAGATCCTCGGCATCAGCCGGCCGACGCTCGATAAAAAGATCAAAGAGTATGGTCTCGAGGTCGGGGACGCCCGGCGGCCGACCGGCGCGTAAACCTCCTTGCCTCCCTGTAAACTATCTTAGGCCGCTTCCCCCGGGCCCCGCGCCTCGGGACCCGTTCTCCCCTGAAAAAGTCCGCCCCCGGATTGGCATGAAACCTGCAGAATAAAGGTCGAACGGATGTCGTGAGGTAATGATCATGGCCGTCAAGAAGATCGTCGTCGTGGACGACGACAAGACCATAAGGAAGACGTTCGACCTTCTGCTCGGCAAGAGATACAAGGTCTATTCCGCCAAGGACTCGCGGGAGGCCGTGGCCCGGCTCCGGACGCTGGCCGCGGACCTGGTCATCGCCGATTTCAAGCTGCCGGACGGCAACGGCCTGGAGCTCATCAAGACGCTCCGGGCCTCGGGGTTCGAGGGCGAGGCCATGCTCATCTCCGCCCACCCGGACCTCGTCAGGGTCGAGGACATGAGCCGGTTCTCGATCAGCCATTTCTTCGTCAAGCCGCTCGACCTCGACGCCCTCAACCTGTCCATCGACCGGGCCCTCGCCGCCAAGGACGCCGTCGAAACGGCCTCCTGATCCCGGCCCCCGCGGCCCGCCGCCATTCCGTTTGACTTCCCGGCGGCATCCTTTCTACAATGAGATTACATCGAATCCGTCAAGGAGGTCCGTCCATGATCCGTCCCGAAGGCCTCGGCCGCCGCGGTTTCCTCAAGTCTCTCCTGGCCGGCTCGGCCCTGTCCGTGTCCGCCCTCGACGCGCTCAACGCGGGCGTCGCCCAGCGCATCACCGCGCTGAACCAGAAGTACCTGGACGACGAGGCGCCCGACGGCGTCTATTGGGAGGAGATCCGGAAGCTGTTCGAGTTCGAGGACCGGTTCATCATGATGAACAACGGGACGCTGGGGCCCATGCCCAAGCCCGTCTTCAACACCCTCGTCCGATATTTCCGGGTCCAGATGGCCAATCCTTACGACGGCTACAACTACCTGCCGACGTTCAAAGAGGCCGTCCGGGCCAAGCTGGCCGCCTTCATCCACGCCTCCCCCGACGAGGTGTCGCTGACGACCAACACGACCGAAGGGGTCAACATCATCGTCAACGGGCTCGACATGAAGGAGGGCGACGAGGTCCTCGTCACCAGCCTCGAGCACCCCGGGCACATCAACCCCTGGCGCCTGAAGGAGAAGAGGGCCGGGATCAAGATCGTCGAGGTCCCGATGCCGCTCTTCCCCAAGTCGACCGACGAGATCGTGGCCGCTTTCGAGGCCGCCATCACGCCGAGGACGAGGATCATCTCCATCAGCCATACCGTCTTCATCACCGGCCTCATCATGCCTCTCAAGGAGCTCAGCGCGCTCGCCCATGACCGCGGGCTGCTCATTCTGGCCGACAGCGCCCACGGGATCGGCATGCTGGACCTCGACATGAAGGCCGCGGGCGTCGATTTCTTCATGTCCAGCCCTTACAAGTGGCTCGGGGCCCCGACCGGCATCGGGCTGCTCTATGTGAGGAAGGAGGCCCTGGACAAGGTCTGGCCGACCATCGTCTCCTCCGGGTGGGACACGGCCAATGGGGCCGCCAAGCTTGACCCGCAGGGGCAGCGGTCGGACGCCTTTGTGTTCGCCCTCGACGAGGCCATGAACTTCCAGAACCGCATCGGACGGACGCGCATCGAGAAGCGGATCAAGGTCCTGGCCGGCCGACTGAAACAGGAGCTGGCCAAGATCCCGGGCGTCAAGGTGCATACTCCGATCGACCCCTATCTCAGCGCCGGCCTGACCGCCTTCTCGATGACCGGGGCCGATCCGGCCAAGCTCGTCGATTACCTCCGCGAGAAGCACAACCTCGTCGTGCGGACGACCGGCAACAGGCAAGCGGGGACATACGGGGTCCGGGTCTCGACGCCCATCTACGTCTCGACCAATGAGGTGGACATGGTCGTCGACGGCGTCAAGACGCTCATGTCCCGGAAAACCTGAACCGGGAGCTCTCGTAAACGAAATTTACAGGTCCGTAAGGGATTTTCCTCTCTCAGCCCTCCGACTCAAGGAAAAATAGCTGTCCGGGTTTGGCACGATTTATGCTGCTTATTTAACGGGATGATCGAGAGCGAACGATGGCAGGCATCGGCGATGACACCTCGAGGGCCGGCATGATACATAGATCCGCTGCGAGAGAGAATAGATCCCAAGACCGCTTCCCTCGAGGTGTATTCTCAAGCCCCCTTTCTCTTATAACCCTTCCATAACCCTCCTTCTTCAGTTCCGGAGCGAGGGGCGCCGCGGGGGGCGCCCCTCCTCCCCTTTTTCTCGCGTGCCCGAAGGGCCGGGACAGGGACCATAACGGGCGTTGACAAGCCTTTCCGGGCGGGCCTATAATCCCCAAAGGACCACATGAGGGGAAAAACACCTTCCGGCCGCCCTTCCGCGCGACTAAATCAACTGAATCATGAGGACATCTCCGTCCCGGAGCCCCTCTCGAGAAATCCGAAGGAGGACCCGATGAAGACTTCGCATTCCCGATTCCGGAGGCGCGCGCGGATCGCCGTCCTGGCCGGCATGATCCTGGCCGTCGCCGCGTCTCTGCCGGGCGCCGTCGTCTATGATTTCGTCCTAAAGGCGCCCGAAGCCAAATGGGCGAGGGTCCTGGCCTCCCCGGGCGAATTGCCCTGGAACGGTCCGGACAACGACGCCCGAGGCTTCGCCCGCCACCTGAAAAATGCTGTCCTCGAGGACGGCAAGACCTATTCCCTTGTCCTCCAGTCCCATCCCGAGTGGAAGAGCGGGGGGACGATTTTCGGGGTCTTCTCGAACGTTCAGATTCCGGCCGGGGCCAAGTTCGTCGCCCTGGTCGGTTTTCTCAAGAACGCCACGGCCACCGACGGCGCAACCTTCGCTGTCCACGTCTTCGACCAGACGACAGGAGCGCTCCAACGGTTGGCGACCAAGACCGCCCGCCACGACGGCGTCCTGGACGAGCTCACGGCCGACCTCGCCCCCTATGCCGGCAAGACCGTGACCTTCCGCTTCGAGGTCCACGCCGGCGCGACAGCCCGCCAGGACTGGGCCGTCTGGGCCTCGGCGGCCATCACCCAGGAGCTCGCCATCCAGGCCATGAAAGTCGCGGCCGTCAAGACGATGCCGGCGGCCCAGGTCGCCGCTCCTCCGCCGACCGCCCCGATGGTCCAGGCCTTCAAGCCGGCGGTCATCAAAAGGGTGACCCTCCTCCCGGTGGGCACGGCCCCCCCGAAGCACAAGGTCGAGGACGCCGGCTCCCTGTCCGTCGAGGAGCCCCTGACCATCCTCGACCGCATCTGGAAGGACAACGAGCGGCCCAACACCTATTATTATCTGCCGCGCGAGATCAACCTCGTCCGCGAACCCGCTTCCGGGAACTACCGGGTCAGCGCCGTCTGGACCCAGGACCAGAAGATCCGGACGACCCTGACGTTGCAGGCCAACATCGATCCGGCGGACGTCCGGATCCTCGACGAGGCCCTCAAGAAAACCAAAGGCTCCCAGGCCGTGCTCAAGCCGATGCCCTACGACGAGGCCAACATCATCGACATGAAAGGCTGGGAGGACTGGCAGATCGAGAACATCCGCATCCCGACCTTCGGCTCCCTGGAGAGCGAGCTTCCCGTCAATATCAGCATGACGCCGGAGACCCTGGCCCAGCTGAAGCCCCTCCTCGAGCGCGAGGGGCTGACCGCGGGCATGCGCATCAAGACGGGCGAGGTCGAGCGCGAGGTCCCCATCAAGGTCGGCCTGAAATACGCCACCGGCCGGATGTACTCTGACCTGGGAAGCCTGAGCTTCTCCTACAAGAGGTCCGACTCCCTGCTGACCCTTCACAACATCCAGAACCTGTCGGCCTTCCCCCTCAAGGTCAACTCGGTGAGCTTCCGGTTCCGTCTGCCGAACGGGGATGAGGTCTACAAGGACCTCAGACCGATCGGCGAGACCGTCCTGCCGGCCAAGGGCACGGGAGCCGTGACGGTCAAGCTCACGCCTCAGCCGCTTCTCGCCGCCCAGATGGCCAGTTCGCTTCCGGCATCGAAGTCCGACGACAAGCCGGCGAGCCCCCTCCTCAAGAAGGCCCTGGAAAAGCTGAAGGATGAAGTGGCGGAGCGCACGGGGCTTGAGGTCCCCGAAAAAGGGGAGACGATCGATCCCAAGGTCGACGAGTTCTTCAAGTCGAGGGCCCGCAGCTACTGGATGGAGGTCGTTCCCGACTTCGAGTGCCAGGAATGCCTGGACGAGGTCTGGGAGAAGATCGAGGTCGTCTCCTACATCGAGCGGATGCGGAAGGTCAACGTCGAGGCCCTGGCCAGCGTCTTCGACCCGGCGGCTTATGAGACCCCGCTTGAGGTCGAGAAGATCCACGTCGAGATCCGCTCGCCCTACCTCAGCGCCCAGGCCCGGGACGGGCTGATGGCGGCCGTGGACCTGTCGAGGGACAAGCTCCGGGAGGACGTCGTCGTCTATCTGCCGAGGTCGAGCGGCGAGACCCTGTCGTTCGATTACAAGATCAAGGTCATCCTCAAGACGGGCCAGTCCGCCGAGTCCGAAGCTTGGGAAAAGGTCTCGGATTCCCTGGACCTGACCCTGGGAACGTTCCACGTCGCCAAGGTCATCGGGAACATGGACTGACAAGGAGGTCCCCATGCGTTCGCATCTGACACTCTTCGGAGGGATCGCCCTGGCCTTGGCCTTCGCGGCTCCCTGGGCCGGGGCCGAGGTCCTGCTCGACGCCGAGCCCATCCAGGCCGGCAGCGTGCTCCTCTTCCGGGACCACGCCGACGAGCACGGCTACCACTATATGCCGCTCGCCCCCCGGATCTCGACCTGGCCGGACGGAACCCCCAAGTTCAGCTTCATCCAGTACGTCCGGACGGGCAAGGAGATCACGGGCGGCATCCTTCATTTCCTGTGCACGTTCGGGCTGACGAAGGAGGAGATCAGCCAGGCCGAACGCGAGCTGGCCCGGATCGACAGGGACGGGAAGATCCTCGGGCCGGTGATGTTCGTCAAGGGCGACTTCCACATCATCTCGGCCTCGGCCGGCGAGGGCGGGGTCTTCGCCCGCAAGGTCGCCGGCACCGGCAAGGCCCCGCTCTTGGCCGGCACGGAAGCGGCCGTGTCCATCGCCCTGACCGAGGAGGGCTCGACCCTGCTCATGGAGTCCTTCCGGCAGCCGACCTCGGACGTCTCGGTCCAGTTCGTCATGACCTACCAGGGGCTGACGCCCGCCTACCGGGCCATCCTGACGGTCGATTGGGACAAGGTCTACGAGCACAAGGAGTTCAAGGCCTCGGTCGGGAACTTCCTGGTCAGCGCCCAGATCCAGAAGATCTACGCCGAGCTGCGCGAGCAGGGGGTCATCAAGCTCGACGTCCTGGGCGAGGACGCCAAGATGGACGAGCTCCTCGACACGGCCTACAACACCATCACCCGGATGATGTTCGAGGCCAAGCCCGTTCCGGCCGAGGACATCGGCAAGTCCCAGGCCTCGACCGGCAGCAACTGGCTGGGCAAGCTCTTCGGCGCGGCCCATTTCGGCTTCTACCAAAAGACGGTCAAGATGACCGGCCAATACACGGTCGACCTGACCCGCCGCAAGAGGGACCAGCGGGAGATCCCCCTGACCGGCAATATCGGGAACCTCCATCGGAGCCATGGCAATAACCGCGACCTGTTCGCCGTCGTCGACCTGGACGACCCGACCTTCGAGGAACGCACGGTCAACGTCATCCTCGACGGCGAGGACGTAGAGACCTTCAAGCAGTTCGTCAACTTCGCCGGTGTGACCTTCAAGAAGGACTACGAGGACGCCGACATGAAGTCCGTCACCGAGGACCTCATCTTCGACAAGACGAAGTTCGGCCAGAGCGGGAACAGGCTGTCATGGAAATACCGGCGCAAGGGCGACTCGACGGAGAAATGGCTGGAGTACCAGTACAAGCCCTTGTGGAGCTACATCGGCGGTCTGGAGGTCGGCGGCGAATGGCGGACGACCTCCCAGCCCGTCATCACGCTGTCCCCGCCGCACCGGTACCGCTACATCGAGGTTTTGGCCGAAGAGGAGAACATGAACGCCAACGGCGTCATCCGCATCGCCGTCCAGTTCCGGCACAAAAACTTCGGCCGCCAGCTCCAGAAAGAGGTCGTCCTCCGCAAGGGCGATCCTCTGAACATCAACTACGTCTATTTCCATGAGCCGAACAACCTCGAATACGAGTACAACATCACTTGGCTCTTCCGGGACAACACCCGCGTCTCCTCCGGCTGGGCCCGGGCGACTGACCCCTTCGTCTACGCCTACTACGAGAAGAAGTGAGCGATGGGACGGGCGGGAGTCGTCATCGGGCTGCTGGCCGTGCTGGCCGGCGCCGGCCTTTCGGCCGATCCGCTCCTGACGAGACCGGAAACGGTCGGGGGAAGGATCCTCATCTACCCCGACCACCGGGACCCGAGGATCATCCATTATGTCCCGAGCGAACTCGCCCTGAGCCGGGCCTTCGGCTCGCCGCAGTTCTTCTTTTACAAGTACGTCTATGTCAAACCCGACGATCCCCACGGATCGCAGACGCTGGCCGGCGGCGTCCTGACGCTGACGGTCGAGTTCAAGGACGAGACCGAGACCCTCAAATCCCTGAAAGGGCCCTCTTATGAGTTCCGGCCCGTGCCCATCGAGACCATGACCTGCGTCCTCGGATATCATCCCATCGAAGGCGAGCCGCGGGACGCCGGCCGGGAGGACCTGGCCCGCAAAAAGGTCCTATGGACCCAAAAGAGCTTCACGCTGCCGCTCAAGCGGGAATCGGCCTCCTATCTGTGGTCCGTCTTCGAGGACGACAAGGCGGCCGGCCTGAGCGTCGATTGCGAGTTCGGCTACGGCGGGTACGAGCTCGACGACGAGGGCAAGCTCAAGCCCGGCTCCCGGGACGGCCGGCTGTCGCTGGGCGTGCCCGTGTCCATGGCGGCCGATCCCGGTCTCTTCAAGCTCGTCAACCTGGCCGGCAAGATCGCCTTCAACTACCGGCGGATGAGCGTCCTCTGCTTCGATTTCGTCAACGGCACGAGCGGCGACGTCTCCAAGGTCACCGCCGAGATCGAGATCCTGACGGCCCGCAGGCAGCGGGACTTCAAGACGGTCTCTTTCACGGCCGATTCGGAGCCTCAGGTGGATCTCGAGTTCGACATCCCCGAGGCCAAAGGCGGCCAATACCGCTATCGCCTGACCCGGGTCCTCAAGGACGGGAGGTCGGAGAGAAGCGAGTGGAAGGAGAGCGACGACATGTTCCTCGACCTGTCCACGTACGATATCTCTATCCATGACGGGAGCCGGAACGTTCCCGCCCAAGGAGGTCTGCGATGAAGAGGAGTGTCAAGCTCAAGACCGTTCTCGCGGCGGTCCTTTTCGCCGCGGCGGCCCTGGCGTTCGCCGAAGTCGCCCTGGACGAGGTGGTCCAGGCGGGGCGGTTCGTGTTCTATCGGGACCATGCGGACCCGCACCGGTACTATTACGTCCCGGACGCCCCGCGGCTGGCGGCCAAGCGGGACGGGACGCCGGAGTTCACGTTCATCAAGTACACGAAGACGGGGGGCGAGACCAAAGGGGGCGTCGTTCATTTTCTGGTGACCTGGGGGTATACGAGCGGGGAGCTGAGCGCGGCGGAGTCGGCCCTCAAGGCGACCGACCCGCAGGCCCGGATCGCGGGGCCGGTGCCGTTCAAGGAGGGGACGTTCCAGGTCGTTTCGGCGACGGCGGGGGAGGGCGGCCTGTTCAATCGGCGGATCGTCGGGGAGGGCAAGGCGCCCGTGCTGCCGGGCCAGAAGGCGGCGGTGTCGATCGCCCTGACGGAGGAGGGGGCGTCGCTGCTGTGGGAGTCGTTCAAGAACCCGACCTCGGACGTGTCGGTGCTGTTCGCGCTGAAGTTCACGGGGGTGACGCCGGCGTTCCAGGCCAAGCTGAAGGTCGACTGGGACAAGGTCTACACGCACCACGACGTTCGGGTGGCGGCGGAGGGGACGATCAAGGTCGTCAAGCTGAAGGCGGAGATGCAGGCCATCCTGGACGAGCTGCGGCAGAGGGGCGTGATCCAGCTGGACGTGGTGGGCGAGAACGAGAACATGCAGAAGATGCTGGACACGGTCTATACGCACATTCTGAACATGATGTGCGAGCCGGTGCCGACGGGCGGCGGGGCGCCGTCGCCGCCGGTCAAGGCGCCGATGGCCGCGGC
This sequence comes from uncultured Eubacteriales bacterium, assembly GCA_964423315.1. Classification (GTDB taxonomy): domain Bacteria; phylum Acidobacteriota; class Aminicenantia; order Aminicenantales; family Saccharicenantaceae; genus RBG-16-66-30. The sequence continues at coordinate 180,287 of CAYREO010000001.1, read as the reverse complement.
GGCGCTCGGCCCTCCGGCCTGGTCGTACGATGTGCTGGCGAACTTCGTCCGGGCCTCCGGCGAACGCCTCCGCGGCGGCCCGCTCTGGGACCAAGAACAGGCCCAGACTCAACGGGCCGCAGGCTTTCCCTGCGATGAGCGGAGCCGCCAGAATGCCGCCGCGCTGGCGAGGAGCGCTATCTCCTTATTGCATGAAAGGAGATACGCCGAATCCAACAACTTGTATCAGCAGGCTTATAACGCCTGCCCAGACCCTCACTATCTCTATGAAATGGGTCTCACGGAGGCCTTCTGCCTTTTCGAACACGATCGGGCACTTCAATATTTCCGGGATTTCCTGGAGAAAGCCGCCGAAATTCCGGGCTATTCCGATCAACGGGCCATCGCCCAGGCCTATGTGAGCGATCAGGATCAAGTCAGGAGAACAATAGAGAATGGGGAAGCCTCTTTCAGACGGGAAAAGTACGCTGAGGCTTTGTTGGCCTTCAGGTGGCTCTATGACCATACTCCAAATCCTATCTGGGCTTGGAACATGGCCGTCTGCTATAAGGCCATGGGGGACCAGTCAGGGAGCAAGCAGGAATATGAGAATGCCATTCGGTGCCTCGAGGCCCTCATCAATCTTGGCTCCGCTAATCCAGAGCGTTTCCAGAGAGATATCGATGATGCAAGGCGGGGCCTGGAGGAACTCAAGTCGCTTATAGCTCCCGCCGCGGATGCGAGGGTGCCGGTCACTGACCAGGCGGTCCGATCGACGGAGGAGGCCCGCCGGGCCCGAAGGCAGGAAGTTCAGGCCCAGCAGCAGGGCCAGACCGCGCAAACACAATCCGGCTCATCCGGCCCGCCGACGTCGACGAGGCCTCCGACTGGCGTCCAAGCCCAGGAACAGGTCCTTGCTCTTCGTGGGGCAGCGCCTCCGGGCCCAGCGGAGGGCGGGACGAGGCCGCCGGCGGGCCAGGACCAGGCCGCCGCCGCGGCGACGGCCCAGGCCCAGCAACAGACAACGGCACAGGCGGGGGCCGCGACCCCGCCCGCAGCCCAGACCCCTCCGGCCAAGCCGGCGGCCCAGACCCCCGCGACACCGCCCGCAGCCGCGGCGCCCGAGGTCAAGCCCATTGTCAGCGTGTCGCTGGGCTACACGTTCAAGCGGGTCAAGATGTCGGGCCGCTACGAGGTCGACATGCGCAAGCGGCTGCGGGAGGACCGGGACATCACGATGGCCGGCAACATCGGCGGGGTGTTCCAGAAGTACGGGGAGGACAAGCGGTTCTTCACGATCGTCAGCCTGGACGACCCGACGTTCCAGGAGCGCTCGGTCGAGGTCATTCTCGACGGGCAGGACGCGGAGGACTTCAAGAACTTCGTCAACACGGTCACGGTGCTGTTCCGCAAGCAGCGGTTCTCGGGGGCTCCGATGACCGGCGAGGTCAAGTTCTTCGCCGACCAGTTCGCCCAGAGCGGGAACCGCTTGTCGTTCCGCTACGGGCGGTTGAACGAGGCCTCGACGGAGTGGCTGACCTACGAGTACAAGCCGAAATGGAGCTTTTTCGGGGGCATCGAGTGGGAGGGCGAGTGGACGAAGACGTCGGACTCGGTGCTGACGCTTGCGCCGCCGGTGCGCCGCCGGACGCTGGAGATCTCGGTCGACGAGGACAACATCCTGAAGAACAACGTCAAGGCCCTGGCCGTCCAGATCCGGCACGAGATCTACGGTAAAGAGATCGAGAAAGAGGTCATCATCGACTACGACAAGGGGGACCCGCTGCAGGCCCGCTATACGTACATGCACGAGGAGGGCAGCCCCCGATACAGCTACAAGGTCATCTGGCTGACGACGGACGGCCGCGAGGTCGAGACGGACTGGGCGAGCCGGGAAAGCCCGTTCATCTACGCCGTCTACGCGAGAAGGTGACCGGCCGCGAACGACGATGACGATGACAATGACAACGACAAGGAGGTCCTCATGAGAGAAACGATAGGAGCCCTATTGATCGCGCTCACCGTGCTCGCGGCGCCCGCGTTCCTGGCCGCCGAGATCGAGCTCGACCAAGCCCCCCTCCAGATCGCAGGAGCCCTGCTCTTCAAAGACCACGCCGAGGCCGGCGCCTACTACTACATGCCCAACCAGCCTCGCCTGGCCTTCTGGCCCGACGGCACCCCCAAGCTGACCTTCCTCAAGTACACGAAGGCCGGCAAGGAGGACGCCAAGGGCGGGATCCTCCACTTCTTCGTCAAGTACGGCCTGACGGAGCAGGAGCTGGCCAAGGTCCGGGCCGAGCTGGCCAAGCAGGTCCCGGGCGCCAAGCTCAAAGGGCCTGTGGTCTTCAAAAAGGGCACGTTCGTCGTCATCTCGGCCGCGGCCGGAGAGGGCGGCGTCTTCACTCGGAAGATCCTCGGCGAGGGCAAGGCCCCCCTGATCTCGGGGTCGGAAGTCTCGGTGTCCATCGCCGTGACCCCGGAGGGCGCGGCTTTCCTCGAGGAGGCCCTGCGCCAGCCGACCTACCCGGTCAGCGTCCGCTTCGACATGACCTACGAGGGCCTGACCCCGAAATACCAGGCCAACGCGACCATCTCCTGGTCCAAGGTCCGGACCTATTTCGAGCAGTACAGGAAGTGGAAGATCTACAAGAAGAAAAAGTTCGGCATCTGGACCTGGTACGTCCACAAGGGCACGGGCGAGGAGCTCCAGATTTCCGACGACCTGCGGTCGGCCGGCGCCGTGACCATCGACGTCACCGGCGAGGACCAGAACATGGAAGCCATCCTCCAGACGGTCGTCGACCAGGTCATGCGGGAGATGTTCGACACCAAGATGGAGCTGCCCGGAGAAGGCCAGGAGGAGGGTGAGGGCGGCCAGGAAGGGTCGCAACAGGCCCAGAACCGGCCCTACGGAGTCAGCACGACGATGAAGAGCGTCACCCGCTCGGACAATTGGACGGTCAACCTGACCAAGCGGCTCCGCCAGGAGCGCGAGACCGGGCCCATGGACGCGAGCATCGGCGACACCCTGCGCAAGTTCAAGAGCAGCAAGAAGGTCTACGACATCATCAATCTCGACGACCCCGACCTCCAGGACCGGACCGTCTACGCCATCCTCGACGGGGAGGATTTCGACACCTTCAAGCGGTACATCAACTTCGTCACCGTCAGCTTCCGCAAGGCCCACGTCCAGGGCGAGCCGACGACGCGCGACGTCATCTTCAACGCCAAATCCTTCGCCGAGCAGGGCAACATGCTGCCGTTCGTCTACCCGCGCCTCGGCGAGGGGGCCAGCTGGCTGAACTATGAATACAAGACGACCTGGAGCTTCATCGGCGGCATCAAGGTCGACGGCGCATGGACGCGCTCCGAGGAAGCCGCCGTCAACCTCTTCCCGCCGCACCGCTACCGGGAGGTCGACGTCATCGCCGACGAGGACAACGTCCGGGCCCACAACATCAAGCTCATCACGGTGGCCTTCAAGAACCGGGTCTTCGACCGCGACAAGACGGGCGAAGTCAAGATCCTGCCCTCCGAGACCCTGCTCACGAAATACGAGTACGTCCACCAGGAGAACGACAGGAGCTTCCAGTACCAGGTCACCTGGCTCCTGGGCGACGGCCGGCGGGTCGTCTCCGGCTGGACGACGAGCACCGACCCCTTCGTCTACGCCCTGTACGAAGAGAAGTAGCGCGCGGCGTCAGGGGGCCTTGGGCGGGACGAAGCTCATGGCCCGCTCGGCGAGGGCCGTGATCGTCAGCGAGGGGTTGACGCCCATGTTGGCGGGGACCGCCGACCCGTCGACGACGTACATGTTCTCGTAACCGAAGACACGGTGCCGCTCGTCGATGACCCCGTGCTCCCTGTCTTTCCCGATGATGCAGCCGCCCAGGATGTGGGCCGTCATGGGCATGTTGAACAGGACCTCGGTCAGGGCGTTCTGGGGGATGGCGTCCATCCGCCGGGCCATGCCGCGCAGGGCCTGGTTGGCCTCTGGAATGTAAGTGGGGATCCTCTTCCCGCTGTTCTTCGAGGTCAGCCCTTTCCTGAAGAAGGCCCACCACCGGCGCTTCCTCGACACGGTCAGATAGTTGTCGAGCGTCTGCATGACGAGCAGGATGACGCTGTTGCGGCCCCAGCCGAAGGGGATGCGGATCCTCAGGAACCACAAGGGGTGGCGGAGGATCATGCCGACGGCCCTGAGCGGCCTCGGGATCTTGCCCCCTCCGTCGGTCATCAGCCCGGCGAACATCGACATGATGTCCGAGCCCTTGGGATAACGGACGAGCTCGATGTGGGTCGCGTCGTTGACGAAGACGCTCGAGGTGATCGACACGCCCATCGAGTGCCGCTGGTTCTTCCTCGAGGTCACTCCCGCCAGGACCTCGCTGTTGGTCCGAACGACGTGTCCCAGGCGGTCGGAGAGGGCCGGGAGAGACCCGTTGTCCTTGCAGCGCATCAGGAGCTCGAGGGTGCCGAGAACGCCGGCGGCGAGGACGACTCCCTTGGCCCTCAGGGTGATCTTTCTTTTCAGCGCGAAGTCGGTCGTCTTCCGGGCCGTGACGACATATCCCCCCGCGTCCTCCGGCCTGACATCGACGACCTTATGCTCGGCGAGGATGCGGGCCCCGAGCCGCTCGGCCAGGTAAAGATAGTTCTTGTCCAGGGAGTTCTTGCCCCCGTCACGGCAGCCGACCATGCAATGGCCGGTCATCGTGCAGCCCTTGCGCGGCGGGCCCAGGCCCCCGAAGTACGGGTCCGGGACCTCGACCCCGGGCGGTCCGAAGAAGACCCCGACGTCGGTCGCTTGGAAATGCTCCTCCCGGCCGATCTCCCGGGCGTAATCACGGAGCATGTGGTCCGTCGGCCAGAAGCGAGGGTTCGGAACGACTCCCAGCATCCGCTTGGCGGTTTCGTAGTGAGGGGCGAGCTCGGCCTTCCAGTCGTCGACCAGCCCTTTCCACTGGGGGTCCTCGAAGAAGACGTCGGGCGGGACGAACAGGGTGTTGGCGTAGACGAGGCTGCCTCCGCCCACTCCGCTCCCGCCGAGGACCAGGGCGTCGTTGAGCGGCTGGATCCGCTGGATCCCGAAACAGCGCAGGGCCGGAGCCCAGAGGAATTTCCAGAAGGCCCAGTTGGTCTTGGGGAAGTCGTGGCCCTGCCAGCGCTTGCCGCTCTCGATGACGCAGACGGAATAGCCTTTCTCGGCCAGCCGCAGCGCCGCGACGCTGCCCCCGAAGCCCGATCCGATGACGATGGTGTCGTATGTCATGCCCGTCCCCGGCGGCGGGCCCGAACCCGTCCCGGCCATGGGGTCGTCCCTTTATAAACGAATCCGGCCGATTTTTCAACCGTTTGACTCCCCCTCCGGACCTGAGGTAGCATGGACCGTGCGCAGGGGGAGCCCGTCGGGGGGCCTCGGCGCCGAAAAGGAGATCCGCGATGCGAACGATCGTCAAAAGCCCGCACCTGCCGTTCGGCGACCAGCGCACGGCGCCCTGGTACGGGAAAGACATCATCTCCATCAAGCAGTTCAGCCGGTCCGATCTGGAATACATCTTCGCGGTGGCCCATGAGATGCGGGTCATGGTCGAGCGGGTCGGGACCTTCGACCTGCTCAAGGGCAAGATCCTCGCCAATCTGTTCTACGAACCGTCGACCAGGACTTCGTCGTCTTTCCTGGCGGCCATGGAGCGTCTCGGCGGAAACGTCATCTCCATCAGCGAGGTCCGATACTCTTCGGTGGCCAAAGGGGAGAGCCTTCCCGACACCGTCCGGACCCTCGAGTGCTATGCCGATGTCATCGTCATCCGGCACCCGGAGGTCGGCTCGGCGGCCATCGCCGCCCAGGCGGCCCGCAAGCCGGTCATCAACGCCGGGGACGGCGTCGGCGAGCACCCGACCCAGGCCCTTCTCGACGCCTTCACGATTCACGAGGAGCTGGGCAGCCTCGAGAACCTGGCCGTGACCATGCTCGGCGACCTCAAGTACGGCCGGACCGTCCACTCCCTGTCGCGGCTGCTCGCCCTCTATAACGCCAAGCTCCACTACGTTTCGCCCGACATCCTGCGCATGCCGCCCGAGATCATCACCGAGCTCGAGGCCAAGGGCGTCTCCCAGACCGAGCACACGACGCTGGACGAACCCCTTCCGGACACGGACGTGCTCTACGTCACCCGCGTCCAACGGGAGAGATTCCCGAGCGAGGAGGTGTACGAGTCGGTCAAGGGGGCTTACGTTGTCGATGCGAAGGTCATGAAGGCCGCCAAGCCGCGCATGATCGTCATGCACCCCCTGCCGCGGGTCAACGAGATCGGCGTCGATTTCGACGACGACCCGCGGGCCGCCTACTTCCGTCAGATGGAGTACGGCCTCTATGTCCGGATGGCCCTGCTGGCCATGGTCCTGGGCAAGGCCTGAGCCCTTCAAGGCCCGGCCCGAAGAGAGGGTCCCGCCGCCGGCCCGGCCCGCGATCCGCCTTCCTTGACAATCGGCCCGGGGTATGCTTTTTTAGATAAGCAACGACCTGACCGTTTCCTGGAGGCGCGGACATCGGGGACGCGACCGGGGCCCGGGCTTTCGAAGGAGAGACATGAGAAAAACAGCACTGGTTCTTGCCGGGTCCCTGTCCGTGCTCTTGATCATCGCGGCTTCGAACGGGACGCCTCAAGCCGGCGGAGGGCTCTCGACTTCGCCGGCCTCTCCCTCGGCCGCCAAGGGATTCCGCGCTGATCTCGGAAGGATCCCGATCCAGTTCATTCCCAACGAGGGACAGCTGAACGGTCAGGCGGCGTTTTACGTCCGGGGAGTGGACAGGACCATCTATTTTTCCGCCGAAGGGCTGACCTTCGCTCTTGTCGGACCGCGGGAGACCGAGCCGGAGACGGCCGGGCGCTGGATCGTGAAGCTCGATTTCCTGGACGCGAACCCGGAGGCGGTCCCGACGAGCCTCGAGACGTCCGGGGCGACCGTCTCGTTCTTCAAGGGCCGACCCGGGGACTGGAAGACGGGGCTTCGGACAAGTTCCAAGATCGTCTATCGGGAGCTCTGGCCGGGGATCGATCTCCTTTACTACGGCACGGGCGAACGGATGAAGTATGAGTTCATCGTCCACCCCGGCGGGGATCCTTCCCGCATCAAGCTGGCTTATCGGGGGGCGGAGAGCGTGACGCTTAAGGTGGACGGCCGGCTCGAGGTCTCGACCCCCGTGGGCGGCCTCCAGGACGATGTCCCGGTCGCATGGCAGGATATCGGGGAGGGCCGGGCGGAGGTCTCCGTGGCCTATGCCCTCGAGACCGGCCCGGAGAAGGGGGGGCATGTCTTCGGGTTCAACGTGGGCGAGTATGACGAGAAACTGCCCCTCGTGCTCGACCCGGCGATCCTCGTTTACTGCGGCTACCTCGGAGGGGCGAGCGTCGATTCAGGCCGCGGAGTGGCTGTGGACCCCTCGGGGAATGCCTACATCACAGGCTATACGACCTCCTCCGAGCCCGAGTTCCCGGCCGTCGCGGGTCCGGACCTGACCTTCAACGGCAGCTACGACGCCTTTGTGGCCAAAGTGAACGCGGACGGGACGAGCCTCGTCTATTGCGGCTACATCGGCGGTTCGGGCAGCGATTACGGCGCGGCGATCGCCGTCGACGGTCAGGGCCATGCCTATGTCACGGGCATGACCTACTCCACGGCGGAAACCTTTCCGGTCGTCGTTGGACCGGACCTGATCCTGAACGGGAACCGGGACGCCTTCGTGGCCAAAGTGAGCCCGGACGGCACGGCCCTGGACTACTGCGGCTACATCGGCGGCTCGGCCGGCGACTCCGGGCGGGGGATCGCTGTGGACGGTTCGGGCCATGCCTACGTCACGGGCAGGACATCCTCCGTGTTCGGTTTTCCGGTCGTCGTCGGACCGGACCTGACCTACAACGGGGGGGATTCCGACGCGTTCGTTGCCAAGATCGAGGCGGACGGAACGGGCTTCGTCTACTGCGGCTTCATCGGGGGCGAGAACGATGATCACGGCAACGCGATCGCCGTGGATGGCTCCGGCCATGCTTATGTCACGGGCACGACGTATTCCACCGAGATCTCCTTTCCGACCTTGGTCGGGCCCGACATTTTCCACAACGGCGGCGCGGATGCCTTTGTCGTGAAGCTGAACCCGTCCGGCACAGGCCTTGTCTACTCCGGTTTCATCGGCGGGGCGAACGATGACGAGGGACTGGGGATCGCGGCGGATGATTTCGAGTGCGCTTATGTGACAGGCGTTACGTTCTCCACCGAGGCCGCCTTCCCGGTCTTCGTCGGCCCTGATCTGACCCACAACGGCGGCGCCGATGCATTCGTAACCAAATTGAACCCACAGGCGACGTTCATCCTCTACTCCGGGTTCATCGGCGGATCGGGCGACGACGCGGGCTCGGGAATAGCCGTGGACCACCTGGGCCACGCCTATATCACGGGCGACACGTTCTCCACCGAAGCCACGTTCCCCGTTGCCGTCGGCCCCGGCCTGGTCCATGTCGGGGACAGGGACGCTTTCGCGGCCAAGGTCAACGTCGTCGGCACGGGCCTCGTCTATTGCGGCTACATCGGCGGCGCGGACCTGGACCTCGGCACGGGGATCGCGGTGGACGGTTCGGGGAACGCCTACATCGCGGGATACACGAGGTCCACCGAGTCGAGCTTCCCGGTCGTCGGCGGACCGGCCCTGACCAAGCCCGCCGTGCCCGGATTCAACGACGGCTTTGTGGCCAAGGTCTCGGCTTACGACATCCCGGGCCCCGCCTTGACCTCCCTTGTCCCCTCGGTCGTCGAGGCCGGGGATCCCCCCCTGACCTTGTCCGTGGTCGGCAACGGTTTTTCGGACCAGACGGTCATAAGATGGGACAGGGTCGCCCGCCCGACGACCTTCCTGAACGAATTCGAGCTGAACGTGGGACTTGAGGCCGACGATCTGGCGACAGGGAAAGTCGTCGAGGTCACGGCCCTCAACCCCGACGGCGGGGTGTCCAACGCCATGACGTTCACGATCAACAACCCCCTGCCGTCCTTGACCTCCATTTCCCCGGACAAAACGACGGCCGCCGGGGTCGGCTTCGCCCTGACCCTCGAGGGATCGAACTTCGTCCCCGGTTCGGTCGTTCATTGGGATGGGAGCCCCCGGGCGACGACCTACGTGAGCGGAACGCAGCTCCAAGCGGCCATCACCTCGGCGGACATCGCCGAGGCGGGTCAGTTCCCGGTGACGGTCGTCAATCCCGCCCCGATCGGGGGGACATCCGAGGCCCTGACCTTCACGATCGTCACCTTCATCATCGAGGTCTCGCCCGAGAGCGCCACCGTCCCGGCCGGCCAATCCGCGGGCTTCACGGTCGAGGTGACGCCCCAGCAAGGCTCGTTCGATACGCCGATCTACTTCTCCGCCTTTGGGATGCCGACCGGGTGCACCGCGACCTTCGTGCCGAACAACGTGACCCCGGGCGTCGATCCGGCTTCGGTCTCGTTGACCCTGACCACGACGGCCCGCCCGGCGTCGGCCGCAGGGTTGTCGGCTTCCACGGGACGTGTCCCGCCGGCTCTGGCCGTTTTCTTCCTCGTCCCGGCCCTGGGACTCCTCCTCCGAGCCCGAGGCCGCGTTCGCCCGGGTCCGCTCCGGCGCCGGCTCGCCGCTGTCGCCATGATTCTCCTGCTCATTGTCATCGGCGGTTGCAGCGCCGGCGGAGGAGATCAGCCCGACACGGGAACGCCGGCGGGCACCTACCAGATCACGGTCCGTGGGAGCATCGGGACCCTGGCGGTCTCGACGACGATAACGCTCGTCGTCCAATAAGCCAAGGAGCTGGACATGCCGAACATCCGTCGGACGAAGATCTTTTTGGCCGCCGCTCTTCTGATCGCCCTGGCCGCCGGGCTGGCCGAAGGGCAGAGGACCGGCTTCACGCGGGAGGAGTTCGCCCGCCGCCGGAGCGCCCTCATGGAGGCCGTGAAGGATGGCGCGATCATCCTCTTCGGGGATGCGGAGGCGCCCTCGGGGGCCCATTTCCGCCAGGACAACGACTTCTTCTATTTCACGGGGAACGAGGACCTGGGCGCCGTTCTGGTCATGGTCCCTTCCTCGAAGCAGGCCTGTCTTTTCCTCCCTCAGCTGACCCCTCGCGAGGAGATGATGGACGGGACCAATCTTCTCAAGGACCCTGATGGAAAGGCCAAAAGCGGGTTCTCGGACATCTTCCCGGTGAGCTATCTCGACGAGTTCTTGGCCCGGAACCTGGCCCGGTTCAACGGCCGCTTCCATGTCCGGCTCTCGCCGCGGGACAATCTGGACGATGCCCGCTCCGAGACCGCCCTGTTCGCCGCCCGGCGGGCCCGCCTCCATTACAACGATCAGCTGTCGATCGATCACTATCGCATCGTCAAGCTCAAGGAGCGATACCCCCAGATGGAGTTCCGGGACCTCGTCCCGGCGATCGACGCCATGCGGGTCATCAAGACCGCCGAGGAGATCGAGGTCCTGCGGCGCAACGGCCGGATCTCCGCGGAAGCCGTCAAGCAGGCCATGATCGTCGGCCGTCCCGGCGTTTTCGAATACGGCATCGAGGCCGCGGCCGTCCATGTCATCCTGAAGCACGGGGCCAGGGGCCCGGCCTACTCGCCCATCGTCGGTTCGGGGCCCAATTCCTGCATCCTGCATTACGACAAGAACTCCCGGAGGGTGGAGGAAGGCGACCTCATTCTCATGGATTTCGGGGCCGACCTCGACCATCTGACCATGGACATCAGCCGGACCTGGCCGGCGTCGGGCCGGTTCACGGACGAGCAGCGGGAGGCGTACCGGATCGCCCTCGAAGTCCAGAAGGCCTGCATCGAAGCCTACCGGCCCGGCGCGACCTCCGAGAGCGTCAAGGCCCACGTGGCCAAGGTCATGAAGGCCAAAGGGCTCGACGCCCGCGGGCTCGAGGGCGGCATCGGCCACGGCGTGGGGCTGGCGGTCCACGACGTCCCGCTGGGCGGCGTGCTGAAGGAAGGGATGGTCTTCGCCATCGAGCCCGGCCTCTACTACCCGGAGAAGGGTTTCGGCATCCGCATCGAGGACACCGTGCTCATCACCAAGGACGGTTGCGAGGTCCTGACGCGCGGCGTCCCCAAGGAGATCGAGGAGATCGAAGCCCTCCTCGCGCGCGGCGGGAAATAGGGGGCGACATCCATCGCCGCCCTCCTGAGATCATTCTCTCGGATCGATGCGGAAGGGTTCGCTGATGCGGGGACCTCATGTCACCCGATGATTTGCTCGAAAGGATCGAACGGGGGCTGCGTTTGCCGCTGCCGGGCCTCGCGGCCCAGCTCCGCATGGTCCCCGAGCCGCGTCCGGGGACCAAGGCCTATTTCGAGGTCGAGGGGACAAGCCTCAAGGCCGGCGTCTTGGTCCTGCTCTATCGGAGGGAGGGGCGGATCCGGCTGCTCCTGACCCGGCGTACGGACCGCGTCCTCCATCACCGAGGACAGATCTCCTTCCCCGGCGGCGAGCAGCACCCCGGCGAGTCTCTTGAGGCCACGGCGCTGCGCGAGACCCAGGAGGAGCTGGGGCTGGATCTGGCCGCCGTCAGGGTCATGGGCCGGCTCACGCCTCTCTACATCCCGCCCAGCAACTTCTGCATCTACCCGACGGTGGCCTTCCTGCCGGGGACCCCCGAGTTCCGCCCCCAGCCCGACGAGGTCGCCGACGTCATCGACGTCCCGCTCGAACATCTCCTCGATTCCGGCAGCGCCAAGGCCGAGACCTGGGATCTCGGCGGCCGCACGGCCGTTGTGCCGTTCTACGAGTACGAGAGCCACAAGATCTGGGGGGCGACGGCCATGGTCCTGGCCGAATTCCTGGCCCTTCTGTGATAGAATACGCCCCAGATCCTATACGAGGTCCGGCCATGACGAAACGCAAGCGCATCCTCAGCGGCATCCAGCCGAGCGGCACGATCCACATCGGCAACTACTTCGGGGCCATCGAGAACTGGGTCCGGCTCATGGACGAATACGACTGCTTTTTCACCATCGTCGACTACCACGCCATCACCGTGAGCTACGACCCGTCGCAGATGCAGAGGCGCATCTGGGAGGCGGCCCTGGACAACATGTCCGCCGGCCTCGATCCCTCACGGTGCACGATCTTCGTCCAGAGCCACGTGCCCGAGCACACCGAGCTCTGCTGGCTGCTCAACTGCGTCACGCCGATGGGCGAGCTCAGCAGGATGACCCAGTTCAAGGAAAAATCGGAGCGGGAGCGCGAGAACGTCACCGCCGGCCTCCTCAACTATCCCATCCTCCAAGCCGCCGACATCCTCATCTACAAGGCCGACGCCGTGCCCGTCGGCGAGGACCAGGCCCAGCACCTCGAGTTCACCCGTGAGGTCGCCCGGCGCTTCAACGGCCGCTTCGGCGACTTCTTCCCCGAGCCGGCGACGCTCATCGGCCGCGGGGCCCGGGTCATGGGCATCGACGGGGCGTCGAAGATGAGCAAGTCCCTCGACAACCACATCGGCGTCGTCGAGGACCCCGACGCCATCTGGGAAAAGCTCCGGCCGGCCAAGACCGACGAGGCCCGCAAGCGCCGCAGCGATCCCGGCGACCCCAACCGATGCAACATCTTCAGCTATCACAAGCTGGTGACCCCCGAGGGACAGATCGCGGAGATCGTCAAGGGCTGCACCGAGGCGGGGATCGGCTGCATCGACTGCAAGAAGATCTTTTTCGCCAACCTTCGGAAGGTCCTCGATCCCATCCGGGAGAGGCGCCAGGAGCTGGCGGGCCAGCCTGAGTTCGTCCGCGAAGCCCTGCGGGAAGGGGCCCGCAAGGCCCGGGTGATCGCCCGGGAGACCGTCGAAGGGGCCAAGCGGCTCATGGGCCTGGAAACGGGCTTTTAGGCAGGCCTTTTCTCAGGCAACTCTTTCGGGCCGGTTTTCGTCTATCCCGTTTGAAGGTTGAAATTCGAGGAGGTACCCATGTCTTTAGCCAGAAAAACGGGCGTTTTCGCCGTCGCCCTGCTCTTCCTGGCCGCGATGGCCCCATCCGCCCGGGCCGATTACCGGGAGGACTTCTCCAAGACCGCGGCCCTCAAGGCCGGAGGGACGTTCTCCGTCGAGAACGTCAACGGATCGGTCCGCGTCTCGACCTGGAAAGAGGACAAGGTCGAGATCAAGGCCGTCAAGGTCGCCAGGAAGAACGAGAAGGACCTCAAAGAAGTCGAGATCCTGGTCGAGGCCTCCGAGGGCCGGGTCGCGGTCAAGGCCGTCTGGCCCAAGTTCCCGCGAAATGTCAGCGTGAGCGTCAATTTTGACGTCCGCGTGCCCGAGGGCGTCCACCTCGATGGGGCCGGCACGGTCAACGGCAGCGTCGATGTCACCGGGCGATACGGCCGCCTCGTCGCCGGGACGACCAACGGGCAGGTCAGCGTCGAGAACGCTTCGGGCGAGCTTGAGGCCTCGACGACCAACGGCGGCGTCCATATCCGGACGTTCGAGGGGCGGGTCCGGGCCCGAACGACCAATGGCAATGTTCGACTCGAGGGACTGACCTTCAAGGACGGCGTCGAAGCCCGGGCGACCAACGGCTCCATCCGCTTGGGGATCGAATCCCCGGACAGCATCAACGCCGACCTCAGGGCCCGGACGACCAACGGCTCCATATCGGTGGATTTCCCGGTGACCCTGCAGAACCTCCGCCAGTCGCGCCGTCTCGTCGAGGCCCGCATCGGCCGGGGAGGTCCCGAGATCTCCCTCCAGACAACCAACGGCTCGATCACCATCGGCCGCTGAGCGCGTCAGGCCGCCGATCCGCGGGGGCTCCGGGCCTCGCCGCCCGTTCTTGACTTCCACCGGGGCCCCTTTTACACTTCCCGGGGATCGACGGACGGGAGGTTCCAATGAAAAGATTTCTAGTCTTCTGGCTGGCCTTGGCCGTAGCCTGGCCTGTGACGGCCCAAACCGTCCGGACCAAGTCAACGAGCTCCGTCAAGGAAAGCGAAGTCAGCCGCGACTTCGAGTTGGAGAAAGCCGTCCAGGCCCGGTTACGGCGGCTTGCGGCCGTGATGAAGGAAGAAGCCAGGGTCAAACTCAACCTCGCGACCCAGGCCGTCCTTGCCCGTCTGGCCGCTGGCCCCGACAATGCCGAACCTTACACCATCGCCCGGCGGGAAGTGCGCGGGAGGTTTCAGCGATTGTCCGCGGATCAGTCCGAGCTGTTCGTCTTTTACGTCCTAGCCGATGCCGCCCGGCGCATTTCTTCGGGGGAGACGAAGGCCGTCAAAGGAGAGTCGGAGATGATGACCTTGAGTCTGCAGATGACGATGGACAAGAGCTCCAAGTTCATCCAGACACTCAGCAATATCATGAAGAAGATTTCCGCCACCCAGGACGCGATCGTCCAGAATATCAAATAGAGTTGTTTCCTGGCCGGGAATGACCGACGAGCGAGGATCCGCTTTCACCCGCAAGGTCAAGGCGGCCGTCCGGGCCGTCCCCAGGGGCCGGGTGGCGACCTACGGCCAGATCGCGGCTCTGGCCGGCCGCTATAGGGCCGCTCGCGGCGTGGCCTGGGTCCTCCACTCGTCCCCGGAAGCCGAAAGGCTCCCGTGGCACCGGGTCATCAACGCCAAGGGCGGGATATCGCTTGCTCCCGGAAAAGGCTTCGAAGTCCAGAAGAAGAGACTGGAAGCCGAAGGTGTCGCTGTAAGCCGGCGGGGCCTCGTCGACCTGAAGCGCTTCCAGTGGGAGCCTTCCGGCTGCGCCGCGGGACGCTCCCGCGCGGCCCGCGAGTTCCTCAAGAAGCTGACCGGCGAACGGTGACCGGCGCTAGTGGGACTTAGGTTTCGGCCCGAAAGACAACGTTCGAAGACGCGCGAGAGGCGCCTTTTTCTCACTCCGTTTCTTTGACTCGGATGTTGCGGAAGTAGATCGGGGCCCCGGCGTGCTTGCCCTGGAGGCCGATCCGGCCGCGGGTCGGGAGCTCGGCCTTGGGCTTGCTCAACCAGCGCGGGATCTCCGTGCCGTCGGGGTTGGTCTCGGCCGAGGTCCAAAGGGTCATGTCCATCTCGGTGACCTTCTCGCCGTTCAGGGTGACGGAGATCATCGGACCCATGCAGGAGATCGTCATGCGGTTCCACTCGCCGGGCGGCTTGACCGCGCTTCTCGTCGGGGCGAGGTGGCCGAACATCGCCCCGCAGTGCCAGGTGGCCGGCCGCTTGGCCCATTCCTCGGCATGGTCGTCGGCGATCTGGATCTCGACGGAGTTCGGGATCCAGTTCGCGGTGTCCGAACAATAGACGATGACCCCGCTGTTGGTCCCGGGCGCGGTCATGAACTCCAAGTCGAGGGTGAAGTTCTCGTAGTCCCGGTCCGTCCAGATGGCCCGGTCTTCCGATGCCGTCAGGACCCCGTCATCGAAGGTCCAGACGCCGGGCTGGAACTCGGCGTTCGCCAGGCCGGCGGCGAACAGATCCGGCCAGCCCGATGAGTCGGGATGGGCCGGCGCTTGGGCGGCGGGTGGCGGCTCCTTGGGCGGCGTGCAGCCGGCCAGGGCGATGATCCCCGTGAGGGACACGATCAGGATGTTTTTTACGGTCAGCATCGGGCCTCCTTCCCCGCGAGCATCGCGGTCGCCCCGCATTCTATCAGGAACCCTGTCCGGAAAGCCAGGCCCGACGTCTTTGGCGGAAAGGCAACGGCTTGCGGACCGGATGCGTCTGTATTAAGCTCTTTCCCTTCGCTCGACAAGGAGGAGAACCTATGAAAAAACGCCTCGCCGTCATTGTGGTCATCGCCGGCCTCGCCTTCCTCGCCGCTCTCAGCCCCCTCTCACAGGCCCAGGGAAAGACGAAGCCGGTCGCGACCAACAAGGCCAAGCTCTTGACCCTGGCCGTCCAAGGCCAGATCGGTCACGCCCAACCGTCGCGCTCCTACACGACGACCTGGGACGGCAAGGCCAAGATGGCCGTCGGAACGGGCGGCATCAACTACAACCTCAGGCTCGGCGACCGGGTCTTCGGCTGGGCCTCGGCGGACCGGGCCACGATGGGCGTCGCCGCCGAAGGCGCCGACGAGCGCTCGGCGAGCTCCTGGGCGACCATGACCTCGCTGGGCAACACGGTCCGCATCCTCGGCGGGGACGCCCGCGGCGGGACGGGCCTCGTCGTCGGGAAGTTCGGGATGTCCGTCCTCATCCACTTCGAGGACGCGGTCCTCGAGAAGCTGGCCATCGGAGATCCGCTCCTCGTCAGAGCCAACGGCTTTGGGTTGGAGATCGAGGGCGCTCCGGAGATCCACGTCCGGCATCTCAGCCCCGAGCTTCTCGAGAAGCTGGCCGTGATGCGCGAGGACGGGAAAGTCGAGGTCCCGGTCGTCAAGGAGATCCCGGCCGAGCTGGCCGGCCAGGGATCGGGCGGAGGCAGCCTCACCGGGCATTGGCATATCCAGACATGCTACCCGCCGGACATCGAAAAATACGGGCTGGACGATCTGCGCTTCGGTGACCTCGTCCTGATGAAGGACGTTCAGACGGATTACGGGAAAGGGTACTACAAGGGCGGGGCGACGGTCGGCATCGTCGTCAGCGGCCCGAGCGACATCTCGGGCCTTGGCATCGCGGTGACCCCCATCCTGTCCACGCGGTCCGACAAAATCGCCGTGCGCCTCGACCCGTCAGCCAACTTGGCCCGTTTCCTGGGCATCAGGACGAGAGCCGCGACCCCGCCGCGCTCGAAGGCCGCGGCCCTGACGACGAATAGGGACGCCCTCATCGCGACGGCCGTCCAGGGCGTCATCCAGCCGGCCCGGGGTCCGTCCTTCGGGCCCGCCTACGACGGAAGCACCAAAGCCGACATCGGCATGGCCTCCATCAATTACACGGTGTCCGTCGGCGATCCCGTCTATGGCTGGGCGGCCGCCGACCATGTCGAGCCCGATGTCACGATCCAGGGCCGCGACCAGCCCAGCCCCATGGAATGTGCCCTGGCCATCTTGGCCTGCATCGGCAACGAGGCCCGGGTCATCTCGGGCGACGGCCGCGGCGCGCGGGGTTTCTATCTTGGCCGCCACGCGGGCTCCGACGATCTGGTGTGGTTCCCGAGATCCGTCCTGGACAAGCTGGCCCTCAACGACCGCATCCAGGTCACGGCCCGCGGCGTGGGGCTGAAGATCGAAAGCTTCGAGGACGTCCGGGTCAACAAGCTGGATCCCGACCTGCTCGAGAAACTCGGCATCACGCGGGAAGGGGACCGGCTGGTTGTTCCCGTTGTCAAGGAGGTCCCCGGCCGGATCATGGGCTCGGGCATCGGCGGCCCGGGGATCGAGGCCATCGACTATGACATTCAGACGACCGATCCTCGGACGATCGAGGAGTACGGCCTGAAAGACCTGCGGATCGGCGACCTCGTGGCCATTCGCGACCATTACGACGCCTACGGCCGGGGCCGCTACGAAGGGGCCGTGACCATCGGCGTCTGCGTCCACGGCTGGAGCGACTACGCCGGCCATGGGCCGGGCCTGAACCCCGTCCTCAGCGCGCTGCCGGGCCGCATCGTGACGCGCATCGACCCCCACTCGAACATCGCCTATGCTCTCGGCATCCGGCCCCGACCGCGCGGCTAGGTCCTGCTGTTCCTCAGCCCCAGATATGGGAGTACTTGGCCCCGCCGCCCGTCGGGTAGATGATGACGTCGGGCAGCGTCCAGCCCATCTG
The DNA here is from genome assembly GCA_964423315.1 of uncultured Eubacteriales bacterium. Taxonomy (GTDB): domain Bacteria; phylum Acidobacteriota; class Aminicenantia; order Aminicenantales; family Saccharicenantaceae; genus RBG-16-66-30. The sequence goes on along the minus strand of CAYREO010000001.1, from coordinate 162,584 downwards.
CTCGGCCACCTCGCAGCCCATCGTCTTCTTGCCCTCGATCCGGTAGGGCTCCTTGAGGGTCGAGAGGTCGAACCGGCCGTGTTTCTCGACGCCCTCCCGGGCGGCCTTGCCGCAGTCCGTGATGAGCCCGTCGATCAGAGTGACACGGGCGCCGAGGACCCGGCAACGGGCTGCTGCCGAGCGCGATCTCGGACACGAGCAGGCCGGTCCGCCCCAGCCTCCGATAGGACATGGTCCCCTTCCGGACCGGCGTCTCTTGATGTCCGGCTCTGTCCGAGAGCCCGGCGGCCGCCGCGCCCCAGGCTGCGAGGCCTCCTGCGACTTTCTTGAAGAACGTCCGGCGGCCTTGTGTCGCCCTGGTCCTGATCGATCCTTCCCTGGTCTCCGATCTAGCGGGGGCGGCCGGGAGAGTCAAGGCGACCGGAGCCGTTTTTGACGGGCCGGCGGCGCTTATGATAGATTGTCGTCCGTGTCCCCGCCATGAGAGGGGGACCGTGACAGGGAGAGACCCGATGAGAAACGCGCTGATCTGTCTTTCTTTCCTCTTGCTCGTTCTCGCCGGCTGCGGCCGGAAGGCCGGCGACGCAAGATCCGCCGACAACCCGTTCTTCGCCGAATTCGACACGCCCTTCGGCGTGCCGCCCTTCGAGGCGATACGGCCCGAGCATTTCCCGGCGGCCTTCGAGCGGGGCATGGCCGAGCAGAGAAAGGAGATCAAGGCCATCACGTCCGACCGCCGGCGGCCGGACTTTTCCAACACCCTCGAGGCGCTCGACAGGAGCGGGACCTTGCTGGCCAAGGTCAGCGGGGTCTTCTTCAACTTGACCTCGGCCCACACCAATGAAGAGCTCCAGACGATCGAAAAGGACATCGCCCCCAAGCTGGCCCAACACGCCGACGACATCCGCATGAACGCCTCCCTCTTCAAGCGGGTCAAGGCCGTCCACAACGAGAGGGATAGGCTCGATCTTTCGCCCGAGCAGAACCGCCTGCTCGAGGAGACGTACAAGGATTTCGTCCGCGGCGGCGCGGACCTCGACGCCGAAAAGCAGGCCCGCCTCCGGAAGATCAATGAGGAGCTGTCCCTGCTCTCGGTGCAATTCGGCGAGAACATCCTCAAGGAGAACAACGCTTACGAGCTGGTCATCGAAGACGAGGCCGACCTGGCCGGCCTGCCGCCCGCCGTCATCTCGGCAGCCGCCGACGCGGCCAAGGAGCGCGGCAAAACGGGGAACTGGGTCTTCACTCTCCACAAACCGAGCCTCATCCCCTTCCTCCAGTACTCTGAAAAGCGCGAACTGCGCGAGAGGATGTTCACGGCCTATATCAAGCGGGGGGCCAACGGCAACGAGCTCGACAACACGGCCCGGGCCTCGCGGATGGCCGCCCTGCGCGTCGAGCGGGCCAAGCTGCTCGGTTATCCCACGCACGCCGATCTCGTCCTCGAGAAGAACATGGCCAAAACGCCACGGGAGGTCATCGATTTCCTCACCAAGCTCTGGGAGCCGGCCCTGGCCCGGGCCAAGGCGGAGGCGGCCGAGATGCAGGCCATGATCCGCGCCGAGGGCGGAAGCTTCAAGCTCCAGCCCTGGGACTGGTGGTACTATGCGGAAAAGGTCAAAAGAGCCAAATACGACCTAGACGAAGCGGCCCTGCGCCCCTATTTCCAGCTCGAGAAGGTCCGCGACGGGGCTTTCATGGTCGCCAACAGGCTCTTCGGCATCACCTTCGAGGAGCGCACCGACATCCCGAAGTACCACGAGGACGTCCGGGTCTTCGAGGTCAAGGACGCCGACGGCTCCCACCTGGCCGTTCTCTATGTCGATTATTTCCCCCGGGCCAGCAAGCAGGGCGGGGCTTGGATGAGCAGCTTCCGGGAGCAGTCGATCCGCGACGGGAAAGACATCCGGCCGGTCATCTCCAACAACGGGAACTTCTCCAAGCCCACCGCGGACCAGCCGGCTCTCATCAGTTATGAGGAAGCCCTGACCCTGTTCCATGAGTTCGGCCACGCCCTCCACGGCATCCTGTCCCGGTGCACCTACGAGAGCCTCTCGGGGACCAACGTCCCCCGCGACTTCGTCGAGCTGCCCTCGCAGATCATGGAGAACTGGGCCGGGCACCGGGATGTCCTCAAGCTGTACGCCCGGCATTACCGGACCGGCGAGCCCATCCCCGAGACGCTCCTCGACAAGATGGACAGGGCCCGGATGTTCAACCAGGGCTTCGAGACCGTCGAGTATCTGGCCGCTTGTTTCCTCGACATGGATTGGCACACCCTGACCGAGGCCGGTGAGCGGGACACTCTTACATTCGACGCAGAATCCATGGCTCGGATCGGCCTCATCCCTGAGATCGTCAGCCGATACCTCAGCCCGTACTTCGCCCACATTTTCAGCGGCGGCTACGCCTCCGGGTATTACAGCTACATCTGGGCCGAAGTGCTGGATTCGGACGCTTTCGAAGCCTTCAAGGAGACGGGGCTCTTCGACCGGGCGACAGCCGAGTCCTTCCGGAGGAACATCCTCGAGCGCGGCGGGACGGAGGACCCCATGGTCCTCTTTAAGCGCTTCCGGGGCCGCGAGCCGCGCATCGAGCCGCTCCTCAAGAAACGCGGTCTCGATTGACGGAAAGAGGCCCGGAGGAGGTTCGCATGACCGATCACCGCGTCCGCGATTTCCTGTCCGTCCTCGTCGCCGGGGCCCTCTGGCTTTTCATGGCTTCCCAGACGGTTCCGGCCCTGGTCCTGGGGCCTCAGCGGGACCGGGCAACCTCGCCTCCCAAAGCCTTCTCCGCCGCGGACAAGGCCGAGCTCCGGAAGATCGGGATCCGGATCGGGCGCGGCGAGGACGTGAGCTCGGTCGAGGAAGTCTGGAAGACGTTCGTCGCCGGCCATAAGGGCATGGATGTTGACAGGACCGTCAAGCTCGTGCTCGAAGAAGCCAAGGCGGAAGCGGACAGAAGCGCGAACACGGCCCGGCAGAAGACCCGTGATCTGGAAAAGATCCGGAAAGCGATCGGCGAGGAGCTCGCCGTGGTCCGCCCGCTCGCCGCGGGGAGCCCTGGGCCGCTTTCGAAGCCTGTTCCGGGAAAAACCTTCGCCGTCGGCGGGACATCCGCTACGGGGATAGAGATCCGGCCCGGCAAGACCATCGCCACCCGGAGCGAGCTCGATGCCTACATCAGGGAGCTCGAAGTGAAGCTGGGTACCGTCGGCGAAGACGCCCAGCTGGCGAGCATCGACCTCCAGAACGCGCTCCAGAAGCAGCAGCAGCTCGTCCAGATGCTCTCCAATATATCCAAGATGCTCAGCGACACGGCCCTGAGCGTCATTCGGAAGATCGGTTAGGCCGCCGGCGGGGAAGAGCGGCCCGATGGACGGCGTCGGGCGTCCTGTGGTATAAGTCTCCCGAGGAAGATCCATGAGCGGCAACGTCTATGACGAGCTGAAAGAGCGCGGCTTCGTGGCCCAGGTCTCCGACGAGGAGGCCGTCCGGAAGATGCTCGGGGAGGACCCCGTCACGTTCTATGTCGGTTTCGACAGCACCGCCGTCAGCCTCCACGCCGGGAGCCTCGTGCCGATCATGGCCATGGTCCACCTCCGGCGGGCCGGCCATCGGGCCATCGCCGTCGTCGGCGGCGGGACGACTCTCGTCGGCGACCCGAGCGGCCGGACCGAGATGCGCCAGATGCTCGACGAGGCGACCATCCGGGCCCAAGGCCAGGCCATCCACTTCCAACTGGCCCGCTACCTCCATTTCGACGGCAAGAGCGCCATCGCCGTGGACAACGCCGACTGGCTCCTGCCGCTCAACTACATCGCCTTCCTTCGCGACATCGGCCGCCACTTCAGCGTCAACCGGATGCTGGCCGCCGAGGCCTATAAGCTCCGGCTCGAGAAAGGCCTGTCGTTCATCGAGTTCAACTATCAGCTCCTCCAGGCCTATGATTACCTGACCCTTTACCGGAAGTACGGCTGCACCCTCCAAATGGGCGGCGACGACCAGTGGGGGAACATCCTGGCCGGCGTCGACCTCATCCGGCGCGTCGAGGGCGGCGAGGCCCAGGCCCTGACCTTCCCCCTCTTGACGACGGCCTCGGGCGCAAAGATGGGCAAGACGGCCCAGGGCGCGGTCTGGCTCGATGCCGCCCTCTGCAAGCCGTATGATTTCTACCAGTACTGGGTCGACTGCGACGACCGGGATGTCGGCCGGTTCCTGAGGATCTTCACCCTCCTTCCCCTCGACGAGATCGTGCGTCTCGAGGGGCTCAAGGGCAGCGGGATCAACGAGGCCAAGCGCGTCCTGGCTTTCGAGGCCACCAAGATCACCCACGGTGAGAAGGCCGCCGAGGAGGCCCGGGCGGCCTCGGCGGCGGCTTTCGGCAGAGGCACCTCAGGGAGTGACTCCTATGCCGTGGCCGACGCGACCGTCATCCCCACGACAGCTGTGCCCCGGGACCGGCTCGAGGCCGGCATCCCCCCGGCCGAGCTGTTCACCGAGGTCGGCCTGACGCCGTCCCGGAAGGAAGCCAAGCGGCTCATCGAACAGGGCGGGCTCTACGTCAACGATGAGCGCATCGACTCCGTCGAGCGCGCCATCGGCCTCGGCGACCTCCGCCCCGAAGGCGGCCTGCTCCTCAAGGCCGGCAAGAAGAAGGTCCGCCGCGTCGTCGCCGGCTGAAAATCCGTGATTGTATTCGGCGGGCGTCTGTGATTAACTGACGGGATGTCCCGGCACCTGTCAAAGGAGAATCCCATGAACAAACCCATCGTTGCCGCCCTTGTTCTCTTGTTGATCGCCACGGCCTGCGGGTCCAAGGAGGAAAAAGTCGTGCTCCAGGAAGGCACGCCGGCCTACGATCTGGCTAAGGCGCTGGCCGCCGTCATGCCCGCGCTCGACCCGGACAAGGAAACGATCCTCGTCCAGGCCAAAGGCTTCACGGTCACGGCCGCCGAGGTCATCCAGACCATCCGGTACAACCTCGGCCCCAGGGCCGACCAGCTCAAGGACTTCGATGCCGGCCGGATCAAGGAGATCATCGAGCGGGGCGCGACCCAGGTCGGGGAGCGCAAACTCCTCTTGGCGGCCGCCCGGAAGGCCGGGACGGTCGTCCCTGATGCGGACTTCGAAAAAGAGCTGAAGGCGGAGTTCGACCGGGCCGGCTCTGAAGAGGCCTATCTTCAGGCCCTCGGCAAGGCCGGCGTCCCTGTCGAGTACGTCAAAAAGAACATCCGGGAGAGCTTGACCATCGACAGATACCTGACCGACCTCATGGGGAAGGCGGTCACCGTCACGGACGACCAGGTCGCCAGGGCCTATCAAGAGGACCGGACGGCCTCGGTCCGCCACATCCTGCTCCTGACCCAGGGCAAGAGCGATGAGGAGAAAGCCGAGCTGCGCACGAAGATGGAGGCCATCCTCGCCCGGGCCAGGTCGGGCGAGGACTTCGCGGCCCTGGCCAAGGAGTTCTCCGAGGATCCGGGCTCCAAGGACAACGGGGGCCTCTATGAGGACTTTCCCCGCGGACGGATGGTGAAGCCCTTCGAGGACGCCTCCTTCACCGTTCCCGTGGGCGGGATCAGCGACATCGTCGAGACGAACTACGGCTACCATATCATCCAGGTCGTGGAGCGCAAAAAAGAGACCCGCCCCCTCGAAGAGGTCCGGGCCGAGCTCGCGGAGCGGCTCAAGGAAACAGGGGAGAACGCCTTCGTCCAGGACCACGTGGCGGCCCTGAAGGAAAAGGCGGGTTTCAAGCTGCTCGGGCTCTGAACATCGGCCACGGCCCTAAAGGACTATCAGGGCTAGCACCTCGGCCACCATGGCCGGTTTGTCCGCCCCCTCGACTTCCAAAGTGTTCTCGACCTTGACCAGGACTTTGCGGAAGCCCTTCTTGGTGACGGACTTGAGAACGGCCCGGTTGCGAATACGCGAGCCGGCCTTCACGGGATGGGGAAAACGGACCCGATCGAGGCCGTAATTGACGGCCATCCGGATGCGACCCGAAAAGACCTCGTTCTTCAGGTTGAAATAGGGCAGCAGCGAAAGCAGGAGGAAGCCGTGGGCGACCGTGCCCCCAAGGGGCGATCGGGCCGCCCGTTCGGGATCGATATGGATCCATTGCCGGTCCTCGGTGCAGGCCGCGAAGGCGTCGATCCGCTCCTGGGAGATAGTGAACCATTCCGAAAGGCCGATCTCGCGGCCGGCCATCTCCTTGAGGCGTCTGAGGCTGAGGCGCTTCTCGAACAATCCCAAAGGTCTCTCCGATCGTCTTGCGGACCGTCCCATGATGGCAGAACGGCCGGCCCGAATCAAGGCCTTGTGCGAGGGTTTCGGTCTTGGGGATTACTCCCTTAAGGTGAGGCCGAATTCCCCCAGGCAATCCTCGCGCGGGGGGATTCCGCCGGGTCGGGCCGCGCTCGATAATGAGCGGGTCGAGATGGTATCGACACCAGTGTCCACCGATACAAAGGAGGTATCATGAAGAAGCTAATGACGGCCCTTGCGGCGGCGGCGTTCGCCGTCCTCGTGCTCCTGCCCAATCCGGCGGCCGCCCAGTTCGGCATCAAGGTCGGCGGGAACATGGCCAAAGTGACGGGCGCCGACGCCCAGGACATCGAAGGCACCCTGAAGACCAAGGTCGGGTTCATGGGCGGCATCTTCCTGGCGCTCAACTTCGGCAGCGTCGTGACCGTCCAGACCGAGGTCCTCTACACGATGAAGGGCGCGACGTTCGAGTACACGGATCTTGACGACACCTACACCGAGAAGCTCTATGGGGACTATATCGAGATCCCCCTGCTCCTCAAGCTGCGCATCCCGACCCCCGGCATCCAGCCGTTCGTCTTCGCCGGCCCGTCCGTGGGCTTCAAGCTCCGTGAGAAGCTGACCATCAACGGCGAGGACATCTCTCTCGAAGAGAAGATCCTGAAGAACAACGACTACGGGGCCATCTTCGGGGCCGGGCTCAATCTCGGCAAGCACTTCATGCTCGACGTGCGCTACAGCATGGGTCTGCAGAAGGTCATCGACACCGTCGGCGGCGAGGAGCCTCTCGATATCAAGAACGGCGTCTGGGGCGCGACGATCGGCATCGGGTTCTAAAGAAAGCCTCTCGATCCGTCAGGCCAGGGCGCTTCCGCTCCGCGGAAGCGCCTTTTTTTATGGTTCTTCTCCCGCTGCCGGGCTGAAGGTGGGGACATCTATCGTCCCCTCATGGCCTCCAGTTCCTCTGATGCGGGGACAGGTCCTTTTTCGGGGCGCGAAGGCTCGCGAAGGCTCGTGGTTGTCAGCGCCGGCCGTTGACGATAAAATGGGCCCGCGGATTTCGGCCCGCCCGGAGGTGCACCCATGACCGGCGCCTATCTGGCCCTCATCGTCCTGCCTCTCGCGATCATCGGCCTCTCGCTCGTCGTCTTCCGCCTGGCCCGCGGGGTCGGGAGCCGGGAGTAGTCCGTGGACGTCTATCAGAAGCTGAACCACCCCGCGGCCCTGGCGGTCTTCGTCGTCACCCTGTTCCTGCCGGTCATCATCGGCCTCCTGGTCAGGAAGAGGACCCGTTGCCAGTCGGATTTCTTCCTCGCCGGCCGCCGGCTGAGCCGGTTCTCCATCGCCCTCTCCGCGGTGGCTTCCGGCCGGTCCTCGTGGCTCGTCCTCGGCGTCAGCGGCATGGCCTACACGATGGGCGTTTCGGCCGTCTGGTCGGTCGTCGGCTACATCACGGCCGAGATGGTCCAGTTCGTGGCCATCGGGTGGCGGCTCCGCAGGCTCTCCGAGAAGTACGACGCGATGACCCTTCTCGACTTCTTCGAGTCCCATTTCGACGACCGGCGGCAGGTCATCCGCAGGGTCGGGGCCGTCATCATGGGCATCTTCCTCGTGGCCTACGTCGCCGCCCAGTTCAACGCCGGGGCCAGCTCCCTCTCCGTGGCCCTCAAGCTGCCCTTGGCCGTCTCCCTGCTCATCGCCTCGGCGCTCGTCCTCGCCTACATGATGCTCGGCGGCTACTTGGCCGTCGTCTACAACGACGTTGTCCGGGCCATGGTCATGATCGTCGGGCTGGTCCTCTTCCCGCTCTACGGCCTGATCAAGCTGGGCGGGCTGCCGGCCCTCCTGAGGACGCTGGAAGCCCTCGATCCCTCCCGTATCAACCCCCTGGCCCTCAGCTTCGGGGCCCTCATCGGCTTCCTGGGAATCGGGTTGGGCTCACCGGGCCAGCCCCACGTCGTCGTCCGCTACATGACCATCGCCGACCCCGCCAAGCTCCGCTATTCGGCCGTCATCGGCACGTTCTGGAACGTCGTCATGGGCTGGGGCGCGGTCTTTATCGGGCTCATCGGCCGGGCCATGATCCCGGACACGGCGGCCGTCCCGGACCAGAATCCCGAGATGATCTATCTCGTGCTTTCGGCGCAGTTCTTCGGCCCCGTCGTCTACGGCCTGCTCATCGGTGGCATCTTCGCGGCCATCCTGTCCACGGCCGACTCCCAGCTCCTCGTCGTCTCCTCGACCCTGGTCCGGGACCTCTACGAGAAGATCCTTCACAGGGACCGTCCCCTCCCGGAATCGAAGAAGCTCGCCCTCTGCCGGTGGGTCGTCCTCGGGAGCGGCGCGGTCTCCATCGTTCTGGCCTATTTGGCCAAGGACCTCGTCTTTTGGCTCGTCCTGTTCGCCTGGGGAGGGCTGGGCGCCTCCTTCGGGACGGCCCTCATCCTTTCTCTTTACTGGAAGCGGACCACCGTCGCCGGCGTCGTCGCGGGGATGATCACGGGGACCTTGACGACCATCCTCTGGAAGGTCTTCCTCAAGGACGCGACCGGTGTTTACGAGCTGATCCCGGCCTTTTTCCTGGCCCTGGGCGCGATCGTCCTTTTCGGCGTCTTCAGCCGGAAAGGAGATGACCGTTTAGTACCCTTCAATTAGCGGCTCTTCTCCCGATTTCGGGGATTTGGAATAATGAATGGCGATAGATATCCCCCTGATGACCCCCGTAGCGGAGGGGGTCCCGTCGGCCGCCGACGGGGGAACCGTCGGGACTGGTTCCCGGGGGTCGGGGGGCAAAGGGGGATATCTATCGGCATCATGCATTCGCGAAGATCCCAGAAAGCGGGAGAAGAGCCGCTAAGGGAGGCAAAAATGATTCCTGTCGAAGAGCGCAACGATATCAGGAAGGGATTCTGGATGGGCTGAGGGTCCGGCGCGTTGGCCGGTCGGCGACGCGGGACCTTCAGCGGATATACGCGTAGATCCGGTGCTCCTCGCCGAATTCGTTGGGGATCGTCTCGTCGTGGACCTGTTTGGCCTCCCACCCGGGGACCGTGTAGTTATGGGACACGATCCGGGTCCCGGGCTTGAGCTGGCGCTCGAAGATCGGCCTCAGGAGATCGTTCGACTCGGGCAGGAGGTAGAGGGTCACAACGGTGGCCTCGGAAAAGTCGGCCTTGGTCGCGTCCATGGCCACGAACCTCACGAGTTGGGAGACCCCGGCGGCCTCGGCGTTCTTGTTCGACTCGTCGATCATGTTCTGATCGATGTCGATGCCGACGCCCCGGGCCCCGTATCTCCTGGCCGCGGTCACGACGATCCGCCCGTCGCCGCAGCCGATGTCATAGACGATATCCTTGGCTGTGACCCGGGCCAGCTCGAGCATCCGGTCGACGACGTTCTGGGGCGTGGGGACCCAGGGGGCGAGGTCCTCGGCGTCGGCCCGGCCGTGGGATCCGAGGAAGAGCTCGATCATCTCCCCCTGGTCGTAACGGAACGAATAGGGGCTCCCGGCGTCGAGGGAATAGACGATGTCCCGGTCGCCAGACCGGAACTCGATCTCCATGGCCGTCTCCGTCGGATATCGGTCGATGGCTCCCGGGGCGATCTCCCGCTCCACGACCTCCTGGGGGTGCCCGACGGGGAAGATCCTGTAGGCGATCGTCGAGCCCGTGACATTCCGGAGGGTCGTTACCTTCAGGTCTTGCGACGGGGCCGTCGGCTGGACGGGCGCGGGCGGAGCCTGTTCCCGCGAACATTGGATGAGAGTGACCAAGCTCAGACAGACCGCCAGCAGAGCGGCCGCTAACGCTTTCGGAGTCCTGCTGTTCATCGAGCCGCCTCCTTGCGCGCCTTATCTCGCCTTTTCCGCCTCTTGGAGGGCCTTGAGGTCGATCTCTTGGACCTTGCCCAAGGTCGTCAGCGGCCGGTCGAATCTGTTCTCATCCCCGACGACGACGATGATCATCTTCTCGAGATCCATGTACTTGCGGGCCGCTTCCCGGACGTCGGCCTTGCTGATCCTGCGGATGTTCTCGATGTAGGTATCCAGGTAATCGTCAGGGTAGCCATCGAGCTTGAGCTGCATGAACTGGTTCAGGATCTGGGCCTTCTGCTCGAACCGGAAGACGAAGCTGTTGACGAGGGAGTTCTTGGCCGTCGCGATCTCCTCGTCGGAGACCGGATTGTCCTGCAGGTCGCGGATGATGCCCTTGACGAGGTCGATGGCCTCGACGAACCGGTCCGCCTTGAGCTGAGAGCCGATGCGGAACGCTCCGCGCTCCCGGCCGATGCCCTCGGAAACCCCGCCGTAGATCCCGTAGGTCAAGCCGCGGTTGGAGCGCAGCTCCTTCATCAGCCGGGCCGTGAAGCCCCCGCCGCCCAGGATGTCGTTCATGACCTTGACCTTGAACTCGTCCGGGCTCCTGGCGGCGATGCCGAGATGGCCCATCCATACGTTGCCTTGGGGCGTGTCCTTGGCGGCGTAATAGATGGTGCCGTCGGCCTTTTCGACGAGCGGTGGGACTTCCGGGATGGTCACGGTCCTTTTCGGCCAGCCCCTGAAGGCCCTCTCGAGGGCCGCCCGGGCCTCTTTCTGCGAAATGTCGCCCGTGATGCCCAGCGCGAGGTTGCCGGGCGCGAAATAGCGCCGGTGGAAGTCCAGAAGGTCCTCGCGGCTGACGGCCTGGAGTGAGGCCGGCGTCGTCCTCCGCCCGTATGGCGATTCGGCGCCGTAAAGCTTCTCGTTGAAAAGGAGCATAGCGACCTGGTAGGGCTGGTCCCAACGCCTCCTCAGGCTTTCGAGCGACTGGTTCCTGGCCAGGTCGAGCTTGTCCTGCCGGAATTCCGGGTTCATGATCAGGTCGGCCAGGAGCTCGATGAGCCGTCCGAAGTCCTTCTTGAGCGAGCTGGCCCGGATCGAGGTGTATTGCGGGCCGGTCGAGGACTCGATCGAGGCCGCCAGGAACTCGAGCTCCTCGTTGATTTGATCGCCGGTGAGCTTGTGCGTGCCGCCCGTTCGGAGGACGGTGCCGAAAAGGGACGCGAGACCGACCTTGTCGGACGGCTCGTTCAGGCTGCCTCCCTTGATCAGCCCCGTCACAGATACGAGCGGCAACTCCCGGTCCTCGAGATAGAAGCACCGGATCCCGTTGTCGAGGGTCAAGGTCGTCGGACGGACCAGCTTGAATGCGAGCTCCGGCGCCGGCCCGAGCTCCCGGGGGTGCCTCTGGGCGGCGGCCGTCAGCGATAGGCCGGCGATCACGGCGGCGGCGAGGGCTCTCTTGAGGATCGTTCGGTTGTTCATCGTTTCTCTCCGCTCAGTCGGCCTGGGCCTTCTTGACGAGAACGGCCACGGTCCTGTTCTCCGGCGTTAGGTACGCCCTGGCGAAATCCATGACGTCCTGGGGCGTGATGCCGTCCACGATGTCCTTGTACTTGAGATAGAGCTTCCAGTCGCCGAACAGGAGCTGGTAGCGCATGAGGGTCATGGCCAGACCCATGTTCGAGCTCATGGACCGGATATAGGAGGCCCCGATGTTGTTCTTGACCTTCTGGAGCTCTCTCTCCGTGATGGGCTCGGTCTTGACCTTCTCGATGTGCTCCAGGACGGCCGCCTCAAGCTCTTCGACCGTATGCGGGAAACGCGGGACACCGCTGAAGGTCATCAGGTTGGGATAGCGCTGCCCGGGTCCCGAACCGGCGCTGATGGAGACCGCGATCTGCTTGTCCTGGACGAGGTCCTTGTTCAGGCGCGACGTCCGTCCCGAGGTCAGGACGTAGGCCAGGACGCTGGCCGCGGCGTCCTCTTTGGTCAGGAACGCCGGCTTGTGGAAGCCCATCATCATGAGGGGCTCGGCGTCGAACTCGAAACGCACCCGCCGCTCGCCCAGTTGCTTGGGCTCGACCGTGCGCAGGACGGGCGGGTCCTCGCCGCGCGGGATGTCGCCGAAGTATCTCTCGATGAGCGGCCAGGCTTGGCCCGGATCGACGTCGCCGGCGATGGCCAGGACGCAGTTGTTGGGCGTGTAATACCTGTTCTTGAAGGCCAGGGCCTCCTCGAGGGTCACGGAATGGATGTCCGAGGCCCAGCCGACGACGGGATGTCCGTAGGGGTGGGCCATGAAGGCCGCGGCCATGAACATCTCGCTGAGCAGGCGCGTCGGGACGGCGTCGGTCGTCTGCTTCCGCTCTTCCTGGATGACGCTCCGCTCGGTGTAGAACTCGCGCAGCACGGCGTTCCGGATCCGCTCGGATTCGACGAGGCAGAGGAGCTCCAGCTGGTTCGACGGCAGGCTGATCATGTAGAGCGTCTGATCGGTCCCCGTCCCGGCGTTGAGCCCGACGCCGCCGACGTTGCTGTAGATGACGTCGATCTCGTCCTTGACGATGAACTTGGACTGTTCGGTCTCGAGGGCGGTCAGCTCCTCCCGCAGGCGGGCCAGCTTGTCCTTGTCCGCCCGCTCCCCCTTGGCCAGCTCCAGGCTCCACTCCCGGCCGACCCGGTTGACCTCCTCCATGATCGGCTTCTCTTTCTCGAAATCCGAGGTGCCGATCTTGGGTGTGCCCTTGAAGGCCATATGCTCGAAAAGGTGGGCGGTGCCGGTGATGCCGGCGACCTCGTCCACGGAGCCGACTTTGAAGCCGTAAACAGAGCTGAAGACGGGCGCCCCGTGACGCTCGATGAGCAATACGGTCAGGCCGTTCTTCAGCGTCCTGGCGTGGACCTTGTCCTCGAGGCTCTGGCCGGCGAGCGGGCCGAGCCCCAGGGCGAGGATCAGGATAAGGATCCCGAAGCGATGGGGATTCCCGGGTTTCTTCATGGCCACCTCCAGACGCTCTCATTATCCCCCCGGTCCGGCATTTGTCAACCCCGGGAAAGAGAGCCTCGGCGTGACGGGAGTCATCCTGTTTGACCGGGATTTCGGTTATAATGGGCCCCCGCGCCCGAGGAGGAAGACGACGCGAACGCTCCTGGTCCTTTCCGCTTGTCTCACCGCCCTTCTCCTCCGCCTCGGGATCGAGAGGCTGCGGTTGGACAGGGCCCTCCGCCGTGTCCCCCGGCGGATCGCCGTCACGGGTTCAAGAGGCAAGTCCTCGACGACCCGGCTCATTGCGGCCGGGCTCAGGGCCTCGGGGGCCCGCGTCCTGGCCAAGACGACGGGCTCGAGACCGGTCCTGATCCTGCCCGACGGGTCCGAACAGGAGATCGCCAGGGTCGGGCCGGCCTCTATCCGCGAACAAGCTCGGCTCGTCACTCTGGCCGCCCGGATGGGAGCGGACACCCTGGTCGCTGAGATGATGAGCATCGGGCCGGAGTGCCTGGCGACGGAGTCCCGGAGCATTCTCCGTCCCCAGGTCCTCGTCCTGACCAATGTCCGGCTCGACCACCTCGACGAGATGGGGCGGAGCCGGGAGGAGATCGCCGCGACGTTATGCGCGGCTTTCCCCTTAGGCGGGACCGCCCTTGTCCCGAGGGAAGAGATGCATCCTGTCTTCGAGGCCGAAGCTGACCGTCTCGGAACGAAGCTCATGCCCGTCGCTCCTCTCGCCCCGGATCACGGGGCGAATGGGGGAGACGCATCCGGACCGCCTGTTTGGGAGTTCGAGCCGAACGTCCGTCTGGCCCGGGCCGTGCTCGGCCGGTTTGGCCTCGACGATGGGCCTGCGCTTGGGGCCATGACCCGGGCCGCTCCGGACCTCGGGAGCTTGAGGATCGTCAAAGCCGAATTCGGCTCCCCGCCCCGGCCCGCCGTCTGCGTCAGCGCGTTCGCGGCCAACGACCCCGGGTCCTCCGCCGAAGCCCTCGACAAGGTGCGGGAGCGCATCGGTTTCGGCACCCTCTCCGCGGTCGCGTTCCTCAGCCTGCGGGAGGACCGGGGCGACCGGACGATGCAATGGCTCGCCGCGGCCCGGGAAGGCTTTTTCAAGGATTTCGAGCGGGTCCTCGTACTGGGCCCGCCGGCCCGGGCCTTCGTGAGCAGGCTCAGAAGATCGATAGGAAGGGAAGCCGACAGGTTCGAGGCTGCGCCCCGCGCCGGCCCGGAAGCTCTCATGCGGGCCGTTCTCGCCCGGGCCCTGCGCGAGCCTATCGTCGTAGGGTTCGGGAACATCGTCGGCCCCGGGGAGACCATCCTTCGATACTGGAGCGCCCAAGGAGCCGCGGATGATCATTGAATCCCTGCTCGTCGGCCTCATCGTGGCCCTTCTCTGGGCCGAGCTGACCGATATCTCGCCGGGCGGCATCATCGTTCCCGGGTATATCGCCCTCTATCTTGGACAACCGTTGAGGATCGCCGCGACCTTGACGGCGGCCATCCTGACCGTGGCCGTTTACAGGGTTCTCGCGGGACGCCTCATCCTTTTCGGGCGCCGGCGCTTCGCGCTGATGGTCCTTCTCGGAGCGCTTCTCTCCCAAGCCTGGTCCCTGGCCCTGCCCGGGCTGTTCGCCGCGCCCCTCGAGCTGCGGGTCATCGGCTGGGTCGTTCCCGGCATCCTGGCCTCGAGCCTCGTCCGGCAGAAGCCCCTGCCGACCCTGGCCTCGCTTCTGGCCGCGTCCGTCCTGACTTTCTCCGTCATGAGGCTGGTGGCCCTGCTGTGAGCGACGCTCGCCGTCGGGCCGTTGTGGTCCGAATTTACCTCGCGGCTCTCTTGAGCCTCGTCTATCTCGTCCTGGTCCACCTTTGGTCCGGACCCCCGATGTCGACACGCCGGGAGATGGCCGAAGCGTCCCGGCTCATGGCCCGGGCAACCGACGCCATCCGGCACTGCCGCGAATCGAAGGGCCTGCCGATCGATGCTGAGGCCGATCCGAACCGGACCGGTCTCATCGGATCGGAGACCTCTCCGATCACGACCACGACGGGCCACCTCGGCGCCAAGAGGACCTCGACCAACCCGGATTTTGCCGCTCTGACCGCTCTGCTGCTCCGCCAGGCCGCCGTGAAAAAAGGGGACGCCGTCGCCGTCGGCGCCTCGGGCTCCTTCCCGGCCTTGATCCTCGCGACGCTCGCCGCCAGCCGGGCCCTCGGCGCGGAACCTCTGCTCATCGTGTCCCTGGGGGCCTCGGAGTGGGGGGCGAACATCCCCGGCTTCACCTGGATCGAAATGGAAGATTGCCTGCGGACCTCCGGCGTCCTCGACGTCCCGCCTGTCGCCCTGGCCCTCGGAGGCGACGAGGATATGGGGCGGGACATGGATCCCGCGGGGCGCGATCTTCTGATCTCTCGCATCCGTGAACGCGGAGCGCCGTTCATCGAGGAGGCCGGCCTCGAGGCCAATGTCGACCGCCGTCTCCAGCTCTACGAACAGGCCCGCGGCGGCCGGGCCATCGCCGCCTTTGTCAACATCGGGGGCAGTTGGGCCAATATGGGGACGAACGCCGAGGTCCTGAAGCTTCGGCCGGGCTTGGCCCGCGAGGTCTTCATCCCACCCCATGAAGAGCGCGGCGTCCTGCAGGCCATGGCCGCCCAAAACATCCCCGTCATCCATCTCCTGAATATCAAGGGGCTTACGGAAAGATACGGCTTGCCATGGGATCCCCGCCCGCTCCCGCCGCCCGGCCGGACGGACTTCGCGGCCCCGGCGGTCGGAGGAAAAGCACGGGAGGTCACAGCCTCGGTGGGTTTCGTGCTCATCGTCTTCCTTCTTGCCGCCGCCGGGAGGTCCTGGCCCCGGATCCGCTCTTCACCTTGACAGGAGGAGACCTCCAGATGGATAATGAACGCGGGATATAAGCTTCGGCGAACGAACAGCGCTCACGACCCATGAAAAATATATGAGAGGAAGGGAGCAGTCATGACCAAGAGAACCGCGATCCTGGCGTTGGCCGTCGTCCTGGCGGCCGTGCTGGCGGCGCCGGCTTGTGTCTCCAAGAAGAAGCATGTCGCCACGGTCGAGGAGCTGCAGGCCCGGCTGACGGAAGCGAACAACCGGATCGACGAGCTGCAGGGCCTCAACGCCGAGCTCAACACGAACTTGAAGGACGTCCAGTCCGCGCTCGAGAAGGCCAAGGGCGAGAATGCCAAGCTCGCCGGCGACCTCGGGACGCTGAAGGGCCGGCTCGCGGCCCTCGAAGGCGAG
This sequence comes from uncultured Eubacteriales bacterium, assembly GCA_964423315.1. Classification (GTDB taxonomy): domain Bacteria; phylum Acidobacteriota; class Aminicenantia; order Aminicenantales; family Saccharicenantaceae; genus RBG-16-66-30. The sequence continues at coordinate 146,238 of CAYREO010000001.1, read as the reverse complement.
AAGGAAGCCCTGGCCAAGGCCGTCGCCGAGGGCAAAGAGAGCGAGGCCTCGGCGGCCAAGAAGATGCGCAGCCTCAACGCCATGATCTCCGGCCTGCGCAAGACTGTGGAGGAAACTGAGGCCCAGATCGCCGCCAAGAACGCGGAGATCGCCTCCCTTCAGGCGAACGAGGCCGCCCTGCGGGCCACCGAAGCCCAGCAGAAGGCCAAGATCTCCGAGCTCAACGGGGCCATGGCCGATCTCGAAGCCAAGATGGGCAAGGAGATCTCGGGCAAGAACCGGACCATCCTGGTCCTGGCGATTCTTCTTGCCGTTGCGGTCCTCCTGGCCCTGGTCGGGATGCTGAGAAAGAGGAAGTCCGGGGCCGCGTGATCTTGCGGCAGCCCTACTCGTAAACGATCCTCGCCGGGTCGGCGGCCTTGAGGTCCTTGAGGTAGGCCCCCGTTCCGTCCCTGACGACGTCCTCGTAACGGGGGACGCCGCGCGCGACAACGGCTCGTTCCGGGTTGTCCTCGGACCAGATCTCCAGGATGCGGAGGATGGTCGAGGTATGCCGTCCGACGCGGATATCGATGGGCCAGCCGCTTTCGTCGATCCTCTCGAAGAGCAGGCCCCGTTTTCCCGCCCGGACGACGAATTCATCCCGGCCCGTCATCAGGAGGGCCCGGTCCGTCCGGCCGCGCGTCGCATCGAGGAAGGGCTGAGGCGCCTCGAGCAGAAGGGAGATCGCGCCGGTATGATCGCCGATCTCCCGGTGGGACAGGCCCCGAAGGGCCCGGGGGGAGTTCTCGACGCCGATGGCGAAGCCTTCCTCGCTGCTGATCATCATCGAGGCCAAGGTGGCCAGGTCGGCGCCCTTCTCGTGGGCCACGATGGTGCTGATGACCGGGTACTGAAGCTCGGCCTCGTGGAGGTCGATGGCCACGTCGATGCCCTCTTTCCGGATGAGCTCGAGGATGGCGTGACCGGTCCTCTCGGTCAGCGTTCCGCCGGCCCGTCCGGGGAACGTCCGGTTGAGGTTGCGGATGTCGATGTAGGCCAGCTCCTGCCGGCTCGGATAGTGGACATAGACCTCGGGATCGGGCCACTGGTCCAGGGGCCCCGACCAGCGGTCGCCCATCCGGAACGTCCGGGCGCCCCAGGGCGTCTCGATGGCGTAATCGGGCGGGTATGCTCCCCCGAGGCGAGTGACCCTCGAGGCGCTGCCGTTGGCTGTGAGGATGACGAAGAGGCGGCCTTGGGAGACCCTCGCATTCTCGGCCAGGATCCAGCCCGCCAGCCTCCCGGCCGGCTCCTCGGGGTGGGTCCCCCCTAGGACCAGGACGGCCCCCCCGGGCTCCTGGCCCTCCAGGACATAGACGTTGACGTCGTTGACGGTCCCCGCGAGCGGTGCGAAATAGTCGCTGAGCTTGCGGACCGCCGTGACGCCCGGGCCGAGAACGACGGGCTCGGCGAGGTTCCGGCTCCGATGGAAGCTCAGGCCGGCGGCCGCGGCCAGGGCCGCCCCGAGGGCCGCGATGACGATCTTTCTCGTGACCATGACGTTTCTCTTCGAGCTCATTTCAGACGCAGGAGCCGGAGGAGGAAGGGCAGGAGCACGATGACATAGAGGACCTCTTCCTGCCATTTCTTCCGGTCGATGAAGTTCCGGATGAGGAGGACGGCGATGAAGGCCGTTAAGACGTAATAAAGGACCGTGATCATCAGAACACCGTCAGAAAGGCCAATTTCTTGCTGAAGACGACCATCAGCGTCCCGGCGGCGGCGATCAGGACCGCCGGCGCCAGGCAATGCTTGAGGAACTGTCCGTAGGGCTCCTCGACCCCGACGGTCGTCGTCGTCAGGCGGCCGATGATGGCCGTCGGCGGGATGGCGTCGCCGAGAGGCCAGATGACGCTCATCCCGGCCAGGGCCACGACGGGGTCGAGACCGATGGTGTTGAAGAGCAGGACGAGCGGCACGCCCAGGACCGGGGCCGCCCCCCACATCAGAACGGCCTCGGAGACGGGCAGGATGAGGAACAACGTCAGGAAGACGACCGTGACGGGCAGGGTGACCGTCGTGATGGCGATCAGGCCCCGGACACCGGTCAGGGCCATGATCTGGACCAGGATCCCGGCGCAGGTCAGGGTGCCGATGAGGGGCAGGAGCTGATGGACCGTGTCCCGGGCCGTCCGCAGGAACGCCACCTTGACCGGCGACAGGAGGAGGGCGGCCAAGGCTGCGGCCATGAACATCAAGGGCAGTCCGAGGATGGGGAAGGAGAACGGGAAGATGCGGCCCGCGATGACCAGCAGGAAAAACACCAGGAACGGCCCGGCGACCCGCAGCCAGCTCATCTTCGGCGGGGCCTCGGGGAGCTCCCGGAGGGCCTTCTCGAGGTTGACGGGGCGGGCCTTGCGGCCGAGAATGAAGATGGTCAGCAGCGACAAAACGACGCAGGGGACGAGCAGAGGCAGGAAGAAGCCGACATAGGGCATATTGACGCCGGCCGCGGTCAGCATGGCCCACAGGCTGACGGGAGGAGCCGCGGCGCTCAGTCCGGCGATGAGGAAGATGATGGCGGCGACCTTGGGCCGGGGGATGTCCATGGTGCTCAGGATTGTGGCCACCATGCCGCCGACGATGAGGACGGTCACGCTGCCCGCCCCGGTCAGGGCCCCCGGGACGAGCAGGAGGACGGCCAGGAGGACGAACAGAAGGGCTTTGCTCCGGTGGAAGCGGCGGAGGATGGCCCGGATGACGAACGCCGCACCCCCGGATTCCTTGAGGAGGTTCATGAACAGCGTCGCGGCGACGAAGATCAGGACGATGTCGAAGTAGGTGAACGCCCCTTCGACGATGTGCCTGGCGGGGATGCCGGCCCCTCCGGCCAGGGCCCCGGCCAGGGCCGCGGCGAAAAGCGACAGCTCCGTCGAGACCTTGAGGACCTTGGCCGCGATGTAGGCCGCGACCATGACGGCCAGGACGATGGCGGCGGAGGTCGTCGCGTCCAAGGGACTGTCCCCTTCGGCCCTAGCGCCTCTCGACCGTCAGGCTGGCGATGCAGGGGAACGTCCCCGTGGTCGTCATGTCCCGGCAGATGCCGCGGTAAATGGTGAGCCGGCCCAGCTCGTACGTCTCCCAGACATACTTGTCGGCGTCGAGGGACCGTCCCGTGATCGAAGCCAGCTCCCGGACCCCTTCCCGGACCGGAGGCAGGCCGAGGCGGGCCAGGGTGCGGTTGAGCCGTTCGATGTCCCTGACGGCCAGGGTCTTCCCTCCCTCTTCCATGGTCAGCGGAAGCCGTGGGCCCGGGTCGGAGAACGTGAAGGTCGTAACGTACGATCCGGCCTGGTAGGCCTCCTTTTTCTGATAGGTGAAGCTCTGCTCCTTGGGCGGGAACAGCTCTTCCTTGACGGCTTTGAAGGACAGCATCTCGAGCTTGGTCTGGTTGACGTAGAGGAGCGCCAGGCCCAGGACCGCGGCGACGACGGCGGCGCGGATGAGGGTCTGCATGTCATTCTTGATGACAACGATGACGATCCAGAGAACGGACAGGGCGAAGAGGACCAGGACGATGGTCCTGGCCGATTCGGTGGCGATCATGGGGTTACCTCCGTCGGTCCCAGGCCGGACCTTCCGGCCCGGCGGCTACTTGCCGTAGAGCTTCTCCAGGGCCGGGACGAAATCCATCGGCTTTTCGACCTCGATGAGGGGGATGCCCTTGGCCTCGGAGATGGCCGTGAAGCGGCCGTCCGAATTCCCTTCCTTGTAGACGAGAAGAAGGTCGGAACGGGGGGCCACGGCGTCGATGCTCTGTTCGTCGGTCGTGTCGCCGGCCGCGGCGCCCTGGGCCCGCCTCTTCATCCCCTCGACATGGGCCCCGATGACCGTGATGCCGGCCTTGCGGGCTTCGGCGATCAGGGCTTCGGCCCGTTTGATCTCGTCGTCGATGGAGATCCCGGCCGCTCCCATGCCCTTGAGACTGGCCCCCATGACGATGATCAAGGATTTGTAAGGGGTGCCCTCCCGGGCCTTGGCCTGGAGGGTCTCGGGCGAGGCCAGGGGATCGGTGTCGCCGGCGAGCTTCAGGCGCTGAAGGACGACCTTAATGGTATTGGGCCCGGGGCTCTGCCCGCAGGACGTGACGAGGACGGGGGTCTCCGCTTTGACGGCCTGGTCCCGGCCGGCGTAGGATAGGGCCCCGAGAACGAGGACAGCCATCGCCAACAGGAGGACCGGCGCTCGATGGGCTATCGGCATGTCATGCTCCTTTCGCGGGAAACGAATCCCGAAGGCCCTATGGTATGACAAACCGCACCGGGGGTCAACGGCCGCCGGACGGCCCTCGTTTTGACCGTGTTTTCCGGCCTGTGGTATCATCGGCCGCCTGGACAGGACCGAAGCCGATCGAGGAGGGAACATGAATGAGCGTCGGATCCGGGGAACCGCCATTTTCGTCACGGCCCTGTTCGTCCTGGCGGCCTGCGGACGTTCGCCCGAGCCCGCCCCGCCCATCACCGTCCAGGAGATCGAGTCCCACATCCGATATCTCTCCGACGACCTGCTTGAGGGCCGGGCCGTCGGCAGCCGGGGCATCGAAATGGCCGCCCGCTATCACGAGGACTATTTCCGGACCTGGGGCTTGGAGCCGGCCTTTGAAAGCGGCTACCGGCAGACGTTCCCGCTGCGCGGCGCCACGCCCGACCCGAACGCGTCGCTCGAGATCCTCGGTCCCGAGGTCCGTCTGACGCCCGGGATCCTCGACGATTTCGTCGTCCACTCCGAGCGCGAGGGCCCGCCCGCCGGATCCGCCGGCGATCTCGTCTACGCCGGGTTCCTCATCCAGGCCCCCGAGAGGGAATGGGACGACGTCAAAGGGGCCGACCTCCGCGGCAAGGTCCTTCTCGTCGAGATCAATGAACCGGGAAACCGGCCGGGCGGCATCTTCGACGGCGAGGATATGACCTATTACGGCCGCTGGCCCTACAAATTCGAGAGGGCTTCCGAACTCGGCGCCGCGGGCGTTCTCATCATCCACGAGACCAAGGGCGCGGCCTACGGATGGGAGGTCATCAGGAACTCCTGGTCGCAGGAGAGCTTCTTCCTGCCGGAGAAAGATCCGAAGCTTTTCTTTCAGGGATGGATCAGCGGACCGACGGCCGACAGGATCTTCGCCGCGGCCGGTCTCGACCGCAAGGCCCTCCGGGCCCGCGCCGAAACGCCGGAGTTCGCCCCCGTCCCTTTGGGATTGCGGGCCCGCGTCCGCCAAAAGCCCGTCTTTCGCGAGGTCGAGGGCTTCAACGTCGCCGGGATCGTCCGGGCCCGCCATCCCGAGGCCCGGCGCCGGATGATCGTCATCTCGGCCCATTACGACCACCTCGGCCGCGACGCATCCCTCGAGGGCGACCAAATCTACAACGGGGCCGTGGACAACTGTTCGGCCTCGGCCGCCATGCTGGCCCTGGCCGGCTGGTCGGCCCGCCATGCCCGGCGGCTCAGGGACGACCTGTGCTTCGTGGGCGTCACCGGCGAGGAGAAGCTCTTTCTCGGCTCGGACCATTTCAACCGCCGCCTGCCATTCCCCAAGGAGACCGTGGTCGCCAACATCAATTTCGAGATGACCAATGTCTGGGGCGAGACCGAGGACGTCTTCGCTGTCGGCGGCAAGCACTCCGAGCTCGATGAGATCTGCCGCCTGGCCGCCGAGAGGCTGGGATTGCGCTATATCCCGGAGCGCAACGGCCATCTCGGCTTCTTCTTCCGCTCCGACCAGCTGAGCTTCGCCCGGGCCGGCATCCCGGGCGTCTGGCTCCACCAGGGCATCGTCTCCAAGGGACCGGACAAAGGGCACGTCCAGCGCATGTTCGAGGACTATCAGAGGACGAAATACCACCAAGTCACCGACGAGATCCAGCCGGATTGGGACCTTCGGGGCACGCTCCAGATCATCGACTGGGCCCGGGAGATCATCGCCGTCCTCGGGGAGCGGGACGCCCTGCCCCAGTTCCTGCCGACGAGCTCCTTCCGGAGGGCCGAATAAGGCGGGATCGAAGGACGATCTTGGGGGGCCCGAGGGATATCCATCGGCGCGGCGGTCGATAAAAAATACCAGAAGAGGGCTGGATATTTTCGGGCCCCTATGTTAGAATCCGAACACACATGGAGATCCAAAGTCTTCCCAAACATTCCTATTTCTCGGATTATCTCAAGCTCCCCCAGGTCGTCTTCGACCTCAAGAGCAAGGACAAGGTCGAGGCCATCGAAGAGCTGCTCGACGTTCTCGCCAAGCAGAAGCTCATTGAGAACAAGAAGCTCCTCCTGACCCGGATCATCGACCGGGAGAACCTCGTGTCCACGGCCATCGGCTTCGGCGTCGCCCTGCCCCACGCCCGCGTCGACACCGGCGGCGAGATCGCCGTCGCGGTCGGCCGCTCGGAGAAGGGCATCGACTTCGAGGCCCACGACGGCCAGAAGGTCCACCTCATCATCCTCGTCGTCTGGAACCCGACGCTGCCGGGGCTCTTCAATCACCTGTTCGCCGGCCTGGCCCGGTTCCTCATCCGGTCCGACTATCGGGCCCGGATCCTGGCCGCCAAGGACAAAGCTGAGCTCCACGCCGTCCTCTCCGAGATCGAGTTCAAGTTCGTTTACGAGGAGAAGATCAGCAGCCGGGCCAGCCTCCTCAAGAAGCTCCAGGAGATCGAGATCAAGAGGAAGAGAGCGACGCGCGAGCAGCAGAAGGTCCTCCAGAAGCAGGCCGGCATGATCCGCGAAGAGCTCGACCGGGACCTCCTCGGCCGGTTCGACCGGCTGATGGACCGCTACGGGTTCGCCGTGGCCGACGTCGTCGACGGGGTCTGCCAGGGATGCAACATCAACATCTCGACGCAGATGTATTCGGCCATCGAGGGCTCGAACGACGTCTACGTGTGCGAGAACTGCGGCAAGTTCCTGGCCTCGGCCCGCAAGAAGAAGAAGTGATCAGTCGGCCGCGACGGCGGCCAGGCTGACGGGGGCGTAGAGCTTGTAGACAGGGTAGGTTTGCGCCCCGCGCCCCCACTGGGCGACGATGTGCCTGTCGAAGGCGTTCCAGACGAGAAGCCCGTCGTCGCTCTCCGCCTCGAGCAGGTAGGCGGCCAGGTTCCCGAGAGGTTGGGCGGTCCGGACGATGAGCGTGCCGGCCGGGAAATCCCGTCGTTCCGTGGCGTACTCGCCGGTGACCGTGTTCGTCCGGTGGCCCTGGTAGAGCCGCTCGGCCCCCTTGATCTCCTTGATCCGGAATGCCTCGACCTCGAGCGAGACGGCCTCCGTCAGCCGTTCGACGGCCAGGCCGTGCCGTTTGAGGGCGGACAGGACGTCGTCGTCGAAGACGGCCACGAGGTAGGCGTGGGGAAGGCGGACGGTCCTCTTGGGAAAGAAATCCGCGAGATAGGGCATGACATAGGTCCTCTTCTTGTCCGTCCTCTTGACCTGGGGATAAGGGCTCCCTTCGCGGGGGATGACCTCCATCTCGTAGCCGCGCACGGTGACCTTCTCGGGCAGGGCCCGGACGTCGATGTCCAGGCCGAAGGTATCGGCCTCCTTGGGCGCCGCTCCGCGCTCGACGGTCCGGCGATCGGCCTCGGCGACGAGCCGCGACATCTCGTCGCCGCGCGTCCGGCAGTAATCCAGGATGGCCTTCAAGAGGGCGTAGTTGCCGTGGACCCGGGTCTTGAAATCGGCGTAGCTGTAGTTCTCGTCGAGGATGGACAGCCGGTTGCGCAGGCCGATGTAGTTCGTCATGTAGCGGGGCTGATGGCCGAACGTCCGCCAGCCCTTCTCCATGTCCCGGAAATCGACCGGGTCGCCGTAGGGGACCGACAGGACGCCGTAGGTCTTCTCGAGGGTCGCGGCGACGGCCGGCATCATCTTGTCGCGCGCGTAGGCGATGATCGACGGGTCGCCGTTCGGACAGAGGGGCCAGGAATAGGTCACCGGCTCTTCGTGCTGGGAGCCGTCCGTGGTGTGGCAGTCGACCGTCAGGACGGGGTCCCAGCGCTCGAGGACGTTGCGGACGAGGCCGCGCATCTCGGGGCTTTCGAGCTTCATCGCGTCGCGGTTGAGGTCGAGGTTCTGGCCGTTGTGACGGACGCCGGCCTTGTCCGGGCCGACCTGGCCGCGGCGGTTGTCGGGGCTCATCTTGTCGTTGCCGTCGGCGTTGAAAATGGGGGCCACGAGCAGGACGACCTTATCGAGGTAGGGGAGCTTGGGATCGAGGAGGATGTCCCGGACGAGCATGAGGGTCGCTTCCTTGCCCTCGACCTCGCCGGCGTGGATGTTGGCCTGGAAGTAGACGACGAGGCGCTTGTCGTAGCGCAGGGCCAGCGGATCGCGGGGGAGGGGCTTGCCGACGACGAGGAGGGGCACGTCCCGGCCCTCGGCCGAGGTGCAGATCGACTCGACGCGGATGTAGGGCGAGAGCTTCTGGAGATCGCGGATGTAGGACATGACCTCGGCATAGGTCGAGGTGGCCTTGTAATCGGTGAGCTCGGCCGTCGTCCGGGGGCCTGCGGGCGGGGCGGTCTGGACCGCGGCCGACGAGGCCGCCATGGTCAGGGCGACAGCCAGCAGGGCGGCGAGGGCTAGGAGATATCTCGGGGTTGGCTTCACGGGCGCCTCCTTAACGACGGAGATGGGAGCGGCATTGCGGAAAAGCCAGTTTAGACGAATCCCCGCCCCCGGTCAACGCGATACCCGAAATACGGGCCGAATTATCGTTCGGTGGACAGATATATGTCTTTCCGGTGGCCGATCCGGACGACGACGATCAGCAGCTCTTCGTTGTCTTTCTTGAAAACGATCCTGTAGCTTCCGACCCTCAGCCGGTAGAGAGCTTCGCTTGTCCCGCCGAGTTTCTTGATATTGTTCTTGAGAGCCTCGGGGTCCCGGGCCAGGATGAGGAGCTTTTCCTTGATGATCAACCGGTGCGGGCGATCGATCCTCTCCAGATCGTCGAGTGCCCGGCCGAGGAACCGGAGCGCGAACAACCTAGATCCCCAGCTTCTTCCAGACCTCCTCGGGATCGAGGAGCCTGTCGCGGCCGCTCTCGAGATCGCGCAGCCTCTTTTTAGCCAGCTTCAAGTCCAAGAGATCGAAGTAGACCTCCAGGGCCTTTTCGATGATCGAGCTCTTCTTTTCCCCGAGCTCTCTGGCCACGCTCTCGAGCTCCTTCGAGATGTCCTCGTCGATGGTGATATTATGTCTCACTTGCATCACGCTTCTCCCCGTAATACACAAAATATACACATATTTTGTGTATTGTCAAGGAGCTTTCGTTCTTTCATCTGTTTCCATTGATCAGGGACGTGCCATGAACGCGGCTTTTCTCATCTTAGGGAACTGGTAATGTGACCCCGATTTAGCTAATATGAGAGAAAACGAAGGAACTATATGCCTCTCCACGGCGCGAACCAGGACAAGGAACGGGCGCTCGCCGAGCGCATGGAGAAGCTCGGCATCCGCGAGTCGGACCTGGTCGAGAAGTTCATCCGCTCGGGGGGCCACGGCGGCCAGAACGTCAACAAGGTCGCGACCTGCGTCTACCTCAAGCATCTGCCCACCGGTATCGAGGTCAAGTGCCAGCGGGAGCGGTCCCAGGCCTTCAACCGCTTCCTGGCCCGCCGCGTCCTGGCCGACAAGATCGAGGCCATGATTCTGGGACGACAGAGCGAGGAGCAGCAGCGAATCGCCAAGATCCGCCGTCAGAAGAGGAAGCGTTCCAAGCGGGCCAAAGAAAAGATGCTGGCCGACAAGCGCCGCGTCTCCGAGAAGAAGAAAGGCCGGAGCCTCAAGCCCGACCTCTCCGGCGATTGAGCCGGTGCACCCCGTCATCTTCTTGCGGATATTCCGTCTCACGAGGCGTTCCGGCGGTCTCGGAGCGATTCCTCTCGCGGTGCACCCCCGTCCGTGCTCACCGCTCCAAAGCGCACTTCGGCAACAGCGGCTGCGCGCGGGCGGGGGGCCCCCGCCCCGCTGCGTCACGCCCCAAGACCGCAGAAGACGCGGAAATGAAAGAATTTCCCTAAAGAGCTGATGGGCCGGGTCGCCTTCCCGGCTCGAGCTTGCCGCACTCCGAGGCCGTGCCCTTGAGGATCTCGATGCCGTGTCCGAGGGCCGGCAGGATGGCCTCCAGGCTCTCGCGGGCGCCCTTCTCGCTCCCCGGCAGGTTGACGATCAGCGTCGACTTTCGGATGCCGGCCGCGGCCCGGCTCAGCATGGCCGTCGGCGTCTTCTCCATCCCCGCCCGGCGCATGGCCTCGGCGAGGCCCGGCGCTTCCCGCTCGATGACGGCTTTGGTCGCTTCCGGCGTCACGTCCCGAGGGCTGAAGCCGGTCCCTCCGGTGGTCAGGATGAGGTCGAGGCCCTCGTCCGACCACTTGACGAGGACGGCGCCGATGAGGGCCTTTTCGTCGGCGACGACCTCGGTGTGAACGACCTCCGCTCCGGCGGCCTCCATGATCTTGCCGACGGCCGGGCCGCTGCGGTCCTCGCGCTCGCCCCGCGCTCCCTTGTCGCTGACGGTCAGGATCCCGATCTTCATGTTTGAATCATAGAGAGTGCCGGCTCTTCAGTCAAGGCGCGGATCATCAGAGATCCCGGCCGCGGCCGTAGCCGAAGATGAGCGCCGCGGCCAGCACGGCCAGAAGGGCCCAGCTGTAGACGTTGAACAGGCCGGCCTGGAGCGGGCTGACCGGGGGGATCCCGTAGGGCCCGCCGGAGCGGGTGGCGTTGGCCGTCAGGATGACCGGGATGAAATAGGGAAGGATGAAGGGAAACGTGGACACGGATAGGCTCAAAAGGTTGGCCCGGCGGTAGCGGGAGACGCCCCTTTCTTCTCCGATCTGGCGGGCGAACGGGCCCACGGTCAGGACGGCCACGATGCTGTGGCAGGTGACCAGGACGGCCGCGCTGACGGCCCCGACGATCCAGGCCTCGGTCGATCGGGCCGTCCGGGCCTTGGCCGCCGCTGCCTCGACGAGCAGGCGGAGCGGCCCCCCGGCCTCCACGGCGGCCACAAGACCCATGAGAAGAATGGTGAAAAAGCTGATCCCGACGGCCCTGTTGATCCCGTCGATGACGAAGCTGCCGGCCGTGAATTCCCCCGCGTCCAATGTCAGAAGCCGTCCCGGGGCGAGCCGTCCGAGAGCCAACCCCAGGGCTGTCCCCGCGAGGAGCCCGACGAGGAGACCTTCGAGCAGATGCCGGCCGCGGAGGAGCAGGAAAATGATCAGCGCCGGGACCAGGAGCATCGGCAGCCCCGCCGGCGAGCCAGCGACGGGAGCCGAGGATTCGAGCGCCTTCGTTCCTCCGCCCGGGATCAGCGCGAAGACGGCGAAGGCGACGGCTCCGGCGGGAAGGACGTACCTCAACCGCCGGCGGACCGTGCCGCCGATATCCGCGTCCTGGCTCAGGGCGCTGGCGATGGTCGTGTCGGAGATGGGCGCGATGCTGTCGCCGAACGTGGCGCCCGCCAGGATGGCCCCGGCCAGGGCGGCGGGGGCCGCGCCGGCCAGGCCTCCCGCGGGAAAGAGGATGGGGCCGCAGATCAAAATGGTCCCGAAGCTCGTCCCCGTGGCCACGGAGACCGCGACGCAGATCAGGAAGGCCGCCGCGGCGAAAGCGGCGCCTTCCAACCTTAGCTGTCCGGCGGCACAGACCAGGCCTTCGACGAGCCCCGTGTCGCTCATCAGCACGCCGACGGCCGAAGCCAGCATCCACGCGGAGATCATGATCATCACGATGGGCTGGGCCATGCCGCGGATGACCGTCTCGCAGTAGGCCCGTTTCTCCCTGGCCAGGAGGAGCCCCGCGGCGAGCGACAGGACCAGGACGGGCCAGAAGCCGCGCTCGTCCGGGGCGCCCGACAACGCGACGGTCACGACCCCGGCGACGAAAAGGCCGAACGGCAGGAGAGCGCCCCAGGTGCCCCCGAAAAACCGGATGGTCGGGGCGGCCGGTGCGGCCGGAGCGGTCACGTCGCCTCCGGGCGGGCTCACGCGCTTGTCTCCCGGTTGAGGTCGTACTTCATGATCCGCCCGTGGGGCCCTTCCCGGTCCCTTTCCAGGGCGTAAACCGGCCCCTTGGGACCCGCGGCGCGGGCCTGGACGCGGGTGATGGCCTCGATGTCGGCGTCGTCCAGGCGGAAAGATGCCAACCGCAGAAGGCGGTCCAGGTGCCGGCTGTCCCGCGCGCCGACGATCACCGCCGCGACCGTCGGCTTCTGCAGGATGTGCCGTATGGCGGCTTCGGTTATCCCCACCCCGTACCTATCGCCGATCCTTTTCAATGTCCTGAGGAGCTCCTGAAAAAGATCCCAACCGCCCCATTCCTCGACGACCAGCCGATACTTGACCAAAGAGCGGTTCTCGAATGGCCCCGCGGCCGGGTCCGGAGCTCCCAGATACCGGGCCGACAGGAGCCCGCCGGCCGCTGTTCCGTAAGCCAGGATCCGGACCCCCCGTTCTTCCGCGAGATTCGCCAGGTCTTCCTCGGGCCGCCTGTCGATGACCGAATATTGAACTTGGTTCGAGACCACCGGGACGCCTGCGCCGAGGATCTCACGCAGATGGGCGGCGTCGAAATTGGTGAGACCGACATGACGGATCTTGCCCGCGGCCCGGAAGGCCTCCAGATGCGAAGCGGCCTCCACGTACCCCGGGACCGAAAAGTCCCACCAGTGGAATTGGACGAGGTCGAGCCGTTCGACGCCCAGCCGCCGCAGGGAGCGGTCGACGATCTCCCCCAGGCGGCCTTTGGTCAAAGAGGGCAATTCCGCCAGGTCGGGAACGACCTTGGTGTGGACCTGCACCGGAGGCAATGCCCCGCCCCGGAAGTCCGTCCGGTGCTTCTTGAGGAAACGGCCGATGAGCTCCTCGACGCCGGTGTAGATGTCGGCGCAATCGAATGTCGTGACACCGGCCTCGACGAACCGCCGCATGTCGGCGATGGCCCGGTCTTCGTCGATCCGGCCGTGACCCCCGGCCAGCTGCCAACAGCCCTTAATGACCCGGGAGATGGAGTAGCCCGGCGCGAGGTCGATTCGGGGAACGACGGCCTGCACGTCAGTCCGTCTCCGGCCCCGTCAGGGGCACGCGCGAAACGTCGGCGTGCCGGAACTCCCTGGCCCCCGTCCTGGTGATCTTGAACCGCCCCCCGCAGTGCGGGTCGGGGCATGCGACGACCGCGTCCGTCGTCATCCAGTCGTTGGGGTCGGTCTCTCTCTGCTTGGCCGGCAGAAGGGGGAGCAGCGCCGCCAAGGGATAGAGGGGGAACGGTTGGCCGTCGGGGAAATGGATGTTCTCTCCCCGGACCTCGAAAAAAGAACCGATGGGATGGTTGCACACGAAAGGCTTGCCGTCCGGGTGAGCGATGGTCTCGACGCGCAGGTCGTAGAGGCGAAACGTCCCGGAGCTCATGTTGTCCTCCTGATGATCTCGGGCAGGGACGCGATGGGGACAGCGCCCGCCCCCAGGACGCCGTCGCAGAATGCCCGCAGGTCGAAATCCGGGCCGAGCCTCGCTCTCTCCCGCTCGAGGAGAACGCTCATCTCCCGGAAGCCCAGGAAGTAGGACGTGATCTGGAACGGGGAATCGATCACCCGGTCCCAGAGATTGATCGCGAACTGAGGAGCCAGGAGCCCCTCGCGGACGGCGAAGGCCGTCAACCTGTCCTTGTCCCAGCCGCGGCAATGGACTTGGACGCTTGTATAGGCCCGGACGGCGTTCTCCAAGCGCTTGCGGAGGTGGGCCAGCCGGTCCAGGCGGTCGCGGCCGTTCCATCCCGCGTCGAGGGCGATGACCTCGCACAGCGTGGCCCAACCTTCGACATAGAGAGGGTCGGCGAAAAGCGACCGGGCGATCCTGGGGAGCGAGGCCGCGATCTTGAGCTGCATGTAGTGGCCCGGCGTGATCTCGTGGGGGATGATCATGGCGTTGAAGTGGTTGTTGAAGGACCGGTAGAAGCCCTCTTTGACCTCTTCGGGAGCGTCGTCGGGAACGGTGGGCAGATAGAAAAGGGTGACGGCCCCCGGATCGAAGGGGCCGGCGGGATAGACGCCGCCGACGGCCGCCCCGGCGAAGTGGGCGGGGGAAAGGCCCGTCCACAGGGTCCGGGGCTCGGGGACCGTGGCGATGGCGTTGTCCTTCACGAACGCCTCGGACCGTTCGATGAGGTCCTCGAACTTGCGGAGGAATCCGGCCTGGTCGGATTCGCGGTTGTCTTCCATAGCGCTGAGAGCGAGCCCGACGAGCCCGTCGAACGAAGAGGGCGGCGTCTTTCCGGGGAAGCGCTCCTCATGGAAGAGCCCGGCCTCGACGGCCATGAGACGGCGGACATCGGCGATCTCTTGGGCGGCGATGCTTTCGAGCTCTTCGGGCGAGATGTCCAGCCCCGTGTAGGTCCTCAGCTTGGGAGCGTAGGCGGCGGGTCCCAAAGAGTCGGGAAGAGCCGCTCGGGGGAGGATGTTATCCCGGATATGGGCGGCCAAAGACCGGACGGCCGAAGCCGCTTCGCGCGCGAGGGATTCGAGCTCCCCGGGACGCTCTCCCGGCCAATCCTTGACGATCCCGGGAAGTCCCTCCTCGAGGAAGCGGGCCGAGCTGTCCAATCCGCGGACGCCGCGCTCCGTGCTTTGCGGCCGGCCGCTGCGGAGAAGCGTCAACCCTTCCTCGCACAGCCGACGGATCCCGGCCAGGCGGCCGGCGACGGCCCGCCATCTGGCGTTGGCGTCAAGAACATCGCGGGCCAGGATATGGGTCAGGGCCTGGGAGACCGTTCCCGCGTAGAACGCCGGGGAGGTCTCGTGGGCCCTGTCTTCCCGCCAGGCGTCGAGCTCGGACCGGGCTTGCCTTTCCAGGAGGCCGGCGTCGACGCTGTCGTCGAAGGAGCCTTTTCCGCCGAGAGCCTGAAGGCGCTCGAGCGTTCCGGCGTTGACGGCGACCCAGGCTTCGACCGCCGCGGGCGAAACGCTTTCGAAACGGAACGCGGAATCCTTCGCTCCGGCGGCGAAGGCCTCGCTGGGATGGAACTCCATCCAGGCGGAGACGTAGTCATCGACGATCCCTTGGATCGACCCGCGGGGAGAGCCGCACGATGCAGCGATCGCCAGGCACAGGACAATTCCTATCGCGGATCTCATGATGACCTCCTTCCCCTAGCCTCCGATCTTGAACATGTCGCTCTGAAGGCTCTCGAGGTCGCCGCGGTCCCACGTCTTCTTGGTTTCGAGAGCCGCTCTCAGCAAAAGCTCGATCTCCCGGACACCCGCCTTCTCGTCCCGCAGGGCGCGCCGGAAATCGAGGCCGCCCCTGTCGAACAGGCAGAGCTTGAGGCGTCCGTCCGGTCCCAGCCTCAAGCGCCCGCAGCCTTCGCAGAAAGGCTCCGAGAGGGGGGTGATGAACCCGACCCGGGCCCCGGCCGCCGTTCGGAAGACCTCGGCGACGCCGTCCGCGCCGGGGACGGCCTCGAGCGGCCCGAAGGCCTCTTCGATCCGTGCCCGGACCTCCCGGCCCTTGACGAAAAGCCCCGGCCGCCAGCCGCCGAGCTCCTTGCACTCCGGGCTCAGGCCGCTCGTCGGCATGAGCTCGATGAACCGGACCTCGATCCTCTCCCTCTCGCCGAACCGCACGAAATCGGCGGGTTCGTCGTCGTTGACGCCGCGGATGACGACCGTATTGATCTTCAGCGGGACGAGCCCGGCCGCCCGGGCCGCCTCGAGGCCCTCGAAGATGCGCTCGAAGCCCGTCCGCCGGGTGATCGTCTCGAAGCGGTCCCGGCGCAGGGTGTCCAGGCTGACCGTCACTCGCTCGAGCCCCGCGTCCTTGAGCGCCGCGGCTTGCCCGGCCAGATTGAGGCCGTTGGTCGTCAGGGCCAGATCGTCCGGCCCGAGCCGGGCCAGCTTCCCGACGAGCGACTCGATCCCGCGCCGGACCAGCGGCTCTCCTCCGGTGATCCGGAACCGGCGGATGCCGGCGGCCAAGGCCGCCCGGGCCACGGTCTCGATCTCCTCGTAGGTCAGGACATCGGACGGGGGAACGAGCGACACGCCCGATTCCGGCATGCAGTAAACGCACCGCAGGTCGCAGCGGTCGGTGACCGAGATGCGCAGGACCTTAGAGCCTCTCAATCCGATCCCCGGCCCTGAGAGTGCCGCCCCGGAGGACCTCGCAGAAGATCCCCAGCGCGGGCATGATGCAATCGCCCGTCAGATGATAGACGGCGCAGCGGGTGTGGCATTCCTTGCCGATCTGCGTGACCCGGAGGCGGACGCTTTCCCCCGCGGCCAGCTCGTCGCCGACCTTCACGGACAGGAGGTCGAGCCCCCGCGTCGTGATGTTCTCGGCGAAGGCCCCCGGCTCGATGATCCCCTTGGCTTGCTCGCCCAGGCGGGCCCGCTGCTCCTCGATGCTCTCGATCATCAGCAGGGACACTTGGCGATGGGCGAACCCCCGGTGGGCGTCCCCGGCGAGGCCCTCACCGGCGACGAGCATGATCTCGGCGACGGGCGTCTTGATCTGGCCTTTTTTCGCGCTGACATTGAGAGAGGCGATCGTGCCGGTCCTGCCGGGCATCCCGGGGGCCGAGGGCGGGCTCATGGCCTTCTCCGGAAGACCCCGCTTTTTCCCCCGCACTTGAAGTCCAGACGGAGCCGGGCGATCTCGGCGCTCCGATCGACGGCCTTGATCATGTCGTAAACGGTCAGGGCGGCCACGGCGGCCCCCGTCAGGGCTTCCATCTCCGCCCCGGTCTTGGCCTCGACCGCGACCCGGCAGACGATCTTGACGCCGGTCTTGAGAACCTCGAACCGAACATCGACGCTTTCGATCGGCAGGGGATGGGTCAAGGGGATGAGCTCGAAGGCCTTCTTGGCGCCCTGGATGCCGGCCAGCCGGGCCGTCCCCAGGACGTCGCCCTTGGCGATCTTGTCGGCCCGGACGAGCCGCAGGGTCTCGGATCCCATCTTGACGAGGCACGAGGCCTCGGCCTCCCGCCGCGTCACGGGCTTGGCCCCGATGTCGACCATCCGGGCCCGGCCTTGGCGATCGATATGGGTGAGCTTGGACATGGTCATTCGATGTAGAGGATGTCGACCTCTCCGCCTTTTTCGAGACGTTCGGCATCGGGCGGAGCCTCGATGAGAACGCGGCTATGGACCATGGACCTCAGGACGCCGCTTTTCTGGTCGGCATACGGCGCGACCCTGAGGACGGGCCCCGCGCGCTCCAGGATCCCTCTGAGGTATTGTCTCCGGCCCGGCTTGAGGGAAACGTCTTCGACCAGAACGGCCTTGGCCCGCCGCGGCCCGATCTCCCTTCTGCCGAGCATCTTGTCGATGGCCGGCCGGACGAACAGGAGGAATGTGACCATGGCGCTCGTCGGGTTGCCCGGCAGGCCGAACACGAGCTCGGTCCCGCGGACGCCGAAGAAGACGGGCTTGCCCGGCTTGATACGGACCTTCCAGAGAACGGGCCTGACGCCGAGCGACTCGAGCTGGCCTTTGACGAGGTCATGGTCGCCCACCGAGACCCCTCCGGACAGGACGAGGATGTCGGCGCCGGCGGCCCGCCGGATCTTCCCGGCGAGTGACGCCCTCCGGTCCCGGGCGATGCCCAGGTATTCCGCCTCGGCGCCGGCGGCCCGGGCCATGGCAGACAGCGAATAGCCGTTGGAGTTGCGGATCTGGCCCCGGGCCTTGGGCTCTCCGGGCTCGACGATCTCGTCGCCCGTGGCGATGACGGCGAGTCTTGGCCGCTTGGCGACCTTGACGGCGGCCCGGTTGAGGGCCGCCAGCATGCCCAGCTCGGCCGGGCCGATGTCCGTCCCGCGCTCGATCCCCGTCTGTCCCTTCTGGATGTCCTCGCCGGCCCGGCCGATGTTCTCCCCGGGCCGGACGGAGCGAAGGATGCGCACGACGGCGCCGGCTTGTTCGGTCCGCTCGACCATGACCACGGCGTCGGCCCTTTTCGGCAGAGGCGCCCCGGTCATGATGCGCGCCGCCTGTCCGGGCCCCACGGGTTTCCGGCCGACACGGCCGGCCGGCAGGTCTTCGACGACTTCCAGTTCGACGAATGGGGCCCCTCGGGGAAAGACCGTATCGGCGGCCCGAACGGCGTAGCCGTCCATGGTCGCTTTGGCGAAAGGCGGGATGTCCTCGCGGGCCTTGACATCTTCAGCCAGAGTTCGCCCGAGGGCGTCAAGAAGACGTACGGACTCGGCCCGCGGCGACCTGGCCTCGGCCAGGACGAGGGCTCGGGCTTCCGCATAATCAAGCATCGGATGGTCCTGGGGATGGGATCCCGACGGTCCTCACGGAATCGGGCTCGAATTTTATCAGAACCGGACGGGAAAGAGAAATCCCGGACGAGGAGAGGGCCTCGACGGGCAGGGTGACCCGGAAGGTCAACTCGCCGCTGACCCGCACGAGGGCCGATCCCGTTCCGGTCGTCTCCATGCGGGTGACCCGGCCGGAGAAGACGTTCGGGCCGTTCACGGTCCTGTCGGGCCGGTCATCGGGAAATATCCGGATATCGGCGGGGTTGATGACGCACGTCACCCTCCCTTGGTGCGCTCCGGTGACGACGATCCGCAGTCCCGGGCGCGGTTCGATCCAGCTCCGGCCGCCGTCGGTCCCTGCCCGGCCGCTGAAGCAGTTCTCGTGACCGAATTCGACCCGACGGCCTTCCGACAGATAGAGAATGTCGTCGGCCAAGCGGGAGGCCTGGGAAAAGTTATGGGTCGAGAAAACGACGGTCATCCCGGCGGCGCGGGCGACCTCCCGGAGAACGGCCTCCATGCGCAGGCCGAGGCCGGCGTCGATATTGGCCGTCGGCTCGTCGAGCAGGAGGACCGCCGGTTTCAGGACCAGGGCCCGGGCCAGAGCGACGCGCTGGGCCTGCCCCGCGCTCAGCCCCGACACGGACCGGGACTCCCAACCCGGGAGCTCGACGAGGTCGAGGGCCTCGGCGATGCGGGCCGGCCGCTCTCTCTCCGGGACGTCGCGGACCTTGAGCCCGAAAGCCAGATTGCCAGCGATCGTTCCCTTGAACAGGTATGGGTGGTGGGTCACGAGCACGGCCTGCCGGCGGGCGTCCAGGACGCGGTCCTCGTCGGGCCAGGGATCGAGGCCGCGGAAAAGGAGCGTGCCGCGGGAGGGCCGGATGAGGAACGCGAGGAGAGTCAGAAGGGTCGTCTTCCCGGCGCCGTTCGGTCCGACTAGGGCCAGGATGTCCCCCGCTTCCAGGCGCAGATCCTCGAGCTCGAGAGAGAACCGGGGCGGGCCGCCGCCGGGGTAGGCGTATCGCACGTTCTCGAGCGCATACATGGTGTCGCTCATGCGGGTCAGTCCCTGCTCCGGAAGCCGACGATAACCGCGAAGTTGATGCCCAGGGTGAGGGCCAGGAGGACGGCGCCGAGGACGACGCCGGTCGTGAACTCGCCCTTGGCCGTTTCGAGGGCGATGGTCGTCGTGATGTTCCGCGTCACCCCGCGGATGTTGCCGCCGAGCATCATGGCGATCCCGACCTCGGAGACGGCCCGGGCGAAACCGGCCAGAACAGCGACGAGGAGCGGGAAGGAGGCCTCGCGGAGAACGACCCGACCGGCTTGGCTGCGGCTGGCGCCGAGGGTCAGGGCCGTCGTCCGGGCCCGGCGGTCGACCTGGCGGAGGGCGGTGTAGGAGAACCCGGTGATGAGCGGCAGGATGAGGAACACCTGTCCGACGGTCATGGCCGTCTGCGTGTAGAGGAGGTCGAGGCGGCCGAAGGGCCCGGTCCGGCTGAGGAGGGCGTAGAAGAGGAGACCGATGACCACCGTCGGGGCGGCCATCCAGGTCTGGTTGACGAGCAGCACGAGGCGCTTGCCCCGGAAATCGCGGGAGGCCAGGAAGAGGGCCGCGGGGATCGCGAGGAGGCTGGCGGCGAGCGCGGCCAGGCCGCTCGTCTTGAGGGACACCCAGAGCGCGAAAAGGACATCGCGGAGGATCATCGGTCGATATCCTCTCCTGGGACGGCGGTCAGCGGCTCGAACAAGGGGCGGCCCGCCCGGCCCGTGAACTCCCTGATGAGCTTCTGCCCAAGCGGCGAAGTCAGGAAGGCGATGAAGGCCATGGCCTCGTCGTATCGGGCCGACGGGACGCGGGCCGGGTCGACGGCCATCACGGCGTAGATGTTCTCGAGATCGGGTGCGCTCTCGAGGACGGGAGCGAGGTGGGGGATGCTCCGGAGGGCATAAAAAGTGGCCGAATCCGTCAGCGTATAGCCGCGGCGCTCGGCGGCCACCCGGAGGGTCTCGGCCATGCCCTGGCCCGTTTCGAGGTAGCCCTTGGCAGGGGGGCCGCCGGCCCGGGCCCAGAGGTCGAGCTCGCGGGCGTGCGTGCCCGACCGGTCGCCGCGGCTGACGAATGGCGTTCCGGCCGACCTGATGCGGCCGAAAGCCTCGGCGGCCGTGGGTGATCCGATGACGCCGGCGGGGTCGCCGGGAGGGCCGACGATCAGGAAGGAATTCCGGGCGAAAATGCGACGGTTGAGGCCGTAACCTTCCCGGATGAAATCGTCCTCGAGCTTGCGGGCGTGGGCGATGACCGCGTCGGCATTGCCGTCGCGGGCCTGCCTCAGGGCCGCGCCCGTGCCGACGGCGATCCAGCGCAGGGTGATGCCCGTGTCCTTCTTGAACTCGTCCGCGAGGAGGTCGAGGAGCCCGCTGGCGTCGACGCTGGTCGTCGTGGCCAGCATCAGGCGGCGCTCGCCCGCGGCGGGATCCGGATCCGTGTGACGGAGGGACGTGTCCCCGTTCTTGCCACTTGGACCGCAGGCCGGGACGGAGAGTCCGATGAAGAGGCCCAGGGCTGTCGTGACCGCGGCGATCGAACGGAGGAGGTGGTCACGACCTGACGGGGAAGCACAACGGCGCACGATGTCTCCTTTTCGATCACGGAAGGAGGAGCCGTTTCCCGCTCCTCCCTGTCGGTCGAAGGGCCTGGCCGCCGGGCTGTAGCGCCTTCGACTCGGAGCACGGCATAGATACCACATCGGGCCCCGAGAGTAAAGAGCTCCCGGCCGCGTCCCCCGGCTGGGGGCGATTCCTCTCGCGGAGCACCCCCGTCCGTGCTCACCGCTCCAAAGCGCTCTCAGGAATCAGCGGCTGCGCGCGGGCGGGGGGCCGCCGCTCCGCTGCGTCATCGCCCCTCCGCTATGGGGGTCTTCAGGGGGATATCTATCGACATCGCTTGATCCAATATCCCCGGGATTGGGAGAAGAACCAAAGAAAAGAGGTCCCCGGCATACAATGGGGCGAGCAGGAAGGAGACATGTCCTAATGGCAGGTGGCCTCTGCTTAGGTTGTATAGAGCTCGTCCAGGATGGCCCGCCAGCGCTCCTCGGTCTTGGCGGCGACCAGGGCGTTGCGCAGGGCCGTCCGCCGGGGGTGGAGCTTGGCGTACTGGAGGCCGTAGTGGACGATCTTCTTGAAGCCGCGCCCCGGGCCGTAGAATTCGCGGAGGAGGCCGTAGTGGCGAAGGATCATGTCCTTCTGTTCGCCGAGGGGCGGGTGATAGGGTTCGCGGCCCGCGGCCAGGTCGTGGGCCTGCCGGAAGAACCAGGGGTTGCCGATGGCTCCCCGGGCGGCCAGGACCCCGTCGACGCCGGTCTCCTCGATCATCCGCAGGGCGTCGGAGGCCTTCATGACGTCGCCGGAGCCGAGGATCGTCCGGTCGGGGAACTCGCGCTTGAGGGCGGCCAGAAAGGTCCAGTCGGCCCGGCCCGTGTATTTGCGCTCGACGCTGCGGGCGTGGACGGAGAGAGCCGCAGCCCCGGCCTCGAACGCGCCGCGGGCGATCCTCCAAAAGGCCTCCGCGGTCCGTCCGTCCTCATGGAAGGCCCGGCGCAGCTTGAGGGTCACCGGCTTGTGCGGGACGGCCTTGACGACGGCCCGGACGATGGCCAGGGCCGCTTCCGGCTCCTTCATCAGGGCGCCGCCGCGCCCGCGCGAGACGACCTTGCGGACGGGGCAGGCGAAGTTCAGGTCGATGACGTCGAAGCCCATACGGTCCAGGGCGACGGCCGCTTCGGCCATGACCTCCGGCTCGGAGCCCATGATCTGTCCGGCCACCGGGTGATCGTCGGGGTCGGTGGCCACCAGGCGCTTGCGCAGCCGGCCTTGGGCCAGGACCTGGCGGTCGAGCATGGCTTCCGTCACGCAATAGGGAGCTCCGAGAGAGCGGCAGAGGAGGCGATAAGGAAGATCGCTGTATCCGGCCAGCGCGCCCAGGGTGATGGGGAACCCGACCTCCAGCCCGCCGATGCGCAGCGGCTTCAAAGAAGGGGTCAAATCTCCATTCATTAAATTATTCGAGGGAGACGCCTTCATTTTAACAAATATTTAATGAATGGAGATTTGACCCCTTCTTAGGTGGCGAGGCGGATGAGGGCCCGCAGCAGGAGATTGGCGCCTTTTTCCAGGTCGTCCCAGTTGACGCGCTCGGCCGGAGAGTGGCTGATGCCGTCGGGCGAGGGGATGAAGATCATGCCCACATCGCAGCCCCCGGCCAGGATCTGGGCGTCGTGCCCGGCCCCGCTCGTGAGCTTCATCCACGGCGTGCGCAGCGATTCGCATTCCTCCTCGAGCAGCTTGAGGATGCGGGGGGGAACCTCGACGGGAGTCGTCCGGTCGACGACTCTCGACACGAACCCCAGACCCCGTGTCGAGGCGACGTCCTCGGCGATGGCGAAGACCTCTTTCTCGAGGTCCTTGAGCGTGCCCTCCGAGGGGCTCCGGAACTCGAGCGTGAAATCGGCCCGCCCGGGGATGATGCTGAAGGAGCCCGGATGGAGGGCGGCCCGGCCGATGGTCAGCAGGCTCCCGTAGTGCTTCGTGGCCACGTGTTGGGTGGCCCTCAGGGAGAAATCGGCCAGGCCCAGGAACGCGTCGTGCCGCAGCTCGAACGGCGTCGTTCCGGCGTGGGAGGCCTGCCCGACGAACGAGCACTGCCGGTAATGCTTCCCGGCGATCCTCTCGACGATGCCCACCGAGAAACCCTCGTCCTCGAGAACGGGCCCTTGCTCGATGTGCAGCTCCAGGAAGGCCTCGATCTCCGGCCTGTCCTTGTGGGCGGCCAGGATGCCGTCGACCGTGAACTCCGTCCGCTTCAGGACCTCCTCGAACGGCAGCCCGAACGAGGTCCGCCCTTTACGGATCTCCTTCTCGTCGAGCAGGCCCATGAAGGCCCGGCTCCCCAGGAAGTCCCCGACGAGATTGCCCTCCTCGTCGGTGAAGGACGCGACCTCGACGGGTCTCGACACCGGGACCTTTTCCTCGACGATCCGCCGGAGGCACTCCAACGCGGCGAGGACGCCCGCCGCGCCGTCGAACATGCCCCCGTTCGGGACGGTGTCGATGTGCGAGCCGGCCATGACCGTCCGCCCGGCGCACTCGATCCGGCCGAATTGATTGCCCGCCCCGTCCTGGCGGTAGCAGAGCCCGGCCTCCTCGATCTTGCCCCTCAGCCAGGCCCGGGCCTCGAGGTCGGCCGGACTGAACGACGGCCGGCTGATCCCGCCATGCTCGTCCCGACCGATGTTCCCCAGGTCCTCCAGATCCTTCCTCAAGCGCTCGATGTCGATACGCATATCCATCACTCACCTCTCTGTCTTCTCAGCGTTGGAAGGATGTCCCTTGGCGGCCGCAGGCGTCCTGAAGGCCCCCGTAGCGGAGGGGAGCCCCGCGGCGTTTCGCCGATAGACATCCTTCCAGCTCTCTATAAGAAGGTCAGAACAGCCCGATCATCTCCCGGACGGCCCGGTCGATGCCGACGACCGCGGCCCGGGCGACGATGGAAAAGCCGATGCTGAGCTCCTCGATCTGCGGGATGGCCACGATCGGCCCGAGGTTGTGATAATCGAGCCCGTGGCCGGCGTGGATCTCGAGGCCGATCGAGCGGCCGTATTCCGCCGCCCGGCGCACGGCCCCGAGGGCCCGATCGCGGGCCCGCCCGGGCCTGAGTTCCGCGTACTTGCCGGTGTTGATCTCGATGAGGTCGACGCCGATCTCCCGGGCCGCGGCGATCTCGTCGGGGTTGGTATCGATGAAGATGCTCGTCCGGATGCCGGCTTTGCGAAGGGCCTTGACGTGTCGGTCGAGGGCCCTCCGGTTGGCCTTGACGCTCAACCCCCCCTCGGTCGTCAGCTCCTCGGGCCTCTCGGGCACGAGCGAGACGACGTCGGGCCGGACGGCCAAGGCGACCCGCTTCATCTCCTCCGTGGCGGCCATCTCAACGTTGAGCTTGGTCTTGACAGTCTCCCGCAGCAGCCGGAGGTCGCGCTCCTTGATGTGCCTCCGGTCGTGGCGGATGTGACAGACGATGCCTTCGGCCCCCGCCTGCTCGGCGAGCAGGGCGACCAGGACGGGCTCGGGCTCGGTCCCCTTCCGGGCCTCCCTCAGCGTCGCGAAGTGATCGATGTTGACGGCCAGTCTCATGCGTGCCTCCCTCGACGGTCCCGCCCGCTCAGGTCCCGGCTCCCGGATCTTCTCGTCCGGCCCGGGACGCGTTCAGGGTCTTTCCCATAAGGGGAGCCTCTACTTCTTCTTGGCGGCCGGCGGCGCGGCCTCCGGATCGGTCGGGTCGATGTGGACCGTGACCCGTACGCTCGTCTGGGCCGACACGAGGCGCATTTCCGTTTTCGGCAGGATGAGGTCCACGTAGAAAACCGTGGTCTGGGAAAGGCCGGTGACGTTCACGGGCGCCGTCGTCACCGTATCCTTGTCCGAGACTTTGCTTTCGGGACCGCGGACCGTGACCCGAGCCGGGACGACGTCGATGCGGGACACCTCATAGCCTGCGGCCACTCTTCCCCAGGTCGTCGGCTTGACCTCGAGGGCCGTCTCCACGGTCCGCTCGAGCCGGATCACGGCCTTGTTGGGCGTCACCTTGACGACTTCGGCCCCGAGCGGGGCGACGATCATGCTCTTGTTGAGCGGGTACTCTTCCTGGTAGACCGTGGCCCTTTCGAGGTCGAGCCGGGCGACGAGGTCCGACGGCGAGATCTCGGCCAGGATCCGGTTCGGGGCCCGGATCGTGACGTCGACCGAGGACACGTCCCTTTCCACGATCTCGAGACCCGGGGGGACGTTGCGCGTCTCGAGGGCCACGGTCAGGGCCTTTTCCGAGAGGACCTTATCCGGCGGCACGAGAACCAGCCAGAGTCCCAGGGCCAGGACCAGGGACGCGGCCTTCAGCTTCCAGTCCCTGACGAACATCCGTTTGAGATATCGCATCATTGGTCTCTCAAGTACCTGAGGAGGCGCTTCTCCATGGCGTCCTTGTCCCGGAACTCCTCGAGCTGGCCCTTGACGGCCAGCGACACCTTGCCCGTCTCCTCGGAGATGACGATGACGGCCGCGTCGGTCTCCTCGGACAGCCCGATGGCCGCCAGGTGGCGGGTCCGCGTCCGGAAGGGGATGATGAGCTGGTGGGCCGCCGGAAGCGGCAGCAGGCAGCCCGCCGCCACGATGATGTCGCCTTTGACGATGACCGCCCCGTCGTGGAGGGGCGAATGGGGATAGAAGATGCTGACGAGGAGGTCCTTGGAGAGGACGGCCCCGAGCTTCGTTCCCCGTTCGGCGTAGGTGGAGAGAGAGATCTCCTTCTCGACGGCGATCAGGCCGCCGATCCTCTTCTGGGACATGAAATCGATGGCCAGGAACAGGTCCTCGAGCTTCTCGACGAACGACCGCAGGGCGAACGGCTTGCGGAAGGTCCGCGAGCCGATCTCGGCCAGGAACCGGCGGATCTCGCCCTGGAACAGGACGATGATGGCGATGATGAGGTAATTGACGAAGGTCTGGATGATCCGGCTCGAAACGCTCAGCCGGCCCCAGACCGTCAGGAGATAGAGCCCGCCGATGAGCCCGAGGCCGGCGGCCGCCTGGTAAGCCTTGGTGTCCTTGATGAGCAGGATGACGTAGTAGATGAGGAAGGCGACGATGAAGATGTCCAGGAGATCGACCACGGTGATGTGCGAGAGGATCTCCCAGGCGTTAGCGAACATGGCTCTCCTGCCCCGACCCCGACGCCCCGAGGATGGCCTCGGCCGTGCGGACGGCCCGGGCGACTTCGGCGACATCGTGGACCCTCAGGATGTGCGCGCCCCGGACGACCGAGACGACGGCCGCCGCGATCGTCCCCTCCAGCCGTTCGCCCGGCGGGAGATGGAGGATGCGGCCGAGGAAGGCCTTCCGGGAGAAGCCCAGGAGCAGGGGCCGCTCGAGCTCCCCGAAGAGCTCCTGCCGGCGGAGGAGCAGGAGGTTGTCCTCGTAGGTCTTGCCGAATCCGATGCCGGGGTCGACGACGATCCTCTCGCGGGCGATGCCGAGGGACTCGGCGGTCCGGAGGCGCTCGGCGAGGAAGGACCGGATCTCGGCGAGCACATCGTCGTAGCGCGGGTCCTGCTGCATGGTCAGGGGGGTGCCCTTCATGTGCATCAGGACGAGCCCGGCCCCGGAGCGGGCCACGACCCCGGCCATGTCCGGGTCGGTGCGCAGGGCGCTCGTGTCGTTGACGATGTCGGCCCCGGCGTCGAGCGCGGCTCGGGCGACGGCGGATTTCGTCGTGTCGACGGACAGCAGGGCCTCGGTCCGGCGCCGGAGGGTCTCGATGACCGGCACGACCCGGCGCAGCTCCTCGTCCTCGGGCACGGGCAGGGAGCCGGGGCGGGTGCTCTCGCCGCCGACGTCGATGATGTCGGCGCCCTGGTCGGCGAGCTCGAACCCGCGCTCGACGGCCCGCCCGGCCTCGAAATACCGGCCGCCGTCGGAGAAGGAATCGGGGGTGACGTTGATGACCCCCATCAGCCACGTTCTCGGTCCGAGAAGGAAGCGCCGGCCGCGGGCCTCGAAGGTGTACGCTCTCCTCTCCATCGTCCTCACGCGTCGCCGGGCTTTTTCTCCGTGGCCGCCCCGAGAGGGCCCTCTTCGGCCGAAGGGACCGTCACAGGAGGGGCCTTGGGCTCCGGCTTCATCTTGCCGTCGACGATGGCGTTGATCTCGTCCGAGCTGAGGACCTCCTTTTCGAGGAGGAGCTCGGCGATCTTGACCAGCTTGTCGCGGTGGGCCTCCATGAGCTCCCGGGAGCGCTTGAAGTTGCGCATGACGATGGCCTTGACCTGCTCGTCGATCATCTCGGAGGTCTTCTCGCTGTAGTTCTTGTTGACGGCCAGGTCGCGGCCGAGGAAGATGAGGTCGTCGCGCTCGCCGAAGGTCAGCGGGCCGAGCTCGGACATGCCCCACTGGCAGACCATCTTGCGGGCGATCTCGGTGGCCTTCTCGAAGTCGTTGGCCCCGCCGGTCGTCGTTTTCTCGAGGAAGAGGTTTTCCGCGACCCGGCCGGCCAGCAGCACCGACAGCTGGGCCTCGAGGTATTCCTTCGTGTAGGTGTAGCGGTCGTCAAGGGGCAGCTGCTGGGTCAGGCCGAGGGCCAGCCCGCGCGGGATGATCGTCACCTTGTGGATGGGGTCGGCCTCGGGGATGAGGGCGGCCATCAGGGCGTGGCCGGCCTCGTGGTAGGCCGTGTTCCTCTTCTCCTCGTCGCTGATGATCATGCTCTTGCGCTCGACGCCCATCATGACCTTGTCCTTGGCGTACTCAAAGTCCTTCATCATGACCTTGTCCTGGCCGACGCGGGCGGCGACGAGGGCCGCCTCGTTGACGAGGTTGGCCAGGTCGGCGCCGCAGAAGCCGGGGGTCGAGCGGGCGATGACCTTGAGGTTAACGTCCTCGGACAGGGGGACCTTCCGGACATGGACGAGGAGGATGTCCTCGCGCCCCTTGACGTCGGGCATGGGGACGACGATCCGGCGGTCGAACCTGCCCGGCCGGAGCAGGGCGCTGTCGAGGATGTCGGGGCGGTTGGTGGCGGCGATGAGGATGACCCCCTCGTTCGAGTCGAACCCGTCCATCTCGACGAGCAGCTGGTTGAGGGTCTGCTCGCGCTCGTCGTGCCCGCCGCCGAGACCGGCCCCGCGCTGGCGGCCGACGGCGTCGATCTCATCGATGAAGATGAGGCAGGGGGCGCTCTTCTTGCCCTGCTCGAAGAGGTCGCGGACGCGCGAGGCGCCGACGCCGACGAACATCTCGACGAAGTCCGAGCCGCTGATGGAGAAGAAGGGGACGTCGGCCTCGCCGGCCACGGCCCGGGCGAGCAGGGTCTTGCCGGTGCCGGGCCCGCCCACGAGGAGGACGCCCTTGGGGATGCGCCCGCCGAGGCGCTGGAACTTGCGGGGCTCCTTGAGGAACTCGATGATCTCCTGGAGCTCCTCCTCGGCCTCCTCGACGCCGGCGACGTCCTTGAAGGTGACCTTCTTCTGCTGGGACGAGAAGAGCTTGGCCCGGCTCTTGCCGAAGGACATGGCCTTGTTGCCGCCGGCCTGCATCTGGCGCATGAAGAAGACCCAGAAGAGGATGATGAGGAGGATCGGGAACCACCCGATGAGGATGGTGAAGAACGGGCTGCGGGAGGTGTCCTTGACGATGATGTTGACCTTGCTCTCGCGGAGGATGTTGATGATGTCGGTGTATCCGGGGGGGATGACGGTCTTGAAGGTCTGGCCGTCGGTGAACTTGCCCTGGACCTGGCTGTCCTGGATGGTGACCTCGGCGACGCTGCCCCGCTCGGCCTCGGTCATGAACTCCGAGAAGGTCAGGTCGCGCTTGGCGCCCGCGGGGGACTGGATGAGGCTCCAGAGGAGGATGATGAGGATCCCCGCTGAGATCCAGAAGAGCAGGTTCTTCATCGGTCGGGGCTTAGGCTTCGGCTTGGGCATCGCGGTTCGTCCTTTGACGTGCCATTTTAGCACGATTCCGGGCGGAAAAACAGGGGGTCGATCAGAGGGCATGCGCCCCGCGGCGAATGCGGAGTGAATGGCAAAGCGAATGGGGGGAGCTCTAGCCTGACCTATTCACAAAAATACCGATGTGTTCCCTAAGTCCTGTGAGATCTGAAAGATCTCCAGCTTTCCGAAGCTAATCAGGGCATTTGAGAATTCCTCTCAGAAAGACCGGCATTTTTGCCCTCCGGGCGAGCCGATCCGGCCGCATCTGCTGTGTTGCGAAGGGTTCGCAGTACTAGGAGTACAGCTTCACCCTCCGCGCCTTGCATCTGCAGCCGCCTCGACTCGTGAATGGATCAGGCTAGATACATGTCCCCGTTTCCCGCCGCTTCCCGTTCCTTGACGCTCATTCGCCGGCGGTGGTATATCAGGGGGGATGAACCTCCATCCCATCGATATCGCCATCATCGGCACCTATCTCGTCCTCGTGGCCCTGGTCGGGGTCGTCATCCGCAAGCGGGCCACCAAGAAGCTCGACTCCTTCTACCTCGCCGACCGGAACGTCCCCTGGTGGATGCTGGGCCTATCGGGCTGCTCGAGCTACATCGATATCGGCGGGACGATGTCCATGGTCGGGGTCCTGTTCTATCTCGGCCTCAAGTCCCTGTGGGCGACCCACATCTTCTGGGGCTGGTTCATCATCTGCTTCTACATGGCCTTCCAGGCCAAGTACATCCGACGCTCGGGGGTCATGACCTTCGCCGAGTGGAACGAGACCCGTTTCGGGACCGGCAAGGACGCCGAGGGGGCCCGACTGGCCGCGGCCATCTTCCTGCTCGTCCTGATGATCTTCAATCTCATGTTCATCAGCGTGGGCACGGGCAAGTTCGCCGAGGAGTTCCTGCCCCTGCCGCGCTGGGAGGCGACGCTCATCGTCCTGGCCGTCGTCGGCATCTACGTGACGCTCGGGGGCTTTTTCGGGGTCATCCTGACCGACGTCCTGCAGACCCTGCTCATCGCCGGCGGGGCGGTCATCATGGGGGTCATGGTCTTCAGCAAGCCGCCGGCGGCGACCTTCATCGCCAAAGACCCGTCATGGCACTCGCTGGCCCCGACGTGGAAGCTGTGGCCGGGCTTCATGGCCGAAACGCCGCCGGCCTACCAGCATTTCGGGGCCTTCGGCCCTCTGATGGCGGCCGGGTTCCTGTGGATGATCTTCCGCCTGTTGAGCGGGCCCAACGTCTGGGACTTCCAGTTCTTCCTGACGACCCGGACGCCGCGCGACGCCCAATTGGCCGCCGGGATGTGGACGGTCGGCTACAACCTCCGCTGGGTCATCGGCAGCGCCCTGATGGTCCTTGGGATCTTCTATCTGGGTTCCGAGGCCGGGTTCGACGCCGAGAAGATCATGCCCCTCGTCCTGCAGCGGTTCCCGGTCGGGTTGCGGGGGGTCTTCATGGCCGTGCTGCTCGCGGCCCTGATGTCGACGATCAGCGCCATGATCAACGTCACCAGCTCGGTCGTCATCAACGACTTCATCAAGCGCTATTTCGCCAGGGACCTGCCGCAGAAGAAGCTCGTCAGGCTGGGCCAGCTGGCTTCGGTCGCCGCGGTCCTCATCGGGTTCGTCTTCTCGCTGTCGTTCTCGAACGTGGTCACCGCCTGGGAGACCATGGTCTTCGTCGTCGTCACGGTCATTTTGGTGCCGGCGACGCTTCGCTGGCACTACTGGCGGTTCGGACCGCGGGGCTTCGTATGGGGGATGGGCGGGGCGGCCGCGCTCATCGCACTGCGGCTCGTTCTGGTCAAGGGGCTTCACGCCTCGGCCTCGCTGGCCCTGGACATGGGCTTGAGCATCCTGGCGGCCGTCGTCGCGACCGTGCTCACCAAGCCGGCGGATATGGAGGTCTTGGTCCGCTTCTACACGAGGGTCCGGCCCTTCGGCTTCTGGGGGCCGGTGAGGCGGGAGTGCGTGCGGAGAGGGCTCGTTCCGGCCAGGGACAAGATGCCGAAGATCGATATGCTCAACGGGCTGGTCACGGCCGTCTTCCAGTTCTCGCTGGCCATCCTGCCGCTTTACCTGTTCCTGCGCAACTGGCGCCAGCTCGGGTATTGGGCGGCCGCGGCGGTGGCCCTGGCCGTCGTTCTGTACTTCACCTGGTACAAGAACCTCCCCAGCAAAGAGGAGCTCTAATTTGACGGTCCACCTCATTTGCAATGCCCACCTGGACCCGGTGTGGCAGTGGCGGTGGGAGGAGGGGGTGTCGGAGGCCCTGGCGACCTTCCGCAGCGCCTTTAACATCCTCGGGGAACATCCCGGCCTCATCTTCTGCCACAACGAGGCCGTTCTCTATCGATGGGTCGAGCGCTACGACCCGCCGCTGTTTGAAAAGATCCGCCGTCTCATTCGGGCCGGCCGGTGGGCCGTCTCGGGCGGCTGGTACATCCAGCCGGATGTCAATCTCCCCGGCGCCGAGTCGCTCGTCCGGACGATCATTGAGGGCCGGCGCTATTTCCGGGCCAAGTTCGGCGCAACCCCCCGCGTCGCCTACAATTTCGACTCCTTCGGCCACAGCGGCGGCCTGCCCCAGATCCTCCGGCGGGCCGGCTACGAGATGTACATCCACATGCGCCCCCAGTCGCACGAGCTCCGGCTGCCCGCCGACCTCTACCGCTGGCGCGGCGTCGACGGCACGACCATCCCGGCCTATCGCATCGCCGTCGGCCTCTATCACACCGAGCGCGACAACATCGAGGACCGCCTGCGGGCGGGCGTCGAGCTGGCTCTGAAGCTCCGACGCGACGTACCCGTCTTCTGGGGCCTGGGCAATCACGGCGGAGGGGCCACATGCGAGGACCTGCGCCGGATCGACGCATTGATCGCCGCCGAGACCCGCGTCCGCATCGTCCACAGCACCCCCGACCGGTTCTTCGAGGCCGTTAGAAAGGCCGCGGCCCGGGCCCCGGTCCACTCCGGCGACCTGCAGCGGTCGTTCACCGGGTGTTACACCTCGCTCTCCCGTCTCAAGCGTCGGGCCGTCCGAAGCCTCGGCGGTCTCGTCCAGGCCGAGGCCTTGGCCGCGGCGGCCTGGTGGCTCAGGAACGGCCCCCCGCCGACGGAGACCCTGGCCGACGCTTGGCGCGCGCACCTCTTCAACGACTTCCACGACATCCTCACAGGAACGTGCATCGAGCCTGCCGAGCGGGATGCCCTCGACCAATACGGCCGGGCCGGGGACACCGCCCGGGCCGTCAAGCTTGGCGCCGTCGCCGCCCTCACGCGTGGACCGGGGCCGAGCCCCGGCCTGCCCTTGACGATCGCCCACGCCAACCCCTCCCTGACGCGCCTGCCGATCGAGTTCGAGTGCCAGGCCGATCACCGTCCTTTCTGGGAGGGGAAATGGCGCCTGCGCCTTTTCCGCGCCGACGGCCGCGAGATCTCTTGCCAGGAGGAACAACCTGAGGCCCTTCTTCCGTTCAACGACTGGCGCCGCCGGGTCAGTTTTGTCGACGACCTCCCGGGCGTCGGGATCGCTCGGTATTTTTTGAGGGCTGAAGAAGTGGCGTCGGAAGGGGGACACGTACTTTCGGAACATGTCCCCGGACGAGGTCCCGTCGCCGGCCTCAAAACGGGAACGCAGACGGGAGAATGGGGACATGTCCCGGAGGTCCATGTCTCCGGGCCCAACGAGCTCGCCCATCGGATCGACCGCAAGACCGGCCTGGTCGTATCTCTCAAGACCCGCTCCGGCCGCGAATGCCTGGCCGGGCCGCTCCTGGGACCTCTTGTCATCGAGGACACCGGCGATTCGTGGGGCACGGGCCGCGGGAGCTACCGCAAGATCGTCGGCCGGTTCAAACCGTGTGGTCCTCCCCGGATCATCGCCTCAGGCCCGGTCAGACGCATCACCCGATCTCTCTACGCTTTCGGCGAAAGCCGCATCCTCATGGATGTCCATGCCTATCCGGACTGGCCCGTCCTGGAATTCAGGCTGCGGATCACGTGGAACGAAGAGCGCCGACGCCTCAAGCTCCGTGTCCCGTTCCGCCCCCAAGCGCCCTCGCTCCTGTGCGAGGTTCCCGGAGGGGCGATCGAGCGCCCGTGCGACGGCGAGGAGCATGTCCACGGCCGGTGGCTGGCCCTTGAAGGCCGCGTCGCAGGAGAGCGCGCGGCGCTCGGAGTGGCCCACGACGGGCAGCACGGGCTCGACTTCAGGGACGGCGAGCTGCGACTGTCGGTCCTCCGCAGCTGCGCCTATTGCCATGAGCGGGGGTTCGACCTCGGTTCAGATTCTTCCGGCAAAACGGGGAAACGTCCCCGCGGCACATGTCCCCAAAGTTCATGTGGGTGGAAGTTCGCCGATATCGGCATCCATGAGATCCGCCTCCTCGTGACCGCCGGCGACCCCGCCCGCGTCCTGGAGATGCTGCCGGGCCTGGCCGACCATCTCGCCGCCCCTCCCGCCGCGTACGCGCATCTTCCGTTCGGCGGCCGGGCCGGAGACAACTTCGGGCCTTCCAGGATCCCCTTGCTTTCTCTGTCGCCATCCAACATCCGCCTCCTGGCGTGCAAGCGCTCGTGGGACGGACAGGCCCTCATCGTCAGGTTGCAGGAGGCCGTGGGCAAGAGAACGAGGGCGTCAGTCGGTATCGAGTTGCCGTGGAAAGAAGCGGGACGCACGAAGGACGGGGAAAAAGACCGGGGCCGCGTACCTCCGGCACATATCCCCATTCCTTTCGGCCCCTTCGAGATCAAGACCGTCCGCGTCGGGCGCGACGGCTCCTGGCGGGAGGTCCGGCTCGTCGACGAAACCGCAAGCTGATTTCACGCGACCGGGTCGCCGGGCCTCCTTGGCGGCGTCGACTCATCGAGTAAGAAAGGTCCCCGTGAGACCGAAAGTATTCTCCGGCCTTAACAGGGCCGATTCCCTCATCCTTTGACTGCCGGCAGCGCCAGGTGCTATAGTTCGTTCTCCCGATGACCTCCCGCGACATCGTCCGTGCCATCGTCGCCCGCGAGCCGGCGCCGCGCTGCGGCTTCTGGCTCGGCAACCCCCACCCCGATTCCTGGCCCGCCCTCCACGCCTATTTCGGCACGCGGACAGAGGAAGAGCTCCGCCGCAAGCTCGGCGACGACTTCCGCTGGATCTCGCCGAGCTTCGCCTTGACGACGTTCCCGTCCGCCGCCGCCAAAGGCATCTTCAACTGGAACTGGGAGGCGGCCAAGTCCAGCCACGGCCAAGCCGGTCCGCTGGCCGAGGTCGAGGACCCGGCCGAGCTCGACCGCTTCGACTGGCCCGACCCGGCCCGCCTCGATTTCCGCGAGACCCTCCGCGCCCTCGACGAGGCCGGCCCTTACTACCGCGCCTCCGGCTTCTGGACCCCGTTCTACCACGATCTCATGGATTTTTTCGGCATGGACGCCTATTTCATCAAGATGGTCACCCATCCCGAGGTCGTCGAGGCGGCCACGGACCGGGTCTGCGGCTTCTATCACGAGGCCAACGAGCGGTTCTTCGATCTGGCCGGCGACCGCGTCGACGCCTACTTCTTCGGCAACGATTTCGGCACCCAGCTCGATCTGATGATCTCGCCGGTTCTCTTCGACCGCTTCGTCCTGCCGTGGTTCGCCAAACTGGCCGCCCAAGCCCGCCGCCGCGGCTATCAGGTCGTCCTTCACTCCTGCGGCTCCATCCACCGGGTCATCCCCAAGCTCATCGCCGCCGGCGTCAACTGCCTCCACCCCCTTCAGGCCAGGGCCGCGCGCATGGACGCCGAGACGCTGGCCCGCGATTTCGGCGGCCGCATCGCGTTCCTCGGCGGCATCGACACCCAGCGCGTCCTGAATCTCGGGACGCCCGCCGAGGTCAAGGCCGAGGTCCGGCGCATCAAGTCCCTGCTCGGGCCGCATCTCATCGTCAGCCCCAGTCACGAGGCCCTCCTGCCCGACGTCCCTCCCCGCAACGTGGCCGCCATGGCCGAGGCCGCCGCCGAATAATAAAATACTTGTGTTCCCCGGCCGCGGACCGTGTTAGAATCCAAGAGAAGGAAGGTTTCACGTGGGGGTCCATCATGAAAATCCTTGATGTCCGGAGATCCGCCCAGGGTTGGCTGGCGCTGGCCTTGGCGATCATGCTTCTGTCCGCGGCCGGACCGGGACGCCTCTCTGCCGGCGTCCAGGCCGCCTCCCCGCAGGACAGGCCGCTTCAACACGAGGTCGGCGTGAGCTTCAAGCTCGTCCAGGTCTATGTGACCGGCAAGGGCGACCGGGCCGTGGGCGACCTGACCGCCGATGACTTCACGATCACCGACAACGGGCGGCCCCAGAAGATCGCCCACTTCGAGAAGCATTTCCTGGGGACCGAGGCTCCCGCGGCCGACCCCTCCCTCGTTCTGCCCACCAACAGGAAGTTCTTCCTGATCTTCGATTTCGCTTTCATCGATTCGAGAGGCGTGCTCAAGGCCAAGGACGCCGCCCTCAAGTTCCTCGAAACGGAGATGCGGCCCACCGATGAGATCGGGCTGATCACCTACTCGGCCAACAGGGGCCTGGTCCTGCACGAATACCTGACCGGCGACCACGGGCGCGTCCGCAAGATCGTCGAAGGCTTCGGACTGGCCCATTCCGCCGGCCGGGCGGAAAGGCTGACGGATTTCCTCTATGCGGTCGGCCTCGATAAAACGGATACGGGAACGATCGGGCTCGAAGCCGAGGGCATCGGGGACCCCGCCTCCCGGTTCTACGAGAACCAGGCCCGCCTCCAGACCGGCCAGCGCGTGATGGACGGCGCCCGGATGAGCTACGTGGACAGGGCCCGGGCGTTCATCACCTCCATGCGCGAGCTGGCCAAGGTCTTCCGTCTGATCCCCGGCTTCAAGAACGTCGTTCTCTTTTCGGGCGGCATCGCGCGCCAGGTCATTTTCGGCAAGCGAGGCGGTGTGGCTTTCAAGGAATGGACGACGACCGAAGAGCTGATCCAGCAGTTGGGCGATTACGACGCCGCCCATGCGGACTCCACCGTTCGG
Organism: uncultured Eubacteriales bacterium; assembly: GCA_964423315.1. GTDB lineage: Bacteria > Acidobacteriota > Aminicenantia > Aminicenantales > Saccharicenantaceae > RBG-16-66-30. The sequence continues at coordinate 110,377 of CAYREO010000001.1, read as the reverse complement.
GAGGACTTCACGGAGATGCTCAAGGACTTCAGGTCCTCCAACAGCCCCGTCTTCGCCATCGACGTCTCCCGGACGGCCAGGGAGGCGGATGTTTCGACGATGGAGGGGCCCGACATGGCGGCCAGGGAGATCGAAGGCGCCGATTCCCTTCGGCAATTCGCCTCGGGCACGGGCGGCAAGTTCTATGCGAACACCGTCGACAATGCCAGGATCGCATCCGACATCCAGACGGTCACGGGCGCCTATTACGTCCTCGGCTATTACGTGGACGAGACGTGGGACGGGAAGTTCCACAAGATCAAGGTCGGTGTCAACAGGAAAGGGCTCAATGTCAACTCCCAGGGCGGCTACTTCAGCGCCAAGCCCTTCAAGCAATACACGTCCTTCGAGAAGCTCCTCCATGTCGTCGACTTGGCCCTGAGCGACACGCCCCAAGTGCAGGTCCCCTACGAGATCCCCGTGGGCGGCATGCCGGTCTTGGTCAAGGGCTGGCCGCAGCTCCTGGTCTTCGGGCGGGCCTCGCTCACCGTCCACACCGAGGTCCTGGGCAAAAGAGCGGAGGCTTACCTCCTTCTCTCCGACGAGAAGGGGGACCTGGCCCATATCAAGAAATTCCGCTTGGAGATCCCCGAGACGGGAAAGGAGGTGATCTTCCCGGCCTTTCTCTTGAGCGTCAAGCCCGGCGCCTATACCTGCAACCTGGTCCTTCGCAACATGGACACGGGCCGCGGCGCACGCGGGATGGTCCCTCTCGTCATCCCCCCGGCGGGGAAGTCCGGCCTGGCCCTCGATCCCCCCCTCTTCCTCGTCCCGGTCCAGGATCCCCTGGACCTGGGAGCGGTCAGGGGAGGCTCGCTGGCCGAGCTCTTCGGGTATGACCCGAACGCCTTGGGGCCTCTCATGGACGACCTGACCGCGGGCCCGGCCAAGCTCCAGGCCGCCCTTCGCCTCTCGGGCTTTGTGCCCGAGGCGGCGTTCGAGCTCACGGCATCGCTTGCGGCGGATCCGTCGGAAGACCGCACGGGGATCCCGGTCACGGTCCTCAGGGAGTGGGGGGACAGGACGAATCGGACGTTCTTTGTCGAGATCGATCTGGGCGAATTGGCCGCCGGCCGGTACACGGTGGAGTTCAAGGCCCGGGAAAAAGGGGGCAACGCCGTGGCCGCGGCCTCGGCCCCGCTGACGGTCAAGTCGGGGAGACGCGGCGGCTCCTTGTGATCCGGACCCGTCCCGACCGCGCCCCGGGCACATCGACCCAAGTCATGCCGGGAAGATCGATGCCCGCCTTGACCTGACCTGTCCGGCCCTTTTCGTGCCGGGTGTCCGGCCCGGCGATACCGATCCGGAGCCGGCGCACGGCAGATCCCATCCATTCCAGAACGAAGCCGGCTCCGTCCCGTTCGAGCCGGAAATGCGTCGGGCCCGCGTCCTCGAAAAACATATAGTCCGTCGAGCCGCGGCCTGGGTAAACCGCAAGCCACAGGGGATCGATCGCCTCTTCCGGTATGCGCGCGGAGGCCGCCGTCATGGGCACGATCGATCCTGAGCGAACGAAGACCGGCAGGGTCTCGAGCGGGGCCGCCGCCTCGATGACCCTCGGACCCCTGTGTCGGCGCCCCGTCCAGAGATCGACCCACCCGCCGGGAGGAAGATACACGGGCCAGGTCGGCGCCTTTCCTCGCTCGCCGAGCTCCTCGATCCTCCGGATGACGGGCGCGACGAGCATCGCCGGGCCGAACATGTACTCGTGATCCCAGCCGGCGGCGTTGGGATCCCGAGGGAAAACGAGAGGCAGCGCCCGGATGACCGGAAGGCCTGTCTCCCTGACCTCGAGGGCAGTGCTGTAGAGATAGGGAAAAAGGCGGTATCGCCACTCGATGTATTTCCTGACGATGGCCAAGACCCGTTCACCGAACAACCAGGGTTCGCGCGGGCCGTCGCCGTGCATCCGGCTGTGGGACGAGAACAACCCGAACTGGGCCCAACGGACATAGAGCTCCGCGTCCGGGCTGCCCCGGTACCCGCCGATGTCATGGCTCCAGAAAGGCAGTCCCGACAGGCCGGCCGACAGCCCTCCTCGGACGGTCGCGGCCAGGCTCTCGAAATCCGCGGCCGGGTCGCCCGACCAACAGACCGGGAAGCGCTGGCTGCCGGCCGTGCCCGCCCGGCTCCAGACGATGCCGCGGCCTTTCTCCTCCGCCGTGACCTCGAAAACCGCCTGATTGTACAGAAGAGGGTAGAGATTGTGCATGAGCGCCCCTGTCGAGCCGTCATGGAAGCGGGCATCCTCGGGGATGTCCTCGCCGAAGTCGGTCTTGAAGGCGTCGACGCCCATTCTCAGAAGGGGCCGATGGAGGTCCTTGAACCATTCCCGGGCCTCCGGGTTGGTCAGGTCGACGATGGCCACCGGGGCGTTCCAGGCCTCGCCGTCAGCGGCCCGGCGGACGCGGCCATCGGGCCGCGGGGCGAGGGAGAGGCCGTAGTCGATGACATGGACTTCGCCGTCCGGGCGGCGGACGAAATGCTCCCGCTCCTTTCCGTAGGCGAAGAGCCGGCTCTCCACGGAGACATAGGGATGCTCCCAGAGGCAGAGCTTGAGGCCGAGGCGATGGACCTTGCGGATGAGCCGCCCGGGGTCCGGGAAGGCCCGGCGGTCCCATGTGAAGTCGCAGTACTTGCGCCACCTCATCCACCAGGTGTCGACGTGGATGACGTCGAGGGGCAGACGGCGCTTGACGGCCCCGTCGATCAGGGCCTCGACCGACGCTTGGTCCCGATAGGTCCCGCCGCAGGACAGCCAGAGCCCGAAAGACCACTTCGGAGGCGTCGGCGCCCGCCCGGTGACCGAGGCATAGGCGTCGAGGATCCCGGCCGGTTCCGGGCCGTGGATGATGGTGGCCTCGAGGGCCGGGCTTTCGGCCTGGAAGGACCAGGATCGGAGCGAGGCGACGCCCAGGTCCCAGGTGACGCGGGCGCCCGTCGCCAGGAAGAGCCCGAAGCCCCGGCTGCTCCAGAGGAAGGGGACGTTCTTGTGCGACCGCTCGCTCGTCGCGCCGAGGGCGTCCCGGTTCCAGGTGACGATTCGCAGCCCGGACTTGTCGAGCCGGGTGAATTTCTCGCCCAGGCCGTAGATCCGCTCGCTGGGGCCGAGATGGAAAGATGCGTGAACGGCGACGGGTGTACCGCCGTCGAGAATGACGCCGAAAGGCTCGACGGCCGGCCGGCCGAGCCCGTCGACGTCGCCGGCGTTATCGGCGAGGACGTTCCGCCCGTCAGCGTCGACGAACCTCAAGCCCCACCGGTCGAGGCCGATCTCAAGCCGGAGCGCGGTCCCCGAGGCGACAAGGCGGCCGCCGGCCTCCTTGACCGAGATGCGGGCCGGGCGCTCTTCGGCCGCGACGACCATCGGATTGGGGCCCAAGGGCGGCGCGCCCGCCGGCTCGACGGTCATCTTCCAGACGCGCGGAGAGAAAGCCCGGAAGCCTATCTCGACGGCCCGCCCTCCGTCCGTCAGCGCGGTGAGGCGAAGGCCGGTTCCGTCCGGCCGCCATGATCGGACCCGGGCGATCCTGTCCACTCTCTCACGACTCAAGGCCGGATCCTCCCTTCGAAGAGCGCGTAGATGGCCTCGAGGTCGGTCTCGGGCCAGTTGTCGGGCACAAGGCCGTTGGTGATGTCGACGTGGACGAACAGACCGCGAGGCGTCGGGGCCGCGGCCAGGACCCGGCGGACGAAATCGGACATGCCGTCGAACCGGATATCCCGGTGAAGGCCGACGCGGCAAGCCAGAACGGTCCTGCCGCCGAAGTGCCGGAGGACCTTGTCGTACGGCGCTTCGCTGGCCCCGAACTCGAGCCCTGTCAATCCGCGGATCCTCTCCAGGCTCGGGATGAGTGGCGTCCAATCGCCGCAGGAATGGATATAGATGCCGCCGAAAGCGTCCGACAGCCGCTCAAGATAGGGGACGCCGAATTCGTCGTGGAGAGCGGGCGAGAGCATCACGGCGACGTCGTTGGCCACGGAGATGCCGCGGCCGTCGGGAAGCCAGGGCTGGAAAGCGCTGGGGACGAACTCGGCACCGGCCCCACGGACGATCTCCCGTTGAGCGGCGGCGAACTCGATCATCAGGTCAGTGATCATGTCCAGAAGGCCATGGACCTCGGCCGGGCGGGTCAGGAGGGCCTCGAGGAAAGCCGTGTGGCCGAAAATGAGAGCCGCGTTGTCGAGCGGGCCCTGGATGTCGCCGAGACGGATGGGGAGCCGTCCCTCCGTCCTCTCCAAAAAGCAACGGGTGTAGTCCAGTATACGCCCGAGTTCGCCGTCCGTGACGCGCGGCATGGCCAAGCGGCGGACCTTCTGGGGGTCGTCCCCGAGGATCGGCCGGACGGCCGGGAAATCGTTCTCCCACCAGACGACCTCGGCGCCGAAGGCCGACGGGATGGCGATGACGCCGAGCGTCGGGCACAGGGCGGGAACGAGGTCGCCGCGAAAGGCCGACTGGCCCTCGATCTCCTCGATCTGGGCGGCCAGGAACTTCTCCGGGTCGAGGAGCCGGGCCCGCACGGTGTCCCGGCCTTCCGTCGAGAACAGCGCGCTCCGCACGGGCCGGCCGCCCTTGATCCGCGGCCCCGTATAGCCGACGAGGAACCCGGGCCGTTCGCTGTTCTCGAGGCTCCAGAGCCGGGTCAGGAATTCCCGGGCGCTCATCCGGCGGGCCTCCATGATTCGGACGCTTCCATCATGGCGTTGATGTTCTCGAGCGGCGAGCCCGGCGGGATGTTGTTGCCGTCCTGGACGATGAGCCCGCCGCACGGTCCCAGCTTCTCGAGGACCCGGCGCGTCGCCGCCCGGACCTCGGGCGGGGTCCCGAAGCGGATGAGCAGGGGGTCGACGTTGCCGATGAGGACGACCCGGCCGCCGAGGGCCTCGGCGATGCGGTCGAGGTCGACCTCGTAGCCGAAGCCCTGGAGCTCGTGGATGCCGAGGTCGTCGCGGAAGATCTCGAGCAGGTGGTCGGACCGGCCGCACATGTGGAGGCTCGTCCACCCGTCGAAGTGGAAGCGAAGCCTCTTCTCAGACGGCAGGACGATGTCCCGGAAGGACTCGGCCGAGAGGGACACGGCCAGGTCGTCGGTCCAGGCGAAGTCTTTCGGCACGGGGAGCCTTTCCTCCTCCCAGCAGAAATCGAGGTACTCGATGAGCTTGTCCGTAACGATACGCATGAGCTCACGGACGAAGTCGGGCCTCTCCTTGACGGCCAGGAACAGCTCGGTCGGGCCCATCAGGTCGCCGGCGACGCCGAAGGGCCCGTCGGACGTGTGGGTCAGCGACGGGTTCTCGCCGGGATAGAAGACCGGACCGCCCCGGAAGCGGACGGGGTATTTCTCGGCGACCCGCATCATCGCCTTCCGGTATTCGACCTGGCGGGCATTGAGGCCCGAGCGGACGAAGTCCATGGCCTCGAGCCTTCGCAGGTCGCAGTCGTCCCGCACCCAGCCCCGGCCGACCCAAGGGATGTCGTCGTCGGGAAAGATGACCTCGACGCCGAGGCTGCCGGCCTCGAAGGTGTTCTGGAAATCGGTCCATGCGCCCACCCATGGCCCGGTGATGGAGTGGGCGTCGGTGCGGACATTCTCGAGGAGCCACTTCTGGGCCAGGATCTGGGTCCGGAGCATGGTCTCCGGGTCGTCGTAATAGTCGCGGAAGCGGACCCCGACCTGAGGCACGAGGAAGCGATGGGCGATGGCCGGGATGACGGGGACGCGGTCGGTCGCCTCGAAGCGCTTGGCGCGGGCGACGCGCTCGCGGCGGGCCTCGATCTCCTCGACCGGAACGCCGATCTCGATCACGGTCCGGACGGGCCTCTAGCCCCCGACCCTACGGACGCGGGGATCGGTATAGACATCGTTCTCGTCGGTGCTCGTCGAAGAGAATTCCGACACAACCGCCCCGCGATCGCCGGCTTGGAACCAGTGCCGGGTGTTGGGCGGCAGCGTATACATGTCCCCGGGCTTGAGGACGATCTCGTGCCAGACGGTGAGGAAGGGCCGATACTTCCGGGGGATGCGGGCCCTCGGTTTCGAGGTGCGCTCGCCATCGACATAGAGATAGACCTCGCCGTAGCGGCACCGGAACGTCTCCTTTTTCCCGGGGTTCCGGCGGTCGACCCGGGGATGCCGGTGCTCCAGGCAGATCTGCCGGGGGAGGAGGACCAGCTCCTTGGCGCAGTAACGGTCGTTGTTCTCATAGACGATGATCTCGATCCCCACGCGCTTCAGATCGTCGAGCCCGAGGTCGGCGATCTCCATCGTCTCCAGCTCGCGCGGGGTGACGGCGATACGGGCCTTGCGCAGAAGAGAAGCCGCCGCGGCCTTGATCTTTTCGATCTCTTGAGCTTTCATCGTCGCTCCCACGCGATTATATCCCACTCGCGCGGTCCAGAGAAGCGGGACGGCCCGATCTTTTCCCCCCGATCAGTCCGGCAGGATCCGGATCGTCAGCGGCGTCCGGCTCTCGACCGGCAGGAAGATGATCAGATTGTCGCCCTCAAGCCGCCGATCCAAACCCAGACGGGCCTCGGGGAAGTCCCGGCCGTTCAGGATGATGCGCGGCGTGCCGCCGTTCCAGCCCTGGATCCGCAGCGCGGGGTGAATGACAGGGGACGAGGCGTCGGCCGTCAGGCGGACCTCGAAAGCCTTGGGCTTCCCGGCCGCGTTGACGAGCTGATAGCATCGCTCCGACCGGTCATAGCCCTCGGACCGGATATCCGGGTCCGTGACGTCGATCCCGGCCGGATAGGCCCAGGCCCGGCCGAACGCCACGACTTGGGGAACGGTCCAGTCCGCCATGCCATAGAGGCCGGCCCAGTACTCCCGGCCGTCCTTTTCGTGGATGACGGGATCGGAGATCGGGAAGCTCGAGCAATGCGACGGCCGGTCCGATGTCAGGGTCGTCCTCCCGTCGCAGGGGGCCTGGCCCACCGGAAAATGGTTGCAGCCGCTCGCCCGCCCGTACGAGGCGAGGTTCTCGAACCGGAGGAACATCTTGTTGCCCGGTTCGAAGCAGATGAAGGGCTTGTGCCGGGACTTGAACTGGTATTGTTGGACCGTGTAGGGATGGGAGACATCCCAGCTGAATGGTCCGTAAGGCGGAGCGCCGGGGTTTTCGACGAAAGATACTTTGGCCGTCTTCCCGTCGTAGTCGGCGACGGCGACATAATCCCTCTCAAGAAGGTCGGACACGATCTGGCCGGGGTGAAGCAGGGCCAGCGTCTCCTGGAACTGCCGCGGCTCGCCGAGCGTGCCCGCCTTCCAGGAGACCTTGCGGATCGCGCTGGCGTCGGGGTAGATGAAATAGTACTCGTCGATCCAGCATTCCCAGCCGGTCTTGGGATCCACGCGCCACGTGTTGTCATGGGCGCTGACGGGGGCGTATCGCCAGTGGACGACGACGCGGGCGTCGGTGTTCTCGATGATCCGGACATGGGAGAACCGGCAGTGCCGGTCCTGCATGTGCTCGAAGCAGCCCTCCTCGTCATTCCAGGCCTCGACGCTCTGATCGGACATCCAATTGTCGTTCTCCGAGACCCAGGACGCCCCGTATCGGATACCCCGCCAGAAGACGAGCTTGACGGCGGATCCGGGAAAGCCGACGACGATATCGGGGTCCCGGTCGACCGGCCACAGCCGGTCCCAGGCCGGATAATACTTCAATTTCGTGTAATAGGCGCCGAACCGCCCGGGGATGTTTTCGATCGCAGGCAGCCGCCGGGGGGCGATGTCGGGCTTCAAGCCGCCGGCCCGCGCCGAGCGGTCCTTGATCGTCGCGGCCGCCAGGACCTGATCGTAGACGAGGACTTCGTCCACGATGCCGTCCAACCCGAAAAAGGCCGGGACCGTCCCCCGCGTTCTATGGATGTCGGAAGGCTTGTCCGGCCGGGCGATCATGCCCAGGAGATAACCCCCACGCGCATGAGTGATCTCCCCGGAGATCCGGTTCGAGGCGACGAGCGACCCGTTGATGTAGAGGGACATCTCGGACCTGGCGCGATAGACGCCGACGATATGCATCCATGTCCGGAGAGGGATCGCGTCCCGGGCGCTCGTGACGGCCAGCCATTGGCCGCCGACGGCGCACTCCAGCGAGGCCTGCCCCAGGGGGCCGATCATCAGCCGGTAGCCTTTGACCTCTTCGGATTCGGAGGTCAGGATCGGGCACCAGTTCCAAGGGTATTCGCCGAGCGCGATCCAGGCTTCGACGGTGATCTCGTCACCCGTGACGACCCGGCCCTGTCCCGAGGTCCTCAGGCAGGTGGTGAATCCGTCGAGGCGAAGTCCGAGGCCGCGAACGCCTGGAGCACTCTCGACGTAGCCTTCCACCGTGTCCCAGGCCCGGCTGATGACCTCCTGTGTTCGAGATTCATTGAGCGTCTCGAAGGTCCAATGCACTTTGGCGTCCTGGGCGGCGGCCGTGACGGCCCAGCCGGCCAGCAGGAGCATCGTGAGAGTCTTTTTCATTTCACGATCCTTTCATCCCGATCATCACGCTCGGTCCGCGGCCGGGTTCCGTTCTTGCCGAAGCGGCCCGCGGGGTATTATATTTTCATTGCCTAGAGAAAGAAAGGCTGTGATCATTGTGGTTGATCCGGAGGCCTGCCGCATCACCGGATCGCGTTGTCCTTCAGGTTCCAGGCGGTGTAAGATGGCTCCGGCCCGGCCGGGGCTGGCCTGCGGTCATGGTTGGCGTGTCGCGAGACCCCGTAGAGCAGACCGGATCGGCGGAGCGACCAGGAGGAGAACACGATGATCCAAGCCTCGCTCGGCATTCCCATCGTCGACCTCGTCATCATCATTGTCTATATCCTCGGCATCCTGGCCGTCGGCGTTCTTTCTTCCCGAGGGCTGGGCCGGACGGTCAGCGGCTACTTCCTGGCTGACCGGTCCCTTCGCTGGGGGGTCGTCGGTTCGGCCCTTTTCGCCGCCAATATTTCGACGATCCACCTCGTCGGGCTGGCCGCCTCCGGCTATTCGGACGGCCTCGTCTGGGGGAACTTCGAATGGATGGCGACCTTCACCCTGGTCCTCCTGGGACTGGTTTTCGCCCCGTTCTATTTCCGGAGCCGGGTCTCGACCCTGCCCGAGTTCCTCGAGAAACGCTATGGGCCCGGGTCCCGGGTCATGTTGGCTTTTATGGCCATTCTGGCCGCGCTGTTCATCCATATCGGGATGAGCCTCTACGCCGGCGCGGCGGTGTTCCGTCAGTTTTTCGGCATCGATGTCGTGACCTCGATCATCATCATCTCCGTCATCACCGGCGTTTATACCATCCTGGGCGGGCTCAAGGCGGTGGTCGTCACGGAATCCATCCAGTCGGTGATCCTCATCCTCGGGGCGATCGTCGTCACCGCCTTCGCCGCCCTGGCCCTCCCGTCCCACGGCATCCAAACCCTGGCCCAGTTCAAGGAGGCCGTCAAACCCGACCAACTCAGCATGCTGCAGACCCGCAGCGCGGTCGGGCTCAACTGGTATGCGATCTTCCTCGGCTACCCGATCCTCGGCATTTGGTACTGGTGCACCGACCAGACCATCGTCCAGAGGGTCCTCGGGTCGCGGTCCGAAAAGGACGCCCAACACGGGGCGCTCTTCGCCGGGCTGCTCAAGATCCTGCCCGTCTTCATCCTTGTCCTCCCCGGCGTCTTCGGTTACGTTCTGTTCCGCGACGCCATCGGGGCCGACGCCAACCAGACCCTTCCCGTCCTGCTCGTCCGACTCATCCCGACCGGGCTCAAGGGGATCATCGCCGCCGGACTTCTGGCGGCCCTTATGAGCACCATCGCCGCCGCGCTCAACAGCTCGGCGACGCTGGTGGCCGTCGATATCGTCAAGCGCATCAAGCCGGGGACTTCCGACCGGGCCCAGGTGCGGATCGGGCAGATCTTCACCGTCGTCGTCATGCTCCTGGCCATGGCCTGGTCGACACAGGGCGGACGGTATACGAGCATCTTCGAAGCGATCAATACTATCGCCAGCTATCTGGCCCCGCCGATCACGACCGTCTTCCTGTGGGGCGTCTTCTGGAAGCGGGGCACGCGGCAGGCCGCCCTGACGACCCTCGTCGCGGGATTCGTTATCGGCGTCGTCTCTTTCCTGATCGATCTGCCGGTCTTCGGCACCGAGAAAGTCATCACCCACGGTCTCGGCATCCCGTTCATGATGCAGGCTTGGTGGATGTTCTGCCTCTGCAGCGTGATCTTCTTCGCCGTCAGCCTGCTGACGCCGAGGCCGGACCCTGAGAAGGTCGTCGCCCTGACCTGGCCCAGCCCGGTGGCCGTCCTGGCCCATGGCCGGATCCAGGGCTTGAGCGATCCGAGGATCCTGGCCGGAGGGCTTTTGACGCTCCTGGCCGTCCTGTATATCATCTTTCGATGAGGCTGCGCCGGGCAGCCGGGGAGCTGAGGCATGAGGCAAGCCGTTATGACCAGCCCGGGGGTCATCGAGTTCCGGGACGTTCCCGTTCCCAAACCCGGGCCTGAAGAGGTCTTGATCCGGGTCCGGAGGATCGGCGTTTGCGGCTCCGATATCCACGTCCGCCACGGACGCCACCCCTTCACGCCCTATCCGGTCGTCCAAGGCCATGAGTTCGCGGGCGTCATCGAAGAGGTGGGAAAGCGGGTCAAAGGCCTGCGGCCCGGCCAGAAGGTCACGGCCACCCCTCAGATCGTGTGCGGCAGCTGCGCTCCCTGCCGGCGCGGCGACTATCACATCTGCGACGTGCTCCGGGTCCAGGGGTTTCAGGCCCCGGGATACGCCCAAGAGTTCTTCTTGGCCCGGGCCGAGCAGATCGTGCCCCTGCCCGCCTCGTTCAGCTTCGAACAGGGGGCCTTGGTCGAACCGGTAGCCGTGGGCGTCCATACCGTCTCTCGGGCCGGGACAATGGCCGGGCTGAACGTGGTGGTGCTTGGCGCCGGGCCCATCGGCAATTTTGTCGGGCAGGTCGCCCGGGCCGCGGGCGCCAAGGTCCTCATGACGGACCTCAGTGAATACCGTCTCGAGATCGCCAAGAGGTGCGGGCTTCGATCGGTCTCGCTCGCCGGCCGGGAGACCTTGAAGGACGCTTCGGCCCGCGTCTTCAGAGCCAAGGGATTCCAGAAGGCCTTCGAATGCGCCGGAGCCGAGGCGGCCCTCAACGAGGCCATCGATGCGATCCAAAAGGGAGGGGTCATCGTGGCTGTCGGCGTGTATGGCGACCGACCCCGCGTCAATATGGGCCTCGTCCAGGACCGCGAGCTGACGCTGACGGGCACGCTCATGTACCAGCGTCGTGACTTCCTCAAAGCCGTCCGGCTTATGAGTTCGGGAGCGCTTGTCACCGCTCCGCTCGAGACCATCCACTTCCCCTTCGAGCGATACCGGGCCGCCTATGATCATGCCGACAGCCAAGGCGAAAGATCGATGAAGATCTTCATTGACCTCGACGCCGATTGACAGGAGGACATCCCCCATGAAGATGTTCCGATACTTCCAACCCACGGAGATCCTTTTCGGCCGTGGCCGCTTCGCCGAGCTGGGCTCTGTCGCGGCCCGGTTCGGGCGACGGGCTCTGCTCGTTTCCGTCCGCGACGAGCCGTGCTTCCGCGGCCTGTTCACCCGGGCCAAGTCCCATCTGGTCAGAGCCGGGCTGGCCGTCTCCCGGTTCGACGGCGTCGTCCCCAACCCGACGACGGAGGTCGTGACACGGGGCGCCCGTGCCGCGCGCGCCTTCCGGGCCGATGTGATCGTGGCGGTCGGGGGCGGCTCGACCATGGACACGGCCAAGGCCATCGCCGTGGAAGCGACGCACGCGGGGAGCGCCTGGGATTACCTGTTCTTCAGAGACAGCCAGCCGACGGCGAAGACCTTGCCCGTCGTGGCCGTCACGACGACATCGGGAACAGGGTCTCACGTGACCCAGGTGGCCGTGGTGACCAATCCGGCCGAGAAGAACAAGTCGGCCCTCTACCATCCGCTCCTTTATCCACGGGTGAGCCTGGTCGATCCGGAGCTCATGCTCACGCTTCCCCCCAACGTCACGGCCGCCACGGGTTTCGATGTCTTCGCCCACGCCTTCGAGAGCTACATCAATCCCGGCGGATCCCCTTACACGGACATGATGGCCCTCGAGGCTCTCCGGCTTGTCGCCCGTTTCCTGCCTGTCGCCGTGAAGAACGGGAAGGACATGACCGCCCGGGAGAACATGGCCTGGGCCGACACGCTGGCGGGTCTATGCATCGCCAATGCTGGGGTGACGTTGCCCCATGGCATCGGCATGGCCATCGGGGGGCTTTATCCCCATGTGGCCCACGGCGAGGCCCTGGCGGTCGTCTATCCGGCCATCCTCGAATTCAGCTATCGGTCCGCCCCGGAAAAATTCGCCCTCGTCGGCCGGATCTTCGACCGCCGGATCGACCCCGGCCGAGGTCTGAAAGCAGCCGAGCAGGCCAGCGCGGCCATCGCCAGGTTCATCAAGAGGATCGGCATGGGGCTGAGACTCCGCGACCTCAAGGTCCCCCAGGCCGAACTCGAGGCCTTGGCCCGGCAATCGCTGGTCCTGCCCGATTTCAAGAACCATCCGAGGCTGGCCACCGTGGCCGATGTGGAGGCCATCCTTCATAGAAGCCGCTGAGGGGCGTCGCGAGCGCCCAAGAAGGAGGACGCATTGATTACTCATTCAAGCCGTTCGGGGGTATTCTTCGGACTTATCGGGGCGGTCCTTTTGGCCTTGACCATTCGGGGCTTAGGGGCCGGACCGTCGAGGACGGCCCAGGATACGGCGAGCTCCGGATTCGATCCAGCGGTCAGGCTTTGGTACTCCCGCCCGGCCGACAAATGGGAGAACGCCCTGCCCGTCGGGAACGGCCGGCTCGGGGCCATGGTCTTCGGCAAGACCGACGAGGAGGAGATCCAGCTCAACGAGGAGACCTATTGGTCCGGCGGGCCGTATTCCACCGTCGTCAAAGGCGGATACAAAGCCTTGCCGGAGATCCAAAAGCTCGTCTTCGACGGCAACCATAAAATGGCCCATATTCTCTTCGGCCGGCATCTCATGGGATATCCGGTCGAACAGATGAAGTACCAGTCCCTCGGCAGATTGGTCCTCCGCTTCGGGTCAAAGGCTCCCGCGGAGGAGTACCGGCACGAGCTGGATTTGGACGCCGCGATCGCTCGCACGACCTACGTTCAGGACGGCGTTCGCTTCACGCGGGAGGTCTTTTCGAGCCCCGTGGACCAGGTCATTGTCGTCCGGCTCACGGCCGACAGGCCGGGCCGGATCTCGTTCAAGGCCCAGCTCCAGGGAGAGCGGAATTCAGCCCACTCCAATTACGCGACGGACTATTTCCGAATGGACGGCGCCCCACCCGACGGTCTCGTCGTGCGCGGGAAGTCCGCGGACTACATGGGGGTCACGGGTGCGCTCCGCTACGAGAGCCGGCTCAAGGCCCTGCCCGAGGGAGGATCGATGAGCCTGGACTGGGACGAGCTCATCGTGACCGGCGCCGACTCCGTGACCCTGCTCGTCGCCGCGGCCACGAACTTCGTCAGCTATAAGGACGTGAGCGGCGATCCGCGCGCCCGCGTCGATGCGGTCCTGTCGCCCGCAGCCGCGAAAACCTTCGAAGCCCTCAAGGCCGCCCATCTCGATGAGCACAGGCGCCTGTTCCGCCGCGTGACCATGAGCTTGCCGGTGACCCCGAACGCCCTGCTTCCGACCAACGAACGGCTCAAGAGCTTCGACGGGGCGAACGACCCCTCCCTCGCCGCCCTTGTTTTTCAGTTCGGACGCTACCTGCTCATCTCGTCCTCTCGCCCGGGAACCCAGCCGGCGAACCTTCAGGGCATCTGGAACAAGGATATGAATCCCATGTGGGATTCGAAGTACACGACGAACATCAACACCGAGATGAATTATTGGCCGGCCGAGGTCGGCAATCTCGCCGAATGCGCCGAGCCGCTCTTCCGCATGATCCGTGAGCTCACCGACCAGGGGAGTCAGGTGGCCCGAGAGCACTACAATGCCCGCGGCTGGGTCTTCCATCAGAACACGGATCTCTGGCGGGTCGCCGCCCCGATGGACGGGCCGAGCTGGGGGACGTTCACGACCGGCGGCGCGTGGCTGGCGACGCACCTGTGGGAGCACTATCTGTTCACCGGCGACAAAGCATTCCTCGCCGAGTTCTATCCTGTCCTCAAAGGCAGCGCCGAATTCTTCCTGGACTTCCTGGTCCCGCACCCGAAGTATGGATGGCTCGTGACCAACCCCTCGACCTCACCGGAGAACTTCCCGGCCGTCCCCGGGCAGACCCGGTTCTTCGACGAGATCACGACCTTCCGGACGACGACGACGATCTGCGCCGGTTCGACCATCGACATGGCCATCCTCAACGACCTCTTCGGCGCCGTCGCCGAAGCCGCCGATATCCTCGGCGTCGACAGCGACTTCAAGGCCCGGGTCCTGGCGGCCCGATCCAAGCTCGCGCCCATGCAGATCGGGCGTAAGGGCAACCTCCAGGAATGGCTGGAGGATTGGGACGAGACCGAGAAGAGCCATCGCCATATCTCCGGTCTCTATGGCCTGTTCCCGGGACGCCGGATCTCGGCGCGGCGGACCCCGAAGTTCGCCGAGGGCGCCAAAGTCGTCCTGGAACAGCGCGGGCTCCCCGGCAACGGTTGGGCCTCGGCCTGGAAAGCCGCCTGCTGGGCCAGGCTCGGGGACGGCGCCAAGGCCCTGGAGAACTTCACGTATGCCATGCACCAGTACACCACGGAAAGCCTGTTCTCGATCTGCTCGCGGGCGATGCAGGTCGACGGGTCCTTCGGCATGTCCGCGGCCGTGGCCGAGATGCTGCTCCAGTCCCACGAGGACGAACTGGCGCTCCTGCCGGCCCTGCCGGCCGCTTGGAAGGACGGCGAGGTCAAGGGCCTCGTCGCCCGGGGCGGCTTCGAGGTTGGCCTGCGCTGGAAGGACGGGAAGATCGCGGAGATGACCCTCCATTCGAAGCTCGGCCGGCCCTGCCGAGTGCGTTCCGCTGTTCCCCTGAGGGCGACCGCTCGGGGCCGGTCCGTGTCCGTTCGCCGGCTGGAGCCCGGCCTCATCGAGTTCAAGACCGAGCCGGACGCCGCGTACACGCTGACGGCCGGGGGCCGGTAGAAGCCATGGACAGGCGCGAGTTCATGATCAAGGAGAATGAGGCCATGACCAAAAGATGTCCTTTCGTTGCCATCCTCATCGTTGTCGCGGCCGTGGGCCTTTTCGCGGGCCCGGCGGATCAAGACAGGGCTGCGGACCCCGGCCGGCTGACCCTGGACCGGATCTTCGCCTCACGGGAGTTCGCTCCCGAGCGTTTCGGTCCGGCGCGCTGGATGAGCGACGGGGCCTCTTACACGACACTTGAGCCCAGCCTGGAAGCCAAAGGAGGACGCGACCTCGTCCTTTACCGGGCCGAGACCGGCCGCCGCGAGGTCCTCGTCTCGGCGGCCCATCTCATTCCGTCCGGGGCGAAGGAGCCGCTGGCCATTGAGAATTACGCCTGGTCGCCGGACGGCAAGGTCCTGATCGTTTTCACCAACTCCCAGCGCGTCTGGCGCCAGAACACGAGGGGCGATTTCTGGACCTACGAGCTCGTCTCCGGCCGGCTACGGCAGCTCGGGGCCGGCTTCGAGCCCTCGAGCCTGATGTTCGCGAAGCTTTCGCCGGACGGCCGTCAAGCGGCTTATGTCGTTAAAAACAATATCTATGCCGAGGATCTGGCTACGGGCCGGACGACCCAGCTGACATTCGACGGGACCGAGGATGTCATCAACGGGACATCGGATTGGGTGAACGAAGAGGAATTCTCCATCCGGGACGGCTTCCGCTGGTCCCCGGACAGCCGGTCCATCGCCTTCTGGCAGTTCGACACACACGGCGTGCCGGTCTTCACGATGATCAACAACACCGACGCGCTCTATCCCAAGTTGACGACGTTCAAGTATCCCAAGCCCGGGCAGGTCAATTCGGCCGTCCGCGTCGGGGTCGTCCCGGCCGGGGGCGGGGCTCCGGTCTGGATCAACACGCCCGGCGATCCGCGCAACACCTATATCGCCCGGCTCGAATGGGCCGGCAACTCCCGCGAGATCATTCTGCAGCATCTCAATCGGCTCCAGAATGTCCTGACCGTTTTCATCGGCGATGCGGCGACAGGCGAGGTTCGGGCCATCTTCACCGACACGGACGAGACCTGGGTGGAGATCATGGAGGATTTCGTTTGGCTGGAGGGCGGCCGGAGCCTGCTCTGGCTGAGCGAGCGGGACGGCTGGCAGCACGCCTACCGCGTCTCGCGGGACGGGCGCGACGTCAAGCTGTTGACGCCCGGCGACTACGACGTCCTCAGCGTCGATGCCGTGGACGAGCGCGGCGGCTGGCTTTATGTCACGGCGTCGCCGGCGGACGCCACGAAGCGCTTCCTCTATCGCGTCCGCATGGACGGCAAGAGCGCCCCCGTGCTCGTCGGCCCGGCCGGCCAGACCGGCGTCCACCGGTATGATATCTCCCCTTCGGCCCGGTGGGCCTTTCACACCTTCAGCACGCTGGATACGCCGCCGGTGACCGAGCTCGTCCGGCTGCCCGACGGCCGGCCCGTCCGCACGATGGCCGCCAACGAAGCGCTCAAGGCCAAGGTCGATGCCCTGGAACGTCAACGGGCCGAGTTCTTCAAGCTCGATATCAGCGACGGCCTCCAAGTTGACGGCTGGCGCATCCTGCCTCCCGATTTCGATCCCTCTCGCAAGTACCCGCTTTTCGTCTACGTGTACGGCGAGCCGGCCGGACAGACCGTCCGGGACAGCTGGGGAGGCGGCGGTTATCTATGGCATCTCATGCTGGCCCAGCAGGGCTATGTCGTCGCCAGCTTCGATAACCGCGGGACGCCGGCGCCGCGCGGCCGGGCGTGGCGAAAGAGCATCTATCGCCAGGTCGGCATCCTCGCGTCGCAGGATCAGGAGGCGGCCGTCAGGACGGCCGTCGCCGCTTGGCCGTTCATTGACGCCGAGCGCATCGGGGTCTGGGGCTGGAGCGGCGGAGGGTCGATGACCCTCAACGCCCTGTTCCGGTATCCCGATCTTTACAAGACCGGCATCTCCGTGGCTTCGGTGCCGGACCAGCGCCTCTACGACACGATCTACCAGGAACGATATATGGGCCTGCCGGACGACAACGCCGAAGGATACATCCAGGGCTCACCCATCACCTTCGCCAAGGACTTGAAGGGCCGCCTGCTCATCGTTCACGGCACGGGGGACGATAACGTCCACTATCAAGGTTTCGAGAGGCTGACGAACGAGCTCGTCGCCCACAACAAGCCCTTCACGATGATGGCCTATCCGAACCGGTCGCACGGCATCTCGGAGGGTCCGGGGACGACGATCCATCTCTATACGCTGTTCACCCGTTTTCTCACGGAGAACCTGCCGCCGGGAGGCCGGGCGCGCTGAGGACGCCGGGGAGGGGATCCGCCGGGAACTCGTCGCGGCTCGGGCCGATCGGGCACCGGATCCTTATCGGAACTTGGCCTGATCGTCGAGCAGGCTCCGGATGGTCCGGTCGCAGCTCCGCCGCAGCTCCGCCAGCACGCGGGCGTATCGAAGATCGCCGGCCAGGTTCCTTTTCTCATCCGGATCGTTGGCCAAGTCGAACAGCTCCACGTATTCCGGGTGCCCCGGATACTGGATGTATTTCCACCGGTCCGTACGGATGCACTCACTGCGCGGGATCTCCGGATGGTCCCAGAGCTCCTCGCAGAGGATCTCCGAGCGCCAGGCCGGCGCTCTCCTTCCGAGAAGGGGTTTCAGGCTGCGGCCTTGGGCCTGGGGCGGGACGGCGATCCCGGCCAGGTCCATGAGGGTCGATCCGAGGTCGATGTTCAGGACAAGGTCCCGCTTGACCAGTCCGCGGCTTTCGCGAGGCGCCCGCGGATTGAACACGACGAGCGGGACACGGATCGACGGCTCGTACATCAGCCATTTGTCGGCGTAGCCCCGCTCGCCCAGGAAATAGCCGTTGTCCGAGGTGTAAACGATGACCGTGTTCTGGTCCAGGCCGAGACGGGCCATCTCATCCCGGATCCGCCCGAGGACCATATCGATGCCGCTGATCATCCGGTAGTAGCCCTTGACCATGGCCTGGTATTTCTCCGGCGTGTCGAACCGCCAGCCCCAGCGCGTCCGGCTCATCGTGTTCTTGAGGAAGGCGGGCTGGGCGTCGTAATACTCCGGAGCCGCCATCTCGGGGACCGGGATATCGACGTCCCGGTAGAGCCCGTCCACGGCCGGCGGCCAGAAATACTGCTCGGGGTTGTCGTCGTCGGCGTGGGGCGCCCAGGGGCACCAGAACAGGCAGAAGGGCCGCCCGTGTTCGCCGCCGCGGAGGAAATCGACGACCTTGTCGCCTTCGACCTCGGTCATGTGGCGTTCGATCCCGTCGACCTTCTGGACATGGGGTAGGCTGTCGAAATAGGTGAAGTCGAACATCTCGGCGGGAACGTCCTTCTCCACCGCCACGCCGAACTTGCCGACGAATCCCGTCCGGTATCCGGCCCGGCGGAGGCGGACCGGGAAGCTGATGTCGATGAAGGCCGGGGCCAACGGAGGCTTGGTGAAGGTGTACGTATGCGTCCGTTCATACGTTCCGGTCAGGATGCTGGCCCGGCTGGCGGCGCAGATCGGGGTGGTCGCGAAGGCGCGATCGAACCGGATGCCCTCCCCGGCCAGACGATCGACGTTCGGCGTCCGGATGATCGGATTGCCGGCGCAGCCGAGCGCGTCGAATCGTTGATCGTCGGTCAGGACGAAGAGGAAATTCGGGCGGGATTCGGGCCCTTTCCCGGGGCGGCACGCCCGGCCGAAGGCCAGCGCCCCCAGGCCGGCGGCGGAAACCCCGAAAAAATCCCGTCGCGTGAGTGTGGACGATGGACGCCTCATATGGATTTCCTCAGGATATTATCTTAAAATTCAATCCCATTTTGTACAAGAAATGAATCGAGAGGGAGGACTTGTGAATATCCGGCATTGGGCCTTCTCCTTCCTGCCCGTCCTTATCATCGGAGGCATGGCCGGCCTGGCCCTGTCCGCCTCTCACGGCGCGCGAAGGGAAGCGCCGGACACGCTCCAGAATGAAGCCCTCTCTTTTCGGCCGGAGGGGCCCGGCCGCCTCCGGCTCACCAACAAGCTGACCGGCCGGTCCTACGACATCATCGCCGCTCCCTTCGAGCTCCTGATGGAGATCGACGGCCGGACGGCCCTCGCGACCGCCCGCGATTTCGGCCCCGCTTCGATCGGGAAGCCTTCGGTCGATGCCCTGATCGTCCGGTACGAGGGAAAGGATCATCTCGTCGGCCTGTCCATCGAAGCCGAATATCGGCTTTCGCCCGCCAGCTGGTATGTCCGGAAGCGTCTCAACGTCTTCAACGGTCGCTCCTCTCCCGTCCTCGTCCGCGACGCCACCGTTGACGCTTTCCGGATCGAGAACGTTCCGCTACCCGAAAGAGCCGACAATCCCGTCTTCCTGGACGGGCAGCTCTTCTGGGGCCTGGAGTGGCCGATCGCCGATGCGGCCGTGCGCGACGGGCGATTCGTCTTGAGCCATTTTCCCGCGGCCGTTGTTCCGCCCGGCGGGTCATGGACGAGCAAGACCAGCGGCTTCGGAGTTTCCGCGGCGGGGCGGGCCGAGGAATCCTTCGGACGGTACATCCAGGACATCCGGGCGAACCGCGTGGACTTTGCGACCTTCTATTTCGATTGGCTCTGTCATGACAATTCCGGCCCCCGCGAGTCGGAGGTGCTGGCGAATTTCGCCGCCCTGCGGCGGCTCAAGGAGCTCTACGGTCTTCAGTTCGATATCTACAATTCCGACGCGGGCCTGGTCGAGTCCCAGGGGATGTATCACCCGCAGTTCAAGGCTGATTTTTTATCGCGGTTCCCCGCCGGCCTGAAGCCCCTGGCCGAGGGATCGAAAGCGCTCGGGATGCGCCTCGGGCTCTGGCTCGGACCGGACGGCTTCGGTGAGAGACCCGAGGAGATGGCTGCCCGCCGGGAGCAATTGGTGTCCTGGGTCAGGGACTTCAACGTCGGGCTGTTCAAATTGGACACCGTCGTCTCGGAGCTCGCCCACCCGGATAAATACATCTTGGAGAAGAAATACCAAAGCTTGGCCGACACCCTGGCCGAAGCCCGGCGCCTCGATCCGGAGTTCATCGTCATCAATCACCGCATCAACGACTCGCCCTACATGCTGACGATCACGGATTGCCTTCTCTGGCGCGGCGAAGAGACCTATATCGATGTCCATATCAGCAACAAGACGGCGAGCTTGTTCAACCGCGATTGTTCCATCGGTCGCGAGCTCATGTCCGAATTCTATGGCACGCCCTTCCGCCAGTTCGAGGACCACGGGATTTGCTTCAACAGCTGCCTCGAACGTTGGGAAGATGATCTTGTGGCCCAGGCGTTCGGACGGGCCTCGGTGCTCTCGCCCGAGATGTACGGGACGTTTTTCTTCCTTGACGACGAGGACTACCCCCGGCTCGCCCGCCTGATCCAGCTCCACAAGCGGCTCGAGCCCCTGCTGAAGACGGCGTACCCGTTGCGGGGCGGGGACATCGCCCGCGCCGACGGCGCCTCGTCGCTGGTCCTCGTGCGCAACATGGCCTGGGAGCCGGCGGTCAAGAGGATCCCTCTCGACGCGTCGATCGGCCTGACAGCCGAGCCCGGCACGCCATTGACCGTGCGGCAGCGCCATCCGCGGGAGATGTTGATGAAGAAGGCGGGGGAGGGGGCCGTCGTCGGCGGGACGCTCGAGGTCGAGCTTGATCCTTTCAGCCTCCGGCTCATCCAGATCGACACGCTTCCGCCCGCCGAGCCGATCGTCGCCGGTATCCCCTACGAGATCGTGCCCGGGCCCGACGCCGGTCATTTTGGCATCAACCTGCTCGGAACGCCGGGGCATAAGGGCGATGTCTTTTTCCTCAATTTCGGGGATCGCACCGTGCGGACGCTCGCCGGCCAGCCCGTTCCCACCGGGGGCGAATCCTGGCCGATCTCGTTCCCAGGCACGGCCGCGGCCGGGCCGTCCTTCGCCCGGCTGGCCGATTTCGTCGACGAACCCGCCCTAGCTGCGGAGGGGCGGCGGCTGGCGGAACTGGCCAAGTTCCGCATCGATGACGACGCGCTCGAGATCCGGGAGATGGTCCGTTTGAAAAGGGAGCCGTCGACCTTGGCCGAGATCGAGGCCTGCCGGGCCTACATGTGGGACAAGGTCGCGGCCGCCGAAGGGACCTTCCGCAACGCGTTCGACGGCGATCCTGGGACGCGCTGGAGCGACGGCTTCCCCCGCCGCAGCCCGTTCACGGGCAGCCCGGCCCCCTATCGCAGCGAAACCTCCCTTTGGCGCATCGACCTCGGCGAACCGACCGACTTGGCGATGCTCGAGCTTCACATCGTCCGGCGGACGGACGCGGCTTTTCTCGAGGCCGTCGAGACGTCCTCCGACTTGACGACGTGGACGCGGACGGACGGATTGAGCCTGGCCGCGGCCGAGAGCATCCCGGCCGCAGGTTCGCTCAGGCAGCGCGGCAAAACGATCAAGATCTTCGATGTCGACGCGGGCGATCAAAGGCCCGTCGTGATCTCCCTCCCGCTCGCCGGCGGTATTTGGCGCTACGTCCGCATCCGGGGCCGGAATTTCGGCGTCTCCGAGATCCTGGGCTACGACGGAGCGGGCCGGCCCCTGGACCGGAGCGGCTGGCGGGCCACGAACTTCCTGGGCGAGACGCCCGCGCCACGCCGCGTCCTGACCGCGGTCCATGTCCCGGCCGAGGAAGCACCCGGCCGCGAGTACGCTGTCGCCGTCACGGCCGGCCCGGCCAAGTTCGATCCCGTTGACGGCGTGTACGTCGTGACCTTTGTCGACGGCCGGCCCGTCGTCCCGCAGCACCGCGCCCCCAGTTATCCCTATCACAACTACGAGTGGAACTCGGGGGGGCCGAAGCTCGCCGGCATGACCTTCCGGCTCCAGATCGAGCGGGCCTGGAAGGGCCGGACCGTGGAATTCCGGGTTATGATGTTCGGCGACGGGGCGGACGGGGCCCGGGCCGAGCTGCACCTCGTGACGCCAAAACCTGTGTTCGTCCCGCTGAAGCTCCGCGTCGGGCCGCCCGAGACCCCCGAAGATGGAGGAGGACCATGAAGAGCTCAGGGACAATCAGCCTGACGCTTGTCGTCTCGGCTGTCCTGCTCATCGGGGCTTGCGGGCCAGGGGGGCCGACCGGCTCCCGGCGGGGCCCGGACGAGGGTGCACTTTCCGAGCGTCTGTTCTTCGATCCCCCTCTCGAGGCTCGGCCGGGCGTCCTGTGGGCGTGGCTCAACGGCTTCGTCGACCGCGATCAGCTGACCCGTGAGCTGGAGGAGATGAAAGCCAAGGGCCTGGGCGGGGCCATCATCTGGGACGTGGGCAGCCTTCGTGATCCGAAAAAGATCATCCCGGCCGGTCCCGCTTTCCTGGGCCCGGAGTCCGTCGCCAGCATCTCTCACGCGATCGACGTGGCCGGCCGCCTCGGCCTCGAGCTGGGTCTGTTCGCCTCGAGCAGCTGGAACGCGGGGGGAGCGTGGATCAAGCCCGAGAATGCGAGCCAAAAACTCCTTTGTCGTGAGATTGAGGTCCTAGGGCCGGGGCGCATCCGGGCGATGCTCCCCCCGCCGGAAGGCGTGACCGACCGATGGAAGGACGTCGCCGTGCTGGCCGTCACGGCGGGCGGCGCGGGACGCCTCGCGATCGACATCTCAGGAAGCATGGACTCCCAAGGCCTCTTGGACTGGGAAGCGCCGGCCGGCGTTTCGCGGCTCATGCGCTTTGTCGCCAGCAACACGGGGCAGACCCTTGAATGCCCGAGCCCCAACTCCGACGGCCTGATCATCGACCACCTGAGCCGGGAGGCCGCCGTGGTCCACATGACCCATATCCTCGATCGCCTCTTGAGCGCCCGGAAAAGCCTCGGCGCGCTGAAGACCTTCATGCTCGACAGCTACGAGGTCCGCGAAGCGATCGATTGGACGGACGACTTCATCGCCGCATTCCGGACGCGGCACGGCTACGATCCCGTGCCCTATCTGCCCGCGCTGTTCGACCCAGAGGCGTTGGACCCCGTCCTGGCGGGCCGATTCCTCTACGATTACCGGAGGACCGTGAGCGACCTCATCATCGAGAATCATTTCCGCGCGGTCCGGGAGCTCCTGAACGGACACGGACTGCGCCTCCTGGCCGAAGCGGGACATGGCGGGTATGCCCGAGTGGACGCCTTGAAAGCCCTGGGTGCGGCCGATATCCCGATGGGGGAGTTCTGGAACCACCAACGGTTCTGGGTCGTCAAGGAGGCCGCCAGCGCCGCGCACATCTACGGGCGGCGCATCGTCGACGCGGAGACCCTGACCGGCTGGCGGAACTGGCAGGAAGGGCCTGCGGAATACAAGCGGCGGTTCGACATCGCCCTGTGCGCCGGGCTGAACCATCCCACGTTCCATACCTTCGCCCACAATCCTCCCGCCGCGGGACGTCCGGGATTCGTCTATCATGCCGGCGAGCATTTCAACGTCAACACCACCTGGTGGGAGCAGGCCGGCCCGCTGATCGAATACATGTCCCGTTGCGACTATCTCCTCCAGCAGGGCCTGTTCGTCGCCGACGTCGTCTTCTACTACGGCGATCAGGCGCCCAACCTCGTGCCCGCGCGGCGGATCGATCCCGACATCGAGCCCATCTATCCGGACACGGCCTGCCTGCACTGCGGCCGACCGAGGCCCATTCAAACCTCCTCGCTCGACCGGGGATACGACTACGACTACGTCAATTCCGAGGTGATCCAGGGCAGGATGCGGGTCGCGGACGGGCGGATCGTTCTTCCGGACGGGCTGAGCTACGCCCTGCTCGTCCTTCCGGACCGCGACGACATGCCTCTCGAGGTTCTGAGAAAGCTCGGCGAGCTCGTCCGGGCCGGGGCCACGGTCGTCGGCCGAAAGCCCGTTCGGGCCCCCGGTTTGGCCGGCACCCCCGCCTGTGACGACGAAGTCAAAGCCCTGGCCGACGGCATCTGGGGGGCCTGCGACGGCGCGGCGGTCAAGGCCAACCGCCATGGGAAAGGCCGCATCGTCTGGGGGATCCCTCTGAACGACATCCTGCGGGACCAAGGCCGGGGGCCCGACTTCCGTGCCATCGGCGTCGCCAACGACGATCAGCACATCGACTTCATCCATCGTGCCACCGGTCGTGACGACATCTACTTCGTCTCCAACAGTGCCAAGGACCGGGAAACCTTCGATGCTGTTTTCCGCGTGGGGGAGGACCGGACGCCCGAATTCTGGGTTCCCGACACGGGCAGGATCGTCCCGTGCCGGTCGTTCGCCCGGGTCGAGGGCGGTTGCCGGCTGACATTGGACCTCCCGGCCTACGGCTCGGTCTTTGTCGTCTTTCGCCGGTCCCCGACGCCGCCGGCCTTTCTTTCCGCCGCCCCCCTGACGGCGGGATCGGATACAGCCGTCACCATCGCCGGTCCCTGGACGGTCCGTTTCCCGCCGGGATGGGGCGCCCCGGACTCCGTCCTCTGGGACCGGCTGATCAGCTGGACCGAATCGAGCGATCCGGGCGTCCGCTATTTTTCCGGGACGGCGAGGTATTCGACGGACTTCGATCTCGGTGAGCCGCTTTCTCGGAAGAACGAAGGCTGGATCATCGATCTCGGCTCGCTGCGGGAGGTCGCGGAGGTGACCCTCAACGGCCGGGATGTCGGCATTGTTTGGAAGGAGCCTTTTCAGGCCGACGTGTCGGGCCTGCTGAGGCCCGGCCGCAACGATCTCGAGGTCAAGGTCACGAACCTATGGAACAACAGGCTCGTGGGAGACCTGCTGAATCCGGGGCAAGAACCCGTTGCCCGGACGAACATGATCCTGAAGCCGCGAGACCTGATCCCGTCCGGCCTGTTCGGGCCGGTGACCATCCGGCGCGCTGCCGCATCGTAGGGCGTGGGGAGTCGGCCTCATGCGATGATAAGTCTTGCGCCAGGCCTCCACAAGCGCTTTCGGCTCGTTCAGCGTATCCAGCACCTCCCGTTCACGAGTTCGTCCCGCCCGCAACAACTCCGTTATCCTCCGGAAGCCATAGCCTCTAGACTGAGAAGTCAGTCTGATGATCTGGACGACCAGCCGCTTGCAGGAGAAAGCGCTTTGGGTGTATTTGGTTAGATCTTGCGGGAACAGGAGGCGCATATGCCGGCACGATGGACCAGACTCACGGCCGCCATGGACCGGCTCTACGAGTTCGACCGGGAGCCTGTTTCCCCGGACAAGCTCCAATCCGGGGGGAAGTTCGCCGGCCTGTTCGCCGGGGAGCACGTGGCGGCGACCGAGTTCGTCATCGGGGCTTTCTTCGTCCTCCACGGGGTCGGGGCCCGGGACCTGCTGCTCGGCCTGCTCCTCGGGAACCTGTTGGCCGTCCTGTCGTGGACCTTCATCTGTGCGCCGATCGCCGTCCGGACGCGGCTGACCCTCTACTGGTACCTGCGCAGGATCGCCGGGCCCGGCGTGACCCTCATCTACAACATCGCCAACGCCCTCCTCTACTGCGTCCTGGCCGGGGCCATGATCTCGGTCTCCTCCACGGCCGTCGCCCTGGTCGCCGGCATCCCGGCGCCCAAGATCGGGGCCGTCCTGCCGACGAGCATCGGCTGGGTCCTCATCACCGTCGTCCTCGGCGCGGCCTTCACGGCCATGGCCATCCTCGGCTTCGCCCGGCTCAGCCGGTTCGCCCAGATCGCCTCGCCGTGGATCTTCGTCGTCTTCATCGCCGGCGCTATCGCTATGCTCCCCCGGCTCGGGGTCCGGCCGGACCTCGGCAACCTGTGGGAGGTGGCCACGACCCGGATTTGGAACGGTGTCGCGGCCGCGGGCCAGGAGAAGTTCGGGTTCTGGCACGTCCTATTCTTCGCTTGGTTCTGCAACCTGGCCATGCACGTCGGGTTGTCGGACATGGCCCTGTTCCGCTACGCCAGGAAATGGACCTACGGCCTGTTCTCGGCCTTCGGCATGTACCCGGGGCACATGCTGGCCTGGCTCGCTTCGGGGGTCATGGTGGCCGCGGTCGGCCGCGAGATGCACCCGGGGCTGATGGCCTACGAAGCGGCGGGCCTGGCCGGCGCGGCGGCCGTGCTCCTCGCCGGATGGACGACGGCCAATCCCACGCTCTACCGGGCCGGACTCGCCCTGCAGACCGTGACCCCCGGCTGGCCCCGTTGGAAGATCACCCTTGTCGCCGGGGCGGGGACCACCATTCTGGCTTGCTTCCCGGTCTTCTTCCTCAAGCTGCTCGATTACGTGGCGATCTACGGGCTGGTCCTCATGCCGGTCGGGGCCATCGTCTTTGCCGAGCACTGGGTCTTTCCGCTCCTCCGGATCGAACAATATCGGGCCGAGAAGAGGGGATGGACATTCAACGTTGCAGCGCTCGGCGTCTGGCTCGGGACGCTCGCCGCGTGCTTCGCCCTGCCCTTGCACCTTTATTTCAAGTGGCTTCCGGGATGGGCGATCGCCCTGGTCTTCTATACGGCCATCATGGGTTCGAGGAGGAAGGCGTGAAGGACCAACTGTTCCGCAGGCTGGCGGGAGCGCTGGCCCTCCTCAACTTGGCGCTGTGCCTGGCGTCGGCCGTGCTTTTTTTCCTGGGCCGGGTCGGCCGCGGGACCTATCGAACGGCCTTCCTGCTCTCGTCGGTCGCCTGGTTCGTCTTCGCGTATCTCTGGACGGCCGGACGAAGAGGGACGAACGGGAACTGATGTCCGGCGGCACGAGGTCCGGCGCGGGCCGGCCGCCGGATCGAAGGCCGGCCGCCCTGACGCGGCAAGATCAACGGCCGACGAGCTTGACCTCGGTCGTTTGCGACTGCGTCATCGGGATGGTCATGCCGGACGCTTCGATGGCGATGTCGCTCGAGGACTCGCCCTTGGACTTGACGTAGAGCCCTTCCTTGACCGCGAAATACCAGGTGTCCGTCCCCGTGAGCTTGCCGCTGAAATGGAGGTCCATGCCCTGCTGGGACCCCGTGCCGGAGATGACTCCGGTGAGCTTGGACGAGATGCGGGCGCAATCCATGCCGTCGATCTTCTCGAAGGCCTCGAGCGTGTTGACGCTGTCGATGTCGATGCGCAGGTCCACCGAATCGCTCTGCTCCTCGATCGTCTTGCGGGACGGCCAGCTGTCGCCCACGTTGACCCGCTTGTCGGGAAGGTCGGGGAAGAAGACCTTGAATCCCGAGGACAGGTTACGGACACCGTCGGGCGAGCTGTAGGTCAAGGCTTTGGCGCCGGAGACGTCGATCGCGGCGCCGAGGGGGGACAGGACCATGTCGAAGCCCTTGCCGATCACCGGCTTCATGTCGGGGGACATGTCGCCCTGCATAGAGTTGATGCTCGCGGTGATGTCGTCGATGGTCACGCCGAGGATGAAATTCTTGTCCTGGCGGCCCTTGGCCTGGAAGGAGAACTTGGAGGTCGAAACCGAGCTCGTCTCGATGACCTGGCCCATCACGTCCATGATCTGCCGCGAGTCCTCGCGGCTCTCGTAGCGCAGGACCTGGCCGGACGGCATCTTGTACTCGAGGGTGACGGGGGCGGCGGCCGCGGAGGTCGTTGCCCCCCCATACATGCCTCCAGCGGCCAGGATCAGGATGGCAACGAGGCCTGTCGCAAAGAACGCCCGTCCCCTGACAAAGTCGGTCTTATTCATGATCATACTCCTTTCTTATGCTTGAAATACGAATATCCGTCTTTTTGGTTCGGTGACGCTGGAACACATTTTAACCTTTTCTCTCGTCGAAGGGAAGGCCGGGTCGGCGATCCTGGGCTTGAGTTCGGGATGTCCGTTTTCGGCTCTCTTGAGGTCGTCTCTCCCCGGGAGTTTTGGGAGCGGGTGAAAGGCCCGGAAATTGGGGAATGAGTATTGTGTCCCCGAGTCAATGGCCGGTGAGGACGAAGACGTAGCGGCCGCCGCCGACCTTGATGCGGATGGCGCCGTCCTTGTCCTCCGCGCCCGATATGCCGGGGACGCCCGGGGCGTACTTTTCATCCTCCCAGATTGTTTTTCCGCCCTCGGTCACCGCGATGCTCCTCAGGTTGAGCTTGGGGATGACGACCTCGGCCACGGACCCGCCGGGGATGACGACCTCGACCCGGACTCCGTCATCCAGCCGGGCCCATGAGCAGGCCGTCTCGCCGCGGACGGTCACGGTCGAGCCCGCGGCGTGCCTCAGGTCGCGGACGATCCGCGGCTGGATGAGGATCCTCTCGAATCCCGTCGATCCCGGGGCCATGTTGATCCCGGCCAGCGCCTTGTAGAGCCACGATCCCACGCTGCCGAACATCGGGTGGTTGTGGGAGTTCATCGACGGCCCCTCGCGCTTCTGCCACAGCTCCCAGAGCGTCGTCGCCCCGTTCACGATCATGTACCCCCAGCTCGGGTAGTCGGTCTTGACGGCGATGTCGTAGGCCAGGTCGGAGGCGCCGTTGCGGGTCAGAAGCTCCATGATGTACTTCGTGCCGATGATGCCCGTCGTCAGGCGCGAATCGTTCTTGTAGACGATATTGTCGAACAACCGTCCCCAGGCCCGGCCGCGCTCCTTGTCGCCGGCGATGTCGAGGAAAAGCGGCAGGGTGTTGGCCGTCTGCGTCCCGTCGGCGTAGTCGCCGGTCTTCGGGTCGAAGAACTCGCGATTGAAAGCGGCCCGGATCCCGGCGGCCAGCTTGTCGTAGGCGACGGCGTCGGCGGTCTTGCCGAGCAGCCGAGCCGCGTCCGCCAGGATGCGGACGTCGTAGGTGTAATAGAACGACGAGACGACGGCCCCCGGGCACTTCTCGACGGCCACCCAGTCACCGTAATGGCTCCACCTGAGAAGCCCGTTGTCGGCCGTGCTCCTCAGGAACTCGACATATTTCTTCAGCCCGTCGTAGTGCTCCTCGAGGATGCGCGTGTCGCCGTAATACTGGTACATGTACCAGCACAGCAGGGGATAGGCCGTGCCCCAGGCCGGGTCGGCCGGCCGTGAGCCCCAGATGTGGGGCACGGTATCGGTGATCCGGCCCTGCTCGTCCTGGACGTCGCGGATGTCACGGATGAAATTGGTATAGAAAGCGGCCATGTCGAAGTTCATGATGGCCTCTTCGGCCGTGCCCTGGGCGTCGCCCAGCCAACCCATGCGCTCGTCGCGCTGGTCGCAATCGGTCGGGATGCCGTGGAGGTTGGTCTTCTGGCCCCAGGTGATGATCCGCTGGAGGTCGTTGAGGATGGGCTTCGAGGCCGCGAAGCTGCCGATGGGCTTGACCGCCGAGTGGACGACCCGTCCCTGCACCGAATCGAGCTTGGGGACGCCGGGGTAGCCGCTGACCTCGATGTAGCGGAAGCCGTGATAGGTGAAGCGGGGCTCCCAGACTTCTTCGCCTTCGCCCTTCAGGATGTAGCGGTCCTCGGCGCGCGCCGCGCGCAGGTTCTCGCGGTTGAGGGTGCCGTCGTCGTAGAGGAGCTCGGCGAAGCGCAGGCGGACGTCCGTGCCGGCCGTCCCGGCGACGCGCAGACGGGCCCAGCCGCTGATGTTCTGGCCGAGATCGAAGACATAGACGCCCGGCTTGGGATTGGTCATCTTGAGCGGTACGATGGTATCGACGACCCGGATGGGCGGCATCATCTGGGCCGAAAGGACCCCGGCGGGCGGCTTGACGGCTTCGGCCGGCCCCCAGGCACCGTCGTTGAATCCCGGACGGTCCCAGCCCGGCGTTTCGCGGCGGGCGTCGTAGGTCTCGCCGTGATAGATGCTGTCCTCGAGGATGGGCCCGGCGGCGGCCTTCCAGGATGTATCGCTGATGATGGTTGCGCTCGTCCCGTCCTCGAGCTCGACGTGGATCTGCAGAAGGAGGGCCCTCGCCTTGTGCCAACCCTCGCCGAGCATGACCCCGACGGCGTTCGCGCCCTGGCGCAAGTAGGGCGTGACGTCGTAGGTCACGTAGAGGACGCGCTTGTCGTAGGTCGTCCAGGCCGGATCGAGGACGTTGCCGCCGACCTTGCGGCCGTTGAGCCGCAGCTCGTAGTAGCCCAGCCCGGCGATATAGGCCCGGGCCCGCTTGATCCGCCCCTCGAGCGGGAATTCCTTGCGGAGCTGGTTCGCGCCGCCGATCCAGGCGGCCTTCCAGTCGGTCTTGTTGAAGAGCCCGGTGTCGAAACGGGCGACGGCGCTCCATGGGCCCTCGCGGCCGTCGCGGTCCCAGACGCGGACTTTCCAGGAGTAGGTGCGGCCGCTCTCCAGGGGCTTGCCGTCGAAGACGACCTGGGTGGACTTGGCCGAGGCCACTTTTCCGCTGTCCCAGATGTCCCCGGCTTCGGCGTCCGTTCCCGAGGAGACGACGATTCGATAGGCCGACTGGATTTGGCCGCGCTCCTGATGATCGAAGACCCAGAAAAAGCGGGGCTTGGTCACGTCGACGCCCATGGGGTTCTCGAGGTATTCGCAGCGCAGGGCCGTCGGGGCGCCCGGCCCTCCGTCCCCGGCAAGAGGGGGAGCCGCCGATCCGGCAGAATGGATGAACAAACCGACAGCGGCCAATCCCAGGGCCAAAGCCTTTTTCGATGAGAAACGGATGCGTGCGGTCATGCGGGCCTCCTTCCCATGCTGTGCCTCCTAATTACCATAGCGCCCGCCGCCCGGTCAATCGAGGCGTCAGCCCGCCCGGGCTTCTTGACGGGAAACACGGCTTCCTGTAAGATAAGGCGACTCCCGGGTGGGGCTGTAGCTCAGTTGGGAGAGCGCTTGAATGGCATTCAAGAGGTCGCCAGTTCGATCCTGGTCAGCTCCACCACCGAAATCACCCCGTTTCCCCCCTTCTTGAATTACCCCATAACCCTTGACCTCGGAGCGTATGTGGGGTATGCGCGAGCAAATTCATCGTCCGGAAAATAGATCGGCCCTCCCGGGGGTGATGGGCGGCCCCCGGAAGGGCCGGGACAGAAGGAGGGAGGGGAGAAGTCCGCGCCTTGGCGCGCCGCGGACCTCTCATGCAGGATGCCGATGATCCCGCTTCCTTGCCCTCTTTATTGCAGATTCCGTGCCAGCTAGGGGAACATGGCATAGACAATCCCAACGGGTGAGTCTTTATAAATTTTATTATCAATGATATATGAGCGTTCTGGCCGCATCATAGATCGCCCTGCGCGATAGGCTAAAGGCTAGCTGCACTCCGTCTTCTCATTGCCGATTAACAAATTCTGGCAGACGAAAAAGTCGTTATTTGTCCCCATTTTGTTGACTTCGGCCCCGGTTCGGGATATTTTCCCGTTTGACGGCTTGATTGCCCGAACGGAGGGATGCCCATGCCGAAGAAAGACGATTGGGACGCGCGGACTATCCCCGCGAAACGCCGCGGAACGAGCGACGGCCGCAGGCAGGGCCTGCTTCTCATCCTCATAGCCATCGGCATCCCGCTGGTCGTCTTCTTCCTCCAGGAGGACGGCAAGCTGAGGTTCACTTCCCGCGAAACGGTCTTCGAACGAACCCTGACGACCGCCGAGAAGCAGGAGATCCGCCAGGCCATCGCCAAATCTAAAGAGAGCCTCGACACGATCCGCAAGGCCGTCGAGGAGGTCAAGGAGAAATATCGGGGCGAGCTCGGCGAAGCCTACGACCGGGACATCTGGGTCGTCACGACGCGGGAGGGCCTGGCCATCCCGTTCAAGTACTTCCTGGCCCTCGGCGGCGTCCTCTTCCTGGTCGGAGTCGGCCGGCTGATCCTCTAGGCCGCCGTATACCCGATCTTCAGGGTCACCTGGTAATAGGCGACGGCGTTCTTCTCGATGTAGCCGCGGGTCTCGACGACCTCGAACCAGCGCAGGTTGGAAGCCGTCTTGCCGGCCTCGGCCAGGGCGTTCTTGATGGCGTCCTCGATGCTGACCTTGGAGGACCCGACGATCTCCATCTTCCGGTAAACGTGTTCACTCATCAAGGATTTCCTTTCACTTGTAGAATTCGATCCTGGCAACGGCCACGTCGGCCGTGAAAGCTTCCTTGGCGGCGACGATGGCCAGCCGTTTCAGCTTTCGGGTGTCGAGCGCGGGCCGGAGGTTCTCTCCCGCAAAGGCGGAGAAGGGGATATCGACCTTCTCCCACGTCGCCCCGGCGTCGAAGCCGGCCGCGTAGTACTGCCACGGAAGCCTCGTATCGTCCGTGCGCAAATGAACGTAGTAGCGGCGCCCGTTCCCTTTGACCCACAAGCGCAGGCCCTCATAGCCGCTGGCGTCGAAGGCCCCGGCCGCTTTGACCAAGGGGACGGCCGCCTGGACGAACCCTCCCTGGTTCTCGAGAGAGACCACCCCTCGGAGCCGCAGACAGCGCTTCCCGTCGAGAGTCTCATAGCGGGCGCTTCCCTCCGAGATGCCGCCCATGACCCTGTCGGAAAATGTCTGCCAAGGCGTCCCGAGCGCGGAAACGCCCTCCTGGGAGAAGTCGTCGACCAGAAATGTCCCGGCTGGAGCGGCCCCCATGCTCAATAGCGCGGTTAAGAGGATGATGAGCGTGAGATAGACGGACACATCAGTTCCTTACGTACCCGGGGGCGGGCTTTGGAAGAGCTTGACCGCGTCGGGATTGAACAGGACGATCCACAGGATACCGATGATCTTGATGTGGTCTTGCATGATCAGGCTTCCGCGCCGTATCGTCCGGCCGAGCCGAGGACCTCGCGGTTCTTGCGCTTGTACATCTCGACGAGAGCCGCGCGGGCCGGGCCCAGGTACTTGCGGGGGTCGAACTCGCCCGGCGACTCGACGAAGATCTTGCGGATGGTGGCCGTCATGACCATCCGGCCGTCCGTGTCGATGTTGATCTTGCAGACAGCCGACGCGGCCGCCTTCCGAAGCTGCTCCTCGGGCACGCCGACGGCGTCCTTCATCTTGCCCCCGTAGGTGTTGATCATGGCCAC
This sequence comes from uncultured Eubacteriales bacterium, assembly GCA_964423315.1. Taxonomy (GTDB): domain Bacteria; phylum Acidobacteriota; class Aminicenantia; order Aminicenantales; family Saccharicenantaceae; genus RBG-16-66-30. Next base: position 77,316 of record CAYREO010000001.1, on the reverse strand, counting down.
CGCCTCCTGGATGACCGAGGACGCCCCGTGGAGGACGATGGGGAAGCCCGTCAGCCGCTTTTCGATCTCCTCGAGGATGTCGAACCGCAGCGGCGGGGGGACGAGGACGCCCCGTTCGTCGCGCGTGCACTGCTCGGGCTTGAACTTGTAGGCCCCGTGCGATGTGCCGATGGAAATGGCCAGCGAATCGCATCCGGTCCGTTTGACGAAATCGACGACCTCGTCGGGCCTCGTGTAGGTCGATCTCTCGGCCTTGACGTCGTCCTCGATCCCGGCCAGGACGCCGAGCTCGCCCTCGACCGAGACGTCCCGCTCCCGGGCATAGGCCACGACCTGCTGGGTGAGCGCGACGTTGTCGTCGTAGGCGAGGTGCGACCCGTCGATCATGACCGACGAGAAGCCGTTGTCGATGCACGACTTGGCCAGCTCGAAGGTGTCGCCGTGGTCGAGGTGGAGGGTGATGGGGATGGGCGGGCCGAAGCCCTTGGCCTTCTCCATTTCCCGGGCCATGCGGACGGCCCCCTCGGCCATGTAGCGGAGGAGCGTCTGGTCGGCGTACTTGCGGGCCCCGCTCGAGACCTGGAGGATGACGGGCGAACGCGTCTCGACGCAGGCCGTGATGATGGCCTGGAGCTGCTCCATGTTGTTGAAATTGTAAGCCGGAACGGCGTACCGGCCGGCGAACGCCCGGCGGAACATGTCCCGGGTGTTCTCGAGCCCCAGGTCTTTATAGGAAACGGGCATGGCAACCTCCTCGAAGGGAATGAAGAACGCTCCATCATCATAATGAAAGGAGAGGGGCGGGTCAACGCCTTGTCTTTTCGGCACCCGTCTGTTATAAAAACCGGAGGAACGGCCACGGGGCCGACGCCGGCAGCGAATGGATGCGACCCGGCCGAGCGAATACGACGAAGGGAATTCGCGATGCGCCTCAAACCGATGCTTGCTGTCCTGGTCGTGAGCCTTTTCGCCGGGACCACCGCGGCCCAGGTCCGCGTCGAGTTCCGGACGGCCGACGGAACGCCGACCCTTTACGCCGGCGGCCGGCCCATCGCGGCGCTCGCGCCCTTCCGCGAGGAGGGCTTCGCCGCCGAGGACGAAGTCCGCGAGGTCCAGCCGGGCCTCTTCGAGTGGACCCGGACATTCTCCTACAACGGCCAGGACTTCGTCCGCCCGGCCCGCCTGACGATGGAGCTCGAAGCCCGGTACAAGTCGCTCTACAGCCTCATCCCGGCCGTGATGTACGACGGGAACACATGGGGCACGGGCCTCGAGCCCAAGGGCTTCGTCACGGAAGGACGGCCCTGGGTCTTCGCCTTCCATCGGACGTCGGTTCCCGGCGCGACGTACTCCGAATCCGGGGAATGGTCGGTCGCCCTCTTCAGCCGCCCGGGGCAGATGCCGGGCGGGTTCTCCTGCTTCCTCGAGCCGGGCGACGACAGGACCGTCCACGGCCTCGTCTGGCCCGAGGAGGAGAGCCCCAAGGTCTATGCGTACCGCGACCGGTACCAGGAGGCCTACCGCGAGGACCTGCGGGTCTCGCGCGGCCAGACGATCGCGCTCAAGGCCTGGATCGTAGCGGCCCCCGTCGCGGCGCCGAAGCACGGCTGGCGCGCCCTGCTCGATGCGGCCTGGACGCTCAACGCCCGGCCCGCCGCCCCGAAGTGGGACCCGGAGATCCTCTGGGACCTCGGCGTCGAATTCGCCAAGGAGAGCCTGTGGGCCGAGGAGAAGAGCTTCAAGGGTTTCTCCATCGGCTTGCGATGGGACGGCGCCAAGTGGGTCCAGCGCCAAACCCGGAAGTACGAGATCGGCTGGGCCGGCCAGAACGCCTCGCTGGCCAACTCGCTCCTCGCCGACTTCCTCAAGACGGGCGACCGCGGCTCGCGCGACAAAGGGATCGCCTGCCTCGATGCCTGGGTCCGCAACGCCCGGCTCCGCAACGGGCTCATCCGCGGGCAGTATGATTACATCATCGGCCTCGGCGACCCGAAGGGGGAAGTCCAGGACGCCTGCAATTTGGGCAATGCCGCGCAGAACCTTTTCGAGGCCTTCGAGCTGGCCGCGAAATGCGGGCTTCAAAAACCGGATTATAAGGCCGCGGCCCTGGGCGTCTGCGACTTCGCCCTCAAGGCCATGCGGGCCGACGGCCGCATCGGCAAGGCCTGGACGAACGACGGCAAGGCCGTCGATCCGGACGGGACGATCGGGGCCTTCCTCATCCCGCCTCTCGTCACGGCCTACCGGACGACCCGCGAGAAGAGATACCTGGACGGCGCCGAGAGGGCCTTCGCCTTCTATATCGGGGAGTTCCTGAAGGACGGCTTCACGACGGCCGGGGCCCTCGATACGCATTGCATCGACAAGGAGTCGGCGACCCCGCTCCTCAAGGCCGCGCTCGAGCTCTATGACATCACCGACCAGGAGAAATACCTGAGGCGGGCCGAGGACGTCTCCTATTACATCGCCACGTGGCAGTGGCACTACACGGTGCCCTACGCCGAAGGGACCGTCCTTCGTGAGATCGGCTACGACACGTTCGGCGGCACGGCCGTCTCGACCCAGCACCATCACATGGATCCGTTCGCCCTCATCATCGTCAACGACTGGCTCAAGCTCGCCCGGCTGACGGGGAACGCTGTGTGGCGGGAGAGGGCTCTGGCCGCCTGGGCCAACGGCTCGATCGGCATCTCCGACGGCGACCTGGTCGTCATGGGAAAGAGGCGCCCGGCCGGCAGCCAAGACGAGGGCTTCCTCCAGACGCGCTGGTATCATCCCTTCTCGGTCAGCCAATGGCTTGTGGCCTGGCCGACGGCCTTCCGCCTGGAGACGCTGAGGGCGACACCGAACTGGCTGCCCTTCTATCGGGAGTGAGAGGGACGGGGAGCACGGCGAGGAGGTCGAAGTGCGGCTGAAGCTGGCCTATGGGAAGGAGGGGCTGCCGCTCGAGCTCGATGACGCGCTGAACGTCACGGTCGTCGAGCCGGCGTTCGTCCCGGCGCTGGCCGATCCCGCGGACGAGGTGCGCCGGGCGCTGGAGAAACCCCTCGGATCGCCGCCCCTTCGCGATCTCGTCCGGCCCGGCATGCGCGTCGGCATCGTCTTCAGCGACATCACCCGGCCGGCGCCCAACCCGCTGCTCCTGGGGGCCGTGCTCGAGGTGTTGGATGCGGTCCCGGGCGTCGAGGCCACGTTGTTCAACGCATTAGGGACCCACCGAGCCAACACCGAAGCGGAGCTTCGGGCCATGGTCGGGGACCGGATCTTCGACGAGCGGCGCATCGTCCAGAACGACGCGTTCGACCCGGCGACCCAGGTCCGTGTCGGCGTGACCTCGAAGGGCCATGAGACGTGGCTCAACGCCGAGCTCATGCGTTGTGACCTCAAGATCCTGACCGGGTTCATCGAGCCGCATCTTTTCGCGGGGTTCTCCGGAGGGGGCAAGGCCATTATGCCGGGCATGGCCGGCCAGCGGACCGTGCTCGGCAACCACGATGCCGGGATGGTCGGGCACCCGAACGCTATTTGGGGAGTGACGCGCGGGAATCCCATCTGGGAGGAGATTCGCGAGGTCGCCGGGCAGGCCGGGCGGCTCTTCCTGCTCAACGTCACCCTCAACCGCGACAAGGCCGTGACTGGGGTCTTCGCGGGGGACCTGGACGAGGCCCATGCGGCCGGGTGCGAGTTCGTCCGGCGCTCGGCCATGGTCGCCGTTCCGAGCCCGTTCGACATCGTCGTCACGACGAACTCGGGCCATCCCCTCGACCTCAATCTTTATCAGTCGGTCAAGGGGATGCGGGCGGCCGAACCGGTCGTCCGGCCAGGCGGGGCCATCATCATGGCCGCGAGCTGCTGGGACGGGATCCCCGAACATGGTCTTTACGGGAAGCTCCTGAGGGAGGCGAAGAGCCCGCGGGAGCTTCTGGACCGGATCAGCGCGCCGGGGTTCCTTGAACAGGATCAATGGCAGGCCCACGTCCAGGCCCTCATCCAGCTCAAGGCGGATGTTTACGTCAGGTCCGACGGCCTCTCGGATGACCAGATCCGTGCGGCCCTTCTCGAGCCGTGCCGTAAGATCGAAGATACCGTGGTGGAGCTGCTGCGGAAGTTCGGGCGCGGCGCGTCCATCTGCGTCATGCCCGAGGGCCCGCAAACCATCCCCTACATTGCATAAGCTCAACGCCCTTCCAACTTGAGGCGGATGAAGGGCTTGGCGCCGGCCGCAATAGCGCCCAGGCATTGCTGAAGAGGAGCGGATTTGTTAAGATGAATAGGATGAAAAAGACGGTCAGGATCGTCCGGCTGGACAGCTCCGACAGGCTCGATTTCGACCATTGGCTGAACGCCTCGCCGGCCGAGAAGCTGGATACCCTTCAATATCTGCGGGAAATGGTCTATGAGCTGAAAAATGAGAGTCGAAAAGGATTACAGAGATTTCTTAAAATTACTCGGCGCAAAAAAAGCTAAATACCTGATCGTCGGGGGATTCGCTTTTTCCTACTATGCAGAGCCCCGCTACACGAAGGATATCGACATCCTGGTCGAGGCGACCGAGGAGAACGGGGCCAAGGTGGCGGCCGCCATTGCCGAATTCTGGGGGATGAAGCCGGGGGTCAAACCGGCCGACTTTCTCCGGCCCGACTTGATCGTCCAGCTGGGATTCGCGCCGGTCAGGATCGACCTCATCACCGCATGCTCCGGGATCGAATTCCGGTCGGCCTGGAAAAAAAGGACCAAAGCGAGGTATGGGGACGTCGATGTCTTTTTCATCTCTCTCGACGACCTGATCAAGAACAAGAAAGCGGTCGGCCGCGACAGGGACCGGCTCGATGCCAAATATCTCGAGCGGGTCAAGAAGGCACTAAAGAAATAGATCCACTCAGAACAACCCGGCCTGCCATCGGATCGGCGTAGGGGATGAGCACCTCAACTTGCGGCAATCGAATAAGCAGCACCAGCACGTCGTGACGACGCCGATGAGGGCGATCCCGACGGCTCCGTAGGCCAAGAACTTGATGACGACATAGACAAGCCCGGTCAGCAGATCGGCCGGGGCGATCTCCAGCTCGGCGGCAGTCAGGATATCCATCATCCCCCCTCCGTCGGCTGATCCGCCCCGCGGCGCGGCTCCCTGCCCATTGCGTTAACAACATAAGCCGGCTTCGGCCGGCATGTGTCACGGAATTGTCAAGAGATCGTGTTGATTCGGTGAAAGCGCCCTTTTCCTTACCCGACTTCTTGGTTTTTCTCCCATTTCCGGGGATACTCGGCAAGAGAAGGCGATAGGGATTCCCCTGCAGACCCCCATAGCGGAGGGGGACCCGTCGGCCTCCGACGGGGGAACCGACGGGACTGGTTCTCGGGGGTTTGGGGGGCAATGGGGGATGCCTATCGGTAGAACTCATCGTAGAAAATCCCCGGAGATGGGAGAAGAACCTATTTTTTCCTTGCCGGCAGGAAATTCTCCAGGACCCAGAGCTCGCTCTTGCCCGGATCCTCGCTGGCCGTGAAGGCGATCTGCGTGCCGTCCGGGCTGACCTGAAGGTGCGTCAACCGGGCCATGGATAGGCCGGTCTTTCGAGGTTCTCCTCCGGACGCGGGAACGACCCACAGGTCCACGATCTCCTCGCTTCCCTCCTGGTATTTTCCGTAGAGGATGTTCTTGCCGTCCGCCATCCAGGCCAGGGTCGTTCCGCCGCCGGCCTCGACCAATTCCCGGGACTCGGCGCCATCGTGAGACAGGATGAAGATCTTATTGTCCGAGTAGGCCGCCACCTGTCGGCCATCCGGTGACAAGGCCATCCAATAGGGCCCCGGAGAGAAAGGCAGCCGATGGATCTCCCTTTCGGACCCGGTTTCCAGATCGAGTTTGATGATCCGCCGGAATTCCCTCCCCAGCCGGAAGTAGAAAACGCTTCCGCCGTCGGGAGACGGGCAGGGAGCGAAGATGGCCCCGTTCTGGTCCGGCCTGGCGAGGATCCGGGATTCGCCGGTCCGGGCATCGATCGAGACAAGCGCTCCGGATCTCCCGTTCTCGTCGAGACCCGTGCTGATCACGGAACGCCCGTCCGAAGACCAGCGCACGAAATTGAAGTTCAACCCCCCGAAGATCCGGGGATCCAGCTCGCGGACCTCGTTCGTTTCCCTCGAGAGGATGAGCAAGGCCGGCGTCTCCGTGGCCATCCGCCCCCGGGAGGAACGGCAGACCAGGAATTGGCCGTCGGCCGACCAGTCGGGGGCGGAGTTGAAGCTTTCGTATTTCCTCACGGCCTTGGCGGGCCGATCCAGCACTCGACCCGTCGACGGGTCGATCGGGGCGATAAAGATGTCGCTCCAGCCGGTGTAGACGCCATAGTACAGCTTCGCGTTGGGGGTGATCCCCATGGGACGGATGTTGCCCATGTCGCCCCGGACGAGCTCGGGCGCCCCGTCCGGTTTCCCGTTGGACACGCCCGCGGCCCAGATCCCGATGCTCCCCGTCCTGTCGCTCGTGAACAGGACATGCGTGCCGTCGGGCGACCAGCCGAGGACGACGTCGTCGCTGGGGTGCTCGACAAGCGGCGTGACCGGCCCTCCTTCCACGGAAAGGAGCGCGATATCGCTGCGGGCCGGCTCGCCCTGGGGAAGATAGGAGCAGGCGACGAATTTTGCGTCAGGCGACAGCCCCATCCGCGGTGATCGCGGCAGCTTGAACGGCGGGGCCTTCACGTCCCGGAGGGCGCCGTCGACGGCCGAAACAAGGCTGATCCGCTTGTTGTCGTCGAGCCCATACAGAAGCGTCAGGACGTGCAGGCCGTCGGCCGTCCAGCCGAATGGGACCAGATACGAAACGCCTTTGCCGTCGTGGAGGATGCGGGTCGACGATCCGTCGCGACTTATCAGACGCAGCTGGGTGAGCGGTTCTTTTGTCTGCCAGGCGAAGGCGATCCAACGGCCGTCGGGAGAGAAGACGGAATTGTAGCAATACTCGATATCGTCCCAAGACGCATTATTCGTCAGAAGGCGGTTTTCGCCCTTGACCAGGTCCCGGACACCCAGGTTGGCGAATTTCTGCCAGTCGACATAGGTCACGTATCTTCCGTCCGGGGATGGCGCGCCCATGAAAAAGCTGTCGGGAGCGTTATCCCAGACCTTGCGGATGCTGATCTCCCCGGCGCCCTTCTCGATGGCCGCCCGGGCCCGGAGGAATGCGGCCAGCTTGGCTTTGGCCGCGCTGACCGCGTCCTTTTGATCCGGGTAGTCCGCGACGAGCTTCTCGAACGCCTTTTGAGCGAGGCTTGATTGCTCATCGCCCAATTTTTCGTAGCATCCCCCGAGGCGGAGAAGCGCCTGGGCGGCCACGGCCCGGCTTTCGCTGAATTTCTCGACGATCCGCTTGTACAGGTCGATGGCCCCCGGGAGATCGCCGTCGACCTCCTCCTTCTCGATGGCCGCCCGCAGCAACACGCCCGGGTCTTCTACTTTTTGGGCGGTCCCGGAGACGGACATCATGGCCCCCAGGGCCGCGAAGAGAAAAATGACCGCTATCGATCTCGCCATGTTGATCTTCATTGGGCTTTGCCTCCTGCCCTCATCATAGGGGCCCGATATCGAGGCCGTATCGAGGTTATGTCCAGATTCCGTCAAGATCGCTCGCCCTCGAAGCGATAGCCCATGCCGCGCACGCTGCGGATGTAGCGCGGCTTGGCCGGCTTCGGCTCGATCTTTTTCCGCAGGTGGAGGATGTGGGTGTCCACGACCCGGTCGGAGATGACGGTCTCCGGCCCCCAGGCGGCGTCGATCAGATGGGACCGGCTCAGCACCCGTCCCGGGTGGCGCACGAAGGCCTCCAATAGCCTGAACTCCAGGGCGCTGACGGCGATGGCCGTCCCGCCGCGCCGGACCTCGGAGCGGTCGAAGTCGACCTCGCAGTCCCCGAACCGGTAGATCCCGGCGGATCCGTCCGTCCCCCGGCGGAGCACGGCCTGGATCCGGGCCCGCAGCTCTCTCGGGCTGAACGGCTTGGTGACGTAGTCGTCGGCCCCTAGCTCCAGTCCGAGGACCTTCTCGGCTTCGTGGGTCTTGGCTGTCAGCATGATGATCGGCGTCCGCACTCCGGCCTGCCGCAGCTCCCGGCAGACCTCGAAGCCGTCCTTTCGCGGCAGCATGAGGTCGAGGATGACGAGGTCCCAGCCTCCCTCTTTCCCGCGGCGTACGGCCGACTCGCCGTCGCCGGCCGTTTCGATCTGGTGTCCGTGGCGGGTGAGGTCCTCGGCGAGACCCAAGGCGATGTCGTGGTCGTCCTCGACGATCAGTATTCGCGGCATGGGCTTATCCTCCTGAGGGCAACATGATGGTGAAGGTGCTGCCTTGGCCGGGCTCGCTGGCCACGAGGACCTTTCCGCCATGGGCGTCCACGATGTGTTCGACCATGGCCAGCCCGATCCCCGTCCCCTTGATCCCGGCGGTTTTGGCGCTCGAGCCGCGGACGAACTTCCCGAAGATCCGGTTCTTCTCTGAAGAGGAGATGCCGATCCCCTGATCCCGGACGCGGATGGTGACCGGGTTGCCGGCCTCGACCTCGACCCGGACGACGGCGTTTTCGCCGGAATACTTAACCGCGTTGTCGAGGAGATTCCAGAGGGCCTGAGCGAGCGCTTCCCTGTCGGCCTTCACGATGGGCCCCTCGTCCGGGACCGCGCATTCCATGACCAGGTTATCGGAATTTGCCTCCCGCTTGAATTCCTCCACCGTGGCCTTGACCAACCGGCCGGCGTCCAGGCGTTCGAGCCGGTAGGGCCGGGCGCCGGCCTCCATGCGGCCGAAATCGAGCAGGGATTCCACCAGCCGGGACAGCCGACTGGTGGCCCGTTCCTGGGCCCGGTTGAACGCCCGGCGCTTCTCCGCGGGAAGGGTCTCGTCGGCGGCCAGCATCTCGGTGAACTGTCTCATCGACGTCAGAGGGGTCCTGAACTCGTGAGAGACGGCCGAGACAAAGTCCGATTGAAGCCGGGCGGCCGCGAGTTCACGGGAGACGCCGCGGCCGATGAGAGCGCTCGCTGTGATGACCAGAAGAGCGAGCATACCTAGGCCCACTGTCATGAGCCGGCGACGCTGGGCGAACTGACCGAGGGCCGCTTCGGGGTCGGCGTTCACGAGAACGATGTCCCAGGGCAGGCCGGTGGCGGATGCGGGCCGGGAGGCCGCGGGACTCCCCGGCGGCGGCTCGTTCCCATACACCAGCGTCCGGTCCGGATCGCGGACCGTGAGACGGATGCCCAAGAGATCGGGGCTCGCGACGAGCGGATCGAACCAGCGGTTCCGCTGATGGGCGGGACCGGCGGCCAGCGCCGTCAGCCCCCGGCCTGAAACTTGCCATAAGAGGGTGATGGATATGTCGTGGCTGCGGAACGACCTGCTCCCGGAAGGGCTCCCCGCGGCCCCCGCGAGGGCCCGGCGATTCTCCCAAAGCCAGGCGACGGCCTCGGCGAGGGCCTCCCGGGCGATATCGGCTGCCGGTTTCCCATCGAGCCAACCCGCGGCCTGGTCGCGGTAATAGAAGTACGAGGCCCGGTCGAGGCGCCAGCGCCGGCCCCGGAGATCATCGAGGAGACTCTGGGCGCGTTCCTGCAGCTCCCCTCGCCGCCCGATTTCCTCCAACAAGGCGCAGCGGGCGCGACGTGCCGCCAGGTCCGCGGGAGCCCCGGAGACCAAGAAGGCGTGATCGGAGGACTCGGCCAGGGCGGCGTAAGTTTCGAGGGCGGATTCGATGTCGCCGGCCTTTCTGAAGTTTCTCGCTATACGAAGCTGGGCACCGATTCTTACAGCGGGGTCTTCGGCCTTGGAGAGGGGGAGGAGTGCCCTGACGGCCCGATCGAAGTCGCGGTCGACGAATTCCGCTCTTTCGCTTCCGGCGTACAAACGGGGGGGCGCCTCTCGGCCGGGAGGGATCATCGGGTAATACAGGAGAACGTTGTCGGGCCGGACACGGAGATCCGTTGGGTTCGCGAGGGAGGTCTGGATCCATACGACATCATCTTCCGGCGAGGAGAGAGCCGAGGCCGCCGGGTCGGCCAGCCGCCGTTCCTCCGCCGTGAGGGCCTGTTCCAAGGAGACGATGATCCGGTCGGCGGCGGCCTCCCGTCGCTCTCTCAGCTGCTCGGCTTCGAGGGCCCGATCTTGACGGACGAGACGGACTCCCATCCAGACCAAAACGCCGACGGCCAGCGCGGCGACGCACAAAAAGAGGATCGCCGCGTTCCGAGAAGGGTGCTCCCGGGACCGGAGCGAGATCATGGTCATCCCACCTGGCCCCTACTTTATCCCGTCCGGCGCCGTTTTTCAATCGAGCTTGCGTCGAGAGAATGTCGAGATTCGGTTAAACCGCCGCTCCGCCGGTGAGATTTTTTCGCGGATTGGATCGTCTCGAGCGATCATCATCTCCTGGGCTTGAAAGAATTCCGGCGGATCCCGATCGTCAGGGTCTCAGAGTCTCTTTCGATGGCGGGCGAACAGGATAGGTGATTCTCGGATCCAACGAGGCCGGAGGAAGAAGCCGAATACCGGTCTTATCGGTGAAAGCTCCGGCCGATGAAGGCCAGGCCGTCGACGATCCCCGTCCGCCAGTAGCTCCAGGAGTGTCCGCCGTCGCGGACGCGGAACTCGTGGGGGACCTTGCGGTCGAGAAGGACGGCGTGGAGGGCCATGTTGGCCTTGATCAGGAAGTCGTCGTCGCCGCAGTCGATGTAATAGCGGACCTTCTTCAGGTCGTCGACGGACTTGTCCTTGGCCTGGTCGAGGGGGTTGTGGGACCGGAAATGGGCGGTCAGGCGGGCCTTCCCCTCGAGGCCGGGCCCGAACAGCCTGCCGATGAGCCGGTCATAGGCTTTCTCCTCCATGGCCAGGATGTCCTCGTAAGTCCACATCGCCGCGCTATAAGCCGCGCAGGCGGCGAATAGGTCCGGATGGCGCATGGCCAGCACCAGCGACCCCCAGCCCCCCATGGACAGCCCGGATATGCCGCGGAATTCCTTCCGCGGCCGGGTCCGGTAGGTCTTGTCGATATGGGGGATGAGCTCCTGGATGAACATGTCATCGTAGCGGACCTTGCCCTGGCAGTCGTTGATGTAGAAGGTCGCCCCGCCGTCGGGCATGACGATGATCATGGGCGGGATCTCGCGGGCGGCGATGGCCCGGTCCGCCGCCAGATTGACCTCGCCGAATTGGATCCAGCCCGATTCGTCGTCTGTGTACCCGTGGAGCAGGTAGACGACGGGGTAGCGCCGGCTGGATGTCTCATAATCGGGGGGCAGGTAGACGGCGTAGCTGACGTCGCGGCCGAGGATGTCGCTTTTCATGTGCAATCCCTCCCGGACCGTGCCCGGCGGCACGCCTCCCTCCTGGGCCAGGGCATCGGGAGATGCCGCTCCAATGAGGCTGAACAACAGGGAGATGACGACAAGAAGAGATCTCAACGAAGGGGAGTTCATAAAGCGCTCCTTTCTTGGAGGCGGCTCCGCCGCCTTGGATATCTCGACTCTATATACCACAGGAACAGGCCGGTCTGGCAAATGCCTCGTCCGAAGGACGCGGGATCCCCAGCGAGAGTTCCCGGGGTTCGATGGCGAGGCGGAGGCCGGCCGCGATCTCCCGGACCCTTTGGCGCGACAGGGTCCCGGCCTTTTCCCGGAGAACGGACCGGTCCACGGTGATGACTTGGGATATGTTGACGACGCTGGCCCGGGGGAGATTCGCCTCTCCCTTGTTGAGCCGAACGTTTCCGGGGGCCTTGGCCCGCCCCAGGTTCGAAGTGATGGCGCAGAGGACGGCCGTTTGAATGCGGCTCGAGTTGAAGACGTCGTTCTGGACCCGGTTTTCTGTCTTCTCATTGAGAGGGACGCCGAGCGAATCCTCTAAGAGTTAAGAGGAAAGCTCCTCCGGGGCTTTTGCCGGGAGGGATCGAAGGTGTATGATTCTTAAGGTATCGAGGAGGTCCGGGAACGAGCGAAACAGATGGTTGGCGAGATCTGTGAGGCGTATGGTATCGAGATTATGAACATGGAGGTCATAGAAGACCACATCCATCTGCTGGTATCGTTTCCGCCATCTCGGTCGATAGGGGAGGTCGCGAGGATTGTCAAGAGCCTGAGCGGACGTGGGTTGCTTCGCGAGTTCCCGGGGCTCAAGAAGAGGCTCTGGGGCGGGGAGCTGTGGGAAGATGGATACTTCGCCCGGACAGTCGGAGACCGAATGACTCGAGATGTGATTATCAAGTATATCGAGCATCATCGCCAACTCGAGCAAGGGCCTAATTGTTTTTTCCGAGATAAGAATTAGTATCCGGGAGGTGTCGGGGTATCCAACTCTGTCACCGATCGGCTCCCGATTCGGTCGTTAATCTGGATGCCATTTGCCATCCCGGCGAAGGAAATTATTTGACCGGCCTAAATAACCTATTATATAAAGATGCCTGGAAAGTCAGGGGAAAATATGGGCCGCAGAAAAGGGCATTTTCCTTCCTCTCCAAAAACCGAACGGACAATTTTTAGCGAATTTCTGGCCAATATGAGAAGGAAGCGGATTGTTGAAATCCTGGCCGGGTTTGTGGGCGGGGGGTGGCTCGTATATGAAATCGTCCACTGGGTCCTGGTGGCTCATTATCATCTTCCGGAAAAACTGCTTGATATAACCATTATCACTTTGATTGGCACGCTCCTCGGCACTCTGACCTGGAGGTGGTTTGCCGGCCGGGAGAAGTCCAGGAAACTCAAGCCGGAGCTAATTCTGATCCCTCTGATATTCCTCATAACCCTTGTCCTCGATATCAACCTTATATTTCGCTTGAAAAAACCTTCAGAAGTGATGGCTCCTGCCTCCCCATGGAAGAATTCGGTAGCCGTTCTTCCTTTTGTTGATCTGAGCCCGGAACAGGACCAGGAGTATTTCTGCGACGGAATGACCGAGGAAATCATCGGTCAGCTCTCCCGGGTCAGAGAACTCAAGGTTATCTCCCGAACTTCCGTCGTCCGTTACAGGAATACTCAGAAATCGATAAAAGAGATCGCCGTCGAACTGGGTGTAGTCAATATCCTTGAAGGCAGCATCCGCAGAGAGGCGGAAATGATTCGGGTCAGCGCCCAGCTCATCGATGCGGAAAGTGGTTTTCATATCTGGGCAGACAGATACGACCGGAAGCTGTCCGGGGTCTTTGCCATCCAGGATGAAATTTCTCAGGCGATCGCCACAGCTCTCAAAGTCCGGCTGAGCTCCGAGTCAGTTGAGGCCCAGAGAGCCAGGCGTCCGGACGACATGAGGCTCTACGAAACATATCTTCAGGGGATGTACTTCATCAACAGCCGGTATGTGGTGACCTACCAGGAAGAGGATTTCCTTAAAGCCCTTGAGATGTTTGAGGCGGCCAGAGAAATTGATCCCGATTATGCGCAGACCTACCTCGGGCTGGCCTGGGCTTACTGGCATAAATACTCGCTTACCTACCATCAGGAAGAACTGAATCAGGTTGTCCATTACGGGGAAAAAGCCTATCAGCTTGACCCTGAATATTCAGGCTCAAATCTGGCCAAAGGATTCAATTATTTTCTCAGCGGGCGATACGACCAGGCGTTTGAGAAGTACCGGATAGCCTACAAGAAAGGTCCCAACAGTCATATGGTCCTCACCGGGATTGGCTATTCCCTGTCTGAGATTGGGTTATATGAGGAGGCTATTCACTTTCTTTTGAAGAGCATAGAGCTGGCTCCATTCTATATTTTTTCCAGAACTATCCTGGCCACCTGCTATCGGGGTCTGGGAGAATTTAAGAAATCTGAGCTCTATTTGAAAGAGGCCTTGAACATAAATCCCAGGAATCCATTCTGTCTCGGTCATCTGGCCAAACATCTGATCCAGGTCGGTAGATACGATGAAGCCGAGAGGCTGCTTACAGAGCTCGAAAGCATAGCACCAGGCTTCTGGATATTATCCGATTACAAGGCACCGCTGTATGCGGCCAGGGGAGATAAAGAAAAGGCGCTTGCTCTGTCAAAGGCTGCAGTTGTCTATTCACTGCTGGGGATGAAAGAAGAGGCCATCCGGGCTATGGAGAAAGAAATTTCTGAAGGCACTGTCCATCCCTACCTCAGACTGATAAACGATCCCTGCCTTGAAAACCTTCGGGGCGAACCGCAGTTCGAAAAAATCGTGGCCCGGGCCAAACAGACCCACGAAGCATTCCAAAAAAAATACGGCAGTTATTCTGAAAAATAATAGTTTCCTGCTGTTACTCGCCTTCTCGATTTGAATTTTTACCTTAAGTGAACGGAATTTGAAAAAAACATTCAGCGGTAAACAACTTAGTGGTGCTTGGCGAACTTATTCTGCTGTTGTTCTTTCGTTTGAATTTTCTTCTTTTCCCCTTCTTCCCCTTCTCCCCGAAGGGGATCAGCCCTTCGGCCGAAGGAGCTCCTGGAAGGGCGGATGGTCCCATAAGGGTTCAAGGTCGGTCTCGCGGTGGAGAAAAACGCCATACGTGAAGCCCTGGCTCAAAGCCTCCTTAAGAAGGCCGACGGCCCGCTCCTTTTCGCCGAGGAGCGAGGCAATGCGGGCCTGCCACCATAAATGGTTGCCAAAAAGAAACGGCCGCTCGAGCTTCCCCAATTCTTCAAGGGCCCTCATGGCTCCTTCCCGGTCCCCCCGGCGCGCCGCTATTGTCCCCAAATATCCTTGATAGTCGACATTCTCAGGGTCTGCAGCGGCCAGGGACTCGAAGATCCTATTGGCCTCATCCCAGCGCCCGGCAAAATTGAGCGCGTCGGCGTAAAATTCCCGGTAGGCTTTTGTTTTTCTCTCGGACTCGGGCCGGCTCTCGGCCCACTGAATGGCCGCGGCTGCCATCTCCTGTCCATCATCCCTGTGCCCGTGGGCATAGAACTCCCGGGCCGCTTCCATCATGACGCTGCCGGGAGTCCCGGTCGTCTCATCCTCGTTCAGGCATCCCTTAACGATACTCTTGACTTCGCTTTTCTTTCCGAGTGCCGCGAGGGCCCGGGCCTCAATCATTGAAAACGTCGGGTCTTTCGGATAATACTTCCACCCCCGCTTTGCGACCTCGATCTCTTTCTTGTATTCGCCCAGCAGGTGATGGGCCTCGGCCAAGACACCAAACCACCATGCGCCGGTCGGCCGTGTGAAATGGACGTTCGGGTCCTGAGAATCCATCCAGGCAAAAGCTTTGATGGTCTCGCGGGGGCGGTTGACTCCCAGCAATTCCATTCCGATGATGTATTTGATCGTGAAAAAGTTAGGCGCCAGCTTCTCGGCCTCGCGGATAAACCGCAGGGCTTTCTCGTTCTGGCCCTTGAGCTCTGCGGAATACCAGTCAAAAATCAGGCTTTCGAATGGAGAAAGCTCATCGCGGGCTTCAAGAATGGATCGAAGGATAGCGTCGGCTTCCTCATGCCGGCCCTGATTCCCAAGGGCCACGGCGATATAGAGCTTGGCTGCGGCAAATTTCGGGTCCAGCTCGACGGCGCGGGCGAAATGACGGACCGCCTGCTCGTAATCCACGCCGAAAATTTCCAATCCCTGGAGATACTCCTGAAAAGCCTCATAAACGGGCGGCCGACGCAACCTCTGGGCTATTTCGCCCACTCCCCAGCTTGTGAAATGCTGAGCCAAGGCCCCCATGATTCTCCTCTGCAGCTCCGTGATCAGTCCCATTTTGTTTTCAAGGCTGCCCTTAAGGGGTTCCAGGATGAGGATTGGCTTTCTGTGGACGGCGTCGGTAATCGTGGCGTGGAATTGAAGCTCGCCGTCGATCAGATAATACGCTCCGGAAACGAGCGTCCCGGCTCCCATGCCTTTGGCCAGGGCGCGGAGCTCGTCCGAGCCCTCGGGGACTCCGGACCTGGTATTGATGATGCGAGAAGTTTCGAAAACCGACATCGTCGGGACGACCTCGACGATCCCTGATCTAGACAAGCCCTGGGCGATCTCGTAGGCGGCCACGCGTCCCAGAGGGTCAAGGCCCGCATCGCCCGTCTGGTTGACGAAGATGCTGACCACAGCGAGTTTGGGATTCAGGGCCGGGCCGCCGGGCTTGCGGAGCAGGAAGAAGCCGACTGCGGCCGCGATAACAACAAGGACGGCGAGAGCCGGAACGATGAGCTTGGGCGGGTTAAACGAGACGGTGACATGTCGTGATGTCGACGGAACCGAAGGGAGCACCCTCTCCGTCGTCGGCACGCCCTTTTCGATCTTGGCCAGGTCAATAAGCAGCTCGTCTGCACTCTGGAAGCGCTTTTCTCGGTCCCGCTCCAGGCAGCGCAGGATCAGGCGGTTGAAGTCGTCCGGAAGCAGGGGGTTCAGCTCTTTCGGCATCCGCGGCACCTCGGTCTTCTGCTTCAGGGCGATCGAGACGAAGGTCTCGCCTTCAAACGGCAGCCGCCCCGTGGTCATCTCATAGAGAATGACCCCCAGGGAGTAGATGTCCGACCGGGCATCTGCCTCTTTTCCCTCGAACTGCTCAGGCGACATGTATTCGGGCGTCCCGACGATCACACCGGCGCCTGTCATCCCTTTGACCTTAACGGAGCGGGCGATCCCGAAATCCATGATCCGGACGTTCCCCTCCCGGTCGATCATGATGTTCTGCGGCTTGAGGTCACGGTGAACGATTCCCAGCCGGTGCGCCTCGGCCAGCCCTTCCGCGATCTGCCGAGCGATGAAGACAGCCTTGCCCGCGCTCATGGGCCCCATCATCCGGATGATGCTCTTCAGGTCATCGCCCGGGACGTACTCCATGGTGATAAAGTGAGTCCCGGCCTCCTCGCCCAGATCGTACACCCGGCAGACGTTCCGGTGGCTGATCTTGCGGGCGAACCGCAGTTCGTTTCCGAACCGCTCGACGGCCTCTCTATCAAATGCGATCTCGGGCTTGAGGAGCTTCAAGGCGATCTTCTCCCGGGTCTTTTGGTCATAGGCCTTGTAAACGCGGCCCATGCCCCCCTTGCCCAGTTCCTCGATTACCTCGAATCGTCCGGCAAAAGTCGTTCCCGTCCTGAGCTCAGTTAGGATCGCCGCTATTGTCTCGGTCGGCTCGGGCGGTGTCGCTGTTCGGTCAAGCGGAGTTGCACAACTCCGACAAAATTCAAAATCCGGAGGATTATCCGTCTGACACTTTGGGCACCTCAACGCGATACCCTCCTGTTCACTCCGTGGCCAAAGTATAGGTAAAACCGTCCTTATGAGTCAATCTGTCCCAAAGACTGTTCGACTCGCGGAGATCACCCGGAAGATGGAGATCTCGGAGGTCGCGTTCCACCGGTGGAAGAAGAAGTATGCGGGGATGGGTGCTGCGGAGCTTCGCAGGTTGAAGCGGCTCGAAGATGAGAACCGCAAAGCTGCTGACAAGCTGGGCGGGAAACGGGGTGCGGGTCACCGTAAACCGCCCCCCGATCAAAGAACGCTTCGAAACGTAAGATTTGGCGCGGGACGTGCGCCCGCGACTCTCTCAGAATATCCCGATTCTATCTTTAAGGGCCTTATACCGCGGATCCGCGCGGAGCTTCTCCCATTCCGGATCAACGTTCAGGTAGGCGAGCGCGTCCTGCTTCTTGGCATAAGCCTTGTCCAGCCACTCAAAGGCCCTATCCATATCGTCCAGGCCGAGGAAGACGAAGGCCGTGTCCATTTCCACGGAAGCGCCCTTCTGGGACAGGCTTTCGAGGTCGGCGATGACTTTCCTCGCTTCGTCCACCCTCCCCAGCACCGCATAGGCATTTCCCAACACCCCCAGTCCATAGGGGCTTTGTTCGGAATGTCTCCGGACCTCCATGAGCTCTGCCACGGCCTCCTCGAGCAGTCCCTTCTGCCGATAGCAGCGACCGAGCTGCAGACGGGCCTCCAGGAAGTTCGCATCGAGCTCCAGCGTTTTCATGTGCTGCGCGATGGCCCGGTCATAGGCGCCCTGAAAGTACCACACCTGTCCTTGGCCGGTACTGGCGATGAGAGACAGGGGGTCCAGTTTCAGCGTTTCCTCAATCTCAGCCTGCGCTTCGTCGAACCGCCCCCGGATCGCCAAGAACATGAAATACCAGAGATGCGCCGGGGCATAGTTCGGGTTGAGCTCGATCGCCCGCCGATACGCCGTCTCCGCGGCCTTGCTGTTCCAATCGATATCCTCGATCAGGCCAAGCGAAGCGTAAGCCTCGGCCAGCCGGCGGTCGATGGTCAAGGCCATGGAGACGGCGGCCCTGGCCTTGGACAGGACTTCCCGGGTGTCCGACCTTGCGTATTCAGGGAGCAGGATATAGCAGTCCGCCAGCCCGACATAGGCCGGGGCATAATTCGGGTCCTTGTCTCTGGCCTGCTCGAAATAGGCGATGGCCCGCCTGATATCGCCCTCGGTCCGCTTGTTCCAGAAATGCCTGCCGCGCATATAAAGGCTGTTGGCTTCGAGGCTCTCCGTGGGGCGCCTGGTCAACGCCGCTCTGTCCTTCCGCGCCAGATCCAGCTCCATCCTGTCGGCGATCGCCAGGGCGATCTCATCCTGGATGGCGAAGGCGTCCTCAAAGCGCCGCTCGAACTTCTCCGACCACACGTGGTAGCCGTCGGACCCCTGGATGAGCTGGGCCGTGACGCGCAGCCGGTCGCCCTCTCGCCGCACGCTTCCCTCCAGGATCCTTTCGACCTTGAGTTGGCGCGCCACCTCGGCCACGTCCACCTTGGCTCCCTTGAAAGCGAAGGCCGATGTCCGGGCCGCGACCTTCAGCTGCCGGACCTGGCTCAGCCGGTTGATCAGCTCCTCGGTCAGCCCGTCGCAGAAATACTCCTGGCTCTCATCCCCGCTGATATTGACGAACGGCAGCACGGCAAGGGAATGCGTCCATCTCCCTTCCCCCGCCATGACCCCAGGGCCCCGCAGGGAGAGGGCGAACTTCGTGTCGAGCGCGGCGGTCACGAGAAGGAACAGGGGGACGAGGAGGAATTCAACCTTGACCTTCCGGGCCCGGGCCCGGTCCGCCCGGAACCAGCGCCAGGTCAGGGCGCTGAACATCGTGCCCAGAACACTGACGACGACGATATCCTTCAGCCCTTCCGGGAGATGATAATGCTCGACGAGGATGAAGTGGACGATCTCATAGACGAACCAGCCTCCTCCGATGAAGATCGAGGCGGTCTCGATCATCCTGCGCTTTTTGATCTTGCCGACGAAGGAGCTGGGGGGATGTTTCTTGGAGGACGGAGCCGTTCGTCGGACCGGTTTCATGAAGCTCCTCGTCGATGCCCGCGGACCCGATTCGCCCCGCGGCCTGCATATTCCATTCCGCGTCTACCCATTTTAGCACTAACCGAGTCCCCCGCGGATGTCAATATTTCGAGATGGAGCCGGCTCGGCCGTCCGCGGGCGACCTCCCTCCCCGGTGACGATGACGGACTCAGATGAGAAAATGCAGTGCCAAGCTATCTTTGCGCACCCGAAATGTATTCGGTCAAAGGAATCCTTCGAAAATGACAACAGGGGGACAATAAATTACAATGGGCAACATGACAAAACCCCGGATTTTTTCCATAAGCTTCGCCCGCGTCTATCCTCTTTATGTCGCCAAGGCGGAAAAGAAGGGACGCACCAGATCAGAGGTCGATGAGATCATTCGTTGGCTGACGGGATACAGCCAAAAAGGATTGGAGGCCCAGCTCCAAAAACAGACGGACTTGGAAACATTCCTTGCGGAAGCTCCTCGGCCGAATCCATCGAGGTCCTTGATCAAAGGCGTGATCTGTGGTGTCCGCATCGAGGACATCGAAGAGCCCGTCATGCGGGAAATACGCTATCTGGACAAGCTCATCGACGAGCTGGCGAAAGGAAAGCCTCTCGAGAAGATCTTGCGGAAGACATAGATCCGCTCGGGATCCGGAGGGGCGGGGGCGGGTTTGACCCGGGCGCGCTTATCTGGCAGCCTCGGCGGAACGAACGCCGCCTTCATGTTGGGAGGCCTTTTCCCCCATCGATTAGCCTTTGGGGGGGATTGACCGGGCCGGGTCCAATGTCCACCTCGACAAGCCGGAAGCCGTCCTGGATCCCATTCGGGCGATGATCGCCGGCGTGAGGGAGCGGTCGGCGATATCAAGGAGGCACAGATGAGGAGAAAGATCGCGTCTATCGCGGGGATGGCGGCGATCGCCGGTGTCCTCACGGCCCTCCCGGCCAAGCCTTCGCCCGGCCCCATTCCCGCCGCAGCACGTCTCGCGGGACGGACAACCGGTTCGGCCGTCCGGCCGGTGCTCGTCCAGGAGATCAGGGAATCCCATGCGGCTTCGGTCTGGCCCCTGCCCAGCGCCTTCGAGTGGTATTGGCACAAGCCCGATGAGAGCCTGTCCCAGTCCCGGATCGATTCCTCCCTGGCCGGCATCAAGGCCGGACGGTTCTTGAGCGTCATGAATAAGTGGGCGGGGCCTTTGACCGGCGTTTCCGTGAACAGGAAGAGGATCAAGTTCGAATATCAGGCCGGAGCCGGCCGCCGCGAGGTCAACATCGCCCTCGATCTTCTCGGGTCGATGCGCATGTATTACGCGTCCAACGATCCGCAGGGCCAGAAGTGGCTCGTGGTCGTCACCCTGGCGTCGGAGAGCTCCTATCGGATCTCGTTCGAGACCGAGGTCAACGCCCGGTCGTTCATCGACGCCGTGGCGTCCTCATGCCGGGCGGCCGGGATCGAGCTGGAGGACAAGGACAGGCGCGGTTTCTTCGTTTCCGACCTGACGCCTTCCCAGATCCAGGCTCTGGGCAAAGGGCGCCTGGAGAGCGCCCTCGTGACCCTGATCGCCTACGGAGGGCCGGCCGAAACGGCGGGTATCCGTTTCCTGGACCTGATCACCGAAGTCGACGGCGTGAAAGTCCGGAACGCGGATCATCTTGTTTCCATCCTGGACGCCGCCGCGCCGGGGGCGACGCTGGCCCTCACCTGCCTTGAACGCAAAGAAGAAACCGAAGGCGGAGCCGCGAGCTTCGTCTGGAAACCGAGAACGGTCCTTTTCCGGACGGGCGCCTGACATTTAGCGATGGCCTTCTCGCCCTCGTCCTTGTTCGGTATCTCGACGAAGGCGGCAGCCGCGGCTCTCGCCGCTCAACTTGTCCATGAGGATGGCGACGCTCGGGATCCCGCCCCGGATCTCTTTGATCGCGGCGTCATAGGCCATGCCACGGGAGCCGGGCGAGTTCCGCGTCACAAAGGTCAGGGACGACTCAAAATGGTCAAACATTGTGCGAAGAGAGAGAGGGACACATTTCGGGAGGCGACAATGGGCGATAGCTGTTTTCTGTCATCTCAGAAAGAGAGACGTCTCGGCCCGCCGCTCTTCTCATGAGCCGCCCCAATTCAGATGAAAAGCAGGGCCGCGGCGGACAGGGCCATGAGAAGGAGCGAGAGCTTGTGGAGCGCGCGCCAGGCGGCGTTGGCCTCGCGGAGGATCTCGAACTCCTCGACCCAGACGGTCTCGCAGGCGCCGTTGCCGCGGTCGGTGCGGACCGTGCTCGAGCCGCGGGCGTAGGGCGCTCCTTTGTGGCCGTAGGAGACGAGCCATCCCTTGAAATGGATCTGATCGCCCTTGCGGGCCTTGAGGATGGCGTCGGCGACGAGCGGGTCGGCGGGCAAAAGATGGTTGTTGGACAGGGCGTTCTCGGTGAACAGGGCGCCGGTCTCGCGGTCCGGGTAGCGATAGAAGCAGGTGAAGTCGCGGTTGCGGAACCTCATCCTCTCGTAGACGCCGCTCTCGACGTTCGGCCCCCAGATGACGCAGACGTCCTTGATGTTGAGAAAGTCCTGCCACATCTTGTGGGAGATGTCGATGAACGAGGAGGCGTGGTGATAGGACACGATCATCCCCCAGAGCTCGTAGCTGAAAAGAGGCGTCACCGTGTAGGTGACGTCCTTGCGGGTGACCTCGAAGGGGGCCGGGACGGCTTCGGCCGATTGGATGGGATCCTGGAGGAGAGAGTCGATGATGAGGGATCTGTCGGGGAGGGCGTTCCGCATCGCGAGCGAGAGGGCGAAGACGGCTAGGCTGGCGGGCAGGACGATCGACCCGAGCCGCCTGATGGACCGGGCCTGTTCACGGGATAGGCTCATCGTTTCCCCGTGAAGAGCTCTGATCGCGTCATGCTTGGTCCCAGTCTAAGGCCCGGTCGTGAACCTGATGCCGCCGGTGGGCTTCGTCGGTGCCGACCGGGGATCATCCGACAAGGATGATCTCCTTCTGCGGGCGGCCGAGCCATTCGGCGCCGTCCTTGGTGACGACGACCATCTCCTCGATCGTGATCGTGCCCCGGTTCGGGACGGAGAGGCGCGGCTCGAGGGTGAAGACCATGCCCTCCTCGAGCTTCTGGAAGGGCTTGTGGGCGTACTTCTCCCAGGCCGGGCCGAGAAGGGCCGTTCCGTCGTGGGCGAAGCGGCCGACCTGGTGGCCGAGGGCGTGGGGGAATTCGGCGTAGCCGGCCTCGGTGACGATCGAGCGGGCCACGGCGTCGATTGAGTGTCCGGGCACTCCCGGCTTCATGGCTCGGCGGGCCTCCTCGACGGCCTGGACGATGGTCCGGAAGCCCTTCATGACGTCCTCAGGAGCTTGGGTCTCGCCCGGCTCGAGGACGTAAAAAGTCCGCTGCATGTCGGAGCAGTAGCCGTTGACCTTGACGCCGAAGTCCATGTTGAGGACGTGGCCGCGCTCGACGGGACGGTCGGTGGGCGAGTAGTGGGCCTGGGCTGTGTCGGGCCCGGTGAAGACGGCGGGGCAGGTGGCCTGGCCCCAAGCGAGGGGCAGGCCGCGCTTGACGGACTCGGCCAGGATGAAGGCGGCGATCTCTTTTTCGGTCTTCCCCGGCGCGACGAAGCGGGCCGCGGCGGCGTAGATCTCCTCGGTCGCCCGGACGGCTTCCTTCATCCAGCCGATCTCGACCGCGGACTTGCGCTCGCGCAGGGCCGAGACGACCTTTTCGGCGCTCCGGAGACGGTCGGCCATTCCGGCTTCGGACAGGAACTTGTGGAGGGTCAGATACATACCGTGGGTCAGGCCGTCGCAGATCTCGCTCGTCTCGGAGTAGTTGACGGCGATCGTTTTGGGATCGATCTCCTTGAGGTATTCGAGGAGCGGCTCCTTGATGCCGGTGACGAAGGCGACGACTTTGTCGTAGGCCCCGGTCTCCTCGATCGCCTTCTGGTCGTAGAGCCCGACGATGGCCCGCGTCCGGCCGTCCGCGGAGACGATGAAGGCCGAATGCCAGGTGACGTGGCCGGGTGCCAGGAAAACGAGCGTCGGATCGCCGCAGATCTCGCTCTCGCGGGTGAAGGTGATCCAGCAGTCCAGGCCGAACTCGCGGAGGAGCCCGGCGGCCTGTTCGACTTTTTCCTGGATGAGGGTCATGGATGTCCTCCGGATGTCAGGTCGCGAAGCGCTTGAGCCGCTTGAGGAAGGCCAGGACGAGGAGCGCGGCCGTGATCATCAGGGCGGCCAGGAAGAGGAAGAACTCGTGGTGGGCCAGGCGGCTGTAGGACTTGCCGAGCAGCCCGCTGAGGTAGCTCCCGGTGGCCGTGGCGGCGAACCAGCCGCCCATCATCAGGCCGGCGATGCGGGGCGGGGCGACCTTGGAGACGAACGACTGGCCCATGGGCGAGATGAGGATCTCCGCGATGGTGACGACGAAATAGGTCCCGATGAGCCAGAGGGGCGACATGATGTTGCGGTCCTCGTTGCCCCCGGCGAGCGAGGCGGCGATCATGATGACCATGGCCAGGCTCATGATGAGCATGCCCAGGAAGATCTTGGTGGGCGTTGAAGGCTCCCGGCCTTTGAGGCGGAGGCGGGCGAAAAGGGTCAGCAGGAGGGGGGTCAGGACGAGGATGAAGAACGGCTCGAAGAACTGGTAGGTCTCCGGACGGAGCCAGCTGAGGACGAGGGTCGAGCGCTCGGCGAACAGGGTCAGGCCGAAGGCGTTCTGGTAGAAGGCGATCCAAAAGAAGATGACGATGAGGAAGAGGATGACCAGGGTCTGGATGCGTTGGATGAACTCTTTGCGGTCGATCGCGGGATAGGGGGCGGGGGCGCCGGGGACGGCTCCGGGGGAGGGAGGCGCGGGGGCGGTCCGGCCGCCCGTGCCCAGGCGTCCGTCGAAGGGGCGGAGATGGGACTGGCCGGCCTGGAAGATGATCAGGGCGAAGATCATGCCGACGGCCGCGACCCAGAACGAGATATGGTAGCTGCCGAAGACCGCGCTGTTGAAGGTCGCGATGAGCGGGGCGACCATGGCCCCCAGATTGACGCCCATGTAGAAGATGTTGAACCCGGCGTCCTTGAGGTGGACCTTTTCGGTGTAGAGGTTGCCGACGAGGACCGACATATTGACCTTGAAGATGCCGGTGCCGACGCCGATGAGGAACAGGCCGATGTAGAACGTCGTGACGTGGTCAGCCGACGAAACGGCCAACCCGACATAGCCGAAACCCATGAGGGCGGCCCCGATGCGGACGGTCCTGATCTGGCCGAGGACCTTGTCGCCGAGCCAGCCGCCGAGGAGGGGCATGAAGTAGCAAAGGGCCAGGAAAAGCCCGTACGTATCGCCCTTGCGGCCGTCGGGCCAGCCCAGGACCTTGTCCATGTACAGGACGAGGATGGCCATCAGGGTGTAGAAGCCGACCCTCTCCCACATCTCGGTGAAGAAGATGAACGCCAGCGCGCGGGGGTGTTTCTTGAGCATCGGTCCGCCTTTCCCGCGTATCCTAATTGAAAAAAAAGAAGGGGTCAAATCTCCATTCATTAACAATTCGTCGATTTCCTGGAGACATCGCGTTCGCCGCCCCGCGAGAATTTAATAAATGGAGATTTGACCCCTTCTTGGCTGCCGTTGACTTCGCCGGGCGGCTGAAGCTATAGTCGTCTCGCCATGAAAAAAACGCTTCTCCTCATCTTGGTCGTTCTCTGCGGCGCCGCGCTCGACGCTTCCTGCCGGCAGCCTCGCGCTGAGCTGCAGGAAGTGTGCGTCCTGGAGACGTCGATGGGCACGATGGTCTTCGAGTTCTTCGAGGCTGACGCGCCCAAGACCGCCGCCCAGATCAAGGATCTTGTCCGTAAGGGCTACTACGACGGCAAGGACTTCTACCGTGTCGTCCGCGGGCACGTCATCCAGACGGGGGGAGGCGACGCTCCCAAGCTCCCGCCCGAGTTCAACGCCCGCCCCCATATCTTCGGTACCGTCGGCCTGGGCCGCACGGAAGACGAGGGAAGCGGCGACTCGGAATTCTATATCTGCATCGCGGCCCGGCCCTATCTCGACGGCCGGTACACGGTGTTCGGCCGGCTGGTCGAGGGCTTCGAGGTCCTCGAAAAGATCGCCGCCGTCCCCATCGAAGAGAAGTGGGAAGGCCCCGGGAGGATGGCTATGCACAAGCCGGTCGAGCCCGTCGTCATCCGGAAGGCCAGGATCGAAACGCGCGACCCCGCCGCGACCGGGCGCGAGAGCTTCCCGGAGATCCGGGGGCTCGTCGTCCGGTATTTCTTCCGCGATACGGAAGCGGCCGAGCGTTTCTACGGCCGGGTCCTGGGCCTGCCGGCGGCCGGGCCGGGGCTTTTCCGGTTGTCGGAGACGGCCTTTCTGAAGGTTTCGCCCTTGTCCGACGCGGGTCCCGACGCCGACGCGCCCAAGACCGCGACGCTGTCGTTCGTCACCGACGAGATCGACGGCTGGTACGATTACCTCAAGGGGAAGGGCCTCAAGATGCGCTCCGAGCTCAAGGACGCGACACGCCACCCCACCCGCGGTTTCGTGGCCTATGATCCCGAGGGCCACCTCCTCGAGTTCGAGCGGTTCCTGAACGACACCCGGAACTTCCGCCTCCATGACGCTCTGAGCGCGGTCGGATCGATCTATCCTGAACCCGGAGCGGAGACCGATCGCCCGACCGAATTGGGGATCAAGGCCAATATTCTCTGGCTTTATTACCGGGACCTCGAAGCCGCCCTGCGCTTCCAGGTCGACAAGCTCAGCGCCGGGCTCCTCGTCGACCAGGGCTTCGCCAAGGTCATGACGGCCTCGCGATCGGGATTCATCGGTCTCGTCGACGGGGCCGAAGGCCTCCATCCCTTCACCGAGCGCAAGGCCGTCCGGATAGATCTCATGGTCGACGATCCCGCCGCTTGGCGTGACATTCTCAAACGCCGCGGAATAGCCGCCGGGCCGGACGAGGGGACGAACGACGAGTCCGTGTTCATGGACGCCGGCGCCTATGTCTTCCAAATAAGAAGGGGTCAAATCTCCACTTATTAAAAAATAAGAGGTTCATCTCCCATTTCCGGGGAACAGATAGTCTATCGGCCAACCTCATAGTTTCTAGCCCCCGAAAACGGAAGATGAACCAAATTTAATAAATGGAGATTTGACCCCTT
Organism: uncultured Eubacteriales bacterium; assembly: GCA_964423315.1. Classification (GTDB taxonomy): domain Bacteria; phylum Acidobacteriota; class Aminicenantia; order Aminicenantales; family Saccharicenantaceae; genus RBG-16-66-30. Next base: position 50,907 of record CAYREO010000001.1, on the reverse strand, counting down.
CTTATTTGGCGGATTTCATGCGGTCCCAGACGCGGACGTAGAGGGCGTTGGCGGCGCCGATGTCGGCGATCATCTCGCTCCGCTCCCACACGTCCGGTTCCAGGAAGATGCTCGGATTGCCCCGGATCTCCGGCCCCAGCAGCTCGTAGGAGCTTTTATTGGGGCAAAGGAAATGGATGAACTCCGTGTTCTCGGCGGCCACCTTCGGATCGTGCAGGAAGTTGATGAACGCGTGAGCCAGCTCGACCTGCCTCGCGCCCTCCGGGATGACCAGGTCGTCGCACGAGATGACCGTCCCCTCCTCGGGAACCACGAACCGGACATCTGGGTTCTCCTGCGCGACCTGGAAAATGTCCCCGTTCCAGGCGTGGACGAGCAGGAACTCGCCCGAGGCCAGCCCGATCTTGTACTGCTCGTTCTCGAACTTGGCCAGGTTGGCCTTCCACGCGAGGAGCAGCCCCTCCGCTTCCGCGAGCTCGCCCTCGTTCGTCGTGTTGATGCTGTATCCCAGGGCTTTGAGGGCCGCGCCGATCGTCTCCCTCATGTCGTTGAGCATCGTCATCCGTCCCCGCAAGTCGGCCCGCCCGAACATCGACCACGACGGGGCCGCGTCCCGGACCCGGCTTTCGAGGTAGGCGATGCCGGTCACGACGAGCATGTAGGGAACGGAATGGCCCATGGCCCCGTCGACCGCCCTGGCCAGATACTCCGGGTCGACATGGACCAAGTTCGGCAGCTGCCCGTGGTCGAGGCTCATCAGCATGCCCTGGGCGTTCATGAGGCTGACCATGTAGCTCGAGGGTGTCAGGACGTCGTAACCGCCGGCCCCGGCCTTGAGCTTGGCGTACATGGCCTCGTTCGACTCGAAGGTATCGAGGACGACCCGGCATCCATGCTCGCGCTCGAACCGCCGGACGAGCTCCGGCTTGATGTAGTCGGACCAGGTGTAGACCCGCAGGACCGGCCCGCCCCCGCCGCAGCCGACCGAAAACAGGAGCGGCGCGACAAACAGGCAGGCACCGGCGGCCAGGCTGACGAATCGTGACATCCCGCTCATCGGTTTTCCTTCATGCCTTTATAGCTCAGATTTGTCTCGCTTTTCAATCCCAGGAGCTTCGTTTTCGAACAGGGACCCGTACCTTCGCTACTTATCCCCATCGGTATGTGTCCAACGACTCCGCAGGCTCCGTTCAATTTGAAAAGGTGATGGGCCGTCAGACGGAGAGGATGGGGCCCCATTCACGAGGGGCCGCTGATGCCTATAGACGCTGTGGAGCGGCGAGCGCTTGCGTGGGAGCTTTTCGAAAGGGGTTGGCGGCGCTCGCCAAGAGCCGCGGCGGCGGTTGACAATCCGGCCCGCTCCGCGGTCAGCCGCGCGACACGTAGCGCTTGTCCCTGTCCCCAGCTCCTCGCTAGCTTTTCGAACGGCTCAGCCGCCGGCTGGCCAGCACGGCCGTCATGGTGACCGCGAGCAGCAGCGTCGACAGGGCGTTGATCATCGGCGGCGCCCCGAACTTGATCATGCTGTAGATGCGAAGCGGCAGGGTCGTCGCGCCCGGGCCGGCGACGAAGAAGGTGATGACGAAATCGTCGACCGACAGCGTGAAGGCCAGCAACGCCCCGGCCGCGATGCCCGGCATGAGCATCGGCACGAGCACCCGCCTCACGCTCTGCCACCACCCCGCTCCCAGGTCCCGGGCCGCCTCGACCACCGAGAAATCGAAATCCTGGAGCCGGGCCAGGACGGTCATGGCCACGAAGCTGACGCAGAACGTGATGTGGGCCAGCATGATCGTCCCCAGCCCGAGCGGCACGCCGGCGGCCACGAAGGCCATCAACAGGCTGATGCCCATCAATATCTCGGGCACGACGAGCGGCGCGTAGACGAGCGTATAGTGGACCCGCTGCAGCCGGCTCGCCGCGTAGCGATGGAGGGCGAAGGCGGCCAGCGTCCCGAGGACGACCGAGACGGCGGTGACCGTCACGGCCACGATGAGCGTGTTCTTCAGGGCCTGCCAGATCTCGGGCGATTCGAAGAGCCGCCGGTACCAGACGAGCGAGAAGCCCTGCCAGCGGCTCGAAAACCTGGCCGGGTTGAACGAGTTCGCGACCAGGACAAGGATGGGAAGGTAGAAGAAAGCCAGCACGGCCACCGTGACGACCGCCGGCCAGCGGCTCCTCTTCACGGCGATTCCCCCATGATGATGTCGGCCCGCTTCTTCTTCCTCTGCAGCGCCAGGACCGCGACGAGCGGGGCCATCACCGCCAAGACCAGCACGGCCGACAGGGCGCTCGCATGCGGCAGGTTGCGGTCCGTAAAGACCCGCTGGGCAATTTTATTGCCGAGCATCTCGCCCGACGGCCCTCCGACGAGGTCGGGGATGATGTAGGATCCCAGCGCCGGGATGAAAACGACGAGGAAGGCCGTCAATAAGCCCTGCCGAATGCCCGGCAGGAACGCCTTCCGGAACGCTTGGAAAGGCCGGGCCCCCAGGTCGCGGGCGGCCTCGACGATCCGGAAATCGAACTTCTCGGCGGCCGCGTAGATGGGCAGAATGGTGAACGGCAGGAAGGTGTAGACCATGACCAGGACGACCGCCGACGGGTTGTAGAGGAGCATCGTATCGGGCCCGGCCAGACCCGTCGCCTGGAGCATCGCCTTGATGGGCCCCTCGGGGTGAAGAAGGGACCGCCAGGCGAAGACGCGCACCAGGAAGCTCGTCCAGAAGGGGAGGATGACCAGCATCAGGAGCCGGTTCCGCCATTTCTCGGAGGCCCGGGCGATCGCGTACCCCGTCGGCACGGCCAGGACGAGGCAGATCGCCGTCGTCAGCAGGCTGATCCACAGCGTCCGCCAGGCGATGACCAGGTTTCCCGGCGTCCAAAGCGCCCGCACGGTCTCGAGCGTCCAGCCGCTCCCGATGCCGCCGTAGGGATTGGCCGGCCGGAAAGCCAGGACGAAGATGAGGGCCGTCGGGACGACCAGGAACACGGTCAGCCAGACGAGCGTCGGCAGCGATACGAGCCACTCGGCCCGCCGCTTAGGTGTCAAATCTCCACAATGACGCATGTCCGGGTCCCGACGGGCGTGGCTCCGCCGATATATCATTGTCGGTATTTGACCCCATCGATCTTATCCAGCAGGAAGCCGTCGTCGGCGTGCCACGAGATCCAGACCCGGTCGTTCCAGCGGATCGGCCGGTCGTCGAAATAATGCCGGGCGTGCTGCCGCAGGACCTGGAGGCGATGGCCCCCAACCCGGACCCAGTACTTCGTCGCCGCCCCGACATAGATGACGTCCTCGACCTCGGCCGGGAAGGCGTTCTTCCGCGGCTCGTTCTCCGGCCGGTCGTGACCGATGCGGATCTTCTCGGGCCGCACGCTGAGGAGGATCTCCTGGCCCGCCCGGACCGGCCGGTCGTTGTAGGACACGGCCCCGGTCAGCCCGGCGATCTCCAGCCGGCAATAGTCGGCCTCCGGGCCGTCCAGGACCCGCGCTTCCAGGAAATTCGTGTCGCCGATGAAAGCCGCCACGAACCCTGTCCGGGGCGACTCGTAGATCTCGGCGGGCGACCCGACCTGCTCGATGCGGCCGCCGTCCATGACCGCGATGCGGTCGCTCAGGCTCATCGCCTCGGCCTGGTCATGGGTGACGTAGAGGAACGTGATCCCGACCTCGTCGTGGACGAGGTCGAGCTCGATGAGCATCCTCTGCCGCAGCTTGAGATCGAGCGCGGCCAGCGGCTCGTCGAGGAGCAGGACCTGGGGCTTGTTGACGAGGGCCCGGGCCACGGCGACCCGCTGCTTCTGGCCGCCCGAAAGCTGTCCGGGCTTCTTGCCGCCCTGGTCCTCCATGTGGATGAGGCGGAGCATCCGGTCGACCTCCTCCCGGATCTCCTTTTTCGGCCGTTTGGCCACCGTCAGGCCGAAGGCGATGTTGTCTCGCACGGTCAGGTGGGGGAACAGGGCGTAGCTCTGGAAGATCGTGTTGACGGGGCGCTTGTCCGGCGGCAGGTCCGTGATGTCCCGGCCGTCGAGGAAGATCCGCCCGGTGTCGGGGGTCTCGAAGCCCGCGGCCAGCCGGAGCATGGTCGTCTTGCCGCAGCCGCTCGGCCCGAGGAGCGAGTGGAACTCGCCTTTCCGGATCTCCAACGAAACGTCGTCCACGGCCCGGACGGCGCCGAAGCTCTTCGATACCCGCCGGAACTCGAGGAACTCAGACAACGGCGGACGGCTCCCCACGGGATCGGCGCGGAATAAGCCCTCGTGGAACGTGTTTCAAGGCGGCCCTATTATGGGAGAACGCGGTCCGATTTTCAACCCGCGTCGGTCGGCATCGGCGGGGCCGGGAGATCGATCCTCGACGACTTGAAGCGCAGCGTCCGCTTGACGGCCCCGGCCACGGTATCCGCGAGAGAGTAGAAGGTCGGCAGGAAGATCAAGGTGAAGAAGGTCGACGTCGTCAGGCCCCCGACGATGGCCACCGAGATGGGGGCCCACATCGCGGCCCTCTGGCCCACCCCCTGGAAGAGCTGGGGCAGCATGTAGGGCAGGGCCAGCGGCAGGACGCCGAATATGGTCGTGATGGCCGTCATGATGATCGGCCGGATGCGGTCCTTGCCGCCCTGGATGATGGCCGCGTTCTTGCCCATGCCCTGCGAACGGAGCGTCCGGATGTGATGGATGAGGATGATGCCGTTATTGACGACGATCCCGAACAGCGTCAGCAGCCCCAGGTAGGAGGTCGTATTCAAGGTGATATTGGTCAGCTTGAACATCACGGCCACGCCGAAAATGGCCGGCGGCACGATCAGCAGGATCGTGAACGGGTAGATGAACGACTCGAACAGCGACGACATGATGATATAGATGAAAAGCAGGGCCAGAACGATGGCCAGGGTCGATTCCCCCTGCGATTGCTGGAATCGCCGGAAGCCCTCGCCCATGCTCCAGGTGTAGCCGTCGGGGAACTCGATCGTGCTCATGACCTTCTGGATGTCGGCCGTCAGGGCCATCATGCCCTGGGTCCTCGTGTTGACCCGGATGGAGAGCTTGGATTTCTTGTTCTCCTTGCGGATCGAGGTCGAGCCGACCCGGTAGGACATCGTCGAGATGGCCGAGATGGGCACGGACTTGTCGCGGGTCCTCAGGCTGATGTTCCGGAGGTCCTCCTCGCTGAAGCCGTCCTCGCCCTGGATCTTCAGGATGATGTCGATCTCGCGGTTCTCGGTCTTGAACTTGCCGATGGCCCGGTCCGAGAGGGACTGGGAGACGGTCTGGGCGATCATCCGGCTGCTGACGCCGAGGTTCTCGGCCCGCGAGCGGTCGACCTGGAGGAGGAGCTGGGTGTCGCCGCCCTCGAGGTCGGAGGTCACGTCCTCGACGTTGGGCACCGTGCGCAGCCGCTCGATGACCATCGGGGCCAGCTCCGTCAGCGTCGTGTAGTCCAGCCCGACGAGGTCCACGGAGGTCCCCCGGCCGAAGCCGCCACGGCCGAACCGCTCCCCGTATTCGTAGAGGATGCCGGCCTCCTTGGGGAGCAGGGCCTTCAGCTTGTCACGGACCTCGGCCACCGAAGGCCCCCTGTCCTCGAGGGACAGGTTGATGGAGCCGCGGAACCGTCCCTGCCTCATGTTCCGGACGCCGAAGTCGACGGTCATGTGCTTGAGGGCGAACTCCTCCTTACGGCTGAGGATGATGTCCTCGAACCGCGTGAACAACTGGTTCATCTGGTCCAAGGTGTAGGAGCGGGGCATGTAGACCGAGAGGCTGACCTCGCGCTCTTCCCCTCCGAACATGAACTCCCGCTCGACGCTCCGGAGCATCACGAAGGAGGAGATGAAGATCAGGATGGCCAACCCGACGACGGCGAGCTTGTGCCAGGTCGTCTTGATCGTGAAGCCGATGATCTTCTCGTAGACCCGAGTCAGCCTGACCAGCCAGCGGGCCTTCTCTCTCGTCCTGCCCGTGAAGAAGCGGCTGGCGGCCAGGGGGATGAAGGACAGGGAGACGAGGAGCGAGGCGATGAGGGCCAATGAGATGGTCAAGGCGAAGTCCTGCATGAACCGTCCGAACCCGGACCCCGACATGAAGCCCAGAGAGACGAAGACGACCAGGGTCGAGAGGGTCGCGGCGGTGACGGCCTGGACGACCTCGCCGGCTCCCTGGAGGGAGGCCTTCATCGGCGGGAGCCCCTTTTCCTGGCGCAGGCGGAAAATGTTCTCGAGGACGACGACGCTGTTGTCAACGAGCATGCCCACGGCCATCATCAGCCCGCTGAGCGAGATGACGTTGATGGTGATGTTGGCCCGGAAGATGGTCCGGGCCAGGTACATGAGGCTGAAGGTGAAGACCATGGCCATGGGGATGGCGATGGCGATGATGACCGTCGACTGGAACTTGCGCAGGAAGAACAGGAGGATGAGGACGGCGCAGATGCCGCCGATGGCCCCCGACCAGGACAGGTCCTTGAGGCTCCGGAGGATCTCCTCGGACTGGTCGCGGTAATAGACGACGTTCATGTCGTGGAGGGCCGGCTCGGTCGTCCGGATGCGGGCCATGGTCGCCTTGACCTGGTTGCAGACGTCGACGATGTTGGCGTTGGAGGCCCTGTAGATCTCGAAGCGCACGGTCTCCCGGCCGTTCAGGCGGTTGAAGTCCTCCTTGGGCGGGTAGTCGTACGTGACCCGGGCGACGTCGCCGATGGTCAGCCCCTTGTCGCTGACGGGCAGGCTCTGGACGTCGTCGAGGATCTTCAGCTCGCCGGGGACGCGGGCCGCGTATCGGACGGGGCCGTCCTCGATGTAGCCGGCCGAGACGTTGACGTTGTTGTTGCGGATGGTGTCGGTCAGGTCGCTGATCCGGATGGACGAGGAGTAGAAGATCTCCGGCTTGAGGTAGATGTTGAGGACCTTGTTGCGGATGCCGCGGATGTCGACGTTGGCCACGCCCTCGATCCGCTCGAGCTGCTGCATGATGTAGTTCTCCGACCAGTAGAACAGGTCGTCGAGGTCGCCGGCCAGGGAGACGCTGAAGTTGATGACCGGCCGATCGTTCATGGAGAACCGGCGGATGCGGATGGTCTCGATGTCGCGGGGCAGGTTGCCGCGGATCTGGTCGATCTTGTCCCGGACCTGCATCGAGGCCATGTCCATGTTCGTGCCCGTCTTGAACTGGAGGTGGATCGAGGAGGAGGAGGCCGAGGACGTCGAGCTCAGCGTATCGAGGTTGTTGACGGTCGCCAGCATGTCCTCGACGGGGCGGGTGATGGTCCGCTCGACCTCCTCGGGGGACGAGGAGGGATACGGGATCATGACCATCAGGCCGGGAAAGGAGGTGTCGGGCATGAGCTCGAGCGGCAGGCGGAGCAGCGAGATGACGCCGATGGTCAGGAAGATGAGCATGAAGACGATGATCGAGACGGGTCTCTTGACGGCGAACTCGGAGATGTTCATGTCTCCGTCCTCCGCGGCTTGGCGGTCGTCAAGGCCTTCTTGGCGCTCTTGAGGAGGCCCAAGAACCGCCCCACGGCGGCTTCGCCCGGCCGGGGCTCACGGACGACCTTGTCGTAGACGAGAGGGATGAAGACCAAGGTCAGGAAGGTCCCGAAGATGAGGCCGCCGATGAGGGTCAGGGCCAGCGGGATGCGGATCTCGAAGCCCTCGTTGTAGTCCAGGGCCATAGGGGTCAGGCCGAGGACGGTCGTGATGGTCGTCATGAGGATGGGCCGCCAGCGGACCTGGGCTGCGGTCTTGATGGCCTCGCGCTTGGGCAGGCCTTGGTTCTGGAGCTGGCCGATGTAGTCGACGAGGACAATGGCGTTGTTGACGATGATACCCGACAGGATGATCAGGCCGATGAGGACGATGACGTTGATGGACATCCCGGAGGCCAAGCCGACGGCCACGACGCCGATGATGCCCATGGGGATCGTGAACATGATGATGAACGGCTTCTTGAACGACTCGAACTGGGAGGCCATGACGAGGTAGACGAGGAACACGGCCAGGAAAATGGCGAAGATCATGGACGAAAAAGCCACATCCTGCTCCTGGCTCTGCCCGGCCAGATAGATCGAGCAGTCGGCGGACTTGGGGATGGTCGCGGCCGCGGCCATGACCCTTTTCTCGGCCTCGTCGAGGGAGATGCCCGAGAGGTTGGCCGTCAGGACGGCCGATTTCTGCTGGAGGATGCGGCGGATCTCGGCCGGGCCCTCCTTGATCTGGATGGCGGCCAGCGACTTGAGGGGGACCATGACGCCCAGGCCGTTGCGGATGGTGATGCGCTCGATCTTCTCGACCCGGTCGCGGTAGTCCTCGGAGAGCCGCACGCGGATGTCGACCTCCCGGTCGCTCTCGATGAACCGCGTGGCGATCTCGCCCTCGATCTTGTTCCGCAGCTGGGAGCCGACGGAGTTGATGGTCATGTTCTGGGAGGCCAGAAGGGCCCGGTTGAAGATGATCTGGATTTCCGGATAGCCCTCCTCCATGCTGGACTTCAGGTCGATGAGGCCGTCGATGCCCCGGAGGAGCTCCAGGAGACGGTCGGAGTTCTCCTTGATGCGGTCGAGGTCGGTCCCGGAGATGACGATCTCGAGGGGGGCCTTGAAGGAGAACAGCCGGGGCTTGGTGACCTTGATCTGGGCCGTTGGGAACCTCTCGAGGTCGAGGCGGATGCGGTCCATGATCCGGTCCTCGGCCTTGCCGAGGATGCCGGGGGTGAGCCGGACGGTGAACTCCGAGAGGTTCTCCATCTCCTCCTGGAAGGAGATGCCCCCCCGCGAGCCCTTGCCGATGAGCTCGTAAACGCTCTCGATCTCCGGGTAGGTCTTGAGGATGTCGGAGATCTCGGACATGACGGCCTGGTTCTCCTTGAGGGCCGTGCCCGGGGGGAACTCGACGTTGATGACGAGCTCGCCCTGGGAGATCATCGGGATGAGCTCCTGACCCATGAACCGGGTCCCGAAGACGGCCCCGGCGAACAGGACGAAGACGACGGCGACGATCACCCGGCGGCGCTTGAACGAGACGTCCTGGAAGCGCTTATAGGCGTCGAGGACGCGGTCGTAGAGCCTGTCGAGCGGCCGGAAGACGAATTTCAGGACATTGGCGACGATCGGGCGCGGGTTGTCGCGCTGCATCGAGGAGGCCAGCATGGGGACGACGGTCAGGGAGACGATGAGGGAGGCGAGCAGCGAGAAGGTCACGGTCAGGGCCATGTCCTTGAACAGCTGGCCGGCGATGCCCTCGACGAAGACGATGGGGAAGAACACGGCCACGGTCGTCAGGGTCGAGGCCGTGACGGCCCCGGCGACCTCGGTCGTGCCCTTGTAGGCGGCGTCGGCGCCTCCGTGGCCGGCGTCTCGGTAGCGCTGGATGGCTTCCAGGACGACGATGGAGTTGTCGACGAGCATCCCGATGCCCAGGGCCAGGCCGCCCAGGGAGATGATGTTCAGGGAGATGTTGGAGGAGAACATCAAGAAGAAGGTGATGACGACCGAGACGGGGATGGCCGTCCCGATGATCAGCGTGCTCCGGATGTTCTTGAGGAAGTAGAGCAGGACGAGGACGGCCAGGATGCCGCCGATGAGGGCCGTCGACTTGACCTGGTCGATGGTGCTCTTGATGAACTTCGACTGGTTGGTGATGACGACGAAATCCAGGCCCCGGGGCCTGAGGATGTTCTGGTGGACGGCCCTGAGCCGCTCGTTGACGGCGTCGGCCACGGACACCGTGTTGGCGTCGGCGGCCCGATAGATGGCGGCCTCGATGCATTCCCGGCCGTTGATGCGGGAGATGACCTTGCGCTCTTTGTAGCCGCGGAAGACGTCGGCGACGCTGCCGAGGGTGATCTGGATGTCGCCCCGCTTCTCGATGATGATGCCCTTGATCTCCTCGACGTCTCGGAACTGGTTGACGGTCCGGACCAGGTACTGCGTATCCTGCTGCTTGAGGATCCCGGCCGAAAGGTCGACGTTCTCCTGGGCCAGCCGGTTGGCGACGGTCGCGATGGGGATGTTGAGGAGGCTGAGCTTGCGCTCGTCGATGTCGATATGGATCTCGTCCTCGAGGCCCCCCGAGATGGAGCAGGCGGCCACGCCCTCGATGCTCTCCAAGGCCTGTTTGACCTCGCGCTCGGCGATGTAGCGGATGTAGGCCAGCTCGGCGTCGCCGACGATGCCGATCTTCATGACCGGCTCCTGGTTGGGGTCGTAGCGCAGGATGACCGGCTTCGTGGCCCCGACGGGGAGCCGCAGGAGGTCGAGCTTCTCGCGGACCTTGAGGGTCGCGAAGTCCATGTTCGTGTGCCAGGCGAACTCGATCGTCACCTCCGACAGCTCGGCCCGCGAGACCGAGGAGATGCGGATGACGTTGTCGACGACGCCGCAGGTCTCCTCGATGGGCTTGGAGACGATGTTCTCGATCTCCGAGGGGGCCGTGCCCGGGTATTCCGTGCGCACCGTCAGGGTCGGGTAGGAGATCTTCGGCAGGAGGTTGAGGGTCAGCCGGGAGTAGGAGATGAAGCCGAAGATGAGGGCCGCCACGGTGAACATGAACACCGAGACGGGGCGGTTGATGGAGAAACGGACGATCTTCATTGGAGGACTTCGACCCTCTGGCCGTCGCGGAGGTTCTCGACCCCGACGGAGACGATGGTCTCGCCGCCCTCGAGGCCGCTCGTGACCTCGGCCAGGTCCTCTTCGGTCAGGCCGAGGACGATCTCGCGCTGGGCCGCCCGGCCGCCGTCGACGACGAAGGCGTAGGTCTTGTTTTGCCGGTAGAGGATGGCCTTGCGCGGGATGACGAGGACGTTGTCCTTCTGGCCGACCGCGATGCGGACCTGGACGAACATGCCGGGCTTGAGGGTCATGCTCTCGTCATAGGCCTCGACCGTGACCCGGACGGTCCCGGTCTGGACGTCGATGCGGGGGTTGATGATGGTCACCCGGCCCGGGAAGGTCCTGTCCCTGACGACTTCGGTCGAGACCGATGCCGGCATCGCCGTCTTGAGCTGGATGGCGTCGGCCGTGGGCACGAAGACCCGGACGAGCAGGGGGTTGAAGTCCTCGATGGTGTAAACCTGCTGGTTGGCGTTGACGCGGGCCCCGACCTCGATGAGCCGCTCCGTGATGTAGCCTTCCGAGTTGGCCCGGATGCGGGTCCAACCGAGCTGGAGCTCGAGGTTCTGGAAGTTCTGCTCGCGGTTCTTGAAGTCGAGCTGGCGCTGCTTGTGGGCCGCGTCCTGGGACTGGAATTCCTGTTCGGAAATGAGCTCCCTCTTGAACAGCTCTTCGGCCCGGACGAGGTTCTGCTCCGCCTCGTCGAGGCTGAGCTTAGCCTGGTCGAGGGCGATGCGGGCCTGCTCGTGGCTGATGCGGATCTCGGTATCGTCGAGGACGGCCAGGATATCGCCTTCCTTGACGAAGGCCCCTTCCTCCTTGACGATCTGCCGGACGTAAGCCGACAGGCGGGCGAAGACCTCGACCTTGCGCTGAGGCTCGACGATGCCGTTGAGAACGACATAGGAGTTGAGGGCCTGACGCCGGATGCTCTCGACGTTCACGGGCAGGGCTTCCAGGTCGGGCTCGCCGCCGGGCCGTTTGGCGCCGGGTGGGAACTTGGCGTCGGGGGAGCCGGGTTTGGTCTGGACGGCCGCCGCGGCGGAATTGTTGTTTCCGGGCGTCGGGCCGGCGCTTTTCTTCTTGCAGGATAGGGCCGGAACCAGAATGAGGACGAGGATCAGGAGCCAAACCGTTCTTTTGAGTGTCGTTGTCATCGTCACCATGTTTCACCTTATCGACGGATCGTTCATCTCTTCCCTTATACGAAGGCCCTTCGGGCCGGGTATAGTTCCAACTATTATACCTCACGATTCGGCATTTAGACGTCCCCGGCCCCCTTTTCTTCCTCAAGGAGGGGGCAAGAGGGCGGTTTGACCCCTTTTTCGTTTGACAGGGCGGGGCGGGTCGCGTATAAATGCCGGTGTTATGCCGAACCCGCCTCCCGTGGCCCCCGATCCCTCCGGCGACGGGCTCCAGCGAAAGCTCGGGCTCTTCCCGCTGACCAACATCGTCATCGCCAACATGATCGGCGCCGGCATCTTCACGACCTCGGGCCTGCTGATGGGCGACCTCCGCCATCCCGGCGTCATGCTCGGCCTGTGGGTCGTCGGCGGCCTGGTCGCCCTGTGCGGGGCCCTGAGCTACGGTGAGCTCGGGGCGGCCATCCCCCGCGCGGGAGGGGAATACGCCTTCCTGTCGCGGCTCTACCACCCGGGGATCGGGTTCGTGTCCGGCTGGGTGTCGTTCTTCGTCGGCTTTTCGGCGCCCATCGCGGCCTCGGCCATCGGCTTCGTCGAGTACCTGACCCGGGCCTTTCCCGGGGCGCTCGAGCTGGGCCTCCTGCCCGAGCCCCTCGAGGCCAAGGTCCTGAAGAAGGCCTACGCCATCCTGGTCATCGCCGCCTTCACCCTTCTCCACACCCGCGGGCTCGAGCTCGGGGCCCGCGTCCAGAACGGGCTGACGGCCCTGAAGATCCTCATCGTCGTCGGCCTGGTCGCCGCCGGCTTCGCGTTCGGCAAGGGCAGCCTGGCCCACTTCACGGCCGCCGCCCCCTTCCGCTTCGATTTCGGCGGGTGGAAGACCATGGGCCTGTCGCTCATGTGGATCATGTTCGCTTACAGCGGTTGGAACGCCTCGGCCTACGTCGGCTCCGAGGTCCGGGACCCGTCGCGCAACCTGCCGCGGTCGCTGCTCCTCGGCACGGGGATTGTCGCCCTCCTCTATGCCGCCGTCAACCTGTTTTATATCTACGCCGTCCCGCCGGCCGACATGGAAGGCGTCATCTCCATCGCCGGCCTGGCCGCGGGCAATCTCTTCGGGCGCTCCGCGGAGACGGTCATCTCGGTCTTCATCTCTTTCGCCCTGTTCTCCTCGCTCAGCGCATACCTCATCCTCGGCCCTCGCGTTTATTACTCGATGGCCAAGGACGGGATCTTCTTCAAGACGATCGCCCGCGTCTCCGAGCGCCGAGGCGTCCCCTCGCGGGCCATTATCCTCCAGGGGGCCATCGCGGCCGTCATGGCCCTCTTCGGGACCTTCGACCAGCTGCTGACGTATATGGGCTTCTCGCTGGGCATCTTCCCCATCCTGGCCGTCATCGGGGTCTTCAAGCTGAGGCGGTCCGGCCGGAGCGTCGTCCGGATGCCGGGCTTTCCCGCGGCCCCGGCGGTCTACATCCTGTTCGGGGTGACCATCCTGGCGCTGGCCTTCCTTCAGCGCCCGGTCGAATCGTCCATCGCCATCGCCACCGCGCTCGCCGGCATCCCGGTCTACTTCTTCTTCAAACGGTCCTCGAACGGGCCGGTGTGACGGCGCCGCCCCCTTCGTCCGCGCCCGCGCGCCGCACGCCCCCGCGATTTGACTCGCTCCGCTTTTCGTACTATTTTAGATATCGAGGTCGAGGGGGACGGAGCTTCGAGAACGATGCGGGGAAATGGCGCTGAGCGAGGTCAAAGGACAAGGTCATCCGCCATGGGCGCCGCGTGGGCCGGCCTTTTCGCCGCGGCCCTCCTGCCCCTCGTTTTCGGCTCCTGTTCCCTCGAGAAGATGGCCCTGAAGAAGGTCGCCGGGATGCTCTCCTCGGCGTCCTCGAACGACGTCTTCTCGACCGACAACGACCCCGACCTCATCGGCGACGCCCTGCCCTTCGCCGTCAAGCTCTATGAATCGCTTCTCTCCTCGATCCCGGATCACGCGGGGCTGCGCCTGAGGACCGGCAGCCTTTATATCATGTACGCCAACGCCTTTGTCCAGGCGCCGGCCGAGATGACCCCGCGCCGGGAGGCCGAGACCAAGGAGTTCCTGTTGGCCCGGGCCAAGAACCTCTATCTGCGCGGGCGCGACATCCTGTTCGTGGCCCTGGAGAAGAAGAACCCCGCGCTGCAGGCCCAGCTCAAGGCCCGCCAATACAAGGAAGCCATGGCCCCGTTCGGCCGGGAGGACGTCCCCTTCCTTTACTGGGCGGCCGTCGGCTGGGTCGGGGCCTTCGCCGTCAATCCCTTCGACATGACGCTCGGGCAGACCCTGCCCCGGACGGCGGCCATGATGGACCGCGTCGCCGAGCTCGAGCCGGGTTACGGCCGGGGCGCCCTCCATGTCTTCTACCTCAATTATTACGGATCGCTGCCCGACTACATGGGCGGGAGCGCCGCCAAGGCCCGGGATCACTTTGAGAAGTTCCAGAGGATCGCCGGCGACGCCGATACCTCGGCGCTCATGGCGCTGGCGACGACGGTCTGCATCAAGGAGCAGAACTACGCGGAGTTCCGTTCCCTCCTGCGGCAGGTGCTGGAGTTCGATGTCGACAAGGATCCGGCGAACCGCCTGGTCAACATCATCAACCAGAGAAAGGCCCGCTGGCTCCTCGAGCACGCCGACGAGTTCTTCATCGAAGTGGATGAGGAACGGAGCGCGGCCCGGTCCCTCAAGGCAGGTGCGAGATGAAAAAGTTCCTGGCCGCTATGGCCGTCGCCGGAGTCGTCCTTGCGGCGACCCCGTGTTGGGGGGCGGTCGTCATCAAGATCGGCAGCGTGGCCCCGGCCCGTTCGCCGTGGGGCAAGGCCCTCGAGGACGTCGCCCGGGAATGGGAGAGGATCTCCGGCGGGGAGGTCCAGGTCCGGGTCTTCGCCGACGGCACGGCCGGCAGCGAGCTGGACATGATCCGTAAGATCCGTACGGGGACCTTGCAGGGCGGGGTGTTCACGAACATGGGGCTGGCCAAGATCGAACGCTCGGCGCTGGCCCTCAACATGCCGTTCCTCTTCGATTCCCTCGAGGAATTCAACGCCGTCTTCGAGGGCGTCAAGGCCTCTTTGGAGCGGAACATCGAATCGAAAGGCTTCAAGGTCATCCTGTGGACCCAGGCCGGCTGGATCCGGTTCTTCGGTAAGAGCGTGATCGTCTATCCCGATGACCTGAGAAAGCAAAAGGTCAGCGTCACAAGCGACGAACCGGAGCTCGAGCAGCTCTGGAAGAGAATGGGCTTCCAGGTCGTACCCGGCGATATGAAAGACCTCATGGTCCAGCTCCAAAGCGGCATGGCGACGGCCACCTATCTGCCGGCGCTGCTGGCCGCTTCGGCCCAGTATTTCCCTCTCGTGCCCCATATGCTGGCCCTGCCGCTTTCGCCCCTCGTCGGGGGCCTCATTCTCAGCGACAAGGCCTGGGAGCGCGTCCCGGAGCGGTTCCGAGGGCCGATGCTGGAGGCCGTGTCCAAGTCCGCCGAGGCCCTCATTCAGGAGACGGCTGAGCTCGAGGCGGAGGCTATGAAGATGATGGTGGAGAACGGCCTTGTGGTCCACGAGCCGCCGCCCGACGCCCTCGTGAAGTGGCGCGAGGGGGCGGCCCGGAGCATCGAGGACATGGTCGGCAAGGCGTTCCCGCGGGACATCTATGACGAGATCATGTCCCGCATCGAGGAATACCGGAAGTCCCGTGTCAAGTAGGCCCGGCCGCGCCGTTCACGCCGTCGAGGACGGACTGGCCTTCCTGTCGATCGGCCTCATGGCCCTGTTGCTGGTCGGCGAGACCGTCGCCCGCAAGTTCTTCCGCACGGGGATCCCTTATTCGACGGCTTATGTCCAGCACCTCGTCTTCGCGGCCGCGTTCATCGCGGCGGTTATCACGTCGAGGGAAAAGAGGCATCTTTCGCTGGCCTCCGGGTGGACGATCCGCGAGCCGGCGAAATCGGTCGTCGATATCCTTTCGGCGTGGCTCTCCGCGGCTCTCTTGTTCGCGTTCGCCGCGAGCGCCTTCTCGTTCGCCTGGGCCGCGTTCCTGCCGGGCGAGAGGATCGGTTTCCTGCCGCGGCGCGGGGTGGCCATGCTCATGGCCGCCGGGTTTTTGGCGATGGGCGTCCGGGCCGTCACCGGCTTGGAGAGGAAGGGCGCGAGGTGGCCGGTGGCGGCGGCCGCGGTGTTCGCGGGCGGGCTTGCGGGCTTCGCTCCGCTGGCGAACGTCCTCGGGGGGCTCGTGCCGGCCTGGCAGTCGTGGCTGGATGCGGCCCAGGGCGCGATCGGGCCGGCCGTCGAGGCGCTGGCGGTGCCGGTCATCGTTCTGCTCGTCGTGCTGGGGTTCCTCGGCGTGCCCATCTTCCTGGTCCTCGGCGGGGCGGGGTATTTCCTGTTCGTCCACGCCGGGCAGCCGCTGGAGATCATCCCCAACCAGGCCTACACGGTCCTCACGGGCTACGCCATCCCGGCCATCCCCCTTTTCGCCGCGGTCGGTTTTTTCCTCTCGGAGAGCCGGGCGGGGGAGAGGATGGTGCGCTTCTTCAAGGCCGTCTTCAGCTGGTTCCCCGGGGGGCTGACGGTCATGGCCGTGCTCGTGTGCGCGTTCTTCACGACGTTCACAGGGGCCTCGGGCGTGACCATCCTGGCGCTCGGCGGGCTGCTGTCCTATATCCTGGTAGATGCCGGGTATCCGAAGAAGTTCGCGGTCGGATTGCTGACGGCCTCGGGGAGCATCGGGCTGCTCTTCCCGCCGAGCCTGCCGGTCATCATCTATGGAGTGACGGCCCAGACGAGCATTAAAGATATGTTCCTGGGCGGCCTTCTTCCGGGGCTCGTCCTGGTGCTGTCGGTCATTGTGATCGGGATCATCTCGTCGGTCAGGGGCAAGGTGCCGCGCCATCCGCTGCGGCCGGGGCAGGCGCTGAAGGCCTTCGGGGAGTCGTTCTGGGAGCTCCTCCTGCCGGTCGTCGTCTTCGGGCTCTATTTCGGGGGGGTCACGAACCTTCAGGAGAGCGCGGCGGCGGCGCTCGTCTACGTCATCATCGTGGAGATGGTCATCAAGCGGGATCTCAAGTGGGGAGACCTGCCGCGCGTCGTCTCCAAGTGCATCCCGATCGTCGGCGGGGTCCTCATCATCCTGGCCCTGGCCAACGGGCTCTCCTACTATATCATCGACGAGCAGATCCCGACGCGGCTGAGCGCGTGGGTCGAGGCCGCCGTTTCATCGAAGTACGTCTTCCTCCTGGTCCTCAACCTGGTCCTGCTCGCTGTCGGATGCTTCATGGATATCTATTCGGCCATCCTGGTCATCGTCCCGTTGATCATCCCCCTGGGGGCCGTCTTCGGGATCCACCCGGTCCATCTCGGGATCATCTTCCTGGCCAACTTGGAGCTGGGGTATCTGACGCCGCCCGTGGGCATGAACCTCTTCCTGGCCTCTTATCGCTTCAACGAGCCGATGCCGCGGGTGTACCGGAGCGTGGGGGTCTTCCTGGCGATCCGCCTGGCGGCGGTCCTGCTCATCACCTACGTGCCCTTCCTCGTCCTCGCCCTCCTTTGAAGAAGGGGTCAAATCTCCATTCATTAAATATTCGCCGATTTCTTCGATCGGGCCTGTCCTTCCCTTCATGAAAAATTAATGAATGGAGATTTGACCCCTTCTTCTTAAAAGCGGGAGACGATGTGAGGGATGTTCCGGTCCCGCAGCATCTTGTTCAGGGCGGCCAGGTCCTCCTCGGCGAGCTTCCGGAATTCCGCCTCTCGCGACGCCAGCTGCGCCTTGAACATCGCATAGACCTCCCGCTGCTGGGTCGTCGGCGGGAAATCCGCCTCGCCCACGTGCCTCGCCAAAAAGCCCAATTTGGCGTAGAACTTATCGGGCCAGCGCAGATCGTCGCCGGATCCGGTCAGCCCGACCGGGAAGAAGAAATCCTCGAAGGCCACGATCTTTTTATCGACGGCCCGGGACGCTTCCAGAACGTCCGTCGCCCCGGAGTCGCCCTTAAGGACGGTCTCCAGGTCGGCCAGCTGTTTGCGGACGAGCTCGGCCCGATTGATCAGCGCCACTGTCGCGTTGGTCATGCCGTGGATGTCCAGCAGCAGCTCCGTCTGCTCCCTGATATCGGCCTCGGTCCCGGCCGTATTGGGGTCCTTACGCACAACGAGCTCCCGGGTGAGCTCTCGCTCGCCGACCTTCAGCGTCACCGTGTACACCCCCGGCTCGACCAAGGGCCCCCTCTGGAACCGACCCAGAGGGAACCGCCGCCAACCCTTGGGACCGACCCCGGCGTGCTCGTGACCGACCGTCGCCGTCCACATCCGGACCTCCTCGGTCCGGTCCCAGCGCAGGTCCCACCAGACCCGGTTGATGCCGGCCTTTTTCGGGACGCTCACCGCCCCGGCGGCCCGCCGCCCGCCCCCCTCATCGTCCTCCGCGTCCGGGTCGGGGGCCTCGGTCTTCAGCGTCCTCACGATCCGGCCCGCGGCGTCCTTGATGGTGATCATGACGTCCTCTTTGGGCTCGTCGCCCAGCCAATAGTTGAGCGACGCCCCGTACGGCGGGTTCTGTCCGAAGCTCGGATCGTTGGGCGCTCCGCTCGGGCCTTCGACCGTCCGGAACCGGTAGGCCGGCCGGGGCGCGAAGAGGAAGGCCTCCGCCTTCCGCACCTCCGGCGTCAGCTGCCGCAGCGGGGTGATGTCGTCGAGGATCCAGAACCCCCGCCCGTACGTCGCGACGGCCAGGTCGCCGAAGTGCGCCTGGACGGCGAGCCAATGCACGGGCGCGTGCGGCAGGTTCGTCTGCAGCGGCTGCCAGCTCGCCCCGTCGTCGAACGAGACGTAGATCGCGTTCTCGATACCCAGATAGAGAAGCCCCGGGCGCTCCGGGTCCTCTCTCACGCAATGGGCGTAGCTCAGCGGCGTCCGCGGGATGTCCGCGCCGAGCCTCTTCCAGGTCTTGCCGTGGTCCTCCGTCTTGTAGACGTACGGGTCCCGGTCGTTGACCTGATGGAGATCGACCGTGATGTAGCACGCCCCCGCCTTGTGCCGGGACGGCTCGATGTTGCTGATCGTGCCGTCGGGCGGCAGGCCGGGGATGTTCTTGGTCACGTTCGCCCATGTCGCTCCGCCGTCGCGGGTCACGTGGAGCAGGCCGTCGTTCGTCCCGGCCCAGATCTCGCCGTCCGCGAGCGGCGATTCGGCGAGCGCGAACAGCGTGCAGGCGACGAGCGGGCTGGCGTCGTCGGCCGTGATGCCGCCCGTCCGCTCCATCTTCTTCGGATCGTTCGTGCTGAGATCGAGGCTGATGACCTGCCAGCTGTGCCCGCCGTCCGTCGTCCGATGGACGAACTGGCTGCCCA
The DNA here is from genome assembly GCA_964423315.1 of uncultured Eubacteriales bacterium. Classification (GTDB taxonomy): domain Bacteria; phylum Acidobacteriota; class Aminicenantia; order Aminicenantales; family Saccharicenantaceae; genus RBG-16-66-30. Next base: position 31,759 of record CAYREO010000001.1, on the reverse strand, counting down.
CGTACACGCGGTTGTGATCGTGGGGCGAAATGGCGATCGGGAAGGTCCACTGGAAGCGGTATTTCATCTCCGCGGCGGCCCATCCCTGGATGCTCTCCGGCCACACGCTGACGGCCCGGCTCTGCAGCGTCCGCAGGTCGAAGCGATCGAGCATGCCGTCGTAGTTGCCCGACCAGACGATGTTGTTGTCGACCGGATCGACCACGGCGTGGCCGCTCTCGAAGCCGCCAACCGGGTGCCACAGGCCCCGCGGGATGTTGCCGCCCGTCCGGCTGTTGCTCGGCACGCGGTAAGATGTCCCGTCCTGCCGGTTGCCGTAAAGGTAATAGGGGATCCGGTTGTCGACGTCCACATGGTACATCTGGGCGATGGGCAGTTCGACGGCCCGCCAGGTCTTGCCCCGGTTCGTGCTGATGGCCAGTCCCTGATCGTTGCCGACGATCATCCGGTCGGGGTCCTTCGGATCGATCCACATGTCGTGGTGGTCGCCGCCCCAGACATTGAAGCGTTTGACGGTCCGCCCGCCGTCCTGGGTCATGCTGAATCGGGTCGCCGGGAAATAGACCTCGTCGGCGTTCGCCGGCGAGACGATCAGCCGCGTGTAGTAGAGCGGCCGGTTGAGCAGGACGTGGTCGCGGTTGACATGGGTCCAACTCGCTCCGCCGTTGTCCGAGCGCCACAGGCCTTCGTCGGGGGTCTCGATGAGCGCGTAGACCCGCTCCGGGTCGCTGGCCGCGACGGCCAGGGCCACCTTGCCGATCTCGGCCGCCGGCAGACCTCCGCCCTGGAGCCTCTTCCAGGTCGTACCGCCGTCGCGCGAGACTTGGATGCCGCCGCCGGGCCCGCCGCTCCAGCGGCCCCAGGCCCGGATGAGCATCGGCCACATCCCGGCGAAAAGGATGCGCGGGTTCCTCGGGTCCATGGCGATATCCGAACAGCCCGTGTTCTCGTCGACGAACAGGACCCGCTCCCAGGTCTTGCCGCCGTCGGTCGTCCGGAAGACGCCCCGTTCCTGTTGGGGTCCGTAGCAATGGCCCATGGCCGCGGCGAAGACGACGTCCGGGTCGCGCGGGTCGATGACGATCCTCCCGATGCGGCCCGTGTTCTCGAGCCCCATCCGGGTCCAGGTCTTGCCGGCGTCGGTCGACCTGTAGATGCCGTTGCCCTGCGAAATGTTGCTGCGGATGAACGTCTCGCCCGTCCCGGCCCAGACGATGTTCGGGTCGGACGGGGCCACAGCCAGCGAACCGATCGACGAAACGGGCTGGTCGTCGAAAACCGGCGTCCAGTGGACCCCGCCGTCGGTCGACTTGAAGATGCCGCCCGAGGCCGCGCCGGCGTAATAGACGCTCGGGTCGCCCGGCAGTCCGGCCACGGCGATGACCCGGTTGCCGACGGGCCCGGCGTGACGGTAGCGGAGCTGGCCGAAAACGTCGGCGGCCGCCTGAGGCGCCTCTTTGGCCGGAGGCTTGGCGGCAGGCTTCGAGGGCGCCTGGGCCCCGAAGGACAGGAAAGCCGCCAGACAGACCCCGATCATGGTGACATATCTCGAACATGAATGTTTCATCTCGCTCTCCCTATTCTGAGATCTATCCATGGGCGGCCGGATCGGCGGTCGGCCGACGCAGGACCTTCGATCAACGTCCTCTGCGCTTGCCGATGACCGCGCGCACCGCGTGCCCGGCGCAGCCCGCAACCGCCCCGGCCAGGGCCGCGACGAGGGCCGTCACCGGGGCCAGGAACCAGCCGCTCCCGAGACCGAACATCCCGGCCATCCGGCCGGCGATGATCCGGCTTCCCGTGAGCATGAAGAAGAGCGCCGCTCCGAGCCAAAGCAGCCCGGCCGCCGAGAATCCCGTCCAGAACGCCTTTCGCGCCGTCCCGGACGCCGCGACTCCAAAGCCGAAAGGCACGATCATGATCCACCACCAGAACGGCGTCAGCATCTGGAGCGCTCCCATGACCGCCAGACAGACGACGATCGCGATCATCGTCTTCCCCTCATCGCCGTCCGCCCGGCCACGGCCGGATGCGGCTCGTCGGCCGACTTCAAATAAACGAGATCGGCCGGCCGCCCCTCGGCCCAATCGTCGACGAAGCTGTCGTAGAACCGCGAGCCGGGATGGCCCGATTGCCCTCCGGGGTAATGGCCCCAGGCTCGGACTTCGGGCCCGAGCTCAACGACCATCCGCCAAGAAGGCGCCCAAACCCGATCGATGGCGTTGATGACGGTGCTCGCGCCGTCGACCTCCAATCCCTCCCGGCCGAAGCCGGGGATGCGGCCGAGATGCGCGAGCTTGGTCCCCTTGACCTTGCCCCAACGCCACGTCGGGCCCGGAGGCCCGTGGGTTTTCTCGAGCTCGGCGGCCGCCGCCCTGAAGGCCTTTTCCGCGATGTCCGCCAGCGTCTCCCTCTCCGGCGTCGTCCGGTCATCGAAGAACTCCGACCCGGGATCGTTGAGGACGAGGTCGACGAGGATCTCGCTCGCCGGCCACGGCGTTCTCCGCGTCTCCCCCGTCTTCTCGTCATCCCAGGTCAGACGGTTGAGCGCGTCCCACAGCTCGCGGAAGACGGTCGGCGCGATCGAGCCGGCCCGGGCCTCGAACTCCCAGGCCCGAAGCTGGTCGAAACACGACTTCTCCGTCCCGCTCATCGTCTTGCCTTCGAGGAGCGTGAGCAGGCGCGGCACGACCGCCCGGGCCCGGATGTCGAGGATGTCGGCCTGCATGCGGACCATGTCCTCCGGCGTGACGTCCCTCGCGGCGGCCAGGATCTCGTTGATGCGCGCCCCGCGCTCGAAGGAGGCGTAGTCCCATCCGAGGTAGTACGGATATCCCGGTCCCGCCGAGAGCTGGTTGGCCGAGCTGACGAAGCCTCTCTCCGGGTCCTTGACCGCCGGGACGTGCTCGTGAGGCACCCAATCCCGCCAGTCGTCGGACGGGTCCGACCCGTCGAGAATAAACCGGCCCTGGCCCTTTCGCCGCAGGGGGAACTTGCCGTTGTGGCGGATGGCGATGGTCCCCTCACGGTCGGCGAAAACGATGTTCTGGGCCGGGCAGTCCCACGCTTTCAGGGCTTCGACGTAATCCTCGTAGCCGCGGGCGCGGTTGAGGGCATAAAGGGCCGCGAATTCGTTCGAAGGGTCGTGGGCCAGCCAGCGAAGGGCCGCTCCCGCCGGGACGTTCATGCCCGGGAAGGGCGGTTCGTCCGGCCAGCGCACGACGGGGCCGTGATGGGTGTGAATGACGCGGTCGACGACGGGCCGGCCGCCGCGGACCTTGATCGTTTCCTCCCTTACGGTCGTCTTCCGCCACTCGTCTCCATAGAGATACTCGGCCCGCGTGTCGTCCCTGAACGTCACGGCGTACCAGTCGAGAACGTCCGAACCGGCGTTGGTGAATCCCCAGGCGACATTCTCGTTGTGGCCGGCGATGACCAGCGGAACGCTGGGAAAAGCCACTCCCCGAACATTCATCCCGGGCGCCGTGAGCTGGACTTCGTACCAGACGGCCGGCAGGGCCAGCTCGAGGTGCATGTCATTGCAGAGGATGGGGGATCCGCTGCGGGTCCGCTTCCCCGACAACGCCCAGTTGTTGCTGCCGACCCCGGGGCCGGGCAGGAAACCGGAGGAAAGGAGCGAAGGCGAAGGCGTGACCCCGCTCGGCGGAGGGACGATGGCATGGCCCGGGTCGAGAGCGGCGTCGTCATCCCGATCATCCCCGGCCGGCCCGCTCGTCCCGCTCCCCGCCGACATCGCCGGCGGCCCGAAGTCGAAGGCGGTCCCCGGCGGAACGACCGGCTCGACGAGAGGGGGGAAGAAGGGAAAGAGCCGGTCGACCGCCTCCTCGCCGAGCGCGTCCTTCGCCTCGGTCATGGCCGCGTCCCGGTTGCCGGAGGCCAAGGTGTACGACATGGCCTTGAGAAGCAGGGCGCACTTGAGCTCCGTCCACGGTTCGGGCCGGTAGTCGAGGATCTTGTACTCGACGGGCAGGCGCTTGCGGCCCAGGCTCCGGATGCAGGCGTTGACCCCCGCGGTGAAGGCTTCGATGGCGTCCCGCGTGCGGACGTCGCTGCGGAACGCGTCCAAGGCCCTCTCCGCGGCCCAGGCCATCCCGAAACGGCGGTTGAAGATGTCCTGCCTCAGCCCCAGCGGACCGACGACCTCGGAGATGCGGCCGGCCGTATAGAGGGCCTGGAAATCCATCTGCCAGAGCCGGAGCGAGGCCGCGACATAGCCCTGGGCGAGATAGAGATCGTGATCGTTCGCGGCGAAGATGTGGGGAACGCGGCGGTCGTCCCAGATAACGTGGACCTCCTCGCGCAGGCCGGGGATGACGAGCTTCGCCGGGATGCGGTCGACGCGCTCGCCGTTCCGCCAGAATCCCGTGAACGGGTCGAGGAGCCTGCCGAGAGCCGGGAACGTGCCGTGGCGGTTGTCGAGGGCCCAGAACGCGAGGCCCGCCAGAAGCAGGGAAACCAGGGCTCGAACGGCCTTCATGCGCGCCTCCGTCGTCAGCGTCCGGACATCGGGATCCGCAGGCCGGATTTATATCATACCGGCCGCTCGGCTGGCAACGGGCGGACCATGCGCATCGTCCCGGTTCGGGAAGGCCCTCCAGGGCCCGGGCCTGCGGCGGACTTCGTTTGAATCGGAGGGCGTGAGGGCATAGAATAGCGGCGGGAGGGTCCATGAGCGAATCATCCGCGTTTTCCGGATTCACAAAGGAGACGGTCCGGTTCTTCAACGGGCTGCGACAGAACAACACCAAGGAGTGGTTCGAGCGGAACCGGGGGATGTACGAGGCGCATGTGATGGCCCCGGCCAAGCTCTTCGTCACGGCCATGGGGGAGAGGCTGAGGGGGATCGCGCCGCGGATCGTGGCCGTGCCGCGGGTCAACAAGTCCATCTTCCGCCTCAACCGCGACACGCGCTTCAGCCTCGACCCGACCCCTTACAAGACGAACCTGGGGATCTACTTCTGGGAAGGCGCCCGGCCCAAGATGGAGTCGGCCGGGTTCTATTTCCACCTCGAGCCGCCCGACATCATGATCGGGGGCGGGATGTATATGATCCCCGACGCCCTGCTCGGCCGGTACCGGAGCGCGGTCGTCGACCCGAAGCGGGGGGCGCAGATCGCGAGAATCGTCGAGGCCATCGGCGGCCTTCCGGGATATGCGATCGGGGGGGAGCACTATAAAAAGGTTCCGGCGGGATTCGACGCCGGCCACCGCAACGCGGAGCTCCTCAAGCACAAGGGCCTCTACGCCGGGTTCGAGGCGAAGATCCCGAACGAGTTCTATTCGGCGCGCCTCGTGGACTATTGCTTCGAGCGGTTCGCGCCGCTGGCCCCCCTCAACCGCTGGCTGATGAGGCTTTACGGATGAGGACGGAGGTACGCGCGGCGATGAGCGTTATAGCTGTGCTGGAGGCGAGGGCGGCGACCGGACGGCCCGCGCCCGCCATCGGGAGGAAAAAGCGGATTGCGGGCGCCCTGGGCGGCCTGGCCGCGGCGGCTGTGCTGGTGACCTTCGCAATGCTCCCGGCTTGCCGGCGGGAGTCCCGGCCGGAGCGGGCCGCGCTGCCGGCGGCCGTCGCGCGGGGGTACTCCCTTCCGTTCGTCGACCTGGCCGGCGAGACGGAACGGCAGGTTGTGGTCGACCGCGAGCCGGGGCAGTATCTGGGCCATCCCACGACCGTCCTGCTCGAGGACGGCCGGACCATGATCGCGGTCTATCCCAAGGGGCACGGCCGGGGGGCCATCGTCATGAAGCGGAGCGAGGACGGAGGGCTGACATGGAGCGATCGCTTGCCGGTCCCGGACAACTGGGCGACCTCGCTCGAGACGCCGACCATCCATCGGGTCGTCGGCCCGGACGGGAGAAAGAGGCTGATCCTCTGGTCGGGGCTTTACCCGGCGCGGCTGTCGGTCTCGGAGGATGACGGGCTGACGTGGACGCCGCTCGAACCGGCGGGGGAGTGGGGCGGCATCGTCGTCATGTCGAGCGTCGTCGAGCTTCGCGGCGGAGGGCCGGGCCGGTACCTGGCCATGTTCCATGACGACGGGCGGTTTTTCGCGCAGGAGCCGCGGCCGGAGAAACCGCCTGTGTTCACGCTTTATAAGACGTTCTCGCACGACGGCGGGCTGAGCTGGTCGTTCCCGGAGGCGATTTACCGGTCGAGCGAGGTCCACCTCTGCGAGCCGGGCGTCATCCGCTCGCCGGACGGACGGCGGCTTGCGGCGCTGCTGCGCGAGAACAGCCGGACCCGCAATTCGTTCGTCATGTTCTCGGAGGACGAGGGACGGACCTGGAGCGAGCCTCGCGAGCTGCCCGGAGCCCTGACCGGCGACCGGCACGTCGGCGCTTACGCGCCGGACAAGCGGCTGCTCGTATCGTTCCGGGATATGGCCCACGACAGCCCGACGCGGGGCGATTGGGTCGCCTGGGTCGGGACGTTCGACGACATCGTGCGCGGCCGGGAGGGGCAATGCCGCGTCCGGCTCATGGACAACACCAAGGACGCCGACTGCGCCTACCCCGGCGTCGAGGTCCTTCCGGACGGCACATTCGTCCTGACGACCTACGGCCACTGGACCGAGGGCGAGCCGCCGTACGTCGTCTCCGTCCGCCTGAAGCTCGAGGAGCTCGGCGCGAGGCACAAGTTCTGAGCCGGCCCGCTTCAGGAGAGCCAGTCGGCGCAGGCCAGGCCGGGGATCCGGCGGAACTCACGCGTGTTGTGGGTCACGAGCGTGGCCCCGAGGCTCAGGGCGTGGGCCCCGATCCGGGTGTCGAGGGGGCCGATGGGGGCCCCGGCTCTTTCGAGCGCGGCTCGGACCGTTCCGTAGCTTGCGGCGGCCGCCTCGTCGAAAACGGCGATGTCCAGGGGCAGGAGGAATTCATCGAGGGCCGCAGCGTTCCTTTCGCGTTGGGCGCTTTTGGCCACTCCGTAGCGAAGCTCGGCCAGAGTGACCGTCGAAATGCCAGCCTCGCCCGGGGCAAGGGACATCAGGCGGCTGCGGCACGAGCGCGGCTTCCGTTTGATGAGAGCGATGCAAGTGTCCGTGTCGAGCATGAAGCGCATCAGAGGCCCTCACGTTCCTGGGCCGGGGGCTGGGCGCGGTCGGCCATGAAATCGTCCGAGAACTTGTCGAGGCTTTCGACGAGTGAGCTCCAGAGGCCCTTGGCCGGCAGAAGAACGACGGCCCGGCCGGATCTCTTGACATAGACGAACTCGCCCTCAAAGCGGAACTCCTTGGGCAGGCGCACCGCCTGGCTTTGTCCGTTGCGGAAGAGCCGGGCCGTTTTCATTTCATAACTCCCGAGGTATATACCATACATATATACTTTCTCCTTTCGAGAGTCAAGTGTTTTCGTGACGTTAAAAGAGACGCTTGGCCAAGGCCGGGAATCTCATCAGTCGTATCAGAGGCTGACGGATCTAGCCCCTCCCTGCCTGTTAGACGGGAGGCAAAGCCCTATCATCGCGGAAATTCGGAAATGGGGATTGTGTCCCCGAAATAACATTGGTCAGCGGAGGATGAGAAGCCGGCCTTTGGCGGGTTCGAGGCGGACGGGGTCGCCGGGTTTGTACTCGGCGGCCTCCTGGAAGCCCTCGATGGCCGGGGCGCGCAGCCCGGTCCGCTTGGGATCGAGTCCCAGCCTTTTCCAGTCGATCGTAAGCCGCACGTCGACAGGCTCTTTAGCCCAGCTGGCCAGGGCGATGAGGACCTTGTGCTCCCCCGTGTTCGCTCCGACCGGCGTCCCAGTGCTTCGTTCGGGTGCCCCTGCCGCTCCCGCCGTAGAAGGCGCCCCCCCTGAATTCCTATAGGCTTGGAGGGAGGTCGCGTCCCCCGAACGCCTGACAAAGCTCGTCGCCAGGACATCCGCGTTCCCCGTGCGGACCGGTCCGCTCTCCGCCCACCAGCCGATCATCTCGCTGTCGGCGATCCCGAACTCGTCCCAGATCTTCCACAGCGGCCGCGGGTCTCCGGCCCACGGCAGGCGGCTGGTCATGCCGAAGACCATGCCGCGCCACGGATTGCCGCCCTTCTCGAGCATCTCGCCCATCAGCCCGAACGGGATGCCGGACAGCTCGACCAGCCAATAATCGGCGCCGCTGCCGTCGTAGTCGAAATACTCGCCGAACCAAAGCCGGTCGAGGAAGGGAAAATGCTCCATGTAAAGATTTGCGCTCGAGGCGAACCCGTCACGCACGTTGTACTGGTTGGCGCTGTGGAGGTCGATGAGGGCCCCTTTGCGGTTGCGGTCGAGGACCTTGCGCACCCGCTTCATCGTCGTCCGGTCGAAGGCCACGTCGTCGAGGTAGAGCCCGTCGATGCCGACGTTCCGCGCCACCCAGTCGAGCCCCTCGATGTAGTAGTTGTGCCAGCGCGACATGCCGCTGTTGATGACCGCCGCGTCCTTGAGCTCGGGGACGAACCAGGCCGCGATGTAGTCGCCCCCGAGGTGCTCCTGGAGCCACGAATACCCGCCGCCCGGCCCGGCCGAGAACACCTCGTGCCCCAGGCTGCGCAGGGCGAAGAGCTCGGGCGCCCGGTTCGAGAGCTCGCGGATGGTGTTGTAGATCTTGACCTTGAATCCGCGCCGGTGGGCTTCGTCGATATAGGCCTTCATCTCCGGCACCCGCAGGAACGGGTAGTTGATGAACGGGTTGATGTCGTTGGCGTGGTGGACGTTGATGACATTGGCCCCCGTCTCCGCGACCTCGTCGAGCGGCTTGAAGGCGTGGTAATAGCGCTCGCGGAAATGACGCCCCGGCTCGAGCGGCTTGAAGGGCGTCAGCAGCAGCGTGAAATCGAAGTGGAGCGTCTCTCCGGCCTTGATCGACCGCAGGCCCGAGTGGGCGCTGAGGACGACGACGCGCCGGCCCGCCTTCTTCGCCTTCGCCGCCGCGTCCGCCGCTCCCCCCGTCGCCTTCACGTCCCCGCCCTCCGCAACCGTCCGCACGGCGACCGCGCCCCGGCCCTCGTTCCACCACGAAGGCGGCATATTGAGCGGCTTGCTGAGGTAGAAATTCGTGTTGAGCGGCCGCGAATAATTCTCGGCGCGCCATGAGATCTGCACCCCGGCGTTCACCGCGCCCAGCCACAGGGCGTCCTGGTTCTTCGTCCGGTCCCACGACCAGTCGAATCTCTCCGGCCTCGCGCCGCCCTTGAAGCCCAGACCCATCATGTAGCGGGCGGCCTCCTCACGGAGCGGCACCTCGAGCCAGATGTCGGACACGTCCATGTCCCGGTCGGCGGTCAGGGCGACCTGGTAGCCGACGAAGCCGTCGAACTCCATCCGGCCGCGGACGCTCATCCGCAGACCCTCGGCCCGGTTCCCGGCCTCCCACTCGACGGTCCCAGGGGCCTGCTTGATCCAGCGCGGGCCCGACGCGGCCGCCGTCCAGTCGGGCTCCCGCTTCTCGCCGTCGTGGACGCGGAGCTTGAACGCCGACGCGAGAAGCTCGACCGGCGCGGCCCCGATCCCGGTCATCTCGGGTGCGAAATAGCTCCGGATGCGGGCCGGCAAGCCGTCCTTCCCGATGGACAGCGAGCGCCCCAGGCAGCTCACCGTCCAGCCGTCGACCGCCAGCGGCGTGTAGGGAGGCACGATCCCGTCGTCCTGGGCCAGGGTCGAGTCGAGCCAGCGCAGGCGCGTCATGCGGAACGGGTCGCCGTCCCCGCGGTCCTCGAGGACCTCCTCCGTCACCTCGAGCTCGACCGCGACGATCGTCTCCGGCAGCCCCTTGGGCGCGATCGTCACGGCGCCCCGGAAGACGCCCTGGCGGGCGTCCTTGGGGACGTCCACGCCGCACCACAGGGCCTGGACCTTGCCCCGCCCAACGGGAACGGCTTTCGTGATGACCGAGCCGTCCCAATCGATCCCGCCCGTGTTGAGGCAGTTCATGGCCGAAGCTTCGATGCGTGTGCGCGGGGCGGGCGAGCCCTCGTCGCTTTGCACCGCTTCATGGACGAGATCCGAGAACCTCACCTCGAGATCCTCGATGGCTTGGCGCGCCGCCCAGACCCCGATCTGGAACGCGTAGTACTCGCCGCGCGCGGCCCGGCCGCGGAACGCGCCTCGCGGCCCGACGACGGTCCAGCGATGCGGCAGGTCTTCGGTCATGCGGATGGAGAAGCGGCGGTCCTCCGGGAACAGCAGATAGGGTGTCCCGGGATGGGCCGCAAGGAGCGCCTCGGTCTCCGCCGCCGTGGCGATGACCTCCATCGGATGGAACGAGCTGAACTCGTCGACCGACTGGATCTCGGAGACCTCGGCCCGGGGCAGGGCTTCGAGGGCCGCGGCCGGCACGGGATTCCCGGACAGCCCGACGGCCTCCAGCCACGCCGGTTCGGCCGTCAGTTCGGGCTGGTCGTACTTGACGTTGGGATAGTTCTTACGGCCCTCGGACTTGTAAGGCATGTAGTAAACATGATAGTCGCCGGGGACCGTCACCGGCTCGAAGACGATGTCGCCGAACTCCCGGTTGACCTCAAGAGGCAGGACGTTGAGGACGCGCTCTCCCGAGGCGGCGTCGATGACCAGGATGTTCTTCGTGTCGGGGTCGATGTCCCGTCTTCGCCACGGGATGCGCACCCGGACCGCCGTGGACCTGGCAGCCCCTGCCTTGATGGCCGCTTGTGGCGCCGTCGCGGCGGCCGCCTTTTTTACGCCTTTTTCCGGGACGGAGAGCTTGACCGGGGGCGCCGATGACGCCTCGATCCGCACCACGGCCCGGTGGTTGCCCAGGCCCGACTCCGGGTCCCAATCGCCGACGCCGTACTTCGCCTCCTGGACCCCGACCGTCGCGCTCGACCCGACGACGGCCACAACGATCCCGGCCGCCATCAACGCAGCTCCCGCCATAATACCGGCTGCCGCAAACACCATCATCCGAAAGCTCTTTCGCCGCATGGTCATACCTCTCGCTTTATTGATCCTGTCCTTTCGGGGGTCAGTGATTTTCCGGATACGTGTCGCATAGAGGAGGCAGGGATCCCGTAGCTCCTGCCGATCCTGATGGCCTTGATCTCGCCGGACTTGACCTTCTTGAAAACAGCGATCCTGCTGATCCCTAGCAGCACGGCGGCTTGAGGGACCGAGTAATACGTTCGCCTTTCAGAAGCCCTGTTCTTGCCCATTTCAGATGCTCAGATTCCGTCTTGTGGTTAACTATTGTTAACCCAATAATCAGCCTAAAATCAAGAAAATTCTAGTGATGGCAGGGTATTGTGTATGCCATTTGCTGATGTCGGCACAGCCGCCGTCGCTTCGCCATCTTTGAATAGGGGGACATGATACCCATTTCCTATTTCTTACAGAGGGGAAATAGGGTAATAGGTATCATGTCCCCCTATTTGGATTTGACGGGAAAGGCCGGCTGTGCTAGATTAGCGCTTCATTTGAGCGGATCATCCGTTATATCCATGATCATCCACCGATAGGTGATGACTATCCGGGCCCGCCCGGACGACAAGGAGGGTTTCCATGGCTGACACATTGTTCTGGCTGGCCCCGATCGGCTCGGTCTTCGCCCTGTTTTTCGCCTGGCTGTTCTTCTCCCGGATGATGAAGGAGAGCGAGGGCACCGAACGCATGGCCCAGATCGCCTCCTATGTCCGCAAGGGCGCCATGGCCTACCTCAAGCAGCAATACAAGGTCGTGGCCATGGTCTTCGTGGCCCTCATCATCCTGCTCTCGTTCATGGCCTTCGTCCTCAGGGTCCAGAATCCTTGGGTCCCCATCGCCTTCCTGACCGGCGGCTTCTTCTCGGGCCTGGCCGGCTTCTTCGGCATGAAGACGGCGACCTACGCCTCGGCCCGCACGGCCTGGGCGTCCCGCAAATCTCTCAACAGCGGCCTCAAGGTCGCCTTCCGCAGCGGCGCCGTCATGGGGCTGACCGTCGTCGGCCTTGTGCTCCTCGACATCGCCGTCTGGTTCCTCATCCTCCGGCGTTTCTACCCCCTGACCGACGACGGCCACAACCTCATCATCATCACCACGACGATGATCACGTTCGGCATGGGCGCTTCCACCCAGGCCCTCTTCGCCCGCGTCGGGGGCGGCATCTACACCAAGGCCGCCGACGTCGGGGCCGACCTCGTCGGCAAGGTCGAGGCCGGCATCCCCGAGGATGACCCGCGCAACCCGGCCACCGTGGCCGACAACGTCGGCGATAACGTCGGCGACGTCGCCGGCATGGGCGCCGACCTCTACGAGTCCTACGCCGGCTCGATCCTGGCGACCATGGCCCTCGGCGCGGCCGCCTTCCTCGGCCAGGGCACCCTCCAGCTCAACGCCGTCGTCGCCCCCATGGCCATCGCCGCCGTCGGCACCCTGCTCTCCATCCTCGGCATCCACCTCGTCCGGGCCCGCGAGGACGCGACCCAAAAGAACCTCCTCAGCGCCCTGGGCCGCGGCATCAACGGCAGCTCGGTCCTCATCGTCGTCTTTTCCTACCTCATCATCCGGGGCCTCGGACTGCCGATCGGCATCTGGTTCGCCCTCGTCGTCGGGCTGGCCGCCGGCCTCGTTATCGGCAAGTCGACCGAGTACTTCACCTCCCATTCCTATCGGCCGACCCGCAAGATCGCCGATAACGCCACGACCGGCCCGGCCACCGTCCTCATCGCCGGACTCGGCGTCGGCATGATCTCGACGGCCATCCCGGTCCTGGCCGTCATCCTCGGCATCGTCTTCGCTTTCCTGTCCGCCGCCCACTTCGACGTCACCAATGTCGCCCAGGGGCTCTACGGCATCGGCATCGCCGCCGTCGGCATGCTCTCGACCCTCGGCATCACCCTGGCGACGGACGCCTACGGCCCCATCGCCGACAACGCCGGAGGCAACGCCCAGATGAGCGGCCTCGAGGCCGAGGTCCGCAAGCGGACCGACGCCCTCGACGCCCTCGGCAACACGACCGCCGCCACCGGCAAGGGCTTCGCCATCGGCTCGGCGGCCCTGACGGCCTTGGCCCTTCTGGCCTCCTACGTCGAGGAGCTCAAGGTCGGCCTGCTCCGCATCGGCCGGACCGTTCTGACCTTCGTCGACGGCACGACCATGGACACGGCCACCGCCTCTTTCCCGGATTACATGCGCTTCTACAACATCACCCTGATGAACCCCATCGTCCTCGTCGGGATTTTCCTGGGGGCCATGATGGCCTTCTCCTTCAGCGGCCTGGCCCTGAACGCCGTGGGCAAGGCCGCCGCCCGCATGGTCGACGAGGTCCGCCGCCAGTTCCGCGAGATCGCCGGCATCCTGGAAGGGAAGGCCGAGCCCGACTACGCCCGCTGCGTCGCCATCTCGACCCGCGGCGCCCAGCGGGCCATGATCCTGCCTTCGCTCCTGGCCATCGCGACGCCCATCGTCACCGGCCTCTTGCTCGGTGTCGCCGGTGTCATGGGTCTGCTCATCGGGGCGACCTCGACCGGCTTCGTCCTGGCCATCTTCATGGCCAACGCCGGCGGCGCCTGGGACAACGCCAAGAAATACATCGAGGAGGGGGCCCACGGCGGCAAAGGCTCGCCCGCCCACCGCGCGGCCGTCATCGGCGACACGGTCGGCGACCCGTTCAAGGACACGGCCGGCCCCAGCCTCAACATCCTCATCAAGCTCATGAGCATGGTGGCCATCGTCATGGCCGGCCTGACCGTGGCCTTCTCGCTCCTGTAGCCCCAAGGCCGTCCCGATGAGCTGGGCCGCCGGCGTTTTCGCCTCCGATTCCGTCGTCCAGGCCCTGGTCATCCTCTGCCTGGCCGGGGCTCTGGGCCTCGTCCTGGGCAGCCTGCGCGTCCTGCAGGCCAACCTGGGCATCGCCGGCATCATGTTCGTCGGCCTCGTCCTCGGTCACTTCGGGATCTCCATCCATCCCGTCATCCTGGATTTCGCCCGCGACCTCGGCCTCATCCTCTTCGTCTACAGCGTCGGCCAGGAGGTCGGCCCAGGCCTGCTGTCATCCCTCCGCAGACACGGGCTGGCTCTCAACGGCCTGGCGGCCTTCGTCGTCCTCGGCGGCGGGGCGATCGCCCTGCTCCTCAGCCGGCTCGGGGGCGTCCCGATGGCCGCCGCGGCCGGCATCTTCGCCGGGGCCACGAGCAACACCCCCAGTCTGGCCGCCGTCCAGCAGGCGCTCCAGCTCATGCCTGAATCCACCGCGGCCCTCGTCGAGGTCCCCGGCATGGCCTACGCCATGGCCTATCCCTTCGGCGTCCTGGGCATCATCCTGGGCATCGCCTCCCTGAGGCTCGTCTTCCGGGTCGATCTCGAGGCCGAGGCCCGCAAGCTCGAGGCCGCCCGGGAAAAGGATGTCCCTCGCCTCCAGGCCGTCAACCTCGAGGTCCGCAACGCCGAGATCGACGGGGCGCCGGTCGCCAAGGTCGTCGGCGAGATCGGCGGCGGGGTCGTCGTCTCGCGGCTGTCCCACGCGGGCGGTGTCCCGGAGGTGCCGCGGGCCCTGACGACCCTCCGTCTGGGCGACATCCTCCACGCCGTGGGCACGCCCGAGAAGATCGAGCGCTTCAAGGCCCGCGTGGGCGTCGAGAGCCCCGTGGACCTCCGGGAGGTCGCCTCCGGGTTCACCAGCCGCCGGGTCGTCGTCACCCGGCGCAAGGTCATCGGCAAGTCCGTCCACGAGCTCGATCTGCGGGAGGACTACGGGGTGCTCGTCACGCGCATCATCCGGACCGGCCAGGAGTTCTCCCCCCGCCCGGACTTCACGCTCCAGTACGGCGACGTCCTGGTCATCGTCGGGACCGTGCCGGCCATCGAGCGGCTGGCCCACGACCTCGGCGACGCGAGCGGCCGGCTCGACCAGCCCCAGCTCATCCCCATCTTCATCGGCATCGTGCTGGGCATCCTGTTGGGCCACGTCCCCCTTCACCTGCCCGGCATGGCCGTGCCCTTCCGCCTCGGCCTGGCCGGCGGGCCGCTCATCGCGGCCATCGTCCTCAGCCGGGTCGGGAGCCTCGGGCCTCTCGTATGGCATATGCCGCTCAGCGCCAATCTCATGCTCCGCAACCTCGGCATCTCGCTCTTCCTGGCCTGCGTCGGACTGCGGGCGGGAAAGGGATTCGTCGCGACGCTCCTCGACGGCGGGCTTTATTGGATCTTCGGCGGGGCCCTCATCACCCTCGTCCCCGTCGCCCTGGCCGTCCTGGCGGCCCGGTTCTTCTTCCGCATCGATTTCCTGTCGGTCGCGGGATTCATGGCCGGGAGCATGACCAATCCGCCGGCCCTGGCCTACGCCGGCTCCCTGGCCCCGGAGTCGGACGGCCCGATCATGGCCTTCGTGTCCGTCTACCCGCTGACGATGATCCTGCGGCTGTTCACGGCCCAGGCGCTGGTGCTCTTTTTCGGCTGAAAAGGCGGCCCCGGAGTTGTGGTATAATCTCTGCCTTTGACACCCGGACCACGGGCAAGGACCCATGAGCGAATTCCTCTTCAAGCCGTTCACCGAAATGACCGAGGCGGACTACGCCGAGGTCGGCTTCCGCTCCGGCCTCGAGATCCACCAGCAGCTGCTGACCGCCAAGAAGCTCTTCTGCCGCTGCCCCGCCGGCCTCTACAGCCGCGCGTTCGACGCCGAGATCCTCCGCCACATGCGCCCGACGCTGTCCGAGCTCGGCGAGTACGACGGCACGGCCCTCATGGAGTTCAAGACGAAGAAGGAGATCATCTACCGTATCAACCGGGAGAGCGTCTGCACGTACGAGATGGACGACACGCCGCCGTTCATGATGGACGAACAGGCCCTCGACATCGCCCTGGGCATCGCCATGCTCTACAACCTCAACCTCGTCGACGAGCTCCACATCGCCCGCAAGCAGTACCTGGACGGCAGCATCCCGACCGGCTTCCAGCGGACGACGATCGTCGGCGTCAACGGCTGGATCCCCTACAAGGGCCGGCGCATCCCCATCGTCCAGCTCGGGCTCGAGGAGGACGCCTGCCGCGAGGTCAGCGACGTCGGCCACCGGCGGACCTACATCACGGACCGCCTGGGCATGCCGCTCATCGAGACCGTCACCGGGCCCGAGATGCGCACGCCCCAGGAGGTCGCCGACGTCGCCCAGATCTGCCGCCGTCTCGTCCGCAGCACGGGACAGGTCCGGACGGGCATCGGCGCCGCCCGCGAGGATGTCAACGTCAGCGTCACGGGGGGGACGCGGGTCGAGATCAAGGGTGTGCCGCGCATCCCGCGCATCCCGCTCCTCGTCCACCACGAGGCCATGCGGCAGTGGAACCTCCTGCGGCTGAGGACGGAGCTTCACCGCCGGGGGATCACTCCGGAGAGCTTCGAGTCCGCCGCCGAGGACGTCACCCGCCTCCTCCAGAGAACGAGCTACCTGCCGGTCCGCAACGCCCTTGAGGCCGGGGAGATCGCCCAGGGCGTCGTCCTGCGCGGCTTCCGCGATCTTCTTAACTGGCAGACGCAGACCAACACCCGTTTCTCGAGGGAGATCTCGGACCGCGTGCGGGTCGTCGCCTGCCTGACGCGGCTGCCGAACATCGTCCACTCCGACAGCCCCTCCGAGACCCTCTCGAGCGCCGAATGGCAGGCTGTCCGCAAGGCCCTGCGGGCGACCAAGGACGACACCCTGGTCGTCGTCTGGGGCGGGGCGGAGGACGCCCGGACGGGGGCCCAGGAGATCGCCATCCGGGCCAAGGAAGCGACGGTCGGCATCCCCTCGGAGACGCGCCAGGCCCTGCGCGACGGGACGAACGGGTTCGAGCGCATCCTGCCCGGCCCGGACCGCATGTATCCCGACACCGACCTGCCGCCGATCAAGGTCACCGAAGAGCGCCTGGCGGCCATCCGCGGGAAGCTGCCCGTCCCGATCTGGACGCGCGAGGCCTGGTACGCGGAGATCGGCGTTCCTGCTGATGTCATCCAGCCCCTGGCCATGTCGCTGCGCGCGGGCCTGTTCGAGACGCTCGTCAAGGAGTGGGGGCTCGACCCCGTCGTTGTCTCGGTGGCCCTCGTCCAGTTCACGAAGAGGATCCGGCGCAAGGGCCTCGATGCCGGTCGGCTCGATGACGCGACCCTGCGGTCGATCTTCGCCCTTTACCGCGATGGGAAGATCTCGCGGGACGGGATCTACGCGCTGATGGAGAAAGCCGCCCGCGGCGAGGCGGTCCCGGTCCCGGACGCGTGGCCGCCCCCGCCGGGGGCCGAAGAGGTCGAGGCGGAGATCGGGCGGTCCTGCGCCCGGCTCGGCGGCATGGCCCTTCACAACCCGGATAGGATAGCCCATGTCCTGATGGGTCTGGTCATGCCGGCCCTGCGCGAGCGGGTCGGCGGGGCCGAGGTCGCGCCGCGGGTCGCGGCGGCGCTCGGCAAGGGGAGAAGCTGAGATGGCCGGCGACGATTCCTACAAGGGCTACCGGGGCGAGGCCCTGGCCGTGCTCAAAGGCTTCGGGGCCATGGTCTGGAGCGACGTCGAGATCACCACCTCGCGCGGGACCTACACGGGCATCATCCTGCCGCGCTCGGAGACGGCCGATCCCTATCACGTCGTCATCAAGCTCCGTTCGGGCTACAACATCGGCCTTCTGGCCCGGTCCATCGAGTCGGTCAAGATCAGCGGCCGCAAGGAGGCCCATTACAAGATCCCCGAGAAAGACTTCCCTTACGACCCCGGCAAACCCATGGTCAAGCTTCTCGGCACGGGGGGGACGATCGCCAGCCGGCTCGATTACCGGACGGGGGCGGTCATCCCCGCTTTCTCGCCGGGCGAGCTCTACGGATCGGTGCCCGAGCTGGCCGACATCTGCAACCTCGAGACCGAGAAGCTTTTCGGCGTCTTCAGCGAGAACATGGGGCCCGAGCAGTACATCGCCACGGCCAAGGCCATCGGGCGGGAGATCGAGAAGGGCGTCCAGGGCATCGTCATCGGCCACGGCACCGATACCATGCACCACACGGCGGCCGTCCTGTCGTTCATGGTCCAGGACTCGCCGGTGCCCATCGTCATGGTCGGGTCCCAGCGCTCGAGCGACAGGCCGTCGTCCGACGCCGCGCTCAACCTCATGCACAGCGTCAAGACGGCCGCCGAGAGCGACATCGCCGAGGTCATGGTCTGCATGTTCGGGCCGACCTCGGACATGTACGGGCTGCTCCATCGGGGGACGCGGGTCCGGAAGATGCACTCGAGCTACCGGTCGACGTTCCGGACGATCGGCGACATTCCCATCGCCATGGTCAGCCGGGAGAAGATCACGCCGCTGCGGCACGACTACAAGCGGCGGAGAAGCGACCGGAACGTCAAGATCAACACGGCGTTCGAGGAGATGGTCTCCATCGTCTACTACTACCCGAACATGAAGCCGGACATCATCGACTCGCTCGTCGACAACGGCTACCGGGGCATCGTCATCGCCGGCACGGGCCTGGGACACGTCAACAAGCCGCTCTACCCGGCTCTCAAGCGGTGCCGGGAGAAGGGCATCGCCGTTTACATGACCGTCCAGACGCTGTGGGGCTACGTCCAGATGTACGTCTACGACACGGGACGGGACATGATGGAGCTCGGGGTCATCCCGGCGGCCAACATGCTGCCCGAGGTGGCGTACGTGAAGCTCGCGTGGGCGCTGGGTCAGACGAACGACCTCGAGGAGGTCCGGCGGATCATGCTGACCCCGATCGCCGGCGAGACGACCGAGCGCGAGCCCTCCAACGGCTACCTCATCTTCCAGGGCGGCATCCCCGAGGTCGAGGAGTTCATCTCGACCATCAAGAAATAACCCCGTTCCCGCTTACGTCTTCAGGCTCGACGACTGGATCTTTCGGTTCCCCCGAGAGGCGGTCTTCATACCGGAACGGTTGACAGAGAGTAGGGTATCTGCTAATATCTCTATGACAGGTGGTCAGGGGGTGTTGTCGGGTCGGGAGCCCGATTTATCTTAAAGGAGTAATAATGAAAAGACTGTGCGTGTCTCTGGCCCTCCTCTTGGTCTTGGGAACGGCATTCGCCGCCGCCCAGCCGGTGCCCGGCAAGAAGTTCGAGCTCGGCACGGGCATCGCGCTGTGGAGCTACAGCTACGATAACGGAGAGTATTCAGATTCGTGGACACTGCTGAATATCCCGGTGCGCTTCGGCTGGTTCATCTGGAAGGGGCTGCAGCTCGAGCCCGAGGTCATCTTCACCGTCCCCATCGGCGAGGACAAGGGAGATTCGACCTATTTCCTGGCCGGGCACCTCGTCTACAATTTCTGCCTGAAGGGCAAGCTCATTCCGTTTATCGGCGGGGGCGCGGGAGTCGGCAACGGCATCCCGTTCCTGGGATGGGTCGAGGGAAGCAGCAACCACAAGACCTGGTCCATCGACGGTTTGGCCGGGGTCAAGTACCTCGTCGGCAGCGCGGCCGCCATCCGGGCCGAATACCGCTTCATGCGCTACACAGATAAGTATGATTCGGAATGGTACAGCGAAGCGACGAAGGGTAACATCCACCAGGTCCTCATCGGCCTGTCGATCTTCTTCTAACCTGACCTATTCACAAAAATGCCGATGTGTTCCCTAAGTCCTGCGAGATCTGAAAGATCTCCAGCTTTCCGAAGCTAATCAGGGCATTTGAGAATTCCTCTCAGAAAGACCGGCATTTTTGCCCTCCGGGCGAGCCGATCCGGCCGCATCTGCTGTGTTGCGAAGGGTTCGCAGTACTAGGAGTACAGCTTCACCCTCCGCGCCTTGCATCTGCAGCCGCCTCGACTCGTGAATCGATCAGGCTGCGGCCCAACGGGCCGGTCACTTGATGAACTGGAGCGTCCTCGGCTCGCGGTCCATATGATAGACGATCATGGATTGGAGGGCCTTGCGGATGCGGGCGATATCCTCCGGCGCGAAGAGGGGGGCGCAGACGCCCGGAGGCGGGTTCTTGCGGGCCCAGCGGACGAAGGCCCTGGTTTCGGGAGGCAGCTCCTCTTTCTTGAGCGGGGCGCAGTCCGGACAGTAGGCGCCGTCTTTCTTGGGTGACAGCCAGGCCGCGGCGAGCGGCTGGCGGCAGGCGCGGCAGCCGGCGAGGTCGGGGAGCAGACCGTTGGCCTGCAGGAACCAGGCTTCGAAGTAGGCGGCCAGGAAGGCCCGGTCGCCCCCAGCCTTGAGAGAGCGCAGGACGGCCAGGAGGAGACGGTAGAGAACCTCCTCGGCGGCCCGGGCCGGGGCGAACTCCTCGATGAGCTCGGCGCAGTAGGTCAAGAGGAAGACCGTCTCCGGGTCCTTCTGGACGTCGAAGAACGACTCGATGAGATCGCAGGAGGCGACGGTGACGAAGTCGCGCCGCTCCTTTTCATGGTAGAAGACGCGAACGACGGACATCGGCTCGAGGCTGCTGCCGAAGCGGTTGCCGAACTTGCGGGCCCCCTTGGCGATGCCGCGGAGGAGTCCCCGGTTGGGGCTGAAGAAGACGACGATCTTGTCCTGGTCGGCGAAGTTCGTCGTCCGCAGGACGATGGCGTCGGTCTGGTCGTTGGGCATGATGTCACGCGGTCGTGGCCATGACGGCGTTGGGTCAGTCGGCGGGCGGGTCGGGCTCCGGGGTCTGCAGGAAATCCTTGAAATTGTCGGCCGTGATGCGGATGTCCTTGATGACGGCTCCGGTGCGGCCGAGGGGCTTGGCGGGGCGGCCGTTGAGGAGGAAGCTGAAGCCTCCCGCATTTCCGACGTGGATGACGAGCTCGGTCGCGGCCGGTGTCTTGGCCTTGGCGCCCGGCGGGAAGAGGCCGTCGATCTTGAGGAGGCCGTCGGCGTAGACCTGCATCCAGGTCTCGGCCTCGAACGAGATCTCCATGGTCACGCTCGGCGGCTCGGGTTGAGGCGCGGGCTCGGAGGCGGCGGCCTGGGGGTCGTGGATCGCGGCCTGGGGCTCTTCGATCGAGGGAATGGTGACCGGGGCGGGTTCAGGAAGGGCCTTGGGGCGCGAGGCTTTAGGCAGGAGAAAGATCACGGACAGGGCGAGGATGACAGCGACTGCGATCATGGCCCAAAAGAGGACGCGGGTCGGCGAGGAGGGGGCGGGTTGATCGGTGAAGAGCGGTTCCGGGGCGGGCCCGGGCTCGGGAGATGGCGGGGGGGGAGAAGAGGGACCCGGGGGAGAGAGGGCGGACGGTGTGGGCCAAGGAGGCGCAAGCGAAACTTGGGATGGCGGGGTGGGCGGAGGCGGCGCGGGCAAAGGCGCGGAGGATGGCGATGGCGGGTGAGCGGGAAACAGTCTGGGAATCGGCGGTTCCGCGGAGGCCGGATGGGGGATGGTGATCCGAGGGCGGGGGGGTGCCTTATGAGGCGGCGAAGGCGGCGCGGACTGGCGTTTGGGGACCGGGCTTTCAGAGAGGAGCCCGGCCGCGCGGTAGCGGGACAGGACCTCCTCTTCGTCGAGGCCGATGGTGCGGGCGTAGGTCCGGATAATGCCCCTGATGAAGAATCCGCCGGGCATGATGTCGAAGCGGTCGGCTTCCAAGGCCTCGAGGTAGCGGGGGACGATCTTGGTCGAGGAGGCGATCTCCTCGAGCGATATGTTGCGGGCCTCGCGTTCCCTCTTGAGATAAAGACCCAAATCCGCCATTTGCCATGATTCTAGGACAGGCGTCCGCCCCTGTCAACAAGAAGGGGTCAAATCTCCATTTATTAAAAAATCAAGAACTCGAGGACCGAGCGTGCGGAAATTGTTAATAAATGGAGATTTGACCCCCTCTTAGACTTTGAGGAATTTCGATACGGAAGTGGCGCTGCCGACGAAGCCGGTGGCGGCGCCACCGAGGAGCAGGCCGAGGGCCTGGCGGAGATCGGGGTACCGGAAGCTCAGCAGGTCCTGCAAGGCGCCGAGCGACGGGCCGATGTAGAACGGGAAGAGCCGGATGACGACGAACAGCAGGCCCAGCGACAGCAGGCTTCCCAGCAGGCCCAGGGTGATGCCCTCGAGCCAGAAGGGGATGCGGATGAACAGGTTCGTCGAGCCCACGAGCCGCAGGATCTCGATCTCGTTCTTGCGGGCGAAGACGTTGAGCTTGACGACGTTGGAGATGATGAAGAACGAGGTCAGCAAAAGGATGCCGCCGAAGAAGGCCCCGACCGCCCCGGCCAGCCGGCTGAAGCCCTGCATCTTCTCGACCCAGTCCTGGTTGAACTGGACGTCGGTGATCCCCGGGCGCCCCCGCATCGAGTCGACGAACTCGAGGACGGCCCCCGACGCCGAGACCTTGCTTCGGACCCGGGCCTCGATGGATGCCGGGAAGGGATTGACCTGGAGATTGGCGACGACGTCGCCGAGCTCGGGGAAGCTCGCCCGGAACTTCTCCATGGCCTCCTCCGGCGAGACGAACCGGACCTCCTCAATGAACGAGGGCTGGCCGGCCTCCTCCTGGAGGGCCTTGATTGTCGTTGCGGGCACCCCCTTGTCGAGGAAGAAGGCCACGGTCAGGTTGTTCGACAGCTCGCGGGCCGTGTCCCGCAGGTTGTTGGCGAGCGACAGGAAGATGCCGACCGTCAAAAACGACAGGCAGATGATGGTCACCGAGAACAGGTTCCGCGTTCGGAACTGCCAGAGGTTGTTCCCCGTGAGCCGGAGGAAGAACTTGGCCTTCTCGATCACGCCCGCCCCTCCTTGCCCACGATCTTGCCCTTTTGGAGGAAGAGGATGTTGTCGCCGAAGTGCCGGATGAGCTCGCGGTCGTGGCTGCCGATGATGACCGTCGCCCCCTGCTTGTTGATGTCCTTGAACAGACTGATGATCTCGAAGGCCAGCTCGGGATCGAGGTTGCCGGTCGGCTCGTCGGCCAGGATGATCTCCGGGTTGTTGACGACCGCCCGGGCGATGGACACCCGCTGCTGTTCGCCGTAGGACAGGCGCGCCGGCAGCTCCCACATCTTGTGGTGGAGGTTGACCTTCTGGAGGGTGTTGAAGACCCGGCGCCGGATCTCCTTGCGCGATACGCCGATGACCTGGAGGGGCACGGCCACGTTCTCGAACACCGTCCGGTGGAACATCAGGCGGAAGTCCTGGAAGACGATGCCCATCCGCCGCCGCAGCCGGTAGATCTTCGAGTCGGGGATGCGCAGGATGTTGACGCCGTTGATGAGGATCTGGCCCTCGGTCGGCAGGAGCTCGCGGAAGATCGTCCGCAGGAGGGTCGTCTTGCCCGAGCCGCTGGGCCCGGTGACGAAATAGAAGTCGCCGTCACGGATCCGCAGGGTGACGTCCGTAAGGGCCCAGTAGGGCTTCTGGTATTGCTTCCAGATGTGGAAGAGCTCGATCATCCTTTGATGAACAGGAACATGAACCAGCCGAAGGCCAGGGCGCCGAGGACCATGATCGCGAAGAGGGTCAGTCCGTAGCGCCAGCGGGCCTTGGGCTCGGTGCGGCGGATGAGGGCCATGACCAGGGCCACGAAGAACGCATAGACGACGAGCGACAGGAGATGGCTTTCGAGGATCATGGTTTCTTCCCCGCGGCGATGTCGTGGGCGTCGAGGGCGACGAGGAAATTGAGCAGCCCGGCGCCGGCGATGAAGGCCGTGCCGAACTCGAAGGTCGCGCGTTCGAGCTCGCCCGCGCCCCAGCCGAAGAGGCGGGCCAGCGCGTAGAACAGGCCGTTGCCGAGGTCGGCGAAGAAGGCCAAGATGGTCAGGGGATTCTCGGTCTGAAAGGGATAGACGCGCCCGCCCATGGTCAGCCCGAGAGCGGTCATGGCCACGATGGAGACGAAGAAGACAGCCGACCGGGCGTATTTTCTCTGGATCGCGTGGCCCAGGCCCGGGACGGCCCACCCGAGGAGCATGGCGGCGACGGCTTTGATTTTCATGAGGGGACATCTTAAAGGAAAATCAAGAAGGGGTCAAATCTCCATTTATTAAATATTCGCGGGTAGGCATGCAGCTTCGGTTTGCGTCCGTGTTCATAACAAGTGTGGAGATTTGTCCTCCTTTGGTAGAATGGCTTTATGCCTGAGCTGCCCGAGGTCGAGACCATCGCCCGAGGGCTCGTGCCGCGCCTTCGGGGCCGGGTCGTCGCTTCGGTCGAGCTCCTCCACCGCCCGTTGCTCCGCCGGGCCGGCCCGAGGGCCCTGGCCGCTCTGAGAGGGCGCCGTATCCTCGGCGTCCGGCGCCGCGGCAAGATGCTCCTCATCGAGCTCGAGGGCGGACGGACCTTGGTCTTTCACCTCAAGATGACCGGCCGGTTCCTGCTCACGCCGGCCGCCGAGCCGCGCGACAATCACACCCGGCTCGTTCTGCGCTTTAAGGACGGCCGTGACGATCTCCGCTTCCACGACGTCCGCAAGTTCGGGTTCCTGCTCTGCGTCGAAGGCGATCCGTCTTGCGATTGCCGCGAGTTGGCTGCTCTGGGCCCCGAGCCTCTCGAGATCGGGTTCCCCGATTTCGCGGCCCTTCTCAAGCGCCGCAAGGCCCGCATCAAAGCGCTCCTCCTCGACCAGACCGCGCTGGCAGGCATCGGCAACATCTATGCCGACGAGATGCTCTTCGACGCCCGCATCCATCCCCGGAAGCCGGCCGCCTCGCTTTCCCGCCCGGCCGTCGAGCGCCTCTATGTCTCGATGCGCAAGATCCTCGCCGAAGCCATCGCCGACGGGGGCTCGACCCTCCAGGACTTCCGCGACGCCGAAGGCCGAGAAGGGCATTATCAGGAGAGCCACATGGTCTACGGCCGGGCCGGCGAGCCCTGCCCGTCGTGCGGCGCCATCGTCCGCCGCATCATCGTCGCCGGCCGCAGCACCCACTTCTGCCCCCGCTGCCAATAAGAGGGGGTCAAATCTCCAGTTGTTAAGTGAGGGGACATGTTTCTTCGAGACGTATCCCTATTCATTTAATGAGTGGAGATTTGACCCCTTCTTGGTTTTTCCTTAAGATGACCTCAGTCCCGCGAAGGAGCTGCTTATGAGCAAACGCATACGCCTCGGGGCCCTTGTCCTGGCCGTAGCCCTCGTCTTCGTTCTGCTCTACGCCGAGACGGCCGTCGTCAAGGTCAAGACGACCGCCTTGCGCAAGGAGCCCAAATTCACCGCCGCCACCGTGGCCATCCTCAAGGCCGGCGCCGCCCTCGAAAAGACGGCCGCCAAAGACGGCTGGTTCCAGGTCAAGACCAAGTCCGGGGCCACCGGCTGGGTCCACTCGAGCGCCATCGACACCAAAAAGTTCACCCTGGCCGCCATGGACCAGACCATGAAGACCGAAGCCACCTCGGGCGAGGTCGCCCTGGCTTCCAAGGGCTTCAACAAGCAGGTCGAGGACGCCTACAAGGCCCGCAATGCCGCGGCCGACTTCGCCGCCGTCGACCGCATGGAAGCCCTCAAGGCATTGGCCGCCGACATCGAGGCCTTCCTCAAACGCGGCCGCCTCGCCGAGCTCGGAGGTGCGAGATGAACGCCCGCACCCCCCGCGCCTCCCATATCCCCCGCGCCCTCCCCATGATCCTCTTTGCCCTCGCCGCCGCCCTCGCCCTGGCCTCCTGCTCCGCCGTCCAGACCGGAGCCGACATCCTGGCCGCCCAGGGCAAGATCTCCGAATCCGACCGCGACTCCCTGGTCCGCACGACCCAGGCCCTGCGCTCGTCCTTCGACGACATCACCGAGGAGGAGGAGTACTACATCGGCCGTGCCGTGGCCGCCAACATCCTCTCCCGCTACAAGCCCTACGACAACGCCGCGTTCACCCGTTATCTCAACATCAGCTGCACGGCCATCGCCTACGCCTCCGACCGACCCGAGACCTACGCCGGCTACCACTTCCTGGCCCTCGACACCGACGAGGTCAACGCCATGGCCGCCCCCGGCGGCTTCATCTTCGTCACGACCGGCCTCCTCAAGCTCTGCAAGGACGAGGAGACCCTGGCCGCCATCCTGGCCCACGAGATCGGCCATGTCGCCGCCCGCCACGGCCTCCAGTCCATCAGGAAGTCGCGCCTCGTCGACGCCTTCAAGGTCATCGGCGCCGAGGCCGCCGGTCAGCTCAACTCGGCCGAGCTCACCAAGCTCACCGGCCTCTTCGAAGGCGCCCTCGGCGACGTCGTCGCGACCCTCGTCGAGCGCGGCTACGACCGCAAGTTCGAGTACGAGGCCGACGCCCTGGCCGTCGCCTTCGCCGCGCGCACGGGCTACAGCCCGGCCGGCCTGACCGACTTCCTCGCGGCCATGGACGCCGGCAAACCCTCCGGCCCCGCGGCCGGCTGGTTCAAGACCCATCCCTCGGCCGCCGACCGCCTGACCCGGGCCCGGGCCGCGATCGACGCCCTCGCCTCGCCTCCCGCCAAGCTCGACGTCCGCACCGCCCGCTTCGCTGAGGCCGTCAAAGGGATGAAATGACCGGGGACCGGACCGGAGCGCGCCGCCCATGAGCAATTCCCGACCGCCCCGTTCCCCGGCCCCCCGAGCTCGGCCTCTCGCCGAGCGCCTGCTCCACAGCAAGGCCCTCCGCGGCGCCGCCGTCGCGCTGGCCGCCTTCGCCCTCACGCTCCTTCTCTGGCTTGCCGGCGCCTTCCGCGGCCTCGAGGCCAAATCCTGGGACGCCCGCCTCCGCCTTTTCGCCGACCCTTCCCGCGCCAACCCCGACATCGTCCTCCTGGCCGTCGACCAGACGAGCCTCGACGTCTACGAAGATCAGCAGGGCCTGCCCTGGCCCTGGCCGCGCCAGATCTACTCGGCCGTCCTCGACTTCCTGTCGGCCGGCGGCGCCAAGGCCGTCTTTTTCGATATTTTCATGACCGAGTCCTCGGCCTACGGCATCGAGGACGACGCCCACCTGGCCGATGCCGTCTCCCGCGCGGGCAACGTCTTCTTCCCCCTCTTCCTCAGCCGCGAAGAGCGCGCTGCGGCCGACGCCTCCGCCGATGATGCCGCCGTTTTGAACGAGGCCCTCGCCACCTCGGCGCTCTCCCCGGACCGCCCCGTCCCTCCCCGCGCCCTCCATACTCTCCGCTCCGTCACCCTCCCGGTCGACGTCTTGGCCGCCTCGGCCCGAGGCCTGGCCAACGTCCAGTTCGAGCCCGACCCCGACGCCATCTACCGTCGCCTGCCCCTCGTCTTCCGCTTCGGTCCGCTCACGCTGCCCTCCCTGCCGCTGGCCCTCGCCGACTTCATCACCGCCGCCGCCGCGCCTGCCGCCGAGCCCGCCTGCCACCCCCTCGACCTCACTCGCGTCCCCTTCGACCCCTCCGGCCGCATGATCCTGCGCTTCCATGGCCCCATCGGGACCTTCAAGACTTATTCCATCGCCGCCATCATCAACTCCCAGGCCCAGATCGAGGAAGGCCTCGCCCCCCAGATCGACCCGGCCCTTTTCGCCGGCAAGACCGTCATCATCGGCACGACCGCGCCCGGCCTTTTCGACCTCCGCCCCACCCCCTTCGGGGGCGTCTATCCCGGCATGGAGATCCTGGCCACGGCCCTCGACAACCTCCTCGACGCCGAATACATCCGCCCGGCTCCCGCGGCTCTGACCGTCGCCGCGCTTCTTCTCCTCGCCCTTCTCGCCGGCCTGGGCACGACCTATCTCAAACGGATCGCCCACCTCGCCGTCCTCCTCATCGCCGTCCTGGCCCTGCCCGCGGCCGCCGCGGCCCTGGCTCTCTCCGCCGGCGTCTGGCTCGAGTTGGCCGCGCCCCTCTTCGCCGTCCTTTCCTCCTTCATCGCCGCCTCGCTCCTCAACTACGGCGTCGAAGGCCGCCAGCGCCGCTTCATCAAGAGCGCCTTCCGCTTCTACCTCAGCCCCGATGTCATCGAGCGCGTCCTCAGCGACCCCGACATGCTCCGCCTCGGCGGCGAGCGCCGCGAGATCACGGCCTTCTTCTCCGACCTCGCCGGCTTCACCTCGATCTCCGAAGGCCTCTCGCCCGAGGACCTCGTCGCCCTCCTCAACGCCTATCTCTCCGAGATGACCGACATCATCCTCGGCTCCGGCGGGACCCTTGACAAGTACGAGGGCGACGCCATCATCGCCTTCTGGAACGCCCCCCTCGACCAACCCGACCATCCCCTGCGCGCCTGCCGGGCCGCCCTGGCCTGCCAGCGCCGCCTCGCCGACCTCCGCGACGACTTCCGGCGCCGCTGGGGCCACGAGCTGCGGATGCGCATCGGCCTCAACTCCGGCCCGGCCGTCGTCGGCAACATGGGCTCCGAGCGGCGCTTCGACTACACGGCCATGGGCGACACGATGAACCTGGCCTCGCGCCTCGAGGGCGTCTGCAAGCAGTACGGCATCGAGAACCTGGTCAGCGAGGAGACCCACTCCCGCGTCCGCGGCGAGATCCTGGCCCGCGAGGTCGACCTCATCCGGGTCGTCGGCAAGAAACAGCCCGTGCGCGTCTTCGAGCTCGTCGGCCTGCGCTCCGAGGTCGCGTCCGAGACAGCCGAGCGCGTCGCCCGCTTCGAGCGGGCTCTTGAGGCGTACCGCGCCCGCCGCTTCGACGAGGCCCTTGCCGCCTTCGAAGAGCTCGCTCGTCTGGCCGCGCCTCCCGCGTCTGCCGCGCCCGATGCCACGCCCGCCGCCGCGCCCCGCGACCCCGTGGCCGCCATCTATGCCGCCCGCTGCCGCGACTTCGCCGCTTCGCCGCCGCCCCCCGACTGGGACGGCGTCTTCGAGATCACCCGGAAATAAGCCAGGAGCAGGGGAGGGCCGCCATGACCTACGAGTTCTGGGGGGTGCGCGGCACGTCGCCGACCCCGCACGCCGACAAGCTCCGCTACGGCGGCCACACCCACTGCGCGTCCCTGCGTCTCGGCCCCGGCGAATACATCGTTGTCGACGCCGGGACGGGCCTCATGGACCTCGGCGAGCGCCTCCTCGGCGAGGCCGCG
Organism: uncultured Eubacteriales bacterium; assembly: GCA_964423315.1. Lineage (GTDB taxonomy): Bacteria > Acidobacteriota > Aminicenantia > Aminicenantales > Saccharicenantaceae > RBG-16-66-30. The sequence continues at coordinate 2,953 of CAYREO010000001.1, read as the reverse complement.
CGCGACGCGTCCCTGCCCCTCCGCGTCCACCTCCTGCTCACCCACTTCCACATCGACCACATCCTCGGCCTTCCGTACTTCCGGCCGCTCTTCTCACCGCGCGCGTCGATCGCCGTCCACGCCCCGGCCCCCCCGGCCGAGACCGAGCGCCATCTCGCCGGCCTGATGTCGGGGCGCTATTTCCCCGTTCCCCTCGACAAAACGCCGGCCGCCAAGACCTTCCACCGCCTCGAACCGGGCCTCGAGATCGGCGGCGTCCGCGTCGGCTCCTGCCCCCTCATCCATCCCCAGGGCTGCGTCGCCTACCGCCTCGATTTCGAGGGCCGGGCACTCGTCTCGGCGACCGACACAGAACACCCCGAGAGCGGGCACGACGCGCGCCTCGCCGCCCTTGCCTCCGGGGCCGACTGGCTCGTCTACGACGCCATGTACGCGCCTGAGGAATATGAGGCCGGGAAGCGGGGCTGGGGCCATTCGACCTGGGCCGCGGGTGCCGCGCTGGCCGCCGCGGCCGGGGTCAAGTCGCTGGTCCTCTCCCACTTCAGCCCCGAACATTCCGACGACCGAGTGGACGCCCTGCTCGCCGCCGCCCGCGGGCGCCTCCCCCGGACCCTGGCCGCGCGCCAGGGACTCGATCTCACCAAAGGATGACGCCATGGCCAACACCCTGTCCCCGGAACTGACCCTCTACGTCGAGGTCCTCTTCACCCTGGCCCTCATCGGCCTGGCCGGGCTCGTTTACGCCCTCCTGCGCAAGATCCTCGCCGCCGGTCCCCGCGCGCCGGTCCAGCCTTCCAAGCCCGCCGTACCGCCCCTCGGCCTGCACCTCGCGCTCCCGGCCTCGGTCCTCATCGTGCTCTCGCTGCTCCGCTGGCCGGCCGTGCGCGCCCTCGTTCCCCTCGGCCCGAAATACCACGCCTTCGTCGATGCGGCGTTCTTCTTCTTCGTCGTCTTCTTCCTCATCCGCCTGGCCGACGTCCTCCTCCGCCGCTCCTACGCCCGGCGCGACAAGCCCTTCCCTCTGCCGCGCGTCCTGCACGGCTTTATCCTCATCGTCATCTATATCGCGGCCCTCTTCGACGTCCTCGACGGCTTCCTCGGCGTCGACATCAAGCCGCTGCTGGCCGGCTCGGCCATCCTGACCGCGGTCATCGGCCTCGCCCTCCAGGGCGTGCTCGGCAACATCCTGGCCGGCATGTCCCTCCACTACACGAAGTCCTTCAGCCGCGGCGACTGGGTCAAAGTCGGAGAGACCGAAGGCGTCGTCGTCGACACGAACTGGCGCGAGACGCGCATCCTCGACCGGGCCAAGAACATCATCGTCCTGCCCAACAACGCCGTGGCCTCGCAGACCATCACCAACTTCTCGCTCCCCGACCGGACGGCGGCCGCCACCCTCCCCGTCAAGGTCGGCTTCGAAGCCCCTCCGGCGACCGTCCTCCGGCTCCTGACCGAGGCGGCCCGCGAAGTGCCGGAGGTCTCAGCCGACCCGCCGCCGGCGGCCTTCTGCCTCAGCTACGACGAGTTCGGGCTGTCCTACCTCCTGCGCTACTTCATCACCGACTACGCCCGCAAGAACTTCGTGACGACCGAGGTCGCCCGCATCGTCTGGGCCAAGTTCCGGCGCCACGGCATTGAGATCCCCCTGCCGGTCGAGAACAAGGTCAAGCGGGTGCTCCGGGCCTTCCAGAGCGACGACCGCATCGCCGAGGCCACGGTCGAGAAGGAGCGCAACTTCCGCGACCTCGCCCGCTCGTCGTTCCTGCGCGTCCAGGAAGGGGAGAGGGCCGGGGAGATGGCCCTCTCGGAGTCCGAGGTCCGCGACCTGGCCTCGCGGGCCGAGCGCCGGCGCTTCGCCGCCCGCGAGGTTCTCTTCCGTCAGGGCGAGAGCGGCGAAACCTGCTACCTCGTCGCGAGCGGCAAGGTCCGCGGCGAGATCGTCACCGAGGAGGGCGGCCGAAGGTTCACGATCGAGTTCGAGGTCGGCCCGGGCGGCATCGTCGGCGATATGTCCCTGTTCACGGGCATCCCGCGAACGGCCACGGTCGTCGTCGCCGAGGACGCCGAGCTCATCGAGATCGGGGCCGAGGCCTTCGCGGCCCTGCTCGGGCGCAACCCCGCGCTGGCCGAGTCGATCGCCGAGATCGTCGCCGCCCGCAACCGCTCGAACCTCGAGACCCTGCGCAAGATCAAGGAGCTTTCGGCCGGGGCCATCGAGGACAGCACCAACAAGAAGTCCGTCCTCGAGTACCTCAAGAGGCTGGTGCAGGTCTTCAAGAGGTAGAGGTCAGAGAACGCGTCGCGGGCGAACCCGGAAGCACGGCGGGGGCCTCTGTTTTCGGGCTATGCTGAAAAGCACATTATCAGGCGCTTTCCCGTACGGGGCGCGGAGTGGGCTGGGTCAAATTGAAACCCGGCCCGAATTCGGCTATAGTAAGGGCCCTTCCACTGAGTGCCCCTGTAGCTCAGTATGGATAGAGCAATGGATTCCTAATCCATGTGTCGGCCGTTCGAGTCGGCCCAGGGGCATTTCAATTTTTCCCCATATAAGGCCTATTTATCAACCACTTAGGTGGCATGATGCTGCGTGAGGGCTTTAAGCTCTTTTAAGTAGTCAGAGTGACGCAAATGAAATCGTTTTAAGAGATTCACATGGTAGAGTTCGCGTCTACCTAAGTGGAGGACATGGCCAAGCCAACTATCCCGTTCTGTCGCTTTACGATGAACTCGGAAAGGCCCGTATCGGGCTACGCATAGATGGGCCAACAGGCAATCCAGAATTGGCAATAATGAATGAAGACGAGGAGCGATGCGCAATACTTGGGATTAATAAAGGAGGCGCGACTTTGTTGATAGGTGAACCAAAAACCGATAATTATGCAGTCCTTTCCATAATAAAGGTTCTTCAGACATTCTTGTGGGTAACAGGGTAAAGGTTTAGGCCGCCGCAGTG